>JACPZW010000004.1 GCA_016195265.1 Acidobacteriota bacterium | reverse complement strand
GATCGCGACGCGAGGCGCACATCAACGACCAGTTCGCCGATCAGCCGGCCACCGAAATGCGCGTTACCGAAAATCGCGCCGCCTAGGGTGCCTGGCGTCCCGGCCCAGGCCTCGAGGCCGGCGCAGCCGTGTATCACCGTCCAACGCACCAGGCCGTTTATGGTGATCGCCGCGTCGGCGCGCACGCGGCTGTCGCCCTCACGCTGCACGCGCCCGCCGCGCGGGCGAATGACGAGGCCCCGCACACCGGCGTCGGCGACGAGCACGTTGGAGCCGCCGCCGAGCAGCGTCACGGGCACGCCGAGCTCGTGCGCCAGACGAAGCGCGGTCACGACCTCGTCGCTGTTCCGGGTTTCGATGAACCACTCCGCCGGCCCGCCGACGCGGAAGGTCGTCAGGGGCGCGAGGGGCACGCCGGACTGAAGTCGATCCGGGCCCAGCCGATCGCGAAACGCGGCGGCGATGGTCATGCGTCGATCGCCATCAGCGCCCGCTCCTGCGCGATGAGCGCCGCCATCGCCTCTCGCGGGGTGCACGCGACAAACGCGATCGTGTCGCCCGGTCCAAGTTGCCCGGCCGCCGACATGTCCGCGGAGATGACCGTCGCGATCTTCGGATAGCCGCCCGCCGTCTGACGATCGGCCATCAGCAGGATGGGCAGTCCGGATGCCGGCACCTGGAGCACGCCGAGCGGCGTCGCGTCGGAAATGATGTCGGCGCCGCGCGAATGCGTCAGCCGTGGCCCGGCGAGACGAAACCCCATGCGATCGGAATTCGCGCCGACGACGTACGGCGCGGACTGCAGGACGTCGAGCGCATCCGCGGCGAAATAATCGGCCTGCGGCCCCCGCAGCACGCGCAGCGTCACCGTGCCTTCGGGGAGCGGCACGACCGGAGCGTCCATCGCGTGCGCGCTGCTCGCATTGACGTGCGGCGGACCGAGCGGCAGCCGGTCTCCCGCGCGCAACGCGCGCCCCTCGTGCCCGCCCATGGCGCTCACCAGGTGCGTGGCGCGGCTGCCCAGCACAATCGGCGTAGTGACGCCGCCGGAGACCGCCAGATAGGCGCGCGTGCCCTTCTTCCTCTTGAGAAACTGCAAATGCGAGCCCGAGGCGACGAGGAACGGCGCGTTAATCCTCGCGGGTTTGCCGTCGACGGCCAGATCGAAGTCCGCGCCAGTGACGGCGACGACGCGCTCGCTCTCGAACTCGAGTTCGGGACCGAGCAGCGTGACTTCGAGCGTCGCCGCGGCGCGATCATTGCCCACGAGCGCGTTCGCCGCGCGATGCGAGACGAGGTCCATCGGCCCGGCCACCGGCACGCCCCGCGCCTGATAGCCCCAGCGCCCGGCGTCCTGAACCGTCGTCAGCATGCCGGGCTTGACTACGCGGATGGCCATTGATCGAACTCCTCGCGGCCGATCGCGTAGAACTGCACGGCATCGCCGGCCTGCATGAGAAAAGGCTCCGCGCGCCGCGGATCGAAAGGCTTCACCGGCGTCCGGCCGATCAGTTGCCAGCCGCCCGGCGTGTCCGCCGGGTAGATACCGGTTTGAACGCCGGCGATCGCGACGGAGCCGGCCGGGACGCGGACGCGCGGCGTCGCGTGTCGCGGCATTGCGATGCTGGCATCGACGACGCCCATGTACGCAAATCCGGGAACGAACCCGAGCATGAAGACGCGGTAGGTGCCGGCGCTGTGGATGCGAATGACGTCCTGCTCGCTGACGTGCGCGAACGCCGCAACGCTGGCGAGATCCGGACCGAGCGCGCCGCCATAGCAGACAGGCACGCGAATCGGCGCGCGAGCGGCCGCGGGCGCTGTCCGAGGCATCAGCGCCGCCTGCTCGACGCGCTGCACGAGCGCGTCGAAGTCAATACGCAGCGGGTCGAAGTACACCGCGACCGATCGATATGCGGGAACGACATCGCGGACGCCGTCGAGCGAGGCCGATTGAATCGCCTCGGCCAGCGCGATCGCGCGCGCGTTGACCGAGGGATCGATGCGCTCGTCGAACTCCACCACGAGCGCGGCATCCCCCGCCGCGACAATGCGAGGGACGTGCGGACCAGGCGCCGTCACGCCAGTGCCCGCAGCAGTTTGCGATGAACGCCGCCGAACCCGCCGTTCGACATGA
Organism: Acidobacteriota bacterium; assembly: GCA_016195265.1. GTDB lineage: Bacteria > Acidobacteriota > Vicinamibacteria > Vicinamibacterales > CAVVIG01 > SRVP-36. Next base: position 36,067 of record JACPZW010000004.1, on the reverse strand, counting down.
GGACGACGAGGTCCCCGGCGCGGTGGTCACCGACGACGGTCTCGACGATCGCGTCGATGGACGCGGCGGCTGCGGCCCCCTGGCCGGCGGCCTGCAGATCGCAGACGAGCTGTGGCACCGAGAGTCGCTCGGCCTCGGGGAGCTTCGACCGGAATATGGGGGCGATGAGCACGCGGTCGGCGCCGGCGAACGCGCGCGCGAAGGCGTCCTGGAACACGCGCCGGCACGAGGACGCCGACCGCGGCTCGAAGACCGCCCAGATGCGCGCATCCGGATTCGCCGCGCGGAGTCCCGCCAGTGTTTCAGCCACGGCCGTCGGATGGTGCGCGAAGTCGTCGTACACGGTCACGCCGCCGACGACGCCCACAATCTCCAGCCGCCGTTTCACTCCCTGGAAGGCGCGCAGGCCTTCGGTGATGTGATCCAGTGTCAGCCCGACCTCGATGGCGATCGCGATCGCCGCCGTCGCGTTGCGCACGTTGTGCGCGCCGACGAGCGGCAGGTCGAAGCTGCCGACCGGAGAGCCGCGGTGCAACAGCTTGAAGCGCGTCGTGGCGCCGGACGCCTGCAGATCGTGCGCCTGCCAGTCGGCGCCCTCGCTGAGCCCGAACGTCTGCACGCGCGACACGGCCGCGCTCGCCAGCGCCGCGGCGGCGTTTCCAGGGCTGTCGGCGCCGAGCAGCAGGAGGCCGCGGCGCGGCACGAGCGTCACGAGGCGGCGGAACGCCAGCATCACTGCATCGAGGTCCGCGTAGATGTCCGCGTGATCGAACTCGACGTTGTTGACGACGGCGATGTCCGGCAGGTATTTCAGGAACTTCGCCGTCTTGTCGAAAAACGCGCTGTCGTACTCGTCGCCCTCGATCACGAAGTCACGGCCGCTCCCGAGCCGGTAGCTCGATCCGTGTTCGCCGAAGTTCTGCACGATGCCGCCGGCCAGCACGCTCGGGTCCATTCCGCCGTGCGTCAACACCCATCCCGTCAATGCCGTCGTCGTGGTCTTGCCGTGCGTTCCGGCGATGACGATCGATCGGGCGGCCCAGAGAAAATGCTCTCGAATGGCCTCAGGTAACGAGCAATACCGGATCTTCCGATCGAGCACCTCTTCGAGTTCCGGGTTGCCGCGCGAGATCGCGTTGCCGACGACGACGAGGTCGAGATCGGCGGTGATATGTCCAGCGTCGTACCCTGCGAACGTGGGAATGTGCTCTGCGGCCAGGAAATCGCTCATCGGCGGGTAGACGTCCTGATCGGAGCCGCGGACGTCGAAGCCCTTGCGTCTCAGCATGGCGGCCAGCGTCGCCATGGCCGTGCCGCAGACGCCGATGAAATGAATGTTCTTACGCATTACTCCGTGGCGCTCTCTTCGATCACGAGGCGCGGCGCCGGTCCGCCGATGACGCGCGCGGCGACGCCGAAGGGCAACGTCATCGCGGCGCCGTTCGTGTGCCCCGACGGGAAGCCGATCAGGACGGGCCCGCGAAACTCCGCGAATAGATCGGCCATGACCGACCGCGCGGCCGGCTGGCCGCCCGGCTCGTCGCATTTCGGCAGTTCCCCGATCACGACGGCCGATGCGCGCGCGAACAATCCCGTCTGTTTGAGCTGCGTGACCATCCGGTCCAGACGATACGGGCGCTCGCCCACTTCATCGAGAAACAACACGTACCCGGACGGCGGATCGAACGCGAAGGGCGTGCCGAGCGACGCCAATAGCTGCGTGAGCGTGCCCCCAAGGAGAAGCCCGGCCCCTTCGCCGGGACGGAGCGACTCGAGACCGGCGGGGGCAAGCTCCCCCATCGGTTCGCGCCGGCAGAGCGCCTTCGAGAACGAGTCCGCGTCGTACCCGCCGGCGCCGAGGCTCAAGCGTCCGGCGAGCATCGGTCCATGAAACGCGACGACCCGGCACGCCTGCGTCAGAAACGTCAGCATCGCCGTCAGATCGCTGTAGCCGATGAACGGCTTGCGCGCCCGCCGCGCGTCCTCGCGGTCGAGCAGGGGCAACACCTGCGCGCTGCCGTACCCCCCGCGCACGCCGATCAATCCCGCGATCGACGGATCCCGCCAGGCCGCCGTGATCGCCGCCGCGCGAATCTGCGGAGCGCCCGACACGTAGCCCTGGCGCGCGAACACGGAGTCGTCGTAGACGGGAACGAAGCCGAGCTTTCGGATTTCGGCGAGCCCGAGATCGAATTCTTCACGCGTGAACGGGCTGGCCGGCGAGACGACCGCGAGGCGGTCGCCCGGCGCGAGGGCGCGCGGCTTCAGCATCACAGAAAGCGCGCCATCTCGCCCGCGATGGCGCGATGATCGTCGCGGCCGAGGGCCTCGCGAAGCGCCTGCCGCGTGGGGGCGTGTGCGGCGACCGGCGACGCGAGGAAACGTTCCTTGGCCCGCCGCTGCCGCGTGAGCGCGTCCTCCACCCTGGCGAGCCGGAGCGTACCGTCCTCAACCGCATGCACGAGCGCCTCGAGCGCGGCCCATTGGGTTTCGTGATCGCCGCTGCAGATGAGCGCGCCGTCGCAACCCGCGTCAATCGCCAGCACAGCGGCCGAGGGCACCGCGTACGTGGCCGCGATGGCCTTCATCTCGAGGTCGTCGCTCAGGATCACGCCCTCGTACTTCAGTTCGGTCCTGAGCAGATCGGTCACGACGTGCTTCGACAGCGTGGCGGGATGCTTGTCGTCGAGCGACGGGACGAAGACGTGCGCCGTCATGATCGTCGCGACGCCCGCCTCGATTGCCGCCGTGAACGGCACGAACTCGACCTCGCGGAGCCGCTCGGGCGGGTGCTCGACGAGCGGCAGCTCGTGATGCGAGTCGGCGGCCGTGTCGCCGTGCCCGGGGAAATGCTTGCCGCACGCGGCAATCCCTTCGCGCTGCAGCGTCCGGATGATGGCGCTGCCGAAACGTGCGACTTCGTCAGCCTTCTGCCCAAGCGCGCGGTCGCCGATGACCGTGTTTTTCGGATTCGTGAAGACGTCGAGCACCGGCGTGTAGTCCAGCGTGATGCCGACGGCCTTGAGCTCGGCGGCCAGCGCGCGGGCGAACCGCTCCGTCAGCCGCGTGTCACCGCTGCGCCCGAGCGTGGCCATCGGCGGCCATTCGGTGAACGGCGCTTTCAGCCGCGCCACGCGCCCACCCTCCTGATCGACGGACACCCAGACCGGCATGTCCGGCACGAGCCGCGCCGCCTCGAAGCTGACCTCGGCGATCTGCTCCGGCTCGACGATGTTGCGGGCGAAGAGGATGACGCCGCCGAGTCCGAATTCCTTCGCCAGAGACTTCAGCTCGACGGGAATCTGCGTGCCGGTGAACCCGGCAATCAGCAGCTGTCCCATTTTGCGGCGGAGCGCGAGCGGCGACATAATCCATCAAGATTGTACCGCCGAAAGCGACCCGCTATAATTCCCGCCAGTGAACCGGATTGTTTCGTCCGCCCCCACGCGCATCGACCTGGCCGGCGGCACGATCGACATCTGGCCGCTGTACCTCTTTCATGACGGCGCCGCCACGCTGAACGCCGCCATCAGCCTGCGCGCGCATGCGGAACTCCAGTCGCGGACCGACGGCCGCATCGAGCTGCGGTCGATCGACACCGACCGCGCCGTCGCGGCCCCACACTGGTCGGCGCTTGACGGCGGCGGCGATCTCTCGCTGCTCGCCCGGATCGCCCGGCATTATCGCCTCGAGAACGTGACGCTGACCACGCGGGGCGAGTCGCCCGCCGGCGCCGGCATCGCCGGGTCGTCCGCGTTGACGATCGCCGCCTGCGGCGCGGCAGCGCGATGGACGAAGGCTTCGGAGGATCCAGATCGGCTGCTGCAGGTGGCGATGAACGTCGAGTGCCAGACGATCCGCGTGCCGACCGGCGTCCAGGATTATCGACCGGCGCTGTACGGCGGGATTGCCGCCGTGGAACTCGGCGTCGCCGGGATCACGCGCGTCGGCCTCGACGTCGACGCCCACGAGCTCGAGCGCCGCATCGTCCTGGCTTATACCGGCGCGCCGCGCAATTCGGGCACGAACAACTGGGAGATCGCCAAGCGCCACACGGACGGCGATCAGCACGTCTACGACTGCTTCGAACGCATTCGCGACACGGCCGTCGCCATGCGCTCGGCCCTCCAACGCGGCGATTGGGACGAGGTCGGCCGGCAGATTGCGGTCGAATGGGAGAACCGCAAGCGCCTCTCCCCCGGCGTCTCCACACCGGCGATCGACGACTTGATCGCACGAGCCCGCCGCGCCGGCGCGACCGCCGCCAAGGTGTGCGGCGCGGGAGGCGGCGGTTGTCTGTTCTGTTACGGCCCGCCGGCCGCGCGGTCCGGGATCGCTGGCGCGCTCGCCGCCGGCGGCGCGCGCGTGCTCGACTACCGCATCGAAACCGATGGGCTGAGAGTCGACTCCGGGGTGGGGCCCCCGGCTTAGACATGGACAACGCCGCCATTGGTCACATCCTGCAGGAGATCGCCGATCTTCTCGAAATCAAAAGCGAGAACCCATTCAAGATCCGCGCGTACCGCAACGCTGCCGATATCGCCGGCAATCACCCCCACGAGCTCGCAACGCTGGACGTGAACGGGCTCCGCGAGATTCCCGGCATCGGCAAGGACCTCGCCGCGCGCATCAGGGAAATCGCCCAGACGGGCGACACGCCGTATCACCAGGAGTTGCTGGCGGAATTCCCGTCTACGATTCTCGACGTGCTGCACCTGCAAGGCGTTGGACCGAAGACCGTCGCGACGCTTTATCGTGAGCTCGGCGTGAAGACGCTCGACGATCTCGAAACGGCGGCGAAGAACGGCCGGATTCGCGCGATGAAGGGCATGGGCGCCAAGAAAGAGGCGCTCATCCTCAAGGCGATCGAAGAGCGGAAGGCGTTCGCGGGCCGCCATCTTCTGGCCGATTCCTGCGCCGCCGCCGATGCCGTGCTCGCCTACTTACGCGAACGCGCGCCTGGAGCCATCATCGAAGCGGTCGGCAGCGTGCGACGGGGCTGCGAAACCTGCGGCGATCTTGACCTGCTCGCGTCAGGCGCGCCGCAGTCGATCATGGATGACTTCGTCGAATATCCGCCGGTCGAGCGGGTGCTCGGACACGGCGACACCAAGTCGAGCATCCTCATCCGCGGCGGGTTCCAGGTGGACCTGCGTCTGGTGTCGCCCGACAGCCGCGGCGCCGCGCTGCAGTACTTCACCGGATCGAAGGCGCACAACATCGCCCTGCGCGATCGCGCGATGAGCCGCGGGCTGAAGCTGAACGAGTACGGACTGTTCCGGTCCGCGGACGATACACGGATCGCCGGCGAGCGCGAGGAAGACATCTACGCCGCGCTCGACCTGGATTGGGTGCCGCCCGAACTGCGCGAGATGCACGGCGAGATCGATGCGGCGCAGACGCACGCCCTGCCCCACCTGATCGAGCGGACACACCTGCGCGGCGACCTGCACATGCATACGACCGAGACCGACGGCAAGGACGACATCCGCGCGATGGCCGTCGCCGCGTGCGCGGCTGGTCTCGATTACGTCGCGATCACCGATCACAGTCAGGCGCTGGCGATGGCCAACGGTCTCGACGAGAAGCGGGCCCTCGCGCACGCCGCACGCATCCGCGCGATCGACGCCGAGGGCGTCGGTGTCAGGCTGTTGGCCGGCATCGAATGCGACATCCTGTCGGACGGCTCGCTCGATCTCTCAGACGACTGCCTCGCCGCCCTCGACATCGTCATCGCCTCGGTGCATTCGGCGTTCAATATGGAGCGCCGGCAGATGACGGACCGGATCCTGCGCGCGATCGAGAATCCCCGCGTCGACGTCCTCGGCCATCCGACCGGCCGCCGGCTCCTCATGCGTCAGGCCTATCCAGTCGACATGGAAGCCGTGCTCGACGCGGCGAAGCACCACCGGATCGCCGTCGAGATCAACTGCCAGGCCCAACGAATGGACCTGAGCGACGCGCACGCGCAACTTGCGCGCGAGCGCGGTGTACCGGTCGTCATTTCGACCGACGCGCACTCGGCGAATGGCTTCGCGCGGCTGCGCTGGGGCATCGCGGTCGCCCGCCGCGCCTGGCTCGAACCCGCTCACGTCCTCAACACGCGTCCCTTCGACGCCTTTCGCGCCGCGCTCAGACGGAATCAATCATGAAGCTGCCGATGCTACCAATGCTGACAATGCTCTCGGTGGACGACAAAGTGGCCGAGATCAAGCGCCTGTACTACAAGACCACGAAGGCGACGATTCAGGAGGACCTGACCAAGGCGCTCGATCTCCTGAAGTCGATGGCGAGTGAAGAAGAGCGCGAGCGCGTCGCGGTGTTTATGGATGGCTTATCACAGATGAGATCGGACTGGGGAATCAGAAGGAAGAAGGAAGAAGGAAGAAGGCGGAAGGAACGAAGAAGGCAGAAGGCGGAAGGAACGAAGAAAGCAGAAGGCAGAAGTAGAGGACCGCGGACGACGGATCGGTTCTTGTAAGGCCCCTGTCCCATGGACAAGCAGCCGCCGTGGGACATTCGAGAACGCTCCTTTCAGTTCTCCTGCGACATCGTCAGATTCTGTCGAAAACTCTCGAAGGATCCGAGTTGTTGGCGGATCGCGAATCAATTGCTCGGCGCCGGAACCTCGGTTGGGGCATCCAGAGCCGAGTCTGGCGCGCACCCGCGCGAGGATTAGGCCGCCGGTTTCGCGCGTATTCACGCTCTCGATGCAAGCCTCCGGTAGTCACAAGTCATTTCTTCGTTCAGGAATAGGAGTCCTTTCGCAAACGACAGCGACGCGTGGTTACGCGCCAGCGTGGCGTGTAACCGCTCCACAAGCGCGTCACCGCCGCACAATCAGTGCGGACGATCGCGTGTTAAGATCCGGCCGCGATTGAACATCCAGTCGCCGGCGTCTCGACCGTGGCTCGATGTTCATGGAACGAACGAGCGAAGCGGTCTACTCCAATACAAGTTAGGCATCGGAAGCAGCGATGAAGCTTGTTGACGTGAATGAAGGCGCTCAAATCAACGGAATCGATGTTCCCAAGGAGTTGTACTGGGTACTCAAATCACCGACACCACTTGGTGGCATGAAGTACCCACGAACGGGCTTTCCTTGGTCGAGTCTGAAGGCGGCGGGTTTTTCTCAAGTTGTGTCGCTTCATCCCGGGTCGTACGATCCGGCGCCATTGACGGTCGCCTTCACTGAACATCTCGAGGACTTGGTCACTGGTGGTCCGCCGGCCAACGAGATCAAGGAAAAAGACAAGATCAAGAAGGCCGTTGGCGCCACTGTCAAGGCTTGGCGATCTGGCCAGGGAGTTGTGGTTCATTGCGTCGGCGGGCGTGGCCGCAGCGGAACGGTTCTCGGATGTGTGCTCCGTGAACTTGGATTTTCTGCTGCCGAGGCAACCAGTTTTCTTGATCGAGTACACAAAGCTCGCGGCAAACCGGGTTGGCCGGAATCGACGTGGCAGAGTTCCTTGGTTGAACACTGGAAACCCGATGCCTAACACGCGTTGCACCAGACGGCCGCCCGCGCATTGTGAGCGGCCGCTGGTGAACGCTATCCGTTAAGCGTCGAACGTCGATCGTCGGGCGTTGAAAGTCGATCGTCAGGCGTCGAAAGTCCTCGTACGGCGCCACACTTCAATCGTTTGGTGTCGAGAGTCCGTCGTCAGGCGTCGAGGGTCGGCGTACGGCGTCAACCTTCAATCGTTTGGTGTCGAAAGTCCGTCGTCGGGCGCCGAGGGTCGGCGTACAGCGTCAACCTTCAATCGTTTGGTGCAGAAGGTCCGTCGTCGGGCGTCGAGGGTCGGCGTACAGCGTCAACCTTCAATCGTTTGGTGTCGAAAGTCCGTCGTCGGGCGTCGAGGGTCGGCGTTCGGCGCCGATTGGGAGCTGTTCTCGCGGTGCCCGGTCGCATTGAGAAGCTTGAGAAAGGTCGAACGTTCAGGCCCGACGACGATCATCGACGAGACAACGAGCGTCGCAAGTACTACGACCGAGCTCGAAGAGTCATGCTGGTGCGCCGACTGGAACGACGCACCAGTGCAACGGGTCCTCGATCGCTACGAAACGCAGTCCGACGTGGAGGCTGTGGCAGAAGACGAGGCGGCATACCGATCAACGACGACCACCGTGATGAGGATCCCAGTCAAGCTCGTTCCGGCCGTCAGAGCGCTGTTGGCGAAACGCCGGGCGAGTTAAATCGACGCGCGGCCTAACCCGACTTTGCGAGATCGACGGCATGCCTTCTGCCTTCTGCCTTCTAACTTCTAACTTCTATTCTTTCCCGCTGGATGCGGCGACGGTCTTCTTGCGGGCGGCGATTCGCAGCGCTTCCGGCACGTTGCGGTCAACCGACAACTTCGCCAGATCCTTCGCGTTGATCCTCCCCATCAGATTCATCGTCATCCCCAGCGGCGTCTTCGGGTTCTTCACCAGCCCGAGCACGATGTTGTAGTTCTTCATCCAGGCGCGATTCGATCCGATCGTGCGCAGCACGTCGCCGCTGAGGTCCTGCATCTTTGCGAACGCTTCGACCTCCGGCTCGCTCAGCTTCGGGCTGCTCATCACCGCCGCGGTAATCATCTTGTTCGGGTCGCGAATCAGGATCGACCGGATCTCGCGCGTGCCGCGCATCGCCGCCCGCAGGCGCTCGGGGAACGTCATCGTCGCAAGTTTCTGCAGCGACGTTTCGCGATCCTCCTCGCCGGGCGCCACGAGGTCCGCGAACTCGTCGGCCGGCCCGCCCGCGTCGATCAGCGGCTCGTCGATTTCAATCGGCGGAATTTCCGCGGGAAAGATGCCCCGGTCGCCGAAGAACTCCCGCATGCCAATCGGCACATCCGACTGCGCCAGGAACGTCTGCAGCGACTCGAGCGGAAGATTGCTCAGCGTCTCCTCGGCCGTCTCGCGGATCTCCTTGTCGTGATCCTCGACGAGGATGATCAACATCGCGAGCTGCTCGTACGCGCGCGGCGCCAGGCCGCCCTGCGCCGCCAGCAGCCGGACGTCGCGTTCGACCTCGCCGCGTTTGAAGAAATCGAGGAGCGGAGTCGGTCCAATCACCGGGATAGCAGGAAGTCTTTGAAGTTCGCCGTCGTGAAGCGCGTGGTCACGACTTCGCCCGACTTGCCCAGCGCCTTCGCGTCCGCGCCGTTGAGCGTGATGGCAATCGCGCCGGCGTCGCCTGCCGTCAGGACCAGCTCTCGCTTGACCTCGAGCGTCTGCTGCGTGCCCGTCTGCAGCAATCGTTCGATGACGCGCTGGCCGTCCACATTGGCCGACACCCAGCACGGCCGCGTCACGGACAGGCCGACCGTCAGTCGATCCCCGGCGGCAGCCGCGGGCGCCGGCACATCGGGAGGCGGCGCAGGCGGGGCGGCGGTCTCCGGCGTGACGCTCTGGGCGGCCGGCGATGCAGCGATGGTTCCCCGCGGCTCGTCCGGCCTGGTCTCCGCAACACGCGCCTCCGCGGCCGGCGCCGGCGCGACCGACGCCGGATGGCGGCCGACGACGCTGAAGTAGAGCACGCCGGCGGCGATGGGCACGCTGACGCCGAGCAGCCAGAGAAACGTTCCGGCCATCCGGCGATCGCTCTCGAGCGCTTCGTTGTCCTCGTTCTGTTCCGATGTCGGATGCCCCGCGATGACCGCCTCGTCGTGCGAGAAGTGCGCGATGAAGTCCTGGATCGCCTTCTCCGGATCGAGACCCACCTCCGTCGCGTACGACCGGACGATGCCGCGGCTGAAGATGCCGCCGGGAAGCCGCGCGATGTCGTTGCGCTCGAGCGCTTCGAGCTGGCTCACGGACAGCTTGGTGGAGTTCGCGATCTGGCGAAGCGTGACACCGCGGCGCTCGCGCGCCTCGCGGAGCGTCTTGCCAAAGTCTCCCGTGAGTCGTTCTGTGGACATTCGGCCCTGGGGCAACGTCACCGACGCTAATGTTAGGGAGCGGCTCTGAGGCTGTCAAACCGCCGGTGCACACCGCTGACCAGTTCTTCGAGCGAAGACGGCCGCCGCGATGCGTCCCCCGCCGGTTGAAACAGACCGATCGCGGCGATGCCGGCCGCGCCCGCGGCCGCGATCTCGTCCAGACGATCGACGGTCACGCCGCCGATCGCCAGCACCGGCGCACCCGCCGCCTTCACGATCGATCGCAAACCGTCGAGACCGAGCCAGCGGGTCGCGCCTGGTTTGGACGCGGTCGCGAACACCGCGCCGGCGATGAGGTAATCGGCGCCCGCCGCCCTCCGTGCCTCATCCGCGGTGTGGACCGAGCGGCCGATCAGAAATCCGCCGGGCGCCAGCCGGCGCGCGTCAGCCGGCGCAATCGAGTCGCTCCGCAGGTGGACGCCATCGGCGCCGCACGCGAGCGCCACGTCCAGCCGATCGTTCACCACCAGACGCGTTCCAGAGCCGCGCGTGACGGCGAGCAGATCCACGACGAGAGCGGCCAGATCGGCCGACGACAAATCGCGCTCGCGCACCTGGACGAGATCCACACCCGCCGCGGCGGCGTCCCGCACCTGCGCAATCACGGCACGCCGGGTCTCAGCAAACGGCGCGTCCGCGCCGGCAAGGCGCCGCCGATCCGTCACGAGACAGGCGCTCACGACTGGCCGGCTCCGTCCGGATACGACGAGTCGTGCGAATCGCGCGCCGCGAACAGCAGCGCGAGATCGGCAAACCCCGCGACGAGATTGACCACGCCGAGTCCGGTCACCGCCCCCCTGAGATAATTGTTCGCCAGCAGGGTCTGGAGCGGGGGCCACGCCAGGGCAAAGTAGTTGTGTTCCCAGAAACCCGACCAGGGCAGGACGACGAGCAGGAGGCCGACTTCGAGGAAGAACGCGACGTAGACGAAACGGCGGACCAGGGCGCTACCCCCCCGCCTGGACTTTGGACAGCCGGTCGACACGTGCCGCGACGTCCTTGAAATCACCGGCGTCCGCCTGCAGTTCGAGGCAGACGGCGAGGGCGCGCGCTACCTCGCCGGTCTTCTCCAGCGCGTCCGCCAGATCGAGCATCACCTGCCGCGCATCGTCCTCGGTCGGCGCGGGCGCCTGCGTCGCGCGTTCGAGCCACGTGATCATCTGCGGCAGGTCGCCACGGTCGCGTTGGAGCCGCGCGATCAAGCGCGCGGTGCCGAACCGCAGCTTCGGCGCGCGAGAGGCCTTCTCGAGCGCCTGGATGCAGCCGTCGATGTCACCGGCGTCTCGCAGCGCCAGGCCGCGCTTATATTCCTTCTCGGCCTCATCGAGCCCCGACCGCTTCTGCACTCTGTCGCGCATGGTGCCGAAGACGCCGTCCAGATCGACGGTCTCGTCCTTGGCCTTGGCTGCGGCCTTTGGCGCCGCGGGCTTGGCGCCGTCGAGCACGACGCTCAAGTCCACCTCGACGTCCGGCGCCTTCGCGCGTGCCTTCGCAGGCGGGGCCTCGACTTCGTCCGCGCCGCCCAGGATGCTGTCGAGATCGATCGCGTTCGCGCTCAGGGCGAACTGTCTGCCTTCAGACCCGCGCCTCGGCGCGGGCGTGGACGACGCCGCCGCAGCCGCCTCCATCGCCTGCAGCACTTCCGGGTCGAACGACGAAAGAATCTCAGGCTCCGGCAGCGCGGCGCCTGCGTCCGCCGCCGGCTCGTCCGGCAGATTGAGATCACCGAGCCCCTGCGACAAATCAGTGCTCGTGAACGGCGACTCGCCGCTCGGCGATGAACCGCGCTTCGGTCGCGGCGCCGGCCGCGATGTACGCGTCCGCCAGATGCGCCTGCGCGCTGTACATCGTCGCCTCGAGACCGCCGTCCACGCAGATCTCGACCAGACGCATCAGCGCCGGGATGTGGTTCGGCACGCGCGTGACGAACTCCTGAAGGACCGCCGCCGCCGCCGGCCAGTCGGAGTTGGCGACCGAGGCGTCGGCGACCATCTGCACCACGAGAAATCCGGCCTCGGGTTTGTGCTCGGCCACCGACCATCCGAGCAGCGCGATCTGATCGTGCCGCGCCGGATCTTTCTCGAAGACCTGCCGCGCGATCTCGAGTCCGCCCTCGGGCTGCTCGCCGCGGAGCTGGATGTTGGCGACCGTCATCAGCAGCTCGGGATCGTCGCCCGCGGTCTCGAGCGTCAGGTACTCGGCCGCGGTCGCGATGTCGCCCTTGGCCATGAAGGCCCGCGCAAGCTCGGCCCGCAGATCCGTATCGCCGGGATTGGCGGCCGCCGCCTGGCGCAGCACGTCGAGCGCCTCGGCCGTCTGGCCCTGCGCGTCGAGCGCCGCCGACACCATCCGGAACTGCTCGACACTGGTAGCGCACTCGCGGGCGCGCGCCAGATCGCCCGACGCGAGGTAGACGTCGAGCAGCTTCTCGCGGATCTCGTCGTCGTCCGCGTTGAGCTTGGCGGCCTCGCGCAGCGCCTCGATCGCGTCGGCATGGCGGCCCTTCTCGGCCAGTTCGTTCGCAATCTCCTTGAGATCGCTCATCGCGCCGCCGACGTCGCCGATCTCGATGCGCGCGCTGACGGCCATCATCCGCCCCTCGTAGTCCTCGGGATCGAGGGATCCGAGGCGGATACGGGCCTGGGCGGCGCCGCGGACGTCGCCGCGGCTCTTCCGGATTTCGTGGAGCGTGTTGAGGTGGCTGCGCGCGTCGGCGTACAGTTTCTGGCTGCCGAGGATGTCGGCGAGCTGCACGAGCGTATGCTCGTGATCGGGTTTCAGCTTGAGGATCTTCTTGAAGATCGCGCCGGCCTTCTGGATCGATCCTTCCTCGTTCAGGCTGTTCGCGATTTCCATGTACTGCTCGATCGCCTGATCGACCTTGCCCGCGCGGGAGTACAGGTCGCCGAGAGTGTTCCTGAGGTTCCAGTCGTGCGGCTGATCCTCGACGAGGCGCACGTACTCCGCGATCCCGGCGTCGAGCTTGCCCTGCCGGATCAGCTTTTCCGCGTTGCGCAGAATTTCGGCGCGATCAATAGCCACGTGACGGTCTAGTCAATCGTATCAAACAGTGTCGGAGGGCGGAACGAGCGGCGGTGAATCTCCGAGTAACCGAAGCGCGCCACGGCGTCGAGATGCTCGGCCGTTGCATACCCTTTGTGGCGATCGAACCCGTAGCGTGGGTCGCGTTCGTGCAGCGTGACCATCAGACGGTCGCGCGTCACCTTGGCCATGATGGACGCCGCGGCGATGGCGGCGCACCGCCGGTCGCCGTGGATGACGCCCCGCTGCGCCATCGGCAGATCCGGTACGCGGAAGGCGTCGACGAGCACGATGTCGGGGAGCGGGGCCAGTTGGAGAATCGCGCGCTGCATCGCCCGCAGCGACGCCTGGTGAATGTTGATGCGGTCGATCTCCGCGGGATCGGCCTCGGCCACCGCCCAGGCCACGGCGTCGCGCGCGATCTCCGCGTAGAGCCGCTCGCGCTCCGCCGCCGGCACGAGCTTCGAGTCGCAGACGCCGGGAACGTGCCGGTCCGGGTGCAGGATGACGGCGCCCGCCACCACCGGCCCGGCCAGACAGCCCCGGCCGACTTCGTCGGCGCCCGCCACGTGCACGAATCCGACGCGGCGCAGCGCGTTCTCGAGCGTGCGCATCGCCGACACGCGCATGGCGGGCTCCGGCGCTTACTCGGCCTTCTGCGTGTCGCGCATGCGCGCGGCCTTGCCCTTGAGGTCGCGCAGGTAGTAGAGCTTGGCGCGCCGGACCTTCGCCGAGCGCGTGACCTCGACCTTCTGGATCGTCGGCGAGTGCAGCGGGAAAATGCGCTCGACCCCCTGGCCGAACGACACCTTCCGGACCGTGAACGAGGCGCGCGTCCCGCCCCGGTGCACGCCGATGACGACGCCCTCGAAGATCTGGATGCGCTCCTTGTCGCCTTCGCGCACTTTGACGTGCACCTTGACGGTGTCGCCCGATCGCATCGCGGGCCGCTCGGCCAGCTGTGACTTCTCCAGCAATTCAATCGCGCCCATCACTCCCCCACTTTCTGTGCTTCCAACTTTTTCATTCTGCCTTCTTCCTTCTGAAGCTCCAGCAGAATCTCTCGCTCTTCTTCGTCGAGGGTCGCGCCGACCAGCAGATCCGGCCTGCGCGCCAACGTTCTCGCCAATGCTTCCCGCTTCCGCCATCGCCGAATCTCGGCGTGGTTGCCGGACAGCAGCACGTCCGGCACCGACAACACCTGCCCGCCGCCCCGCACGCCCGCAACGCCCGCGTGACGCGTCGTGATTTCCTGCGGCCGCGTGAACTGCGGAAAGTCCAGCAGCCCGCGGCTGAACGAGTCGTGCGTCACCGAGTCTTCGTCGCCCACCACCCCGGGCACGTTTCGCGCGACCGCATCCACAATCACCAGCGCCGGCAACTCGCCGCCCGTGAGGACGTAGTCGCCGATCGACAGCTCTTCGGTCACGCGTTCGCGCACCCGCTCGTCCACGCCCTCGTACCGCCCGCACAGCACCACGACGGACTCGAGGCCGCTCAACCGCTTCGCGTCCGCCTGCGTAAACCGCGCGCCCTGCGGCGACGTCAGAATCACGGCCGACGGCCGCCCGCGCTCCCCGCGTTCCAATTCAATCGCGTCGAGCGCGCGGAAGATCGGGTCGGGCTTCAGCACCATCCCCGGCCCGCCGCCGTACGGCACATCGTCGACCACCCGGTGCCGGTCCGTCGTGAAGTCGCGCAAATCGCGCACCGTCACGTTCAGCAGACCCCGTTCGATCGCGCGCCCCAGCACGCCCGCCGCCAGCGCCTGGGCGATCATCGCCGGAAAGATCGTGACGATGTCGAACGTCACGCGTTCAGCTCCAGCAACCCGTCGGGCGGCTCGATCACGATCCGCCGCCCCGCGATATCCACCGCGGTGCAAATCTCGGCGACGAGCGGAATCAAAATCTCCCCGCGCGTCCCGGCGTCCACGATCAGCCGGCTGCCGCCGACCGTGCCTTCCACGTCCTTCACGACGCCGACCGCCGCGCCCGATCCCGTTTCCACGCGGCACCCGATCAGTTCGTGCCGGTAGAACGTGCCCGCCGGCAGCACGGCCAGCCGATCGACCGGCACGCGCAATTCGAATCCGGCCAGCGCCTCGGCGTCGTTCATCGTCGCTACGCCTTCGATCGCCAGGACAGGCCGTTCGTGCTGAAATCTGACCTTCGCCAGCCGCAGAGTTTCCACCACGCCGCGCCGCTCGATGAACAGTTCGGCGCCGGGTCGAAACCGATCCTGCGGGAAATCGGTTTCGAGGGTGACGATCACTTCGCCGCGATTGCCGTGAGCGCGGGCGATCCGCCCCACCACGGCCATCGCGTCAAACGGGGGACGGGGATCTGTGTCCTGTCCGCCCATCGAAAAAGATCCCCGTCCTCTTATTTCCCTTCACGAATCTCCAGCGTCACGGTCTTGCCTTCGCGCTCGCCCGCCGTCGACGCGAGCGTGCGCAGCGCCGCCACCGTGCGGCCCTGACGGCCGACCAGCTTGCCGACGTCCTCGCGCGAGACGAACAGCTCGATGAGCGTCACGTCCTTGTGCCTCGATTCGGTGACGCGCACCACGTCCGGACGATCGGTGAGGGCCTTGGCCAGCACCTCGACGACCGCGCGCACGCCGGTCGCGGTATCCTCGGGACTCACTTGGCCTCGACCGCCGCAGCCACCGGCACGACCGGCGCGGGCGTCAGATGGCGCGCGATCAGCGTGCGGACGGAGTCCGACGGCTGCGCGCCTTTCTTCAGCCAGAAGTCCACGCGCTCGCGATCGACCTGCACGATCGCGGGCCTGGTGCGGGGGTTGTAGTGACCCAGGATTTCGACGAAGGAGCTGTCGCGGGCCGCACGCGAGTCGGTCACCACGACGCGGAAGAACGGACGTTTCTTGGAACCTGCCCGGCGCAAACGGATCGCGACCATCGGACTCTCCTGAATAGCCTCCAGGGCTCGAACCCGGACGCTCGTTTCGCTGCGCACTGGCGGGTCCGAAAGGACCCGCCCTACGTATCGTAGGCCGGGTCCTTCTGGACCCGGCGTCTTCGAGCCCGCCGACCTTACCGGCGGTTGCGCAGCATCTGCATTGCCTGACGGCGCGCGCGCTTGCCGCCGCCGGCCAGCCCGGCCATGCCGCCGAGCTGCTTCATCATCTTCTGCATCTGCACGAACTGCTTCAGCAGACGATTCACTTCTTCCACCGACGTCCCGCTGCCCTTCGCGATGCGCTTGCGGCGGGTCCCGTTGATGATGTGTTGCTTCCGCCGCTCTTCGGGCGTCATCGACCCGATGATCGCCTCGATGCGGCTCAGCTGCTTTTCATCGCCCCCAGGCGACTTGTTCTCCGCCAGCGCCTTGAGGTTGCCCATCCCGGGCAGCATCCCCATGATCTGCTCGAGCGGTCCCATCTTCCGGATCGTCCGCAGCTGATCGCGAAAATCCTCGAGCGTGAATTCGTTCGCCCGGAGCTTCTGCTCCAGCCGCTGCGCGTCCTCGACGTCGACGACCGCTTCGGCCCGCTCGATGAGCGACAGCACGTCGCCCATCCCCAGCACCCGCGACACGACGCGCTCGGGATGGAACGGCTCCAGGTCCTCGAGCCGCTCGCCGCTGCCCACGAACGCAATCGGCACGCCGACGACGGACACAACCGAGAGCGCCGCGCCGCCGCGCGCGTCGCCGTCGAGCTTCGTCAGCACGACGCCGGTCACGCCCACGCGCCGGTTGAACTCGCCGGCGCTCTTGATCGCGTCCTGCCCCGTCATCGCATCGGCGACGTAGAGCAGGTCGGACGGCTGAGTCACGTTCTTGATCGCGACCAGTTCGCCCATCAGGTCGTCGTCGATGTGCAGGCGGCCTGCCGTATCGACGATGACCGTGTCGAACCCGAGCGTGCCCGCTTCGGCGACCGCACCCTTCGCGCGCGCGACGGGATCCATCTGGCCCGCCGGATCGTGCACGCGAATCGACGCCTTTTGGCCGACGACGTTCAGCTGCTGAATCGCCGCGGGCCGCTTGACGTCGGTCGAAACCATCAGCGGGTGCCGGCCTTGTTTCACCAGCCACTTTCCGAGCTTCCCCGCCGTCGTCGTCTTGCCCGCGCCCTGTAGACCCAGCAGCAGGATTACCCGAGGGCGCTGATTCGTTGCCTGGAGCCCGCCCGCGGCCTCGCCGAAGAGGGCCACCATCTCGTCGCGGACGATTGTGACGACCTGCTGCGACGGCACCAGGCTGCGCAGGACGTCATTGCCGACGGCCTCCATCGCCTGGTCCCGCACGCGGTCGACAAACGCCTTGACGACCTTGAAATTGACGTCGGCTTCGAGCAACGCGAGACGAATCTCGCGCAGCGCGGCTTCGATATTCTCGGGCGTCAGCCGCGACTCGCCGCGGAGGGTCTTGAAGACGTCCTGCAGGCGTGTGCTGAGCGACTCGAACATGGACAGACCGCGCTAACGTGCTCTACCGCAAACCCTTATCGTAACGGATAGGTCCGCGGACTGTCAATCGAACCGGCGCGGGGACGGCTACTTCGTCGTCATCTCCGTGCGGAGCGTCTGCAGGCGGCCAATCGCGTTGCGGATGGCGGAAACGACGGCCGTCGTCGCCGACGTCTCGTCATCGACTTCGCTCGCCGCCTTCGTCAGGACCCCCAGCGTCGTTTCGACGTCGGACGCGGTGATCTTGTCGGATTGGCGCACCAGCGTCTCGACGAGATCGAGGCAGGCGCGCAGCACTTTCGCGGCTTCCTCGTTACGGGCGCCGCGCTCGGAGGCGCGCATGCCGACCATCAGGAAATCGCGGCTGGCGGAGAGCTGACCTTTGACACTCATCAAACACTCGACAATTTATGGCCCAGTTTTTCTTTTTTCGTCTTCAGATACCGCCGCGTCGAATCTGAGGCCGGAATCTCGAGCGGCAGCCACTCGCTCACCGACAGGCCATAGCCTTCGATGCCCACGAGTTTCCTTGGATTATTGCTCAGAAGCCGCATGGAGCGAATTCCGAGGTCGCGGAGGATCTGCACCCCCATGCCGTAATCGCGCTGATCGGCCTTGAAGCCCAGCCGCTCGTTGGCCTCGACCGTGTCGAACCCTTCGTCCTGCAGTTCGTAGGCGCGCACCTTGTTCGCCAAGCCGATCCCGCGGCCTTCCTGCTTCAAGTAGAGGAGAACGCCCCGGCCCTCGGCAGCGATCCGGCGCATGGCGGCGTCGAGCTGCGGACCGCAGTCGCAGCGCGCGGAGTGAAAGACGTCGCCGGTCAGGCACTCGGAGTGGACGCGGACGAGGACGTCGCGGCCGTCCTTGATCTTCCCGCACACCAGCGCGACGTGCGTGTGATGGTCGGCGCTGTTCTCGTACGCGTTCAGCTGGAAGTCGCCGTACTCGGTCGGCAGCTTCGCGGTCGCGACGCGCTTCACGAGCGATTCCGTCCGCATGCGGTACTTGATCAGATCCGCGATCGTGATCATCAGCAGTTTGTGCTTGCGGGCGAACTTCGTCAGCTGCGGCACGCGCGCCATCGTGCCGTCTTCGTTCATGATTTCGCAGATGACGCCGGCGGGGTACAGGCCCCCGATCCGCGCGAGATCGACGGCGGCTTCGGTCTGGCCCGCGCGGACCATCACGCCGCCCGTCCGCGATCGCAGCGGAAACATGTGCCCTGGACGCGCGAGGTCGGACGGCCGCGTCGCCGGGTCGATCGTCGCCAGCACCGTCGCCGCGCGGTCCGCGGCGGAAATACCGGTGCTCGTCCGGCCCTTGGCCTCGATCGACACGCAGAACGCCGTGTTGAAGCGCGAGCTGTTCTCGGCGACCATCGGCGGCAGATCCAGTTCGTCAACGCGCTCCGGCGTCAGCGAGAGGCAGATCAGGCCCCGGCCGTGCCGCGCCATGAAGTTGATGATTGCGGGCGTCACTTTCTCGGCCGCAATCGTCAGGTCGCCTTCGTTCTCGCGATCCTCGTCGTCGACGACGATCACCATCTCGCCCGCGCGGATGGCGGCGACGGCGTCTTCGATTGGTGCAAACGGCGTCGGCCTGCTCTTGCGCGCGCCCTTGGCGATTTCGATTCTCGGTCTGGAGTGCTTGGCCATGTTGTAGGCCGGGTCCTTTCGGACCCGGCATCGCTAGTGTGTCTTCTCTCCCGGGCGGACGCCGTCCAGCGTCAGGCCGGCCAGTTCCGCGGCGCGGACGACGTACTTGCCGACCATGTCGACTTCGAGGTTCACGCGGTCGCGCACCTGGACGCGGCCCAGGTTCGTATGATCCATCGTATACGGTACTACCTGGACATCGAAACGATCCGTACCCAGGCCGGCCACCGTCAGGCTGATGCCGTCGACCGCTATCGATCCTTTATGCACGATGCACGGCGCCAGATGCGCGGGAAAGGTGACGGTCAGCCAGTGGAAGTCCGCGTCGCGCCGCAGATCCTCGACGTGACCGACCGCGTCCACGTGCCCCTGCACGAAGTGGCCGCCCACGCGGCCGTCGGCGCGCAGCGGCCGCTCGAGATTGACCCGGCTCCCCGGAGACAGCCACCCGAGCGTCGTGACGCGAATCGTCTCGGGTCCGACGTCGGCGTGAAGCTGCTTCTCCTCCGCGAGGATGACCGTCAGGCACACGCCATTCACGGCCACGCTGTCGCCGGGCGCGAGCTCGGACGCGAGCGACGTGCCGATCCGCAGACGGAAGCCTCCACTGGTCGGCTTGCGCTCGATCAACTCGCCGACGGATTCAACGAGGCCGGTGAACATACCCTTCAATCACCGTATCTGGACCCAGCGTGAACGCACGCCGGTCACGAAGTTCCGCCGAGGAAAACGGCCGGCCCTGCAGCAGCGGCACGCCGCGTTCGCCCAGCGTGTGCGGCGTCACGTAGAGGCGCACGTAATCCACCAGATGATCGTCCCAGGCGGCCGCATGAATCGCCGCTCCGCCTTCGAGGAGCAGCGAGCCCACCTGCCGCTCGCCGAGACGTCGCAGCGCCGAGCGCAGCGTGCCGTCGGCCACCTCGATCTCCGCGCCGCGCGCTTCGAGCGCCGCGCGCGCCTCGGCGCGCCCGCTGGAGGCAGCCGAAGCCATGATCATGACAGGGCCGGCGTCGCGTGTCGAGAATATCCGGGCGTGCGGCGGCGTACGGAGCTGCCGGTCGAAGATGACCCGCGTGAGCGGACGCTCGCGGTACGCGCCGCGCGCCGTCAGTTCGGGATCGTCGGCGAGGATCGTGCCTACGCCCACGGCAATCGCGTCGACTTCGGCCCGCACGCGATGCGCGTGGCGATTGGCCGGCGCCGACGTCAACGGCGTGCGGTGTCCCGCCGCCGCGGCGATCCGGCCGTCGAGACTCGTCGCGGCCTTCAGGATCACGAACGGCCGGCGATCGTGCATGAGCGTGAAGAACGGCTGATTCAGCGCGATCGCCGTCTCAGCCGCCTCTCCGACGTCGACCGCCACTCCGTGCGCCCGCAGATACGCGAACCCGCGGCCCTGCACGACGGGGTTGGGATCCTCGACCGACGCGACGACCCGCGCGATCCCGGACTCCACGATTCGCGTCACGCACGGTCCGGTCCGGCCTTGATGGCAGCACGGCTCGAGCGTGCAGTAGAGCGTCGCGCCGCGGGCGCGGGCGCCGGCGGCGACGAGCGCGTGCGCTTCCGCGTGCGGGGCGCCTGCCTGTTCGTGAAAGCCCTGCCCGACGATCACGCCGTCGGGCGACACGACGACCGCGCCGACGAGCGGATTGGGGCTCGTGCGGCCGCGGCCGCGGGCCGCATGAAACAGCGCGCGCTCCATGTAGTCGCGATCTACCACTGCTCCTCGAACAGCCCGTCGACGTATTCCTCGACGGCGAACGGGACGAGATCGTCAATGCCCTCGCCGACGCCCACGTACCGGATCGGCAGCTTCAGATCGTGCGCGATCGCCACCGCGACGCCGCCCTTCGCGGTGCCGTCGAGCTTGGTGAGCACGATGCCGTTGACGCCGGCCGCGCTCATGAACTCGCGCGCCTGCGCCACGCCGTTCTGCCCCACCGTCGCGTCGAGCACCAGCAGCACTTCCTGCGGCGCGCCCGGCACTTCGCGCGCTGCGATCCGCCGGATCTTGCCGAGCTCGTGCATCAGGTTGACGCGCGTATGCAGACGTCCCGCGGTGTCGATGAGGATCGGATCGCGGCCTCTCGCCTTGCCTGAGGAAATCGCGTCGTACACGACGGCCGCCGGATCCGCGCCTTCGCGCGCGCGCACGAGATCGACGCCGGCACGCGTCGTCCAGATCTCGAGCTGCTCGACGGCGGCGGCGCGAAACGTATCGGCCGCGCAGACGAGCGGTGCGGCGCCTTCCTTCTTCAGAAGATTCGCCAGCTTGCCGACGGTGGTCGTCTTGCCGGTGCCGTTGACGCCCACAATCAGCGTCACCTTCGGATGCTGCGCCACGACGATCGGTCGATCGACGGCCGTGAACACGTCGCGGATCTCCCGTTTGACCAGATCGCGCAGCCCCGTGCCGTTGCGCGGGCGAGTCTTGACGGCGGTCAGTATGCGGTCCGTCGCGCCGACGCCGACGTCGGCGGAGATGAGCAGCTCTTCGAGCGACTCCAGGGTCGCGGCTTCCAGGGGACTCGATCGGCGGTCCGCCGCATCGATGCGCCGCGCGATGTCGTCGAAGCGCGCGACGATCTGCTTCGTCGTGCGCGAAAGACCGTCGCGGATGCGGCCGAGGAAGCTCACGCTCGAATTTTACTGCGTTACGCTTCCGCTTCGGCGCGCTGACGCCGCAGCATGAGCGCTTCGAGCGCGGTGCGGACGTCGGATCGCCCGTCGAGGACCTCCGCCATTTGCGTGGCGATCGGAAGCTCGACGCCGTGGCGCGCGCCGAGCGCGAGGGCCGCGCCCGTCGTCCGCACGCCTTCAGCGACCATCTTCATGCCGGCCAGAATCTCCCGCAGCGGGCGGCCGCGCGCCAACTCGATCCCGACCCGGCGGTTCCGGCTGAGGCTGCCGGTGCAGGTGAGCACGAGGTCGCCGAGCCCGCTTAATCCGGCCAGCGTCTCCCGCCGCCCTCCGGCCGCGCACGCGAGGCGCGTGAGCTCGGCGAGGCCGCGAGTGATCAGCGCCGCCAGGGCGTTGTGTCCGAGCCCGAGCCCTTCGACGACGCCCGCCGCGATCGCGATCGTGTTCTTGAGCGCCCCGCCAATCTCTACGCCAACGACATCGTCGCTCCCATAGAGCCGCAGCGACGGCCCGCGAAACTCGGCCTGGACCAGTTCCATCGCCGAAACGTGGACCGACGCCGCCAGCACGGCCGTCGGCTGCTGGCGCGCGACTTCGAGCGCGAAGCTCGGCCCCGAGAGCACGACCACCGGATGTCCGGGTCCCGCTTCCAGCGCAATCACTTCCGACATCCGCAGCAGCGTGCCGCCCTCGAGTCCCTTCGTCGCGCTGACCAGCACCGTTCCCGGAGACAAAGCCGCGGCGGCCTCGTGTACGACCGCGCGCAAGCCATGCGACGGAATCGCCAGGAGCACCAGAGCACTGTCCCTGAGCGCGTCTGCCAGCGACGCCGTGACGCTGACGGCGTCGGGCAGCACGATGTCCGGAAGGTACGTCGCATTGACGCGCCGCGCGCGCATGTCGGCCACGAGCGCGCGATCCCGCGCCCACAGCCGGACGTCGTGGCCGACGCCTCCCAGATGCACGGCGAGCGCCGTGCCCCAGCTCCCCGCGCCAAGGACGCTGACCGTGCGCATCAGGCGCGCGCTCCGAGCCGCCGCTCGGTGTGCGCGCGCAACCGCGCCAGATTCGACCGATGACGGAAGACGATGATCGCGGCGGCCGCCGCTGCAACGGCGACGACCGAACCGGAACTGCCGAGCGCGTACGCGAGCGGTGGCAGCGCGACCGACGCCAGCATCGATCCGAGCGAGACGTACTTCGTCAGCCAGACGACAGCCACGAACACCGCGAGCGCGGGCATGGCGGCGGCGGGCGCGAGCACGGCGAACGCGCCACACGCGGTCGCAACGCCTTTTCCGCCCCGGAACCGGAGCCAGACCGGATAGATGTGACCGATGATCGCCGCGAGTCCGGCGACAGCCGGCGCCGCGGGCTCGCCGCTCAGCCGCCCGGCGAGCCACACGCTGGCCGCGCCCTTCGCCATGTCGAGCGCCGCGACCACCGCGCCTGCCGTAATGCCGCTCGCACGCATCACGTTGGCCGCGCCGAGATTGCCGCTGCCCGTCTGACGAAGATCGATGGCACCCCAGCGGCGCGCCAGGATCAGCGCAAACGGGATGGACCCGATGAGATACGCGGCGACAATGATCGCGGTCATGTGAGCGGCCGGGTGACGACGGGCGGGGTCAGATTAGCACGCGCCAGCGCCGTGTAGGTTGGGCCGGCATGCTGGGCCGACGGCAACTCGCTGCGGTAAAGCGTCACGTGGTCGATGCGGCAGCGGGCCGCCGCCGTGTCCGTCGCGAGTGTCAGTACACCCGCGCGGTCCGACGGCCGCGAGCGGCGCCACCGCCCCAGCGTGAGGTGCGGACGGAACGCGCCGCCTTCCCCGGCAAACCCGAGATGCGCCAACCGCCCAGCCATCTCCTGCCGAATGGCCCCGAGCTCGTTCGCGCCGGCCCCGATCGCGATCCACAGCGCACGGGGGGCGCCGCGCGGCGGGAAGACGCCCACGCCCGCGAACGCCAGATCGAATGGACCGGCATCCACCGGCCGGCTGCAGCAGTCAATCACGGCGGCCGCCGTGACGTCGGCGACTTCCCCCAGGAAGACCAGCGTCACATGCATCTGGTCCGGCCGCACGCGCCGAATCTGATCGGCGGCGTCACCGAGCGCCGACAGGATCCGTTGCTGCCCGGCGGCGATCGCGCGCCGCGCCTCGGCGTCCGGATCGACCGCGAGGAACAGCCGCACCGCCGTTCACTTCTCCAGTTTCAGCAGGAGCAGCCGCACCATGTTCATCGCGGCCTGCGCGGCCTGAAACTTCACCATCTCGCGCGGACCGATAAACTGAAACGTCCGCACGCGCGTTTCGGCCTCGACGATCACCGCGACGGCGACGGTGCCCACCGGCTTCTGCGGCGTGCCACCCCCCGGTCCTGCGATGCCGGTGATGCCAACGCCGACGTTCGCGCCCGAGCGCGTCCGGATGCCGTCGGCCATCGCGCGCGCGACCGGCTCGCTGACCGCGCCGTGCTCGGCGATCAGGGATTCGGGCACGCCCGCAAGATCCGTCTTCGCGCGATTGCTGTAACACACGACGCCGCGCTCAACATATCCGGAGCTGCCCGGCACATCGGTGAGGCGCGAAGCCAGGAGCCCGCCCGTGCACGACTCCGCCATCGCGATCGTCATCCCGCGCTCGCGCAGGAGCGCGCCGACGACGGCTTCGAGCGGCCGCCCGTCCACGCTGTACACGGATGGCCCGAACACGTCCTGCAGCTCGCGCACGGCCGCGTCGAGGGCCGCATCCGCCGCCGCGCGTCCCGGCGCGTGCGCGGTCAAATGCAGTTCAGTCTGGCCGAGCGCCGCCAGGATCGTCGTGCTGATCGGCACGTCCTGCGCCGTCCAGCGGCTGTAGATCGGCTGGGCGTGGGAATCGACGTCGGACTCCGAGCGTCCGGTGATCTTCAGCACGCGCCTGAACAGACCGCGGCCCGCCATCTTGGGCGCCAGCCGCTCGCGAATGACCGCGTCGAACATCGGCGTCATCTCGCGCGGCGGTCCGGGCAGCAGCACGATCGCAGTTCTGCCCCGCTCGAGCCACAAGCCCGGCGCCGTGCCGTTCGGGTTCTCGAGCACGACGGCGCCGCGGGGCACCATGGCCTGCCGCTGATTGATGGCGGCCATCGTCAGGCCGCGCCGCGCGAAGCGTTCCTTGATGCGCTCGACGATGCGCTCGTCGATGTCCATCGGCGTCTCGAGGACGCGCGCCACGGCATCCCGCGTGATGTCGTCTTCGGTCGGCCCGAGCCCACCGGTGATCACGATCAGATCGGCCCACGCGAGCGCGCCTTCGACGACGCGCGCGAGCTCGTCCACGTGATCGGCGACGACGGCCTTCAGCCGGACGTCGTACCCAATCGCGTTCAGCCGCTCCGTGATCGCCAGCGAATTCGTGTCCACGCGAAACGGCGTGAGCATTTCGCTGCCGACGGCGAGAATGCAGGCATTCATGAATCGGGTAACTGAGGAGCTGGGTAATTGGGTAATCGATTTCGAAACGGCGATTACCAGATTACCCGAATACTCTATTACCCAATGCCAGCGTCAGGCGCAACGCCAGATTGGCGTAGACCGCGGCCATCGCATCGTCGGCCATGACGCCGATGCCGCCCGGGAGACGCTCGAGCCTGTTTGCCGGGAAGGGCTTGATGATGTCCGCGATTCGGAACAGCAGAAACGCGACGAGGACGCCCCACCCGCCGACGGGATTCATGAACAAGGTAATGACCATGCCCATGACCTCGTCGATGACGACCTGTGCGGGATCGGTGCGGCCGAAATGACGCTCGGCGACGCTGCCGCTCCACGAGCCGAGGATAAAGAGCGCCAGGATGGCGGCGAGCTGGACCAGCGGCGAGGCCGGAAGCACGGCCCACACGAGCAGTCCTGCCGCCGATCCGAATGTGCCGGGCGCGAACGGGACGAGCCCCACGCCGAGCGAAGTCGCCAGGGCGAGCGGAATCAGAGAACGAGACGCCGGACTACGCCGAGGCTCGGACGACACGAGTGCCGGCGAACCGGTCGTGGATCCCGCGGTGGTCGCGTCGGAACAACGCGGTGGCGAACCCCAGGCCCGCCGGAACGGCCAGCACGAGCCACACCAGCGACCGCACGCACGCGCGGCCCACGTCGAGCGACGATCGCGCTTCGTCCGGCACGACGCGAATGCCGGTCGCCATCTTGCCCAGCGTCTGGCCGCCGGCCGTGAATGCGATGAAGTAGCCGAAGTTCTGCGTGAACAGGAACGCCAACAGCGGACCCCTGGGTACGAGGCTCAGGTCCGCCAGCGCGATGCCGCAGATCTGCATCGTGAAATAGACAACGACGGCGTCGATCGCCGCGAGAATCGTCAGGTCGATCGCCATCGCCAGGATGCGAGCGCCGAGAGGGGCGTTCTCGGCGTGCTGTTCCTGCCTGGGCTCGGGCCACTCCTGCGCGGTCGCGCGCGTCGCCGGCGTGACGGGCGGCGCCGGCGCCGAGGCCGTCATTTCGAGCGCGAGATCGAGCGTCTGCACGCGCGGCGGCT
Organism: Acidobacteriota bacterium; assembly: GCA_016195265.1. Lineage (GTDB taxonomy): Bacteria > Acidobacteriota > Vicinamibacteria > Vicinamibacterales > CAVVIG01 > SRVP-36. Next base: position 9,830 of record JACPZW010000004.1, on the reverse strand, counting down.
CGACGCGCAGGCGTGCGACGTCCGGTGTGGCCCGCCGCACGGCGAGCGGTGGCCGCGGCGGCGACGCCTTCGTAATGAGCGGCTCGTCGTCCGCGATCGGCGGACCGAAGAGCGTCGGCTCCGAGACGATTCGTGCCGGCGGTACGAACGCCGTTGACAGAGGCACCGCGACGGGCGCGGGCGCGCCCAAGACGCGGTCCAAGTCGGGCGGGGCCCCCATGGCCACGCGCGCGGCGTCAATCAGCGACAGATCGTCGATCGGCTCCGGTATGGCTCTCGCCGTCGCGCGCAGCGACAGATCGGGCGCGGGCGCGGACGCCAGCGAGAAGTCATAGCCGCAGTTCCGGCATCGATCGGAATGTTCGAACCCGAGGTAGCCGCATTTCGCGCATTTCATGGGATGCGACGATCTCCTTTCTCCCGATCCGCCGGCGGCGAGCCCGGCAGTTCGGTGAGGGCGAGAAGCTGGTGCTGAATGTCGGCCCGCAGGCGGTCGGCGTCGGCCTTCTGGGGATCGGTGGGTCGAACTGCATCAAGCGCGATCAACGCGTCATGCAGATGTCCGCCTGCCGCGAGCGATCGCGCGCGCGCGAGGCTCATTTCACCGCGGCGCGGCAGCGGCAGGACGAGCTCGGGCGCGACCGGGGCGGCCGCCGCAACCGGCGCGTCGTCCGGACCGGCGCCCGCCAGCGCGAGCAGCGAACGCCAGTCAACGCGTTCAGTGGATGTCAGGGCGATCACGCCAAGCACGGCGGCGCCGGCCAGACCGGCGGCCGCCAGCGTGATGCGGATCGTCCGGCGCACGCGGCGCGGTCCGCTCGGCGTGGCGCGCTCGGGGCCTTCGGAGCTGCGCGTCGGCGCGGCCGGGATCGACGCCGCCTCGAGCCGCGTCAGCCGGTCGAGCACGGCCAGCGCCTGCTCCGAGGGGGCGCCGCCGTCGATGGCGGCCTGAAGCAGGCGCCGCGCCTCCTCTCCCTCGCCGCGATCGAAGGCCGCGACGCCGTGCTGCAAGAGCTCTTCGGATTCGCGCTGGCGCTCGGCGAGCGCGCTGCGCGCCCGCTCGATGTAGGCCCGCGCACGCGCGTGCCCGCGGTCGATGAAGAGCGCGCGGGTCCAGATGTTGATGGCGTCGTCGTAGCGCGCCGCGAAGTAGTGGTCGAGACCGATAAGGAGGAGCTGCTCGATCTTGGCGTGGCGATCCGCTTCCGACTCGACGTCGTTGGTCTGCGTACCGTCGGTGTGCAGTGGATCGGACATAGGAAAAATCGAATCGGCGGCCAGCATAGCATAGCGTCTGGCAGAAGTACAGCGCCGCGGACTAGAATCGGAATCAGCGAATGCTGATCGAGTGCGTACCGAACGTGAGCGAGGGGCGCCGCCCCGACGTCATCGCGGCGATGACGGACGCGGTGCGCCGCGTCCCCGGCGCGCGGTTGCTCGACGTCTCCTCCGATCCCTCCCACAACCGTTCGGTTTTTACGCTCGCCGGCGACGCGGCGGCCGTCGAGGGCGCGGTGCTCGCGCTCGTCGCGCGGGCCGTCTCCGACATCGATCTGCGGACGCACCGCGGCGAGCATCCCCGGCTCGGCGCCGTGGACGTCGTGCCGTTCATTCCGATCGAAGGCGTCACGATGGCCGACTGCGTCGCGCTGGCTGCGCGCGTCGGCGCCGCCATCGCGGAACGCCACCGCGTCCCCGTCTATCTGTACGAAGAAGCGTCGGCGAATCCGGCGCGGAAGAATCTTGAGGACATCCGCCGCGGCGAATTCGAAGGCCTGGCCGCGAAGATGGTGACGGCGGGCTGGGCGCCGGACTTCGGGCCCGCCGCTCCGCATCCGAGCGCGGGCGCCACCGTCGTCGGCGCGCGGATGCCGCTCATCGCGTACAACATCAACCTCGCGACCGATCGCCTCGACGTCGCGAAGAAGATCGCGGCCGCGATTCGGCACAGCAGCGGCGGGTACCGGTACGTAAAGGCGATGGGCGTCGCGCTCGAGGATCGCGGCATCGTCCAGGTATCAATGAACCTGACCAATTTCGAGAAAACGCCGATCTTCCGCGTCTTCGAGACCGTCAAGCGCGAGGCCGAGCGGTACGGCGTCGCCATCCTCGAGAGTGAAATCGTCGGGCTGGTCCCGTCGGCCGCGCTGACCGGCGCCGCGGGGTTCTACCTGCAGCTCGGACGCTTCAGTCCGGATCAGGTCCTCGAAACCAGACTCAGGCAGGCGGATTAAGCAACCGCTCGGCGACCGGCAGGGACCGGCGCGTGACGCGGTCGTGCGTGCCGTAGGCAACTGCTCCACGAGCGCCGAGAGCCGCGCGTTTTCCGTTACGCGTCCTCGTCGGCATCGGCACGGCGCGACGGCGCAATCCCGAACGCCTTCATCTTGCGGTACAGGTTGCTCCGCTCCACGCCCAGCACTTCGGCCGTACGGGACATGTTCCCCTGCTGCTCGGCGAGCGTGCGAAGGATGACATCACGCTCGAACTGATCGCGCGCCTCGTGAAGCGTCTGCCGCTCGGCCGGCGCATCGGACGCCGGGGTTCGCTGCAACGCGCCTGGATCGAGAAAGCTGAGGTCGGTGGTGGTGATCGTCTCGCCGGGCACCATGATCATCAGGCGCTCGATGACGTTGCGCAGCTCGCGCACGTTGCCGGGCCATGGATACCGCTGCAGCACGCCGCGCGCGCCTGCGTCGAGGCTCTTGAGCCGCCGGCCGTACTCCCGCGCGAACTCCGCCATGAAATGATCCGCCAGCAGCGGAATGTCCTCCTGGCGATCGCGCAGCGGCGGGACGAAGATCGGAATGACGTTGAGACGGAAGTACAGGTCCTCGCGGAACTGACCCGCGCGGATCTCCGCCTGCAGATCCTTGTTGGTGGCCGCCAGCACGCGCACGTCCACCTTGATCCGCGCCGTGCCGCCGACCGCCTCCATCGTCTGTTCCTGCAGCGCGCGCAGCACTTTGGCCTGCGTCTTCAGGCTCATGTCGCCGATTTCGTCCAGGAACAGCGTGCCCCCGTCGGCGACCTCGAATTTCCCGCGGCGGTCGGCCACCGCGCCCGTGAACGCGCCGCGCACGTGGCCGAACAGCTCGCTCTCGATCAGTTCCTCGGGAATTGCGGCGCAGTTCACCTCGACGAACGCCGCCGCGCGCCGCCGGCTCAGCTGATGGACGGTGCGGGCGACGAGTTCTTTGCCCGTGCCGTTCTCGCCGTAGATGAGCACGCGGCCGTTGGTCGGCGCGGCCATCGCGACCTGCTCGCGCAGCTGCCGCATCGCGTAGCTCTCGCCCACCCTCGACTGCTGGCGGTCCACCCGTGCGCGCAGCGCGCGGTTCTCCGCCTCCAGCCGGCGCTGGTTGAGCGCGTTGCGCACGACGAGCACGGTCTTCTCGAGCGAAAGCGGCTTCTCGACGAAATCGAACGCGCCCATCTTTATCGCGCGCACGGCCGATTCGATGTTGCCGTGTCCAGAAATCAGCACGACCTGCACGTCCATCTGACGCTCGCGCAGCCGTGCGAGCGTCGCGAGCCCGTCCATGCCCGGCAACCAGACGTCGAGCACGATGAGATCGACCGGCCCGCGCGTGAGGCGCTCCAGGCACGCTTCACCGCTCGACACGGCCTCGACGGCGTACCCCTCGTCGCGCAGGACGCCGCTCAACGCGGTCCGCACGCCGGGTTCGTCGTCGACGATGAGAATCGTGGGCTTCAACTGGGCAGCTCGATCGTGAAGCACGTGCCGCGTGGCGCGTTGTCGCCCACGTCGATGCTGCCGCCGTGTTCCGCAATGATGCGGCGCACGATGGCAAGCCCGAGGCCGCTCCCCCGCCGCTTCGTGGAGTAGTACGGCAGGAACAGCTTTTCACGCTCGGCCGCCGGGATCCCGGGGCCATCGTCGGCGACGATCACGCGGACGACGCTGTTGGCGGCGTCCAGCTGCGTCTCGAGGACGATGTGCCCGCGGCGTTCCATGGCTTCGATGGCGTTGTCGACGAGGTTGATGATCACGCGGCGGATCTGCTCGGCGTCGAGCTTGACCAGGGGAACGCCGGAGGCATACCGCTGGTCGATGCGCACGTCGGTGAAGATGCCATTGTACAGGGCGATCGTGTCCGTCAGAAGCTGGCCGAGATCGGTCGGCACCGTGCGGGGCGACGGCATGCGCGCAAACTGCGAGAACTCGTCCACCAGGCCCTTGAGCGACTCCACTTCGCCGACAATCGTCGCGGTACACTCGTCTACGAGCGCACGCGTCTCCGCCGGCGCGCCCGCGAAGTGCCTGCGCAGGCGCTCGGCCGACAGCTGAATCGGCGTCAGCGGATTCTTGATCTCGTGCGCGAGCCGACGCGCGACTTCGCGCCAGGCCGCCACCTTCTGCGCGCGAATGAGCGGCGTGACATCGTCGATCACCAGAACGACGCCTTCGGGCGCGCCGCTGTCGCCGACGAGGGCGGCCGCGACGGCAGCTAGATGCAGTTCCTGGTCGTCGCGCGCGAGCGCCACTTCCTGCGCCGTCGGCTCAGCCCGCTCGCGCACCGCGCGCGCCAGCAGTTTCGCGAACGGCTCGAGGTCCTGGCGCGTGAACACCATCAGCGCGGGCTGCCCGACGATCTGCGCGTCGAGGCCCAGGAGCCGGGCGGCCGCGTTGTTGATCGTCGTGATGACGCCCGCGCGATCGACCGAGACGACGCCTGTCGTGATGCGTTCGAGAATGGTCTCGATGTAGCGCCGGCGTCCCTCGACTTCGAGGTGCTTGCGCTCGAGCTCGACGGTGCTGCGTTCCACGCGCCGCCGGCTGGTGGCCAGCTCGCTGGCCATCGTATTGAAGGCTTCGACCAGGGAACCGAACTCGTCGTGACTTTGCGGCTCCACGCGCTGCTCGAGCCGGCCCGCCCCGATCTCGCGCGCGGCGATCGCGAGTTGCTGCACCGGTCCCGTGATCCGCTTCGCCATGTAGAGCCCCATCCACGTCGAGCCGACGAGAATGGTCAGCGTGACCATCAGGAAGAAGGACAGGTAGACGCCGGCCAGCGGACGCTTCAGCACCCGCAACTGGGTGTAGTCCTCGAACGCCTTGGTCAACCGCCGCGCGCGCGCCGTCACGTCCGCGGCGAGATGATCGGTCGCGACGACAACGCCAATCGGCGTGCCGTCGGCGGATCGGATCACCGCGGCGGCTCGCAGCAGATCGCCGCGGTTGCCCATCGACTCGCTCGACGTGGTCGCGGATCCCGCCAGCGCCTGCGCCGCGAGCCGGTCCGTGGCGGTCCGGTTGTATCCGGGCGGGGGCACAGCGCCCACGGCCTCGTCAATCGGCTCGAGTCCAGGCGGCGTGCCCGGCACGACGCGGTACACCTGCACCACCTGCACGCGCGGCGACGCCACGTCCTGCGCCAATTGACCCTGCAGGGCACTCGCGTCGGCGGCGGCCAGGTCCGCGGTCGCGAGCGCGCGCGCCAGGCGGCTCGCGCGATCGCTGACAAGCGTCTGCCGCTCGTGGTAATAGTCGCCCGCGATCTGGTTCGCCGACGACAGGACGTCGTCCATCGGCGCGTTGAACCAGCGGTCCACGCTCGTGCTGATGAGGTCACTGCCGACGATGAGGACCAGCACTGACGGCATGAACGTCAGCGTGAGCAGCAGCACCACGAGCTTGGCGCGGAAGCGCGCGAACGGCAGCGCCTTCCGCCGCTCGACCACGAGCTTGATCATCGTGCGCGCCAGCACGAACACGAGCGCGACCAGCATCGTCAGGTCGGCCACCGACAGCGCGTACAGGACGAACTCGCTCAGGAAGTCGGGGGAGAAGCCGGACGTGCCGCGGGCGATGACGACGAGCGCGACCAGGACGACCACCAGCACGCCGATGCCAGCCAGGATGAGCCGCGGGTTGTCGCGGAACGGACGACGGGCGGGCGGGCGCGCCGGTTCCGATCCGCTGACCCGTTTCGGCACGATCGGCGTCACTGTCGCGGGCATAGGTCTCGGCGCTGGTGGTCCCTTCGCGCGATCACTCTTTGACGTTGAGCAGGCCCTTCAACTCGCTCATGAACTCGCCGAGGTCGCGGAACTGCCGGTACACCGACGCGAAGCGCACGTAGGCGACCTTGTCGAGCTTCTTGAGCTCCTCCATCACGAACGCGCCGATGTCTGCGGTCGCGATTTCCTTGTCGGGCCGCTCCTGTAGCGTCGCCTCGACGCGATCCGCGACGGCCTCGAGGTCGGCGACCTTGACCGGGCGCTTCTCGCACGCCTTCAACAGACCGGTGATCAGCTTCTGCCGATCGAACCGCGCCCGCGTCCCGTCCTTTTTCACCACCATGTACGGAATCTCGTCGATTCTCTCGTAGCTGGTGAAACGCTTGCCGCACTCGAGGCACTCGCGGCGGCGGCGGATAACGTCGCCTTCCTTCGACTCGCGCGAGTCCACGACCTTGTCGCCGAGATGGCTGCAGAACGGACATTTCATACTCGGCTACGCCTGCCCCTGCTCCGCCTGCTCGGCGAGCCGTCGCATGCCGCTGAAATTCAAGCCTTCCTGTGCGACGAACGCGGTGCCCAGCATGAGCGCCGGCGCGATGGAAAACACATGAAGAACGATCGCGGCCCCGACCGACGCGGCCTCCGGCGCGCCGAAGAACAGCGTGGCGCCGATCCGGAACGCCTCGTGGAACCCGCCGACCGCGCCGGGCGTCGGCACCGCGACGCCGAGCACGAGCATCGCAATCAGCATGAAGGATCCCGTGAACGGCACGCCGAGCCGGAACGCCATCGTGACCGCCCAGATGCCGATGGCATTCGAGAGCCATAACGGGAACGACCAGGCCAGCGCGATCAGCAACGGCTCCCCCCGGCGGATGACGCTGAGGCCGGCGGCGAATCGCTCCGCCACGCGCGCGATCAGTCCGGCAAGGGTCGCCGGCAGACGCTGCTCCAGCCGTCCCATCGCGCGGCCCAGCCGCGCCGGATCGCCGGCCAGCACGAACAGCACAATAAGCGCGACGACCGCGACGGCGCCTGCGCTGGCGCCCGCCCATTTCACCAGCCCGAACAGCATCGGATTGGCCGACGCGAGATCTCTTCCGAAGACAAACACGTAGGACGCGAGCAGGCACAGCACGGTCACGACGTCCAGCAACCGTTCGAGCACCACCGTCGCGAACGCGCCCGTCGCGCTGAGTCCATCCGCGCCCGTGTGCCGCGACTGTCGGGCGAGAAAGTACGGGCGGATGACTTCGCCGGCGCGCGCCGGCAGCACGCTGCTCGCGGCAAAGCCCACAGCCGTCGCGCGAAAGGCCTGCCCGAACGTGGCCGGACCGAGCGGATGCAGCAGCACTTGCCACCGCAGGGCCCGAATCACGAGGTTGGCGACCATCATCACGAGCGAAATCGCCAGCCATTCCGGCCGCGCGTCGGCGATCTCGCCGCCCACGCGTCGCACGTCCACGTTGTGGAGGAACAGCGCGATCAGGCCGATGGCCAGCGCCAGAACGATCGCCGTCCGGATGGAAGCGCGCATGTGGACTTGAGCGGCTTCTACTATACCGCCCCACCACATGTTGTTGTTGTCAGACCACCGAGCACCTTGTAAGATGCCACACTCTTTCTCACCGAGGTTGCCGTTGCCGCTCGCCGCTCCTGTTCTCCACACCACACTCGCCGGCCGCCCGCCCGATCGTCAGGGCAAGGTCCGCGATCTCTACGAATTCGGCGACCGCTTGATTATGGTCGCGACCGATCGCATCTCGGCCTTCGACTACGTGCTCGGATCGGGGATCCCGGACAAGGGCAAAGTCCTCACGCAGATCTCGAGCTTCTGGTTCGAGCGTACGCGATCGCTCGTGGCGAATCACGTGCTGTCGACCGACCCGGCGGACTATCCGGACGCCGCCCGCGGCGACGCCGAAGCCCTGCGCGGCCGCTCCATGCTCGTCACGCGGACCGAACCGCTGCCGATCGAGTGCGTGGTGCGCGGCTATCTGTCGGGGTCCGGCTGGAAGGATTACACGGCCAGCGGCGAAGTCTGCGGCATCACGCTGCCGACCGGCCTCCGCGAGTCGGACCGCCTGCCCCGGCCGATCTTCACGCCCGCGACCAAGGCCCAGAGCGGACACGACATCAATATCAGCGAGAAGGAAGCTGCGGACATGATCGGCACGCCGCTGCTCAATCGTGTGCGCGATCTCACGCTGCGGCTCTACGCGGAAGGCACTGCGTATGCGGAGTCCTGCGGGATCATCATCGCCGACACCAAGGTCGAGTTCGGCCTCCTTCCCGCCGGTCGCGGCGATAGCCGTCCGCCTCAGGAGCGGGTTATCCTGATCGACGAAGTGCTCACGCCCGACTCCTCGCGGTTCTGGCCGCGCGACGGCTACCAGCCGGGCGGTGCCCAACCGAGCTTCGATAAACAGTTCGTTCGCGACTACCTCGAACAGATCCGCTGGAACAAGCAGCCGCCCGTCCCGTCGCTGCCGGACGACGTCGTGATCCGGACGCGCGAGAAGTACGTCGAGGCCTACCAGCGGCTCACCGGACGCGCCCTCGCATGATCAGCGAGCGCCTGGAAAAGCTCGTCGAAGAAATGGTGGACCGTGGCGTCCAGTTCGACGATGCCGTGCGCGAATTCGAGAAACGGTTTATCTCGCGCGTTCTCGGCCGGTGTGAAGGCAGCCTGACGAGGAGCGCCGACACGCTCGGGATCCACCGCAATACCCTTACCCGCAAGATGGGCCAATACAAGCTCAAACGCCGCGCCTGAGAGTGCTGGCAGTCGCCTCTTGACAGTGCCAACCCCTGACATATAATTAGCAGTCGCGCAGGGCGAGTGCCAACCTCACTCAGCGCGTCAGTACCATGTCAAACCTCACGCCAGACGGAGTAAAGAGCATGAACGTCAGACCGCTCCACGACCGGATCATTGTTCAGCGCATCGAAGAAGGCGAGCAGAAGATCGGCGGCATCATCATCCCGGATTCCGCCAAGGAAAAGCCCCAGCAGGGCAAGGTCATCGCCGCCGGCAACGGGAAGTCCAAGGACGACGGCAAGCGCATCCCCCTGGATGTCAAGGCCGGCGATCTCATCCTGTTCGGAAAGTACTCCGGCCAGGAAATCAAGCTCGACGGCGAGGAATACCTCATCATGCGCGAGGACGAAGTCCTGGCCGTGATCGAGGGCGGCGAAACCAAGAAATCCAAGAAGTAAGCGGAACGATTTTTTCGACTTAACGGAGAGCATTCATGGCAAAACAGATTGTGTACGGCGAGCAGTCGCGGCAGGCGATCCTCCGCGGCGTCAACCAGCTGGCCGACGCGGTGAAAGTCACGCTCGGCCCCAAGGGCCGGAACGTCGTCCTCGACAAGAAGTTCGGGTCGCCGACCATCACCAAGGACGGCGTGACGGTGGCCAAGGAAATCGAGCTGAAGGATCCGCTCGAGAACATGGGCGCCCAGATGGTCCGTGAAGTCGCGAGCAAGACGTCGGACACGGCCGGCGACGGCACGACGACCGCCACGGTGCTGGCGCAGGCGATCTATCGGGAAGGCGCGAAGAACGTCGTCGCCGGCGCGAACCCGATGGACATCAAGCGCGGCATCGAGAAGGCGGTCGAGGCTCTCACCGGCGAGCTGAAGAAGATGTCGAAGCCGGTCAGCGGCAACATGGTCGCGCAGGTCGGCACCATCTCGGCGAACAACGACGTGACGATCGGCAAGATCATCGCCGAAGCCATGGACAAGGTTGGCAAAGACGGCGTCATCACGGTCGAAGAAGCCAAGACGCTCGAGACGTCGCTCGAAGTCGTCGAAGGCATGCAGTTCGATCGTGGG
>JACPZW010000003.1 GCA_016195265.1 Acidobacteriota bacterium | reverse complement strand
CAGACTGGACGGTCAAACCCGACCACGATCGGGCTGACCTATAGCCTTGAGGGAAGATGGATCGAAGCAGCCGTAAGGCCGGAGACCGCTCTTCGTCGGTTTCCCGTCAGCCAGACGAAGAATCCGGCAGCTCCGCTGATCGAGCCCCACGTCTGACGCCCCGCGAGCGCGAGATCGTCCTCGCCATCCTCGACGGCTGCACCAACCGTGAGATGGCGCGGCGTTTCGCCGTCACCGAGCAAACGGTCAAGAACCAGCTCACGTCGCTGTACGACAAGGCCGGGATCTCCAGCCGGCTCGAGCTCGCGCTTGTCGCCCTCCAGAAGGGCCTGGTGGAGGCGCCATGACGGCCGATCGCTCGTTAGTACTTTCGTCCTCTTGTAATCCGTTGGTGCGTCGCCAACGCTATCGCGCGCACGTCAGCCTGACGTGCGCGAGCCGTTCCTAGGAGGAGTCATGAGAGCGTCTGCCCTCGTCATTACCCTGTTCTCTGTGGTCGCGGTCGCGTGCGGCGGATCGCCGTCGCCGAGCGCGCCGTCCGCCGCGCGGCCTGGTCCTGCTACATCCGCCGCGACGTTGACTGTCGCGAGTGCGAACGCGTTGATTTCCGGCGCGTCGTCCGCCGATCTCGCGCGTTGCTTGAGCGGGACGGGTGACGCGGGATGTTTCTCCGGCGCGCGGCCGGTCACGCGTGTCGCCACGGCCGGCGCGACGGCGCCCGGCGCGCCGAGCAATCTGGTGACATTCCTGAGTGGCCCGTCGGCCCATGGCAGCAACGTCCAGCTCGCGTGGACCGCGCCGACTTCGGGCGACCCGGTGGTCGGCTATGTCATCGAAGCGGGATCGGCGTCCGGGCTCGCGGATCTCGCGGTTGTCGCGACCGGCAACACGCTGACGTCGTTCGGGGCGCCCGATGTCGCGAGGGGGACGTACTTCATTCGCGTCAGGGCGCAGAACGGCGCGGGAATCAGCCCGCCGTCGAATGAAGCGATTCTGGTGACTGGCACGCCGACGGGCTGCACGTCAGCGCCAGGCGCGCCGAGCGGACTGACGAGCAGCGTGAGCGGTGGCACGGTCACGTTGACGTGGAGCGCTCCGACCGGCGGCTGCGCGCCGACTACGTACGGCATTGAGGCCGGGTCCGCCCCGGGCAAGAGCGACCTCGCGATCGTGCTCACCGGCAACACGTCCACGTCGTTTGTGGCGAGTGGCGTTGCGGCGGGCACGTACTACGTGCGTGTGCGTGCCGGCAATGGTTCCACGATCGGCGGCGTGTCGAACGAAGTCATCGTGACGGTCGGCTCCACCACCAGCACGTCAGTGACCGGCCGCTGGATCGGCGTTGCGCCTGACGGCGTGAGCTTCCTCCCAGAGTTCGCCTTGTGTGATACCGCGGACGATCTGCAAGTGGACCTTTACGCAGGTTGGAACGGTACTCAACGGCACGATCACCTTGCGAACTCGGACCGCCAAGACCGGCGGTTGTGAAACGACCCTCGGTCTCCAATCCAGCGCGGTGACCAATGGAACGATCGACGGAACGAGCGTGTCGTTCAAGTTCGGCAGCGGTCAAAAGAGCCTGACGTTCTCGGGCGCTGTGTCGGGGAATCGAATGAGCGGCGTCGTGATCGCCGGCGGCGACGGATCGCAGGCCGGAACGTTCGTCGCCACCCGGCAGTAGGGATTTTGAAGGCTCTTGCGGTCGCGCCAATTCGGAGCAAAAGAGGATTCCATGAAGACGCTTATCGGGCTTACGTGCTGCTTGCTCCTGACGGCTTCACTTCCCGCGCTGGCCGGGACGGTCACAATCAACTTCGATTCGGTGGACGCGAGTGCCCCGGGCTGCGTGCCTGCCGCCCCGTACTTGGCCGGCTATGGCGTCACTATCACTGGCATGACGCCGGCGACGACGGTCGGCATTGCCAGCACCAACCAGACGTACGGCGGATTGGCGATGCAGGCTCCGTCGATGCCGAATTTCCTGACGCAGTGCGGAAGCAACGATCCAGTCAGTTACACGCTGCACTTTTGGACGCCCCTGAACGGCGTGGCCTTCACGCGTCCCAGGCTCCTCAATGGACCGAGCGGGATTTCCTTTCCGGAATGGAGCGTTCATTTTCTCGACAGCGTCGGAAATGATCTCGGGTCGGTCGGCGAGCCGCTCAGTAGCTATTTCGCCGATCAGCCGGCGAAGACCTTCACCTTCACTGCGTCGGCCATTGCCGCGATGCGCGTGGAGTCGAACAACTATCACTTCGCCGCGTTCAGCGCGTTGCTGCTCGACGATCTGACCATGACAGGACCCGGCGTCGGCGTTCCGACGGTGACGCTCATCTCGAATGATGCACAGATCACCGGACCGTCGGCGATCGCCACTGACGGCGCGTCCTTGTTCGTCGGGAACGCCGTCGGCGGCACCGCCCAGGTTCTCACGCTGCCGATTGGCGGCGGAACGGTCTCGACGCTGTATTCGCCGGCGACGCCGTGCTGCGTCGCCGCCTTGACGGTCGTCGGATCGAATGTGTTCTGGATCGATCCCAACGGCGATCCCGATGCGACCGCGATTTTCCGTGGGCCGACAGCCGGCGGCGGCATTACCAAAATCTACTCGGGCTTTGCGAGCGGACAACCGATCGTCGACGGCGTTGGCATCACGACCGATGGCGCCCAGCTGTACACCACCGACGACGTGCAGGGGCGTGTGCACCGCTTGAATACCGATGGGTCGGCGATCACCTTCCTCGGCTCGCGATACGGCGGCGGGTTCGACACTGAGCACAGCACTCGCATCGCGTACGACGGCGACCGGCTCTACGTCACCGACATCGGCAAGGCCGGTGTGACGACGCCCAGCGTGCTGATGCTGCCCGCAACCGGCGGCTCCTTCACCACGCTCGCCAGCGGCGCGCCGCTCATCAGTCCGGATGCCATTGCTGTCGGCAACGGCAGAATCTATGTCGCCGATGCGGGGGGAACGACCGTCTGGCAACTGCCGCAGAGCGGCGGGACGCCGGCCGCTCTGGTCTCGGGCGCGCCGTTCCAACACATTCAGGGATTGGTGTTCTACAACAACGCGCTGTATGTCACCGATGCAGGCGGAAACGGCGTCCACGCGGCCATCTACCGGATCGATTTTCTGGGTCCACCGCTGGACACGACTGCGCCGACGACGACAGCGACAGCGTCGCCTGCGTCAAACACGAACGGCTGGAACCATGACGACGTCACGGTCAGCTTCAATGCGATCGACAATTCCGGCGGCAGCGGAGTCGCGTCGGTCACCTACGCGATCAACGCCGGCGCGCCAGTCACCGTCTCGGGCAATTCAACGTCGTTCACGCTGACGACAGAGGGGGCCACGACGGTCACCTACCATGCCGACGATGCGTTCGGAAACGTCGAAGGCGAGCAGTTGTTGACGATCAAGATCGACAAGACGAAACCGTTCTTGTCGTATCCGTCGGCCATCGTTGCCGAAGCGACACATTCCAGTGGCGCGACGGTCAACTTCTCCGCGACCGCCTCAGACGGCTTGAGCGGAATCTCCTCGACCTTTATCTCACACGCGAGCGGTACTGTGTTTCCGCTCGGCACGACCACCGTCAACTTCCAGGCGACAGACTTCGCCGACAATCTGGCAACCGGCAGCTTCACCGTCACGGTGCAGGATACGACGCCGCCGATGCTGTCGATCCCGTTCGGGATGACCAAGGAAGCGACCGGTCCGTCCGGCGCGACCGTCTTCTATACCGCATCGGCGACCGACATCGTTGATGGGTCGGTAGCCATCAGCTGCGGTCCGGCGTCGGGACAGGTGTTCGCGCTTGGCGTGACGACGGTGAGTTGCTCCGCATCAGACTCGCGCGGACACACGAACTTTGGCAGCTTCACCGTCGCGGTCACCGACATGACGCCGCCCAGCCTGTCGTTACCGTCGAGTATCACGGGGGTCGAGGCCACCGGTCCGTCCGGTGCTCATGTGACGTTCAACGTATCGGCCACCGACCTGATCGATGGTTCGCGCACGGTGAATTGCAATCCCAACTCAGGATCGACGTTTGCCGTTGGGACCACGACCGTGTTTTGCTCGTCGTCCGACTCGCGTGGCAATCAATCGTTTGGCAGCTTCACCGTCATGGTGCGAGACACGACGGCGCCCAGTGTGTCGGTGCCCGCGAATATCACGAAAGAAGCCACTGGACCGTCTGGAGCATTGGTGACGTTCACGACCTCGGCAACCGACATCGTTGACGGATCGCGCTTTGTCAGCTGCTCGCGGCCATCGGGATCGATCTTCTCGATCGGCACGACGACCGTGACTTGTACTGCGAGCGACAACCATGGCAACTCGAGCAGCGCGGGCTTCACGGTAACCGTGCAGGACACGACAGCGCCGACGTTGTTCCTCCCATCGAACATCAGGTCGCAAAGTCCGGACGCGACCACCAGCGTACCCGTCAGCTTCACTGCCTCGTCCAACGACATCGTCGACGGACGCCGCGCCGCGACGTGCGACCCGGCGTCGGGTTCGCTCTTCCCGGTCGGCGTGACGACGACGAATTGTTCAGTAACCGATGCACACGGCAATACGGCGACCGGCAGCTTCACGGTCACCGTTGTTGGCCTCGCGTCGATCGACGTGACCACGGATATCGGCGATCACCACGCAACGCTCGATCCCGGTCAGACGCAGCAGTTCATCGCCACCGCCACGTTCACTGACGGTTCGATGGCGAGCACTGCCGATCAACACCACGACAATGGCGGAGGGGGATCCGGCGGCTCGTGGTGGTCTGCTTCCTTCTCGCCGGGTCTGAACGTGAGTCCGTGCTCCAGCACGCCGATCCCCGGTGGGTTCAGCAGCCAGACGTTCACCGCCGATTCGACAGGCGCGGTTCATACGCAATGGTCGCCGTCGACGCTCGTCGTGTCCGTGGACGGAACCATGAGCGCGACCCACGTGGACCTGACGCTGACGTGCCTCAACAACCTCGGCACGCCCGCGCACATTCTTGCGGACTGGCAGGGGACGTTCTACGACGGCGCGGTGACTTTCAATGGCACAACCAGTCACGTGACGATCACTGGCTGGTCGTCGAAGGCTTCGATGCCGACGGCGCGGTTCTCCGTCGCTGGCGTGTTTGCGAACGGCAAGACCTACGCCGTCGGCGGAGACGATGGCGTCTGCGCGGGCACCGGTCCGTGCAATTTCGGTCCGTTGAAAACGGTAGAGTCATACAACCTCAGTAGCAACACATGGAGCACCGAGGCGTCGATGCGCGTCGCGCGCGAAGGCGCCGGAGTCGCGGCGCTGGGCGGACTAATCTACGCGGCCGGTGGACACACGTCGGGGGGCGATGCCACCGATACCGTTGAAGTGTTCGACGGGAGCACATGGACGCTTCTCCCGTCCATGTCGACCAGGCGCGCTCAGTTCGCGCTGGTCGCCGCCGCCGGCAGGCTGTACGCGATCGGCGGCGAAAACGGATCCAACGGCAGCACGCTTCTTGCCTCTGTCGAGAGCTACACCCCCGGGGGCGGATGGTCGCCTGAGCCGTCGATGGCCGTGGCGCGTAAGGCCTTCGCTGCGGGCGTGTTGAATAACGGCGGCACGATTGTCGTGGCCGGCGGCGTGACGAGCAACGGCAACGCGGCGCCGACCGAGCTGTACAACATCGGATCGCCCGCGTGGACGACGGGCGCGCCAATGCCGTCGCCTGGCGCCTTTGGAGGCGGCGGAACGATCAACAACGTCTTCTACGTTGTCGGCGCCAACAGCTGCGGCACCGGACTGCTCTATATGCCGAGTGTCTCCGGCCCGAACGGCCACTCCGACGGTTGGGCATTGATGCCGTCGATGCTGACGGCGCGTAACGAACTCGGTGTTGCGGTCGATGGCAGCAATCTGTACGCGATTGGGGGGCAGAACGCCGCACAAACCGCACTTGCGACGCTCGAAGTATTCAGCGCGCCGCCGGCGTTCGTCACTTTCAACTTCATTCAGACGGACAGCGGGTCGCCGTGCTCCGGCGGTGGCACGGGTGGCGATCACGGACCAAGCTGGCGTGTCCTCGACGAAACCATCGCCACAATCGATCCAGACGAAACGGGAGCTGTCGTCACCGCTGTGCGCCCAGGCACGACGATGGTCGTCGCAGAATTCGGCAGCGTTTCATGCCTCACGACCAATACTTGCGCGACACTGACCGTTCGCGATGTGACGCCGCCCGTCCTCGGTGCGGTGAGTGACATCGTCGCCGAGGCCACCTCGTCGGGCGGAGCGGTCGTGAACTTCGGCCTGGCGACTGCCACTGATGATTTCGACCCGGCGCCAGCCGTGAGCGCGAATCCGCCATCGGGCAGCCTGTTCCCGCTGGGATCGACGACGGTCACCGTGACTGCAACCGATGCGTCCGGTAACTCGAGCACGGAGACGTTCACGGTGACGGTCCGCGACACGACGCCGCCGATGCTGACACTGGACGGAGCGAACCCGATGACCGTCGAAGGTGGTTCGACCTTCACCGATCCTGGCGCCACGGCCGTGGACGCAGTGGACGGAAATCTCACCTCGCAGATTCACGTGACGGGGACCGTCAATACGAATGTGCCGGGAACCTACGTGCTGACATACACAGTCAGCGATCGCGCGGGGAACACAACGACGAAGACACGAACGGTCAACATCGTCGACACGACGGCGCCGGTGATTGGCAGCGCGACACCGAGCACCGGTCAGCTCTGGCCGCCGAACCACAAGATGGTTCCGATCTCCATTGCGGTGACCGACACCGACGCGGTCGATCCGGCGCCGGCCTGCTCAATCACGGGCATCACGAGCAACGAGGCGATCAACGGACTGGGCGACGGCGACACGGCGCCGGATTGGCAGTTCAATCCAAACAGTCTGCTCGTGAATCTCCGCGCCGAGCGCGGAGGCAAGGGGTCAGGCCGCATCTACACCATCACGGTCGCGTGCGCCGACAAGTCCGGCAATATCGCGACGAAGACCACGTTCGTGACGGTACCGCACGATCGGGGGAAGTAACACCGCGCGCGGCTTAGTACTTTCGTCAGCCTGACGTGCGCGAGCCGTTCCTAGGAGGAGTCATGAGAGCGTCTGCCCTCGTCATTACCCTGTTCTCTGTGGTCGCGGTCGCGTGCGGCGGATCGCCGTCGCCGAGCGCGCCTTCCCGGCCGTCGATTGTCACGCCGACGGTTTCGCTGAACCCGTTCAGCGCGAGCGTGCGGGTCTCAGGATCGTCATCGGTGGATCTCGCGCGGTGTTTGGGCGCCGCGGGTGACACGTCGTGCTTTGCCGGGGGGCGGCCGCTCATGCAGGTGACGACGGCCGGCGCGAGCGCCCCCGGCGCGCCGACCGGCCTGACTGTCACCACGGTCGGCACTTCGGTCACCCTCGCGTGGAGCGCGCCGACGTCAGGCGACGCGGTGTTCGGCTATGTCATCGAGGCCGGTTCGGCACCTGGCCTCGCGAACCTCGCGAACTTCGCCACCGGCGGGCCCTTGACGTCGTACCTGGCGACCAACGTGCCGGGCGGGACGTACTATGTGCGCGTTCGAGCGCAGAACGGAGCGGGCACGAGCGCCGCGTCGAACGAAGTCGCCTTCACGGTTGGAAGCAGCGTGTGCACACCGTCGGCGCCAACCGGCTTGACCTCGACCGTGACGGGTTCGTCTGTTTCATTCTCCTGGACCGCGCCGGCCGGCACGTGCGCGGCGACGTCCTACGAGCTCGACGCAGGCTCCTCGACGGGCGCGAGTAATCTCGCTGTAGTGAACACGGGAAGCACGTCCACGACGTTTTCCGCCGCCAATGTCGCCAGCGGAACGTACTACGTCCGCGTGCGCGCGGTGAACGGCGTCAATGTCAGCCTGGCGTCGAACGAAGTCATCGTGACAGTCGGCTCGACAACGACGGGCGGCTCCCTCACTGGCACGTGGATCGGCCTGTCGCCGGACGGTTTCGTCTGGGACGCGAGCACCGGCAACTGCGATCTCGAACACGATATGCAGCTGACGCTGACGCAGACCGGCGCGACGCTGAGCGGCTCGCTCTATGACAGCGTGAGGAAGGCCGCCAGGTCCGCTTGCAGCAGCAAGGTCGGCGTCGTCACCGGCCCGTGGACCGTGACCGGCACCGCTGGCGCCGGTACGCTCACCGTGAGCGCGACGATCTTTGGACAGACTCTGGACTTCTCGGGCACTTTCACAAGCACGCGCATGACTCTGTCAACGCTCGGCGGGCTCGGGACGTTGACGTTGAACCGCCAGTGAGCGGTTGGCTTTGATGAATCCAGGCAGAGGGAGCTGACCGGCATGCGATGCGTTCATCTTGCAGTTGCGCTCTCGCTCTTCGCCGTGACGAGTTGCGGCGGCAGCTCGTCGTCTCCAGGCGCGCCGTCGGTATCGCGGCCAGCGGCCAGCGCGTCGCCGGGCGTGACGGGAATTGCGGCTTCCGCCACTGGCGGTCCTTCGATCTTCGGCGCGCCGCTCACCGATTTCGCACGATGCCTGAGCGGGGCGACTGACGCGGCGTGCTTCGCCGGCGCGCGGCCAGTCGTAGGAGTGATCACGGCGGGTGCGGCGGCGCCTGGCGCGCCGGGCGATCTCCGAGCCGCAATCGATCATGCGACAGTGAATCTGATATGGAAGCCCCCGACGACGGGCGGTCCCCCGGTCAGTTACGTCCTCGAAGCGGGATCGGCGTCCGGACTCTCGAATCTCGCCGTTCTGTCGATAAGCGATGGCCGGACATCCTTCACGGCGAGCAACGTCGCGAACGGGACGTACTACGTGCGTGTCAAGGCTCAGAACGCGGCCGGTACCAGCCCCCCGTCGAACGAGGTCACTGTCATCGTTAACGCGGTGACTTGTCAGGGCCCGCCGCTGTCGCCGAGCGGGCTGGCGAGTTCCGTGAACGGCACAACGGTAACGCTCACGTGGATTGGCCCGTCGGGCCCGCCGTCCAACTCGCCGTCCACCTACATCGTCGAGATCGGATCCGCACCGTTCCTGTCAGATCTGAGTATCAGTGACCTCGAAGGCATCGCGACCACGATGACGGCGAACAACGTGGGTGCCGGAAAGTATGTCATCCGCGTCCGGGCGAAGAACGCGTGCGGGACGAGTGGCACATCGAACGAGGTCGTCGTCAACGTCGTGGGCGCCCAAGGGATTCTCGCCGGAACCTGGCTCGGGACGGATAGGGCGACGAGGAGCAATGGTCAATCGGCAAAGCTTGACCTCACCTTCGTCGTCCAACATAGCGGCCAGACGCTCGTGGGCGCCGCCGCCGCCATCGGTTTCAGATTTCGCGTCACGCAAACGGAGGCGTCCAGCACTGTGCTCACGTTCGCCGGCACGTGGACGTGGGGAAACTCCGGCCAGTGCGCGGGCCAGCTTGCGCCTGGCAGCATCACTGTCGATACGACGACGAACACCATGACCGGCTCGTTCGCAGGCGTCAACCCCGACTGCCTGACGGAAACGCACGACTTCACTGTGACGAAGCAGTAGCTGAAGCTTCCGGTCCCGGCCGATCGCGCACTATGATGAGGGGCGCGCGCCGCGCCTCTTCATCATGCCGATCGTGAGATCCCAATCGCGGATGGACGCCATCCAGGCGCCCATCATCCAGGTCATCAGCCAGATCATTCGCCAGGCACCCGGCACCATTTCGCTGGGGCAGGGCGTCGTCCACTACGGCCCGCCGCAGGCGGCGCTCGATGCGGTGCGCGACGCGCTCGGCGATCCCGGCACGCACGAGTACCAGAACGGCGCCGGCATCGAGCCGCTGATCGCGGCGCTCGGCGCGAAGCTGCAGGAGGAAAACGGCATCGATGTCGCGCGCGGCAGCCGTGTCATGGTCACGGCCGGCGCGAACATGGCGTTCATGCACGCGGTGTTCGCGGTCACGCAGCCGGGCGACGAAATAATCCTCCCCGTCCCCTTTTATTTCAATCACGAGATGGCGATCGAAATGGCGGCGTGCAAGACCGTGCGCGTGCCGACCGACGAGCACTATCAGCTCCGCATCGACGCGCTGCGCGCCGCGATCACGCCCCGGACGCGCGCCATCCTGACCATTACCCCGAACAACCCGAGCGGCGCCGTTTTTTCTGAACCGTCGCTGCGCGCGGTGAACGCGCTGTGCGCCGAGCGCGGGATCTATCACATCGCCGACGAGGTGTACGAGTACTTCACGTACGGATCGGCCAGGCATTTTTCAGCCGGATCGATTCCGGGCGCCGAAGCGCACACGATTTCGATGTACTCGCTCTCGAAGGCGTACGGGTTCGCGGGATGGCGGGTCGGCTACATGGTGTACCCGGAGCACCTGGCGTCGGCGATGATCAAGAGCCAGGACACCATCCTCGTCTGCCCGCCGGTGATTTCGCAGATCGCCGCGCTGGCCGCGCTCGAGGTCGGACGCGCGCATTGCGAGCCGTACGTCCGCGAGCTCGCTGCGATCCGGACGATCGTCATGGGCGCGCTGTCCCGGCTCGCGCCGCTCGCCGAGGTGCCCGCCGCCGACGGCGCGTTCTACGTGCTCCTCAAGGTCCACACGCGACAGCCGCCGCTCGCACTCGCCGAACGGCTCATCTGCGATCACAAGGTCGCCGTGGTTCCCGGACCGGCGTTCGGCATGACCGACGGCTGCTACTTCCGGGTCGCGTACGGCGCGCTCCAGAAAGAAACCGTCGCCGAGGGCATCGGACGCCTGGTCAGCGGGCTGCGGACACTGTGCGCGTAGGTGACAGGCAGGTGACAGGTAGGTGACAGGCACTATCCGAACGAAATGGTCGGCGTTCCTGCCCATTATCGGCATCGCCGCGCTGACGGCCGCGCGCGCGGGGACGCCGGCGCTCGCGCAGAGCGTGACGCCGCCGCCCGCGGCGTGCGCCGAGGCGCCGCACGCCCCCGAGGCGGTCACCTCGTCGGTCGAGGTCGCGCGGCTGACGCTGACGTGGCGCGCGCCCGCCCAGGGCTGCGCGCCCGAGTCGTACATCGTCGAAGCGTGGTGCGACTGCGTCTCGAACGGCTTCGTCCAGGTGCCGACGCGCACCGCCGACACGACGTACACGCTCGACGGCCTGCCGAGCGACGCGTACCGAATCCAGGTGCGCGCCGTGAACGCCGCCGGGAAGAGCACACCGTCGAACGAAGTCCGGTTTGCGGTTCCCCGGTGGGGCGAGCACCACACGCCCGACGTCGTGGTCGCAGCCCGCACCGCGGAGCGGAGCACGTTCTTTCCAACGGTCGCGCGCCTGAAGAACGGACATCTGGTCACGGTGTACTACGACAGCCCGGATCACATCTCGCCGCTCGGCCGCATCGCGATGGTGCGCAGTACGGACGACGGCCGGCACTGGTCCACGCCGCGGGTGGCGATCGACACCCCCAACGACGATCGCGATCCGAGCGTCGTTGCGCTGCACGACGGCACGCTGCTGTTGAGTTTTTTCGAGGTCGATCGCGCGCAGGCGCCGGCGACCCAGCTTGGCGTCTTCGTGGCCCGCTCGCGCGACGAAGGCGCGACGTGGTCCGCGCCCGCGCGCGTGGACACGCCGCCAGGCCACGCCGCGACGTCGGCGCCGATCGTCGAGCTCGAGAACGGCGATCTCCTGCTGCCGTACTACGGATCCGCGCGCGAGATCACCGGAACGAACGACTCCCGGGCCGCCGTGATCCGCAGTACCGATCGTGGCGTGACGTGGCCCGCCGGCGGCGCGGTCGTGGTGGCGTCGCAGCCCGGCATCGATTTCAGCGAACCCGCGATCGCCGATCTCGGCGGCGGACGGCTGGTCGCCGTCATCCGCGCGGAACGCGGCGAGCTGTCCGCCTTCTGGACGCGCTCCGACGATGGCGGACACTCGTGGCTGGCGCCCGAACGTCTCGACATTCCGGCGCAGGCGCCGGACCTGCTGCCGGTGCGCGTCGCCGGCGATGCGCGCGCGCGCGTGGTGCTCGCGTACGGCGAGCTCTCACAGAAGTTCGGCGAGGGCCGGCGCACGGTGATGCAGCTCTACGATCCTTACGGGCCTTACGGGCCCGGCGGGAGCGTTCAGTATGCGGGGCCGAAGGTCATCTACCATGGACACTGCCGGTGGGGAGACGAAAGCTACCCGAGCACCGTCCGCATCAGCGAGACGCGGCTGTTCACGGTCTACTACGATGCCTGCGCGGGGATCATCGGCGGCACGTTCTCCAACCTTTCCGATCTTCTTGAGGTCCGCGTAGCCCGTTGATGCGCCGGCCCAACCTCTGGATCCTGATCGTCGCCACGCTTGTGACCGGCGCGTGCTGGGGACTCGCGGTCCCGCCGTTCGAGTCCGCCGACGAGAGCTCGTTCTACAACGCGATCGTCCGCTATACGCACGGCGAAAATCCGGGCGGCTGGCTGCTCTACGCGGCCGCGGTCAAGCCCGCAATGGTCCTCGCCGGCGGACCGGATCGTCCCGTCCCGGCGCGCTACAACCCGTCGTTCCGCTTCGTCTCCAACCTGCGCGGGCGCGTCAACGTGTACATGCACGGCCGCGCCGAAGGCATCCCGCGCGGCGACGTGAACCGGCTGTACCTTCTGCGGCTGTGCACGCTGCTGATGTGGACCGTGTCGCTCGTCCTGATCTTCGAGACGGCGCGGCTCTTCACCTCGCGCGACGATCTCGCGCTGCTGACGGCGGGCGCGTGTTTGTTTCTTCCGGAAGCGAGCTTCTTCGCGTCGAAGATCCATCCGGAAGCCACGACCGTGCTGCTCGCGTCGGCGGCGTACTGCGCGTTCACCGCGCGGGTGTGCGGCCGTATCGGACGAACCGCCGTCTGGATCGCCGGCCTCGTCATCGTGATGGCGGCGCCGTTCTCCGATCGCCAGGCGTACTTCCTCGTCTTGCTCGTGCCGTTCGGCTTCGTCGTGACCGAGCCGACGAAGCGAGGCGCCGCGATCGCCGCGGCGGCGCTGGCCGGCACGGCCGCTCTTGCGTTCGTGATTGTCCCGCGGCCGGTCGAGATGCAGCGCGACCTGACCATGTGGCTCGCGCCGATGTTCTCCTTCTTCACTCTCACGTGGTGGAATCCGTACCTGTGGTTGCATCTCAAGTACGAGCTCGGGCCGAAGATGTTTCTGGGATTTTGGGGATGGCTCGGCCAGCCGAGCATCCTGCTGCCCGCGCCGGTGTACGCGGCGTTCGCCGTCATGTCGAAGCTCGCGGCGATTGGGCTCGTGGTCCGCGATCGATCCGCCGCCGCTGATACCACGGCTCGCGAGCGCACGCGCCTGGCGTGGTTCTACGCGGGCGGCGTGTTCCTCACGTTCGCGCCGATCCTCTACACGAACATGATGATCGAGCGCATCGTCGTCGGTCGCTGGATGCTGCCGTCGCTCGCGCCGATCATGATCGCGCTGGTGGTCGGGCTTCACGCGTTCATCGTCGAGGCGCGACGCCGGCCACATCGCCTCGCGGCGATCGTCGCGATTCTTGGCGGCGTGCTCGCACTGCAGTGGGTCAGTCCGATCGGCGCGGCCATCAGGGACGGTATCCGCCACTATCACTATGGCGATCAAGAGCACCTGATCCGCATCATCACAGGCAGCATCGTCGGCGTCTTGATCGCGGCCGCGTGCGTCGAGATCGCGCCGCGCGTCCGCTTCGCAGCGTTGAGCGTCCGCCAGGTCTTCGCCGGGCTGATGGCGCTGAATCTCACGCTGCTCTTCGCCTTCGTCGCGCCGCTCTACCGTCCGTTCGACGAGGCCGGGTACGCCGAGGCCGTCCGCGCCGAAGCGGCGGCCGGCGAATTCGACCGCGCCGCGTCGCTGCTGCGTATCGCCCAGCGCAGCTACCCGGAGTCGGTGCCGCTCGCGAGGATTCCGTCCGAGCTGCCGCTCATCTCGCTGCGGGGCGACAGCGATCAGCTGCTGGCGGATTTCGAGGCGCGCATCGGCCGCGGACAGGCGCTCGAGAATCGCGACGAGCTGATGGCGCTCGCCCGCGCCGTGCGGAAGGCGGGCCGGTTCGAACCGGACGTGCTGCGCGCGGCGCTGGCGCGCGCGAAGGAAACGCCCGCGTTGCGCGAGCCGCTGGCGCTGATCCGCGCGGAGGTCGAGGGCCGGCAGCGCGACGGATCCGCCGCCGCGACCGTCATTCGCGCGGGCGACGGCACGATCAGGCAGGCCGAGATGCACGGCGTCGCGATGCTCGAGGGCTTCACGACGTACAGGCACCCCGACGACGGCACGATTGAAATCCGGATCTACTTTCGTCCGCTTCGAGACTGGACGAACGTGATGCGTCTGCAGTTGGGCGCCGTGCCGGCCGGCTCGCCGGGCGGACCGGCGGAGATCGATCCGCTGACGCCGCTGTTCGGCGGATGGAGAGCGGGCGAGCTCGCGTGGGAAACGTTCGCGCTGTCGGGGTCCACCGCGTGGCAGCTCTGGACGGGCGTGGAGTTCGAGCACGACAACCGCGGCGCGATCGATCTCGGCGTTATCAATCGTCGGCCATGACGCCGGTACCCGAGCCGCGCGGCAGACGTCTGCTGCTCCTCGTCCTGGCGGCGCAACTGTTGTGCGCTGACGTGCTGCGCTGGCCCCTGACGACCTCCACCATCAAGACGAACATGGAATACCTCCTGGGACAGGAGGTGATTGCGAGCGAGAACTGGCGGCACGACGGCGCGCTCGCCCGCCATTTCATTCCGTCGCGGTCGATCGACCAGAACCTGCCCGAGTGGTGGTATCGCGACGTCTACTGGCGCGACTACCTCTCGCAGCCGCCGTTGTCGTGGATGCTGCACTACTGGGCCAGCCGCGCGCTCGATCGCGTCGATCCGATCATCGTCGGCAAATTGCTGGCGCAGGGGATGACGGTGGCCGGCGTCCTCATCGCGGCGCCCCTGCTCGAAGTCGTGTTCGGGTTCGGCGCCGCGCTGGCCGGCCTGTCCTTCGTCATCTGGAGCTCTCCGTTCCTCGTGTGGTTCATCGACGGCTACTACTCGACGACGCCGGCCATGCTCTGCCAGCTCGTGCTCGCGTCGTGGGGCGTCGCGTTCTTCACGCGAACGCTCTCTCGAAACGCGCCAGACGATGGATCAGGGATTCGCGCGCGCGATCTCCTCATCGCGTCGTCGCTCGCGTATCTGGGCACGCTGTCCGAGTGGGTCGCGCTGTTCGGGAACGCCGTGGCGGTCGCGGCGTTCGCCGCGCTCGGCGCCGTGCTGCTCGCAAGTCGCCAGACGTCGCGTGCCTGGAAGTCGTTCACCGTCGCCGCGGCGATCGCTGTCGGGTCGGCGGCCGCCGAGATCACGACCGTCCTCATGTACGGCACGCGGATCGGATTCGAGTTCTATTTCCGCGGCTTCATGGACCGCGTGAACGAGCGGACGGGCGACACGCCCATCGGTCCGTACACCGGCGTGCTGATCCGGCAGCTCGAAACCGCATGGCCGCGCTGGATGCTCATCGTGATGAGCGTCATGCTCGTCGTCGCGACCGCCTACGCGGTCCTGCGCCTCTGGCGCGACGGACGCGACGCCGCGCGCGGCGACGGCGTGCTGCTGCTGCTCGCCATCGTTCTCGGCTTCGGCTCGGGCGTCACGTACTGCTATCGACTCACGAATCTCGTCACGATCCACTGGTGGTTCACCGGCACCTGGGTGGTCGGATGGGCCATGACGATCTGCGCGTTCGTGGACGTCGTCAGGAGAATCGTCGGCCGGCTGCCTGATGCGCGGCTGGCATCTGCCGGCTATCCGGTGTTCTGCGCGGCGCTCTGGGCCGGCGTGTGCGGCTGGAATCTGTCCTTCGTCGACCTGACGCCGCCGCCGGGCGCGGCCTCCCACGATCTCTATCGATCGCTTGCCGGCATGCTGCCGCGCGACGGCGCGCCGCTGGTAGTCGCCGACATGCCCGGGTTATTCGGTGAATACCCGTTCCCGACCGCGTACCTGCGCCGGCCCATCGTGCGGTTCGAGACGCCGGGCTGGCCTGTGAAGCCGAAGCTTGTCAAGCTCAGCACCGACGAGGACGCCGGGCCCGCGCTCCTCGCTCGCGGCGGGTTCACGTACCTCGCCTACGATCCGTGGCAGCACCGATGCACACACGAAGACGCGACGCCGCGCGGCTGGAGTCCGCTGGTCCCGCTGGCCATCTGCCGCGTGGGGGTCGAGCCGCTCGTGCGGGATTCCGCCGGACTTTTTCGCGAAGACGCGACTGGCGCCGCGGCCGCATTCGCACGGTGGGTGAACGCGACGATCGACGCTGGCGACAGCCCGCGCGCGCTGCTGACGGCCACCAAGTTGCTGGACGCGAGTTTTCGCACCAGCGGCAGCTTGGCGATCGACGGCCTGCGCCGTCAGCATGCCGGCGCACTTCGACGTTTCGTGGAGACGTGGCGGCGGACGACCCGAAGCGGCACCGACCACACCGTGGCCGTTCCCGGCGCGCCGGCGCTGACCGGAATCCTCGCGGATCGGAACGCCTGGTACCTGCTGTTCTCCAACGTCGACGGCCGTCGAATCCCGGAGGCGTCACCGGGCGTCCGCCTGCTGGTGAACGGTCAAGCCCGGGCGATCACGTCCGCCTATCAGAACACCACCGAGGACGGTGCGTCGGCGCTGCCATTCAGCCTGATGACGATTCCGCCGATTCCCGGACTGCCTGATGGTGACGTGCAACTGGAGCTGGTGGACGCGGGCGCGAGCGCGACGTCGCGGTCGCGTGCACGCGTCGTGCGAGTCCCCGATGGCGACGCCGGGCGTGGCACGCTCGGTCAGGCGCAGGCGCTGCTGGAGGGACGGTGCAGCGCGCCGCCGGGCGCGCCGCAGGAGTTCCGGATCGTGTCGAATCAGCGGCGCGTGGTCACGTTGGCGTGGAGCGCGGCACGCGGCGGTCCGACGTCGTACGTGCTCCAGGCCGGCCACGCGCCGGGCGGATCGGATGTCCCCGAGACCACGATTGGCAATCTGCTGACTGTGACGATCAGCGGTGTCGCGCCCGGCACGTATTACGCGCGACTTCGCGGCAGGAACGCCTGTGGTCTCGGCGCCGCGTCGAACGAAATCGTGGCGGTCGTGCCCTGAGCGCGCTGGTTTCCGATTTGTAGCGCGGCCCTTTCAGGGCCGCGAACGACCGCGGGGCTGAAAGCCACGCGCTACGGGTCTCACCGGACCGTCACGGTCGTCTCGTTCGATGGCGATCCGGTCCCGCACGAGTTCTTCGCGCGCACGCGGACGTAGTACGTGCCCGCGCCCACGCCGGTCGCGACGTAACTCGGCGTCCCGCCGACGTCGGTGTTCGCCAGGTTGCTCAGTCCGGTCGCCGATCCCGCTTCCAGGACGAACGACGTCGCGCCCGACGGCACCGACCACGACAGTGTGACCGTCGATCCGGCCGTCACGGCGCTCAGCACCGGCGCGGCCGGCGGTCCGGTGCACACGCCGCCGACGACAAGCAGCGCCTCATTCGACGCCGCGCTCCGGCCGGCCGCGTTCGACGATCGCACGCGCACGTAGTACCGGCCCGCGCCCACGCCGGACGTGCTGAACGCGGTGGACGTCGTGCCTGTCGCGAAATTCGCGAGGTCCGCCTGGCCGGTCGCCGATCCCGCCTCGATGACGTACTCGCGGGGCGCGGATCCCGTCGCGGGCGCGGTCCACGTGAGCGTGACGCTCGATCCGGACGACGACACGGTCAGCGACGCGGGCGCGTCTGGCGCCGTCTGCGTGCCGCCGCTCACCGTCCACGAGCGCGTCGCGCGAAGCACGCGCGAGGGATCGTTGCGCACCATCGCGGTCGAATCCTGAATCACGGCCGTCAGCGTGTGCGCGCCGGACGGCACCGACGGCGCCGTCGCCACGAGCGTCGTTCCGGTCGCGACCGTGACGCCGTCAATCTGCCAGGTGACCGTCGGCGAATGCGTCGCCAGCGCCGGCACGGTCACCTGAAACGTCGTCGATCCGCCACCGGAGACGCTCACCGACGTGCCGGACGGCGAGGAACCATCGAGTGGAGCCGAGAAGTTGTAGATACGCTTGATCAACTGCTCGGAGTTGATTTGCTCGTACGGCACACCGAGCGACCGCATCTTCGAGTTGTACGTGGGCCGGTACTTGCCTGTCGGACAGTAGTCCGCGCCCAGATACAGACCGGGCACGGCCGCCGCCGTCGTCGTCGTCGGCATCGGCGTCGCGGCGTCTATCCATGACGTCCATTTGATCGCGCCGCGCTGCGTCTGCATGGTCACGTTGGCCGCGGAAGGCTCGAACAACACGCTGCAGACGGGCGGCTGATCGGTGTACTCGTCGGCGAGAAGCCCGAGCGTGTGGCCCGACTCGTGGAGCACCAGCTCGACAGCGGCGGCGTGGGTCGACGCGACCGCGACGGCTCCGCCGCTGCCGCCGTACACGCTGTCGTTCACGATCACGAGCACGAGATCACGCTGCGTGGCGGAGACGCTGCGCGACAGCACGTTGTTGACGGCCGTGATATTGACGCAAATCAGGCGCTGGATGCCGCTGCAGTTGTACGCTGCGCTGAGCGCCGTGTTCTTGGTGACGTTGTTCTCTGGATGGCTCGCGCCGGATTCCGCGCTCGTGACGTCGACGCGGTAGATGTTCATCAGCGGCCGGTATTCGGCCCATGGCTGTTGCTGGAAGACCGCGGCGAGAAACGTCGCGACGTCGCTGGCGTACTTGCCGAGCTCCGCGGCCGTGTAGCCGTCGCCGAGGACGACGAGGTCGAGACGATTGCTCGCGTCGCCCGACTGCTGCAGCACGGTGACCGGCTCGGCGGATCCGATCGCGGCGATCGCCGTGAAGGCGAGCGCCAGCGCAACGATCGTTCCGGCGCGGCGCGCGCGACCGATGCGCTCGAAACGTTCCGCGATCACGGCAGGTCCACCGTCGCGAGCAGATTCAGAACCCAGCCGTCGCTCGTCAGCTGCGGCGCGTAGATCCGAAGCCGGACGATGTCCGGGTTGTTGGGAACGTCGACGAGGAGGTTGACCTCCGTCCGCTGGAACGTCCGTCCCGACAACCGGCCCTGCGCGTCCGGAAACTCGGCGCGCACGAGCCGCGGATCCATGACCGTGCGCCAGTCGAGCTCGCGCCCGGTGGCGTCGACGGAAATCACGACGAGCCGGTCTTCCGACAACTGCGGATCGCGTTCCTGCGGCAGCGGGCCGATGCCGCGGCGGCGGTTCAGCACGGTGACGTCCGACGCGGGCTGCGCCGCGCCTTCGATCGCGAACCAGCGGATCTGCAGCTCCTGACCGTCGCTCGCGTCGCCGCGCGCGACGCGCGCGCGCAGCTCGGCGAATGATCGCTGCGTCGCGGGCGGAAAGCCGGTCTGCGCCGTCGAGCACGCCGCGAACGCGAGCCACACCACGACCGCTCCGCCGGCGATTCTGTATTTCATCGCGAAGGCCTCGTTGACGAGCGGCTTGCTCGTCATGGCGGGATTATAGATGGACGGACGGACGGACCGACGGTTGTAACCACGGAGGACACAGAGAACACGGAGGGAAATGGGCCACAGAGACACAGAGGCGCAGAGGTCGATCAGTTCGGCGGTCGGCCTGCCATGCAGGCCGACGAGCGCGGCCGGATCGGGACCGTGCACGAGTCGATCCGAGACGTGTGTTAGTGACTCGTGCGCGGTTCCGATTCCGGCCGCGCCGCCGCCACGCGGCGCCGCCGAACTGATCGACTGAGTCTCTCGAGCCTGTCTCTTCTCCGTGTCCTCGGTGGTTTCTTGTCCGTCCGCCAATCGCGTCAGGCGCCGAGCCACGCGTGGAGCGTGTAATCGGCGCGCACGAACTGCGTGCCGATCGCCTCGTACACGCGGATCGTCGGGAAATTGAAGAGCTGCGTCTGGCACTCGGTGACGCCGCCGCCGCCGTGAATCATGACGGCGGCGAAGCGCACGATGCCCGCGTACGCGCCGGGCGTATCGCGCCGGCACGCGCCGAGCCCGCCGCCTTGAATGGGAATGCCGCCGACCGTCGACGCGGGCTCGATGTGGCGGTAGCTCGCCCAGCCGTGCAGCTCGCCCTTGCCGTTCTCGTTGACCATCACGACTTCCGCCCACTCGAATGCGCAGCATTTGCGCGCCCACTCGATGTACAGCTCGTCCGCGCGGGCTTTGTCGAGGTGCGGGTCGAGATGATAGCGGCCCTGGAATCCGCGATACGCCTCGCGTGTGATCGCGATGATCTGTTCGGTGTCTTCCGGCCGGAAGAGCCGCAGCACGCCCATCTCCTTGATCGGCGGCGGCGACTCGCGCTTGTGGTGATAGATGTAGGTCGCCAGCGCGTCCACCATGCGGAAGCCGGCGGCCTCGAGCGCCTGGATCGCGTCCGCGTCCGCCGCGTCGATGCGGACGGCGACGTGCTGAATGCGACGCTCGCGGCACTGCCGCAGCGCGAGATCGATCACCGACGTCACGTCCGCGCGCGGTGCTTCGTCCGTGCGCAGCACGTGCGTCATCTTCGCCATCTTCAGATCGAAGAATGCGCTGTCCCACGGCAGCGGACGGACGATCGCGGCGGCGAGCGGCGCGTCAATGCTTCCAGGGCTTCCAGGGCTTCCAGGGCTTCCAGTGCTTCCAGGCGCGCTGATGACGGCGAAACCGCCCTCGGCGTCGAGCGCGGCGTGGACCTCGGCGCGGAGGACGTCGTTCTGCTTCTTGCGCGGCAATGTTCGATAGTTGCGGTACGGCTTGTAGGCGTACGCGTCGATCAGCGGATCGAGCGTCGCGCGCGCGTCCGCGCCAAGAAGGCTAGCGGCCACGAGCGTCTGGAGCGCCGGGCGTTTCGTGCACGCGGCGGATGAGATAGAACGGACGGCCGGAGCTCTGGCGGTAGATGCGCTGCGTGTAGTCGCCGATGAGGCCGAGAAGCGCGACGAGCGCCGCGATGGCCGTGCCCGCCATCGCCGCGATCGGGTAGCGCAGGCGCACCATTCCGGTCAGGTGCATCACCGCAAGCACGGCGAACGCGACCACACCGAGCGCGGTCGCCGCGGACGCGATCGCGAACAGCCACGCGAACAGATCGCCGATGCTGTTGACGAAGAAATCCATGAACAGCCGCAGCAGCCGCGTGCCCGAGTACGACGTCCGCACATGATGCACGGCCCGCTGCCGGTGCACGACTTCGACTTCCGTCACCGATCGCGCCACCCGCACGGCGAGCGGCTTCAGGAAGCGGCGCAGCTCGCCGAAGGCGGACAAGCTCTTCGCCACGTCCGCCGTGAACGCGTTGAACGGACAGCCGACGTCGCGGAGCTTGACGGCGGTCATCCCGGTGAGAGATGTCACGAGCTTCGTGACCACGCGCGACGCGAGGCGCCGCATCGCGGGATCGCGGCGGTTCGTGCGGACGCCGCTGACCAGGTCGTACCCGTTTCTGAGCGGCGCGATCATCCGCGGGATGTCCGCTGGATCCGCCTGCAGATCCACGTCCATCGTCACGACGACATCGCCGCGGACGGCGTCGAAGCCGGCGGAGAAGGCCGCGTGCTGACCGAAGTTGGCGGCGAACTCGAGCACGCGGACTCTTCCATCCGCGCGCTGGATCGCTTTCAGCGCCTCCAGCGTGTCGTCGCGGCTGCCATCGTCCACGAAGATGATCTCGGCGGGCTCGGACAGCGTCGCCAGCGTCGCGCCGAGCGCGGCATGGCATTCGCGGACCATCGCCGCGCCGTTGTTGAAGACGGGGATGACGATCGAAATCACGGCGCTCAGCGCCCCTGGCCCGCGGTCGCGGGACCGACGCGCAGCGCGTACACGAGGAATTGGGTGGAAGGCGGCACGGTTGAGGGCTGCGAAATGGTAACGCGGTTGTAGCCGCGCCGCCAGATCCGGGCTCCGGCCGGCAGCACGAACGCCTTTCGCGCCGGCGGCGTCGCGCCGATCGGCATCGGGATGTCGCCGATCGACCGGCCGTTCAGTGAAACGGCGAGCGATGTCATGGCGTCGCGCGCCGGACCGTCGGCGCGGGCCTCGACGTCGAGCGCGAACGCGGACGCGGCCGGGACGTCGAGCGGCACGAGAATCGCGGCCGACGCCGCGCGCAGGAAATGACGCGAGCCAAACGCGTCGGCGCTGCCGTTCTCCCAGTCCGCGGGATTGTCCAGAAAGCGTGCGCCCCAGTCGTTCAGCGGCAGATACATCTCCTGCCGCAGCGGCTCGGAACCGAGCAGATCGTACCGCGCGGCGGGCAGGCCTTCACGCCACGCGAACCAGACGTTGGCGGGGACGGAGAACGGATAGAACAACGGCGGCCGCGCGACGGCGCCGAGGCGCGGGCCAAGGACATCCGCCCAGCTGATCGTCTCGTCACGCGGAATCGCGCCGGCGTGATACTTCGCCATCAGCGTGACGTTCCAGACGACCAGGATCACCGCCGCCGGCGCCAGCAGCGTGACCGCGTGCCGACGCGCCTTCCACGCGACAAACGCCAGACCCGGCGCCAGCGCGCCGAGGATGCTGACGAACCGGCGTCCGCCGAATGCCCAGCCGCCGGCCCAGTCGTGCGCGGATCCGTTGGTCCAGACCATCGTCGTAAAGACGAAGAGCGCCGGCCACGCCCAGCGCGGGTTGCGGCGGCTATATATAAGGATGCCGGCCAGCCCCGCCCAGACGACCGGCGACCACGACAGCAGGCCGTGGCGCGAGGAAAAGAGCACGTCGCTCAGGTGCGGGGACAAGAGCGACAGGTAGCCTTCGTCGCCGCCTGCAAGCGAGAAGTCGTTCGACGTGAACAGGAAGTAGAGCATCGCCGCCTGAATCAGGATGAGCGGCGCGGCGCCGATCGCCATGTTGATGATGGTCATATAGGGCGGAGCGGATGTAGGGCGGGTCCTTCTGGACCCGCCAGCCTGATCAGCCGGGTCCGAACCGCCTCCGCCAAGGCTACGGCGGTCCGCCGAAGCGTGCGAAGGCGGAAGGACCCGGCCTGCTTGTCGAAAGATCAACGCCGCCGGAAACACCAGGAACAATCCATCTTCGGGCCTGACCAGGATCGCCAGCGCGAACAGCGCGCCGATCGCGATCGCCTGGCCGCGCGTCGGCGATCCCGCGCTCAGCCAGCGGTCCGACGCGACGAGCGCGAGCGAGACGACCCCGAACGACGCCGCATGCGTCATGGACGGCTCGAAGACGATGTACCAGACGAGCGGCGTCGCGACGAGCGTCAGCGTCGACGTCAGCAGCGCGATCGCGGGGCCGAATTCCCGCCGCACGTGCAGGTGAAGCGCGACGAGGCCGGCTGACGCCACGGCGAACGATCCGATGAACGCGGCGCGCAGGTACGGGCGGGTCAGGCCGAGCGCGACGCCAGTCGCGCGCGACGACAGGCCGAGGATCGATCCCAGCCGGTCGCCGAGCGCGACGAGCAGATAGAGCGGCGCCCAGAGAATCGACGGGCCGATCGGGACAATGTGATGCGGGCGTGGCGGCAGATGCAGGAACTCGAGTTCGGGCCCGATCTGCAGATCGCGATCGAAGATCAGGCTGCGCAGATGCGCGAAGTACAGGCTGCCGTCGCTCGTGATGCCTTCGTTCCACCGGTGCTGCGCCGCGGCCACGAGGATCAGCAGCGCGCCGATCAGATACAGATCCAGATGCTGGCGGCGTGGTTCCCGATCGGCGGGCGTCACGTCCTCGATCGACCGAAGAACGCGGACACGGCGTCGATCACGGTCTGCTGATCGGCCGGTGACAGCGCGGGGTAGAGCGGCAGACGGACGAGCCGGTCCGCGGCGCTCTCGGTGATCGGGCACAGGCCCGGCCGCGTGCCGAGCGTGTTCGTCGCGTACGGCGAGAGGTGCAGCGGCACGAAGTGCGACGACGCTTCGATCCCTCGCTCGCGCAACCACGCCGCGAGGCGATCGCGTGTGGCTTTCGCGTCGGCGAGCACGAAGTAGACGTGGTACGCGGGCTCGCAGCCCTCCGGGACGATGGGGCGCGTGACCTGGCCCGCCGCGGCGAGCGGCGCCAATGCCTGCTGATAGCGATCGAATCGCTCGCGACGCGCGGCCGTGATGGCGTCGATCCGGCCCCACTGCGCGAGGACGAGCGCCGCCAAAACGTCGCTCATCAGATACGAGCTGCCGACGGCCTGCCACGTGTAGCGGTCCACGTCGCCGCGGAGGAAGCGCGATCGGTCCGTGCCCTTCTCGCGGATGATCTCCGCGCGCGCGGCCAGCGCCGCGTCGGTCGTGACGAACAATCCGCCTTCGCCCGCGACGAGATTCTTCGTGCCGTGAAACGAGAACGCGGCCGCGCGTCCCCACGTGCCGAGCGCGCGCCCGCGATACGTGCCGCCGAGCGCGTGCGCGGCGTCTTCGAGCAGCGCGATGCCGCGAGACGAGGCGAGCGACTCAAGCGTCTCGAGCCCGAACGCGATGCCGCCGTAGTGGCCGGTGACGATCGCGCGCGTCCGCGGCGAGAGCCGCTGCTGCACGCTCGCCGGATCGAGATTGAGCGTCGCGGCTTCGATGTCCGCGAAGACCGGCGTGCCGCCGGCGAGGATGATCGCATTGGCGACGGAGACGAAGGTGAACGAAGGGCAGATGACTTCGTCGCCGGGCGCGAGCGGCAGCGCGCGCATCATCAGCTCGAGCGCGTGCGTGCCCGACGGCGTGGCGTAGGCGCGATGGCAGCCGAGCGTCCGCTGCGCGGCCTGCGCGAGCCGCTGGTTCGCCGCGCCGTCGCCGGTCAGCAGTCCGTCGTTCAGCGCCGCGACGACCGCGTGCGCGTCAGCGTCCTCGAACGGCGGCCGGTGCAGCGGAATCGCGTACGTGGTGGAGGTCGCTGGCATTCGTGACTAGTTTACGACGAGGAGGCTGGTGGCTGGGGACTGGTGGCTGGTGATGTCGCATGGCCGCAGCCTTACACGATTCGCACAAGCGATTCGCCGCGAAAGCCGTGACCATGTTCTTGCACCCAGCAAACGGCTCGCGCAACTATTTCGCGTGCTAGTCGTCTGCGAGTCTCATTCGAGTGTCAGGCCTGAGTAACAGACGGAGCTGACCGGGAACTTCGTTCGGTTCAATGCGTATCGACGCGTCACCAGCCACCAGCCACCAGCCACCAGCCACCAGCCACCAGCCACCGACTCGCTGACTACGCCCGCTTTCCTTTGTCCTCGTACATCCGCTCGTCGGCCTCGCTCACGAGCGGGAGCAGATCCGTGGTGCCCGCGGGGACTTCCGTCCAGCCGACGCTGAGCCCGATGCCGGGCGGCAGCTCGATCGCGGAGGGCGCGGCGTCGAACGCAGCCTTCAGCGCGCGCGCCTTGCGCTTCGCTTCGGCGGCCTCGCACGTGATCAACACGAGGAACTCGTCGCCGCCCCAGCGGAACACGTAGTCCGCCTCGCGTATGTGGCGCTTGAGGAAGCGCGCGACGTACTGCAGCACCTTGTCGCCCGCTTCATGCCCCAGCGTGTCGTTGATCTGCTTGAAGCGATCGATGTCGATGAACAGCAGCGAGAGCGGCAGCTCGAACCGTTCGTGGCGCTGCAGCTCGCGCTCGATCACCTGTTCGAAGAACCGGCGGTTGTGACAGCCGGTCAACGTATCGGTCGTCGCCGCCTGCAGCAGTTCCTCCTGCGCTGTCTCGAGCCGGCGGTTCGTGAGTCGAAGCTCGTACGTCATGTCCTCGAACACCAGCTGGTGGATGCCGAGCGCGCCGAACGCGTAGAGCACCGTGTTCACCAGGAGAATCTCGAACGTGAAGCGGCCGGTCGCCAGCATCTGCGGCACGACAACCGCCGTCGTCAGGTCGGAGACGGCGAGCCCGAAGAGCACGAACGCGACGAGGCCGGCGCCGATCATCTTCCGCTCGACCAGAACGGCGCCGTACATCGTGCCCGCGGCGCCCAGCAGGATCGCCGACAGAAAGTATCCCGGCGACAGCACGGTGATGGTGCCGAAGACGAGCGGTGTCAGCAGAAACCACGCGCTGAGCCCGGCCAGCGGCTTCCAGTGCACGAGACGGACGTAGCGTGTCTGCCGGTACAGGTCCGCGCTCCAGAAGAACAAGGTCGCGGTCATGATGCCGAGCAACTGCGACAGGCCGACGCCAAGGCGGGCGACGATGATGCTGTCGTAGCCGCGCGCGATGAGCAGCATCTGAGGCGTGATGAGAAGCCATCCGGCGGCCCACACGAGGATGAACGGCCTCCGCCGGTGCGCGTACTGCAGCAACAGCAGGCCGGCGACGATCGCCGCGCCGAACGCGGCGGCCCGGCGCGGGCTGATCGGGACGGTGGGCGGACTGGGCACGCCGCCGTCGGCCGTGCGAGGGAGAAGACCGCCGGCCGCACCCGGTTGGGCGGTCGCGGGCGCGGAAGTGAAACTGAAAAGTGAAAAGAGAAAAGTGAAAAGTAAAGCGAGATGGAGACGTGACTTTACAGTCTTCACTTTTCAGTTTTCACTTTTCACTTTCAAGTTTAGACATCCAGTTCATCGGCTTCATCGGCTCTTTCCATGATGAAGCGAAATCGTGCGGAAGCATCCTTGCCCATCAGCTCGTTGATCACGCGATCGGTCGTGATTTGATCCGTGATCTCCACGCGCAGCAGCCGCCGCGTGCGCGGGTTGAGCGTCGTCTCCCACAACACCTTGGGCATCATCTCGCCGAGGCCCTTGAAGCGCGTGATCTCCGGCGATCGCCCGTGCCCGTTCTTCGAGTGCTGCTTCAGGATGGCTTCTTTTTGCGCGTCGTCGAGCGCCCAGAAGGTGTCCTTGCCGATGTCGATGCGGTAGAGCGGCGGCTGCGCGAGATATACCTTGCCGTTCGTGATCAGCTTCGGCAGATGGCGATAGATGAACGTCAGCAGCAGCGTCGCGATGTGGTTGCCGTCGGAGTCCGCGTCGGCGAGGATGATGATCTTGCCGTAGCGCAGCTTCTCGATCTCGAAGTTGTTCCCGAGCCCGCACCCGAGCGCGGTCACCAGATCCGCGAGCTCCTTGTTCTCGAGCACCTTCGCCAGCGACGCGCTCTCGGTGTTCAGCACCTTGCCGCGCAGCGGCAGAATCGCCTGCCGCGCGCGATCGCGGCCCTGCTTCGCCGACCCGCCGGCCGAATCGCCTTCGACGACGAACAGCTCGCTGCCTTCGCTCGTGGAGTTCGTGCAGTCGCTGAGCTTGCCTGGGAGATTCAGGCGCGATGACGTCGCGCTCTTGCGCGACACTTCGGCCTGCGCCGCCCGGCTCG
The DNA here is from genome assembly GCA_016195265.1 of Acidobacteriota bacterium. Classification (GTDB taxonomy): domain Bacteria; phylum Acidobacteriota; class Vicinamibacteria; order Vicinamibacterales; family CAVVIG01; genus SRVP-36. The sequence goes on along the minus strand of JACPZW010000003.1, from coordinate 104,334 downwards.
CCTCGCGCGCGCGCGCCGCGAGAATGATCCGGGCGACGATCGCCTCCGCAACGCTGATGTTGTGGTTCAGCCAGTGCTCGAGCGTGGGACGCACGACGCCGTCCACCGCGGACACGAGCTCGGGGTTGTTCAGCCGGTCCTTCGTCTGGCCCTGGAACTGCGGCTCCTGCACGAAGACGCTGAGCACGCCGGTCATCCCTTCGCGGATGTCCTCGGCCGTCAGCGTGACGCCCTTCGGCGAGAGATTGTGCGTCTCGATGAAATTGCGCACCGCCTTGCCCAGTCCGCCGCGCAGGCCGGTCTCGTGCGTGCCGCCGGATCCGGTCGGAATGCCGTTGACGTACGATCGCAGGTGCTCATCGGTCGCCTCGGTCCACTGCACGACGAGATCGATCCGCAGTCCTTCGTCCTTCGTGAGGACGAAGGGCGCTTCGTGCACCGGCTTGGCGCCGCGGTCGGCGACGATCTTCTTCAGATAGTCGACGAGCCCTTCGGTGTGCTCGAAGGTGACCTTGCGGTCCTTGGGCGGCGCGGTTTCGTCCTCGAACGAGACCTTCAGGCCCTTGTGCAGGTAGCTGGCGACCTCGAGTCGTTCCTTGATGATCGCGGGATCGAATTCGATCTTCGGAAAGATCGCGGCGTCCGGCCTGAAGTGCACAGTGGTCCCGGTGCCGCGCGCCGGCCCGAGCTTTTTCAGCCCGCTGACCAGCTTGCCCTGCTTGAAGCGCATCTCCCACTGGGCACCGTCGCGCTTGACCGTGGCGACGAGCTCCTTCGAGAGCGCGTTGACGACGCTCGCGCCGACGCCGTGGAGGCCGCCGGCGGTCTTGTAATTGCCGTGCTCGAACTTGCCGCCCGCGTGCAGGACGGTGAAGATCACCTCGAGCGCGCTTTTCTTCGTCGCCGGGTGTTTGTCGATCGGAATGCCGCGGCCGTCGTCCTCGATCGTAATCGACGATCCATCGGCGTGAAGGGTCACCCAAATGTTTGAAGCATGACCGTTCATCGCCTCGTCGACCGAGTTGTCCAGTGTTTCCCAAACGAGATGATGGAGCCCGGTGGAGCCGACGCCACCGATGTACATGCCGGGCCGCTTGCGTACGGGCTCGAGCCCTTCCAGAACCGTGATGTCTTTGGCGGTGTAGTTCGTGGAGGCCATGTCTATAATGTGCGCTCTGTGAGCAACGTCAAGAAGGTCGAGCGCTCCAGGCGAGCGCCGGCCTTGATGCTGTGCACGATTGTAGCGGCATTTTCGGTCCGGCTGACCGCCGCGGTCGCCCTTTCTGACGACGTACCGGTTCCCGGCGGCACCGCGGCATTCGCGCACGCGCTCGGCGTCGATCCCGTTCCCGATCGCGGGCGCTTTCTCTCCGAGATCTCGCGCCTCGTGTACGACAACCCGGAAGGCCGCAAGCCCGCCGTCGAAGCGTTCCTGCTGAGCCTGCGCCAGAAACCCGCCCGCGGCGGCAGACCGCCCGTGGTCACGCTGGACCCGAAGCTGACGGAGCTCGTGCCTGCTCCACTGACGGCGGACGTCTGGGGCGACGCGATCTTCCACCGCCGTGTCGCGCGCGACGAGCTCGTGATGGCGATCGTGAGCGACCGGACGGCGACGCTCCTATGCCACGGGCTGATAGCTCTCGACGACGGCACGCTGGCGTACCTGGCGGATCACCAAGCGATTCTGTCGCGCCTCGCCGAGCGCGCCGCGCCGGCGTTCGCCGCGTTCTCGAGCGCCTTGCGCATCGAGGCGAATCGCGTCGTTCCGCCCGGAGGCGATGCGGCCGTGCCGCTGTGGGAGGCGGTGACGCTCGAGAAGGTCACGCGCGTCGATCGGTTCGTGGCCCAGATCTTCGAGCTCGACGAGGGCCGCCTCGCGTACCTCTACGACACGATCGGTCACCTCGACGCGCCGCACCGCGCCTTCACGCTCGGCCTGTGGATGCCGAACGCGCAGACACGCGTCGACCGCTTCAAGACGCTCGCGACGACCGGCATCGATGCGTTCAAAGACTGGCACCTGCGCACGCAGCCGTTCGGCCGCGCCGCCTACGATCTCTCGATGGTGCTCGCCCGCATCCAGGTGGACGAGACCGGCGTGGCCGCGTCGCCGGGCAGCCGCGGCTTCTGGTCGCGCGTGTACGCGGGAACCGATTTGCCGGACGACGGCGCGAAGCAGTTGCGCGGGGCGGAGGAGGATCCGATCGACGCCGCCTGGCTCCTTGAGACGCTCGGCGCCGCCGACGTGCGCCTGCGCGGCGACCGGCTCGATCAACTCGCGTTCGGCCAGCGCGTGTTCGCCGCGCCCTGGAAAGGTACTGACGGTGCGGAAGGCGCGGAGGGTGCGAAGCGCGCGGAGGTGCGGGGTGACGCGTTCACGGCCCTGCGGGCGCTGCCGCGCTTTCGCGCGCTGCTGTTCACGATCGAGCGCATCGGGGTGACGTCGCCGGTGGTGTACGCCGCGGCCGTCCGCCATGCGAGCCGGCTGTCGGTGGTGGACGGCCGCCGCGGCTTCCTGGCCCAGGCGCAGCTGCAGGGCTCGCTCGCGCTCGTCGCGCGGATGGTCCGCGCGCACGCGCTGGCCCCGGCGCGGGCGCAGACGCTGATCGCGCATCTCGCGGCACTGCCGTTCGAGGACGGGCGTTACGGCGCGGGTGCGCTCGCGGCGTGGCTGCGCGACGATCTGATCGCCGCGCTGCCCGCGGGCGACGACCTGGAGTCCACGGTCATCGCGGCGATGTCCGGGCCGGCATCCGGCGAGGGCGGGAAGGCGGCGCGCGTCACGTGGGAAGGTCAGCCGTACCGGCTCGACCTCGGGGCGGCCGAGCGGCAGCGGATGCAGCGCGTGCGCGAAAAACAGCAGACGCCGCCGCTCGACATCGCGCTGGACGTCGCCGCCGCGGGGTCGGCGCTCGCGGGCCAGAAGCTTTCGCTCGACGAGATCCAGAGCACGACGGTCCGGCTGCGGCGCCACGCCGCCAACATCGCGCAGCGCTCGCGCCAGGAGGACGAGGAGGACGCGCCTGCCGGCGTCGCGCCGCCCCCGCCGCCGCGCGACACGGTGCAGAAGTCGATCGACGAGCTGACGAAGGCCGTCGCCGGCAAGGATCTCAAGCGCGCGTCGCGCGCGGGCGAGCCGCTGCTCGAACTTTCGAGCGATCTTCTCGCGCAGTCGCTGCTCTCGCTCGTGTACGCCGCCTACGTGGGCGATCCCGACGGGACGATTCTTCTCGCGGGCGACGTCTCGCATCGCCACGACTTCGGCTTCGGCATCAAGGACACGGACCACCGCCAGCGGACGATGTGGTCGGTCCCGCGCGCGGAGGTGTCGCCCAACGTGCCGTGGCACGTCACGGGATCGCTGCTGGGCCTGGACGTCGCGCTCGCGCCGCTCGCGCTGCGCCGCCTCAACTACGAGCGCGTGCTCGAGGCGCCGCGGCTCACGTCGAACGAGCGCGACGTGTTCGCCGCGAGCGTGTCGCTCATGAATCCGTTCGCGCTCCGCGACGCCGACCGCGCCGCCATCGTCGCCGCCGTCACGCGCGGCCGCGGCCGCGTGCGCGCGCTCGCGGCGTCCGCGGCATCCGCGATCGATCCGCTCGCCGACGAGATTGGCATGGAGCGCGCGCGCAGGCGGGCGCTGGCCTGGACGCTCGCGCACGAGCCGGGCCGGACCCTCTCGATGTTCACGCTGACCGAGTTGCTCGTGCTCGGCGGCGGCCGGCCTGGCGATTTCGACGCGTGGGGCATGGTCATGATGGCGGCGGGCGGCTGCGCCTGCTCGCGCCTGGCGCCGCCCGGCCAGTGGCCCGCGCTCGCCGGACGCCCGCAGCTCGGCCTGACCGCGTCGGCCGTCGCCGACGTCAACCTGCACATTGCGCTGACGTTGAACGAGATGGGGCTGCCGGCGGCGCTCACCCAGAACGTCCTCGCCGCGGCCATGCAGGATTTCATCGACGAGGTCCGGCCGTCCGACGATGGGGACTGGTTGACCATGGCGAGAACGGCATTGACCTTGTCGCGCGAGCGCGTGGAAGATTACGTCGCGGCCGCCACCGCCGGCGGGCCGCTGATGCCGGGCACGGACGGTCCTGGCGCTCCGTAACAAATGATCGTGAATCGCGCGCGGACACGCCTGGCGCCTGGAGTTCCCGCCGGGGTGCTGGCCGTCGCGGTTTCGCTGGCGGCGATCGTTTTCGTCTCCGCCCAGACGCAGACGCCGGCCCCGGCCACCGCGGCTGACGCCTCCCCGCAGCTCAAGATCCTGTCGCCCGGCGCTGACGCCTACGTGAGCGGTCCGACGCTCCTGCGCGCACGCGTCGATCCGCCGGACACCGTGCAGAACGTGACGTTCTTCGTCGACGGAAGGCAGCTGTGCGTGCTCACGCGCGCGCCGTTCGAGTGCGACTGGGACGCCGGCGCGGCGGTCGGCGAGCATCAGATCCGCGCGGTCGCGACGCTGACCGCCGGCGAGCGGCTCCGGCAGACGGTCCGGACGAAGGCCATCGGCTACACCGAGCGCGTGGACGTGGACGTCGTGCAGGTCACGGTCACGGTCAGCGACGGCCGCGGCAAGTTCGTGCGCGGCATCCCCCAGTCCGCGTTCCACGTGGCCGAGGACGGCAAGCCGCAGACGATCACGCATTTCGCCTCCGAAGACGTGCCGCTCGAGCTCATTGTCGCGATCGACATGTCGGGCAGCATGGCGCCGGCGATGACGAAGCTGAAGAAGGCCGTGGAAGAATTTCTTGGTGATGTCCCGCCGCAGGACGTCGTGACGCTGCTCGGCTTCAACGACAGCATCTTCACGCTGACGCGCAAGGCGGTCGATCCGGGCGAGCGCATGAAAGCCGTCGATCGGCTCGCGCCGTGGGGATCGACGGCGCTGTACGACGTCATCCTCCGCGGCATCGACACGCTCGGCCGCCAGACGGGCCGCAAGGCGCTGGTCGTCTTTACCGACGGCGAGGATCAGGGCAGCCACGCGACGATCGCCGACGTCGAGCGCCGGCTGCAGGCGAGCGACGTCACGCTGTACATGATCGGGCAGGGCCGCGGCGTGACGCTGGCGGCGCTCAAGAAGGTCATGGAGCGCCTGGCGAATCCGACCGGCGGCCGCGCGCTCTTCACCGACAGCATCGACGAGCTGCACGACGCGTTCGGCGATCTGCTCGACGAGCTGTCGAATCAGTATCTGCTCGGCTATTCGTCCACCAAGATGCAGCGCGACAACCAGTGGCGGCGCATTTCGGTCGGCGTGGACGGCCATCACGACGTCCGTGCGCGCCAGGGCTACCGCGCGACGGTCACGAAATGAGACCGACATTTAACCGCAGAGGACGCGGAGGGCGCGGAGACGAACGCAGAGGAAGGTTGGTACTCCTTCTTCTCTGCGGGCTCGGCGTTCTCCGCGGTTATCCGTCAGCCTCTTCAGTCCTCGCCCAGGCGCCGCAGCAGCCGCCGCGCTTCACGTCCTCGGTCGAAGTCACGTCGCTCGACGTCGCCGTCGTGGACGATCGCGGCAAGCCGGTTGCCGATCTGAAGCCGGCCGACTTCAACGTGCGGATCGATGGCAATCCGCGCAAGGTAGTCTCAGCCGAGTGGATCTCGCTCGTCACGCCCGAAAGCGCGTCGCCGGCCACGCCGCCACCTGACGGATTCAGCTCGAACGCCAGCTCGACCGGCGGCCGCCTCATCGTGCTCGCGATCGATCAGCCGAACATCCGCTTCGGCGGCGCGCTCGCGATCTCGAAAGCCGCGGGCGCGTTCATCGACCGGCTGTCGCCCGCCGATCGCGTGGCCGTCGCCGGCATCGGCGTCGGCGCGCCCGCGACGGCCTTCACGGCCGACCGCGCGCGCGTGAAGCAGGCGATTACGCGCATGACGGGCCTGAAACAGGCGCAGATGTTCGTCGAGCACAACATCAGCTTCACCGAAGCGGTGGCGATCGACCGCGGCGATCGCATGACCACGGGAGACGTGGTGACGCGGGAGTGCCAGAACCTCCCGCCCGGGCCCGCCGCGCTCGACGTCTGCATCACGCAGGTGCAGGTTGAAGCGCGCGATCGGGCGCAGAGCGCGCTTCGGGAGGCCGCCGAGACGCTCGACGCGCTCCGCGCGCTGCTGACCGGACTGCGCGGGATTGACGCGCCCAAGACCCTCGTGCTGATCTCCGAAGGGTTCGTGCTGAACGATCCGGGCCTGGTCAGCGAGTTGGGAAACCTGGCCGCCGCGGCGCGCACCAGCGTCTACGTACTCAAACTGGACAACGGGATGTTCGACATCACGAACACACGAGCGCCGCTCAACCCGATCGGCGACCGCATGGCGCAGAGCGAAGGCCTGGAGATGCTGGCCGGCGCGGCGCGCGGCACGATGTTCACGGTGACCGGCACCGGCGCGAATCTCTTCGAGCGGATCGAGTCGGAGTTGTCCGGCTACTACCTGCTCGCCGTCGAATCGGATCCGCGCGATCGCGACGGGAAAGGGCATCCGATCCGCGTGGACGTGCCGCGGCGCGGCGCGCTCGTGCGGTCGCGGCGCCAGATGCTGAACGAGCCGGCGGAACTGCGCGCCGGCGGTCCCGCGCGATCGCCGCGGCGGGCCATGGCGTCGGCGCTCGCGTCGCCGCTGCTGTCGTCGGCGCTGCCGCTGCGCGTGGCGTCGTACGGGCTGCAGGGCCCCGAGCGCGACAAGGTCCAGGTGCTCATCCACGCCGACGTCGGATCCGACTACGCGAACTCGAAGGTCGTCAGCATCGGCTACGTGATCACCGATCGCAACGGACGCCTGGTCGATTCCAAATCCACAGACGCCCGCTTGTTTCCGACGATGACCGGCGTGCCGTCGCCCCTGCAGTTCACCGCTGGCGCCAGCCTCGCGCCCGGCGACTACACGATGAAGCTCGCGATCGCCGAAGGCGATCGCGTCGGCACGATCGAGCATCCGCTGCACGCGGCGCTGCCGGACGCGCCGGGCGTCACGCTCAGCGAGCTGATGGTCGGCGGCCCGCTCGACGGCGGCGAGCTGCTGCAGCCGACGATCGGCTACGAAGTGACGTTCGGCCTCGTGCACGGCTACGTCGAGGCGTACGGCTCGAAAGCCGACTCGGTCACGATGGAGTACGAGATCGCGACCGATCCGGACGCCCCGGCGCTGCTCAACGCCGACGTGGCGCCGCATCCGGCGGGGGACACGCGCGTCATCTTCACCAAGGCGATTCCGGTGCGCCAGCTGCCGCCGGGCAAATACGTGCTGCGCGCGATCCTGTCGGAGGACGGGCGGTCGATCAAGACGCTGTCGCGCGGGTTCGAAGTCGCGGCGCCGAAGGTGCTGATGACGTCGGCGGACGGCCTTGGCGCGATCGGCAACGCGTCGATGGACGCCGAGCTGTTCCTGCCCGTGGACGAAGCGGCGCTGGCCCCCGCGTTCCAGCGGGACGCCGTCGTCAGCCGCGACGTCGTCGCGCCGTTCCGCGAGCGCGTGCCCGCGACCGCGAAGGCGTCATTCGATCAGGGGGTCGCGCTGCTGGCGGGCGGCGACTTCGGCAAGGCGGAGGCGAGCTTCAAGAAGGCCATCGATCCGGACACGGACAGCACGGCGCCGCTCGTCTACCTGGCGGCCGCGTTCGCGGCGTCCGGCCACGACACCGAGGCCGCGAGCGCGTGGCAGACGGCGCTCATCGACGGCGCCGAGTTCCCGCAGATTTATCAGTGGCTCGGCGATGCGCTGATGCGCGGCCGCGATCTCGGCCAGGCGCGCACGATTCTCGAAGAGGCGGTCAGCAAGTGGCCGTCCGACGCGCGGTTCACCAAACCGCTGGCGCTGCTGTACGGGACGTTCGGCCGCGGCCGGGAGGCGGTGCGGACGCTCGAGCGGTACCTCGCGAATCGCCGCGACGATCGCGACGCCTTGTCGCTCGGCGTGCAATGGATCTACACGCTGCATTCGTCCGGCGCGCTGGTGCACGGCCGCGCCGAGGACCTCAAGCTCGCCCGCGAGTACGCCGATGCGTACACGCGGGCGAAGGGCCCGCAGATCCCGCTCGTCAAGCAGTGGGTGGACTACCTCGAAAACGAAGGCAAGCGCTAGATTCCTTCCGCGCCTTTTCTACCCCGCGCAGGACGTCGCGCCCCGCCACCGCTTGCGCTTCTCCGAGCCGGCTGCTTCTTCGGCGTCGCATCCGCGTCCGGACGGGCCATGCGCGTGCGGCCGCCGGACTTCTTCGGCTTGGCGCGGCCGAGCAGCTCCGCGGTCGTGTCGACGGGAATGACGCCGATCGGCTGATCTTCGACGTCGATGAGGTCCACGTGCGGCGGCAGATTGTGCGGCTCTGCCACGAACGGCTGCGTCTCGAAGCGCTCCAACGAATCGGGCTGCGGTACGGCGCCGCCGACCGGCAGCGCGGGCGCGAGCTGCTGGAGCACGGCGCCCTGGAAGACCCGCAGGCCGCCGCGGCGGTCGCGCTCGATCCGGACGAGGCCTTCTTTCTGACACGCCTTCAGCAGATCCATGAGTCCGCCGAAGCCGTAGCGGCGCTCGTCGAATCCGGCGTCGTTCACTCCGGGGGCCCCTGTCCCCCGGTGCTGCCGCAGGATCTGTTTCACGTTGCGCAGGTACATCGGCCAGCGCGCGTGCGTGGCCGCCGCGAGGATCTCCTTCGCGCGCGCGACGCCGGCTTCCTGGCTCTCGGTCGGCCCCGCGTAGGGCGCGTCCTTTGGCCCCGCCTGATCAGCCAGGCCCTCAGCGGCAGCGTCTGAACCGCTGCCGTTGCCGGACGGTGCCGCCGCAGCCGGGTCCGAAAGGATCCGGCCTACGAAGGGCGTCGCGCCAGCCGTCGCGTCGACGGTCTGACCGTCGTCCACGAAGCCCGCGTTGAGCTCGACCATCACGCTGCGGCCCGCGTGCTTGAGGCTGACGAGCCCCGCCTGCGCCAGTTTCTCGACGAAGTCGAGGAACGACGACGCCCCGTAGTTGCGCTCGGAGAACGTCGAGTCGAGCTGCAGCAGCGTGCTCTTGAGGAGCCCGGTCTGCGGCGTGACCTCGCGGTCCGCGAGAATCTTCAGCGCGCGCCGGATGAGCGGCACCGCCTGCGCGATGGGCGCCGTCGCCGTCGCCGCGGCGGGCATCGGCCGGCCGCTCTGCCGCGCGTTCTTCCGCACGCCCGCGAGGTTCTCGTAGGCGATGAACTCGTGGCAGTTCTTCTGCAGGATCATGCTCGTGAACTGGCGTCCGCCGACGACGAGCACTTTCTTGTCGTACTGCTTGAGCTTTTCGACGAGCGACAGGAAGTCGCTGTCGCCGCCGACGATCACGTACGCGTTGATGTGCGGGTGCGTGAACGCCATCTCGAGCGCGTCGAGCGCGAGGTTGATGTCGGCGCCGTTCTTGTCGCCGCCGGGCGTGAGGTTACGCTGCACCAGCCGGATCGCGTGCTGCGTGAGCGCGCGGCTGTACTCGCCGGCGCGCGTCCAGTCCGCGTAGGCGATCTTGGTGACGACCTCGCCCCGTTCCTTGATCGCGTCGAGGATGACGCCGGGGTCGAATTGCTGGCCGAGGGTGTTCTTGACGCCGATCTCGATGTTATCGAAGTCGATGAAAACGGCGATGTTCAGACGATCTGAGTGAGGCAACAGAGCTTCCTTGTGTGGCGGCGTGGAACCCAACGTTCCCGCAGAGTGTTGTGAATCGCGTGAGGCGTCGACCGACAGCGGCTGGATGCCACCAGCCAGGGTGCGCAGCGGTCGAGCTGGCAGCCGGTTACGTCAGGCTGCCCGATCATCATACTTCATTACCGGGCGGACCGTTCGTCAGCCTGACTATCGGCCATCGGCCATCGGCCCTTGGCCCTCAGCTCTCAGGAGCGCTCAGCGGCTGAGGCGCGTCCGGTGTCGGCCAGAGGATCTTGGTGAACTGGCCACGCTGGAGGAGCTCGCGGCCCTTGCCGCCGCGGCCGGTCACTTCGTATTTCGCCGTGCTGATCGTCTGCTCGGCGCCGCGCGTGGTCTCGACCGTCAGCAGATCGCGATCGCCCCTCGAGGCGATGAAGCCGAGCACGCGGTCGTCCTTGCCGAGCTTGATCAGCATCACGCCCTTGCCGGGGCCGGAGAGATAGTTCACCTCTTCGGCCTTCGAGAGAATGCCGCGGCCTTCGGCCGTCGCGGCGATCAGAATCTCACTGCCGGTGTAGCGCTCGACGCCGAGGATCTGCGCGTCCTTCGACGGCCGGGCGAACCGCCGGCCGGCGCGCGTGCTCGGCTCGACCAGCCCCTCGAGTCCGAAGCGCAGCGCAAAGCCGTCGCTCGAGACCGCGACGCCGTGCACCGGCGCCGGCTCGCCATCTTGTTTCGGCGTGATGTTGCCCGTGACCCGCGGGTCGAGACTCATCGCGCCGACGATCCGCTCGCCGTCTCTCAGCTTGAACTGCTTCTGAATCGGCTCGCCGTAGCCGGTCGACGCGGGCACGTCGATGATGCGGCACGTGTAGGCCACGCCGAAGTTCGAGAAGAAGACGCAGCTCGCGCGCGTGCTGCCCGCGAACGCCGCGCCCACCGAATCGCCCTCGCGCAGCCGGGTCGTCGTGAGGTCCTTGACCTCCTTCTGCCGCTTCACCCAGCCGTCCCGCGACACGATGACGACGTTGTCCTCCTCGACGATGAAGTCGTCAGCGGAGTACTCGGGCTCGCCGCTGTCGGTTTCGATCGTCGTCCGGCGCTTGTCGCCGTACTTCGCGCTGACCTCTTCGAGCTCGGTGCGCACGAGCGTCCAGCGGCTGTCTTCGTCCTTGAGCAGCGCGTTGATCTGGCGCGCCCGCTTCCGCTTTTCCTCGAGCTCGGTGCGGATGACCAGGATCTCGAGGCGCGCGAGACGGTAGATCTTCAGTTCCAGAATGGCGTCAGTCTGTTCGGCGTCGAGCTTGAACCGCGCCATGATCTTTTCCGCGGCGTCGGCCTTGCCGTCGGATTTTCGGATCAGCTTGATGATCTCGTCGAGCGCGTCGAAGACCGTCTCGAAGCCTTCGAGGATGTGGATCCGTTTCTTGAGCGCGGCCAGCTCGTGCTCGAGGCGTTTGGTGACGACCTCGAGCCGGAAGTGCAGGAAGTGCCATAGGATCTGTTTCAGATCCAGACGCTCCGGCCGGCCGACCTCGGGATTCTCCGTCGGGATGAGACACGTCAGGTTGACGGCGAAGTTGATCTGCAGCGACGTGTGCTTGAAGAGGTACGCCATGATCATCTTCTCGTCGGCGTCCTTCTTCATCTCGATCGCGATGCGCACGTCCTCGGTCGACAGATCCTTGACGTCCAGCAGCAGCGGCAGCTTGCGGCCGATCACGACGCCGGCGATCTGCTCGACGAGCTGCGCCTTGTTCACCATGTAGGGCACGCTGTCGACGTAGATCGTCTTGGTCGACCGCGTCTCGGGTCCGATGTCCCACGTCCCGCGCAGACGGATCGATCCCGAGCCCGTCTTGTAAATTGCCTTCAGTTCTTCTTGTGAATTGAGAATTTGCCCGCCCGTCGGAAAGTCGGGACCTTTGATGTACTTGCACAGCTGGGCGTTGCCCATGTCCTCGTTGTCGAGGAGCTTGATGAGCGCCGTGCAGACCTCGCCGAGATTGTGCGGCGGGATGTTGGTCGCCATGCCGACGGCGATGCCCGTCGCGCCGTTCACGAGCAGGTTCGGGATCCGCGCCGGCAGGACGACGGGTTCCGTTTTCGTCCCGTCGTAATTCGGCCGGAAGTGGACCGTCGTCTGCTCGATCTCGGTCAGCATCTCGTCACTGATGCGGGCGAGCCGGCACTCGGTGTAGCGCATCGCCGCCGCGCTGTCGCCGTCGAGCGAGCCGAAATTGCCAGAGCCGTCCACGAGCGGATACCGCAGCGAGAAGGACTGCGCCATGCGGACGAGCGTTTCGTACAGCGCCATGTCGCCGTGCGGGTGGTAGTTGCCCATTACGTCGCCGACGACCTTCGCGCACTTGCGATGCTTCACGTCGGCCGTCAGGTTCTGCTGCCACATCGTGAAGAGGATTCGGCGCTGGACGGGCTTCAGGCCGTCGCGCACGTCGGGTAGCGCGCGCGCGGTGATGACGGAGAGCGCGTAGTTGAGATAGCGCGACTGCGCGGCTTCGTGGAGCGAGACGGCGTCCATCCCGGCGATCCCGCCGCCGCTGCCCCCGAGTCCCAGCATCGCGCCGCGGATCGCCGCGTCGCGGCCGCCGTCAGTGCCAGGGCCGCCGGACTCCATGTTGTCGAAAAGCGATCGCTCGCGTGATTTGCGCTTGGCCATATGCAGAGGATGCGTGCCCGCCAGGGCGTGCAGTTCAGAGTACCGCGAACCGTCAATCCCGAGACCGGAGAACCTTGAACCCTGAACGCTGAACCCCTGACCCGTCTTGACATCTGATGCGTGATGCGTGATGATCTTGTTATGCGGACGACGCTCGATCTTGATGAGGATGTGCTCCACGCGGCTAAGGAACTGGCGGCCCGGAACGGCAGGACGGCGGGCCAGGTGCTCTCGGACCTCGCGCGCGCCGCGTTGGCGCCGAAGCACACCATGAAGGTGCGCAATGGGGTTCCCTTGCTGCCGCACCGTCCCGGCCGCATCGTCACGGTCCAGATGGTCGAGGACGCGCTGGACCAGCCATGAGCGCCCTGTGAATCCATCGAGCGTCGCGCTCCTGGACGTCAACGTCCTGGTGGCGCTGTTCGATCCTGCGCACGTGCACCACGAGATCGCGCACGACTGGTTCGCGGACCATCGCGAACAGGGATGGGCGACGTGCCCCCTGACGGAAAACGGATTCCTGAGAACGGCTGGCACGGTCGCCGGCGCCAGCGAGTTCGTCACGGTCGCGGCCCTGGCGGATCGTCTGCGCACGTTCCGATCCAGCGGTCACCACGAGTTCTGGCCCGACGATCTTTCGTTGCTGGACGAGCGGCTCTTCGACACCGAACGCGCGCGTGGGCATCAGCAGCTGACCGACGTGTACCTGCTCGGACTCGCGGTGAAGCGCCGTGGCACGCTGGTCACCTTCGACCGCAAGGTCCAGCTGGCGACAGTGAAGGGCGCCCGCCGCGAGCATCTCGACGTCCTGGCGCCGGCCGAGTGACGGTGACTGGCTGGTGACTCCCGACTCCAGACTAATCACGATTAACGCCGCTGCTCCGGATATATTTGGAGCCGGAGGCGTCTCATGGTCGTCGGCCGCTCGATTCTGGAAGCCATCGGACACACGCCCGTCGTCAGGCTGCGCCATCTCGTCGACGCGCGCTGCGCGGACGTGCTCGTCAAGCTCGAGTGGTTCAATCCGACCGGCTCGTACAAGGACCGCATGGCGCTGGCGATGATCGAAGGCGCCGAGAAGCGCGGCGTCCTGAAGCCGGGCATGCGCGTCGTCGAGTTCACGGGCGGGAGCACCGGGTCGTCGCTCGCGATGATCTGCGCGATCAAGGGCTACCGCTTCGTGCCGGTCTCGAACGACGCAATCGCCGCGGAAAAGCTCAACACGATGCGCGCGTTCGGCGCGGATCTCATCGTTCTGAAGAGCGACGGCGGGAAGCTCACGCCCGACCTGTTCGACCGCATGCGCGCCGAGGTCGATCGGCTGCGCGCGGAGCCCGGCACATTTTGGACGGACCAGTTCAACAACACCGACGCGCTCGACGGCTACATGAACATCGGGCGCGAACTATTCGAGCAGGCCGGCGGCACGCTGCACGCCTTCTGCGGCGGCGTTGGCACGGGAGGCATGCTCGCCGGCGTCTCCAGGGCGCTGAAGAAGGTCGGGAGCGCCGCGCGGATCGTGGCGCTCGAGCCGGCCTCGTCGCCGTTCATGACGAAGGGGCATGGCGGCCCGCATCGCGTCGAGGGCATCGGCGCGTTTCCGACGCTGCCGCACCTCGCGCCCGGCGTGTACGACGAGGCGCGCGCGATCGACGAGAACGAAGCGCGGGCGATGGCGCGCGAGCTGGCGAAGAAGGAAGGGATCCTCGCCGGGACGTCGTCCGCGCTGAACGTCGTCGCCGCGATTCAGCTGGCGCGGGAACTGGGACCGGGGAAGGTTGTCGCGACGGTCGCGGTGGATACGGGGTTGAAGTACCTAGCGGGGGATTTGTTTGGAAACTGAAAAGAGAAAACTTAAAAGGTAAAACTGACAACCTCTTAACTTTTCTCTTTTCTCTTTTCCCTTTTACGTTTTCACTTTATGAACAGCATCTCCCGGTACGTCGGCAGCGGCCACGACTCGTGCGGGATCATCAGCTCGAGCTCGTCGCCCGCGTCGCGCAGCGAGGCCATTGCCGGCACCACGACATCGCGGAAGTGCTTCGCGTGCTTTTCGGACGAGGCGCCCTCGTGCCCGAGCGCGTGCCGCAGCTTGTCGGTGCGGCGCTTGAACTCGTCGGTCAGCTTGGTGAACGCATCGAGCGTCTTCCTGCCCTCGACCGACTTGCCGCCTGCGCTCTTCACCGCCGAGACGCTCTGCGCGACCTGCTTCTGGTATTCGAACGCCGCCGGCAGGATGTAGCGGTCGGCCATCAGCACCATCAGCTGGCCCTCGACGTTCACGGTCTTGTTGTAGGTCTCGACCATGATCTCGCAGCGCGCGTGCACTTCGCGTCCGTTGAGCACCTTGTACTTCTCGAAGAGCCCGATGACCTCCTTCGAGATCATCTGCGGCAGCGCCTCGACGGTGTTCTTCAGGTTCAGGAGGCCGCGCTTGCCGGCTTCCTTCTCCCATTCCTTCGAGTAGTTGTTGCCGTTGAAGATGATCCGCTTGTTCTCCTTGATCAGCTTCGGCAGCAGCTCGGCGACCGCCTTGTCGAGCGACTTGCCGCCCTTGACGGCCTTCTCGAGCTCGCCCGCGATGTCGTCGAGCGACTCGGTGACGGCGATATTCAGCGCGATGTTCGGGTACGCGATGCTCTGATTCGAGGACACCGCGCGGAACTCGAACTTGTTGCCCGTGAACGCGAACGGGCTGGTGCGGTTGCGGTCGCCCGCGTCGCGCGGCAGCTTCGGCAGCACCAGGACGCCGGTGTCCAGCTCGCCGCCGTGCTTGGTCGATCGCGCGCCGCCCTTCTCGATCTGCTCGAAGATGTCGGTGAGCATGTCGCCGAGGAAGATCGAGATGATCGCCGGCGGCGCCTCGTTCGCGCCCAGCCGGTGGTCGTTGCCCGCGCTCGCGATCGCCGCGCGCAACAATCCCTGCCACTTATTCACGGCGCGCACGACCGCCGTGCAGAACACGAGGAACTGCATGTTGTCGTGCGGGTTCGCGCCCGGCGACAGCAGGTTGTGCCCCTCGTTGTCGCTGATCGACCAGTTGAGATGCTTGCCCGATCCGTTGACGCCCGCGAACGGCTTCTCGTGCATCAGGCACGCGAGGCCGTACTTCGGCGCCGTCCGCCGCATCGTCTCCATCGTCATCATCTGGTGATCGGTGGCGACGTTGGCGTTCTCGAACACCGGCGCGATCTCGTACTGGCTCGGCGCGACCTCGTTGTGTCGCGTTTTCACCGGCACGCCGACTTTGTACAGTTCGGACTCCACTTCGGACATGAACGCCATCACGCGATCCGGAATGGCGCCGAAGTATTGATCCTCGAGCTCCTGGCCCTTCGGCGGCTTCGCGCCGAAGAGCGTGCGGCCGGCGTTGATGAGATCGGGCCGCGCCAGGAAGAAGTAGCGGTCGATCAGGAAATACTCCTGCTCGGGGCCGCACGTCGTCACGACGCGCTCAGCCGACGAGCCGAAGAGCTTCAGCACACGCACGGCCTGCTTCGACAGCGCCTCCATCGAGCGGAGGAGCGGCGTCTTCTTGTCGAGCGCCTCGCCGGTCCAGCTCACGAACGCCGTCGGGATGACGAGCGTCACCGCGCCGCCGCTGTAGAGCAGCCAGGGCGGGCTCGTCGGATCCCACGCCGTGTAGCCGCGCGCTTCGAAGGTGGAGCGCATGCCGCCCGACGGGAAGCTCGAGGCGTCCGGTTCGCCGCGGATCAGTTCCTTGCCGGAGAACTCCGCGACGGCCTTGCCGTCGCCGGTCGGCGAGAGAAACGAGTCGTGCTTCTCGGCCGTGATGCCGGTGAGCGGCTGGAACCAGTGCGTGTAGTGCGTCGCGCCGTGCTCGACCGCCCACTCCTTCATCGCCTTCGCGATCGCGTCGGCCGCGGATACATCCAGGGCTTCGCCCTGCGTCATCGTGCGCCGGAGCGCCTGGTAGACACCCTTCGGGAGACGGGCCTGTTGCACTTGGTCGTTGAACACCAGGCTGCCGAACACTTCAGCGGCCTGCGACCCGGACGTGGTGGACGCTTCCGAAATCGACCAGTCGCGAATCGCGCTGATCGCCTTGCCGAGCACCGCAGAACCCATGAGTGGCTCCTTGAGGAAATCGAAGTGAAAACAGAAAACTTAAAACTGAGAACTGGAGCGGGGAAGGGTCTTCACTTTTCAGTTTTCACTTTTAACTTTTCAGTTTATGACCGTCCGGCCAGTGCATTATGCCAAGGAAGA
Source organism: Acidobacteriota bacterium (assembly GCA_016195265.1). Lineage (GTDB taxonomy): Bacteria > Acidobacteriota > Vicinamibacteria > Vicinamibacterales > CAVVIG01 > SRVP-36. The sequence goes on along the minus strand of JACPZW010000003.1, from coordinate 87,813 downwards.
CACGACGCGGCAATATTCACGCGGGTCGCCTTCGGCTCTGATTCAGACAATTTCGTTGGAATCAGTCGCCCGACGCGTCAGGCCAGCCGAGCAGCGCGAGAAATTCCGCGAGCACCATCGCCGTGGCGCCCCAGATTTCCACGCCGGCGGCGTGAAAGGCCGGCACGCGCAGCGTCGCGCCCATGCGATGGCGCTCGACGGGCGCCAGATTCGCCGGATCGAGCAGCGTTTCCACCGGCACCTCGAGGATTCGCGCGACCTCGCCGTGGGCGGGCACGAACGCTGGCCGCGTCGCGCGCGCGGCGACGACCGGATGCAGCCGGAATCCGCTGACCGGGATGTCGAGCGGCGTGAGCGGACCGAGGATTCGGATCTCGTGCGGATGCACGCCGACTTCTTCGTGCGCTTCTCGCAGCGCCGCCTCCGCGAACGTCTCACCTGGCTCGATGACGCCGCCGGGCAGCGACACCTGGCCGCCGTGGCGCAACGCGTCGGCGCGGACGGTCAGCACGATGTGCGCGCGGCGGTCCACGGGGAAAACCAGTAATAGGCCCGCCGCGGGTCGAATTCGCGCGGGGTCGAAATTCTGCGGCCATTGGCGGCGCAGCTGGGGCGCGAGGCGCGCCTGTGCCGCCGCGCCCGGCAGCGGCCGCGCGAGAGATGACTCCAACTGACTGAGAACGGCGTCAAATGTCACGTCTGGTATCGCGCGATCCGCAGAATTGGAGAATCAGGGAAGCCTGAGAAAAAAAGCTGTACCGAGGGCTCCTTGAATACACCGGCTCCATCACTAGAATGGCACGATTCGGCTGGTGGCTGGCGCGGACGTGCCGGGCGTGTCGGGCGTGCCGGAAATAATGGTTCGGCTGCGGACCATCGCGACGACGGTCGCCGCGATGGCGGTAGGAATCATCAACGTGGTGATGCAACGCGGCGGGTCCGCCGTCGAGCTGAAGGCGGGCGACGCGGCGCCGGATTTTTCGCTGCCGGCGTCCGACGGCCGGACGTATCGCCTCCGCGATCTTGCCGGCCACGTGGTGGCGATCGCGTGGTTTCCGAAGGCCTTCACCGGCGGTTGAACGGTGGAATGCCGGTCGCTCGGATCGAGCGGCGATGCGTTTCGAACGCTGGGCGTGAAAGTGTTCGCGGCCAGCGTGGACTCGACGGAAGCGAACACAAAGTTCGCGGCGTCACTCGGGATCGACTATCCGATTCTGAGCGACTCGACCAAGGACGTGGCGCGGGCGTACGGCGTCCTGGCGCCGAGCGGCTATGCGTCGCGGTGGACGTTCTATATCGGTGCGGACGGCCGCATCCTGGACATTGACAAGTCGGTCAGCGCCGGATCCCACGGCGGCGACATGGTCGCGCGGCTGACTGCACTCACAAGCTGATCGCCGGGTGACGGCGTTCAGGCTGGAGCGTGTATGGCACTCCTCGATCGATTTCGCGCCCACCCCGGTCATAAACATCCCGATGCCGCCGTGCGTCTGGCGTTCGTCCAGGAGCTTCCGCTCGAAGAGCGCGAGCTGCTGACGGAAGTCGCCCGCGAGGACGCGGATCCCAAGGTACGGCGCGCGGCGGTCGCGAAGCTGCTGGTCCCGCCGGCGCTGGCGGGCGTCGCCCGTGACGATGCAGACGAGGGCGTGCGTGCGCATGCGGTGGTGATGCTGCGCGACCTGGCGCTCGAGGCGTTCGAAGGCGTAGGCGAACCGGAGAGCGCGGCGGCGGTCGACGCCCTGGCCGCGTTGCCCGACGCCAGGGCGCTCGTGTTCGTCGCGAGGACCGCGCCGCGGGAAGCGACGGCGGTCCGCGCGCTCGCGTCGATCGGCGACGCGCACGCGCTCGGATCGCTCGCGCGCCACGCCGATCACGACGCCGTGCGCCGCGCCGCGTTCGAGGCGTTGCGGGATCACGGCGAGATTCTGGGCGTCGCGCTGAACAGCGACTTCAAGGATCCGACGCTGGCCGCCGTCGAGCGGATAACGGACCGCGCTGAGCTCGAGCAGATCGCCACGCGCGCGAAGAACAAGAGCGCCGCGAGGCGGGCGCGCGCGCTGGCGCGCGAGATCGACGAACGGACCGCGCAGGCGGCCGCCGATGCGGCGGCGGCGGCGGCGCCGCCGCCGGAGCCTCCCGATCCGGCCGAGCTCGAACGGATCGCCCGCGAGGATGCCGAGCGTGCCCGGGCACGTGAGGAAGCCGCGCGTCACGTCGAAGAGGCGCGCGCGCGTGAAGAGGCGGGGGCGGCGCACCGCCGTGAGGCGCAGGCGGCGGCCGATCGCGCGAAACAGGACGCGGCCGCGGCGCTCGCGCAGAAGGAAGCCGAGCGCGTCCGCGCCAGGCTCGCCGAGCTGGCCGACGAAGCGGCGCGCATCGCGCAGCTCGAGGATCTGGCGGCAGCGCGCCGCGTGTTCACGGTCATCCGCAAGGAATGGCACGACCTGCACGGCGCGACCGCCGGCGACCCGGCGCTCGTGGCGCGCTACACAACGGTCGAAGAAGCGTTCACGACGCGCGACAGCGCGGCGTATGAAGCCGATCAGCGCGCGCGGCGCGACGCGCTCGTCCGGCTGCAGCAGCTGGTGACGCGCGTCGAGCCGCTCACCACGCGCGCCGATCTCTCCCTCAAGGCCGGCGAACGTGCGATCAAGGACCTGCGGGCCGCGCTCGGCGCGATGCCGCAGCTGCCCTCCAAACGCGACTACGAGGACATGCTCCGCCGGCTCAAGGCGCTGCTCGCGGCGCTCACGCCCAGGGTGCAGGAGCTGCGCGACGTCGCCGACTGGCAGCGCTGGGCCAACGTCGGGATCCAGGAACAGCTCTGCGAAAAGATGGAGGCGCTCAAAGGGCTCGAGGATCCGGAGGAGGCCGCGAAGTTCGTACGGACGCTGCAGGAGCAGTGGCGCCAGGCGGCCGACGTGCCGCGCGCGCAGGGCGAGGCGCTGTGGAAGCGCTTCAAGGCCGCGCACGACGAAGTCTGGGCGCGGTGCGAGGCGCACTTCGCGGCGCAGGCCGAAGCGCGCGCCGCGAACCTCGCGAAGAAGATCGCGCTGTGCGAGCGCGCGGAGGCGCTGGCGGACTCGACGAAGTGGATCGAGACCGCCGACGAAATCAAGAAGCTCCAGGCCGAATGGAAGACCATCGGCGCGGTGACGCGCGGGCAGGAAAAGGCGATCTGGGAGCGCTTCCGCGTCCCGTGCGATCGTTTCTTCTCGCGCCGCCACGAGGATCTCGCGCAGCGCAAGTCGGTCTGGGCGGAGAACCTCGCGAAGAAGGAAGCGCTGTGCGTGAAGGTCGAGGCCCTCGTGAACTCGACCGAGTGGGACGCGGCCGCCAACGAGATCAAGCGTCTGCAGGCCGAGTGGAAGACGATCGGTCCGGTCAAGAAGAGCCGATCGGAGCCGCTGTGGCAGCGCTTCCGCGGCGCGTGCGACCAGTTCTTCTCGCGCTACGTCCAGCGCCACGACATCGCGCTCGGCGCACGCGTCGCGGCGCGCGAAGCGATCTGCGCCGAGCTCGAGGCGCTCGCGGCCACCAGCCACCAGCCACCCGCCGCGGATGCGGAAACGACGGCCACCGATTCTGAGCCACCAGCGACTGATTCCGCGGCGCCGGCCACCGCCGTCGAGCCGCCCGCCGATCTCGTGGCGCAAGTGCGCGCGCTACGCGGACGCTGGCAGAGCGAGATCGCGGCCCGGGGCGTCGATCGCGATCACGCGATGGCGCTCGATCAGCGCTACATCGCGGCCTTCGCCGGCGTCATCAAGCGCTGGCCGTCGGCGTTCAGCGGCACCGACCTCGATCCCGACTCGAACCGCAAACGGATGGAAACGCTCGTACTGCGGATGGAAGATCTCGCAACGTCGCTCGCCGGTCCGATCGGCGCGTCGAAAGACGACGCCGCGCTGTCGCCGACCAATCGTCTCGCGGCAATGCTGAAGGAAGCGCTGGCCGCGAACACGATCGGCGGCCGGGTGGACGATGGCAGCCGCTGGCGCGCCGCGGAGGAAGACGTCCGTCAGACGCAGGCGAGCTGGTCGCGCATCGGGCCCGTGCCGGAAGACACGCGACGCGCGCTCGCCGATCGTTTCCAGCGCGCGATTCGGAGAATCGCCGAAGGCGCGGGCAGAGCGGGCGTCGCGGGTGGAGCGGCCCGGGCCGGCGGACCCGGCAGGCCGGGCGGGGCGCGCGCTATTCGATCTTGATCAGCTCGACGTCGAAGACGAGCATGCCCTGAGGCCGGCTCGGCTGTCCTTCGTACGCGAGCTTCGCCGGGATCCAGAAGCGTGTCTTTCCGCCCTCGGCCATCAACTGCAGGCCTTCGGTCCAGCCGGCGATCACGCCGTCCAGGGAAAACGTCGCCGGACGTCCCTGCACGACCGAACTGTCGAACATCTTCCCGTCCATCGTCCAGCCGGTGTAATGCACGGTGACCTGGCTCGTCGCGCGCGGATGCTTCGCGTTGATGCCGGGCTGCAGGACCTTGTAGACGAGGCCGCTCGCCGTCTTGATCGCGTCGGCCGGCGGCGACTTCACGTCCGCCGGCGCGCGGCTCGGGATGCCGAGCAACTCGACGTCGAAGACGAGCATGCCTTTCGGCTCGCGCTGTCCCTTGTACGCGAGCGACTCCGGAATCCACAGGCGCCGCGTTTCGCCGATCGTCATCAGCTGCAGGCCTTCGCTGAATCCCGCGATCACGCGGCCGACGGCAAAGCTCGACGGCGTCTTGCGCGCGACCGAGCTGTCGAACATCGCCCCATCGGTTTTCCAGCCGGTGTAATGCACGGTGACGACGTCGTCCTTGGCGGGCCGATCCTTCCCGGCGCCGGTTTTGATGACTTTCGTCGCCAGACCCGACGCCAATTTCGTCGCGTCGGCGGGCGGCGCCGCGACGTCCGGCGGCGCGGGGATGGTCGAGGACGTCTGCGCCAGAACCGACACGGCGATCAGGCAGTGCAGAAACGCAAGAATGTAAGAACGCATGAAATCATTCTACCCGTCAGCCTTGCATTCGTGCATTCCTGCATTTCTGCGATCGGCAATTCATGATAGTCTCCCGCCCGTACCTAGCGGGGGTCCGCCACACCTGAAGGACCTCCTACCTGCGCTCTCGATCTCGCCGAGTCCGTGGATGTAGGCATCAGCGAGCACACGCGAAAGGTGTGCCATGCCTAGCTTCAGGAAACTCACGCCCAACCTCCTCGTCGGCAACGTCGAACGCAGTCTGGCGTTCTACGTGGACACGCTCGGCTTCGCGCGCGGGATGACCGTGCCCGATCAGCCGCCGTTCGTGTTCGCATCAGTGACCAGCGGCCCGCTCGAGATCTTCTTCAACGACGCCGCGGCCGCGATCAAGGAGTACCCGTCGTTCGCCGGCAAACCGATCGGCGCGACCGGGACGATGTTCATCGAGGTCGAAGGCATCGACGCGTTTCACGAGGCCGTGAAGCTGAAGGTGAAGATCGCGATGCCGATCGTCACGCAGTGGTACGGCATGCGCGAGTTCGCGATCGAGGATCCGGACGGGTACGTGATCACCTTCGCGGAACGCGTACCGCAGACGTAATTAACCACGGAGGACACTGAGGACACGGAGGGAAATCTTGATGGGGAACCTGTGCACACGGTTTTCCTCCTTTCCTCCGTGTCCTCCGTGGTTATCCATTCTCAGCGGCGTGCTCGGTTCAGGCGCTCGAGTTTCTGCTTGAGCGCCTCGAGTCTCTGCCCGGCCTCCCCGAGCTTGCCCTCGGCGGTCAGCCGCTGGTAGTCGGTGAGATCGCGCGCAGCTTCGGCGATGAGCGCGTTCATGTCGGTCGTCTCCGGAGCGCCGCCGGCCGGCGCGGGCCGTCCCGCCGCCGCCGGCGCGTTCGGCGCGGGCGCGGCCGGCGCGGTGGCGAGCGTGGACGCCTGACCGCCGAACAGCGCGGCCATCGCCGTCTCGAACGTCGGTCCGTACGCCAATCGATCCTGCAGCGCCAGCACGACGAGCCGCATCTCCGGCATCGGACTGCGCTCGGCCTGCAGGTAAATCGGCTCGGCGTACAGCAACGCGCGTCCGATCGGGATCACGATCAAATTGCCCCGGCGCACGTGCGAGCCCTGCTGATTCCACAGCGAGAGCTGGCCGGAGAGCTGCGCGTTCTGATCGATGCGCGCCTCGATCTGCAGCGGGCCGTCGACCAGCTTCGTCTTCGGAAAGTCGTAGACGAGCGCGGTGCCGTAGTGCGGATCGTCGCTGCGGCCGGCGATCCAGCCGATCAGGTTGTTGCGGTTCGCCGGTGTGAACGGCAGGATCTCGATGAACTCCGGAGTCTTCTCGCCGGGCAGCGTCATCAGCACGAAGTTCGGCTCCATCGGCTGCGTCGCCTGCTCGCGCTGCGCGTTCAGGCCCACTTCACTCGCCACGCTCCAGAGATCTTCGCGGTTGTAGAACACGGCGGGATCGGTCATGTGATACAGCCCGTACACCGCGGCCTGCAGCTTCAGAAACAGCTCGGGATACCGGACGTGCGTGCGCAGGTCCGGCGGCATCGCGGACGCGTCCTTGAACAGACCGGGGAAGATGCGGCGGTACGCCGTGACGATCGGATCCTCCGCATCGAACACGTAGAACGTCGTCGTGCCGTCGTACGCGTCGACGACCGCCTTGACGCTGTTGCGCATGTAGTTGATGCGCTCGCGCCCCAGGCGGTAGTGCCGCGCGCCGGGATACGTGTCCGACGTCGTGAAGCCGTCGATGATCCACGACAGCCGCCCGTCTTCACCGACGACGACGTAGGGATCGGGATCGAAGGTGAGGAACTGTCCCGCCAGCGTGTCGAGCCGCTCGTGAATGGACCGTCGCATCAACAGCCGGCTCTCGGCGGTCACGTCGTCGCTGAACGGCAGCTTCGTCAGATCACCGCGGTCGAGCGCGATGAACAGGCGACGCAAGTAGCCGCCGAGCAGGATGCCGCCCTTGCCCTCGTATGAGGTCAGGCTGTTGGTCTCGCCCTGCGGGTAGTTGAATTCCTTCTGCCGCGTGTTGACGTAGACGTCGGTGTTGGTCAGCTCGCCGAAGTAGATCTCCGGCCGCGTGAGCTTCAGGCTGGGGATCGTGCTCTGCACCGGCATGTTGCTCAGCACGAGCGTGGGCAGGCCTTCGGGCGTGAAGCCGTTGACCGGGTTCATTGTCACGCCGTAGCCGTGCGTGTAGACCAGCTTCTCGTTGATCCAGTTGCGGCTGCTCTCGGGCAGTTTGTCGACGTTCAGCTCGCGCACGGCGAGCATCATCTGCCGGACCGTGCCGTCGATGGTGTAGCGGTCGATGTCGATGTCCGGGAAGTCGTAGTACGTGCGGATTTCCTGAATCTGCCGCAGCGTGTCCTGCAGCGCGCGCCAGTCCCATAGCCGGATGTTCTGCAGCGTCGCCTGGTTGTTCGCCGCGTCGGCGGCTTCCACGCTCGTTTCGGCGGGGAACGGATGCTCGGCGATGCGGTTGAGCGCGTACGCCTGGCGCGTCATCTCGATGTTGTGCGCGATGTACGGCGTTTCGCGAACGAGCTCGTTCGGCTTGACGATGAAGCTGCTGACGTACCAGCCGGCCACCCCGACGAGGACGTAGCACGCGGCGGCAGGCACGACGGAGGCGACGAGCCACCGGACGCGCGGAACGGCGACGACGTTGACGAGCGCGATCAGCGCGCCGGCCGCGAGCGCGGCCGACACGAAGAGCATTCCGGTCAGCGTGACGTGCGCGTCGGTGTACGACACACCTGTGAAGATCGTGTGATCGGCGAAGAGCCGCTCGAAGCGGCCCAGGTACACGCGGATCGCGAGCATCAGCAGCACGCCCGCGAACGCCGTCGACAATCCACGCCACGCGCCGGCGCCGGTGTCCTTGCGCCCGCCGATCAGCCGCGATCCGCCGGTCAGCGTGATGAAGAACACCGACATCGCGCCGATGACGACGGCGATGGTCATCAGCCAGCCGCTCAGCATCTGCCAGGCGGGAAGCGTGAACAGATAGAAAGTCAGCGGGCGGCCGAAGATCGGATCGACCGCGGCCGCCGCCGCGGGCGCGTACCAGTACAGCGCGAGCGCGGGCCACTCGGCCATCATTCCGGCGCCGGTCGCGAGCGCGATCACGATCGATCCGGCGATCGCGATGAGCCGGATCACCGGTTCGACCGGCAGTTTGATCGGCTGGCCGTTGATCAGAATCGGCAGCCCGGCCAGCTCGCCGAGCTTCGCCGGCTTGAGGATGAGGAACGATCCGTAGAGCAGCGCGAAGGTGACGAGCGTGAAGCCGCTAAACACGGCGGCTTGCAGGTTGAGCGATTTCCAGAAGACGCTGCTGTAGCCGAGCGAGCCGAACCAGAGCGCGTCAACGTAGTAGGACAGCGCGGTGCCGGCGCTGATGACGAGCACAGCGAGGACGGCGATGAGGAAGAAGAGGCCGCGCCGCCGCGGGCGGCGCGCCGGGGGCCAATCGATTGTTTCAGCCATCTACCAGTAGAACTTCAATCCTAGCTGAATTTCACGCGGCGCGCGCGTATTGAGAATCTGCCCGAACGTGTCGGTCGACGGGTTGCACGTCGTCAGGCTCGTCGTGCAGGTGTTGTCGAGGCCCCCCACGGTCGGGTTGGACAGCCACTGCGTGTGATTGAACGCGTTGATGAAGTCGGCGCGGAACTGCACGCGGGCTGTCGCGCTGAACGTCCAATTCTTCGAGATCGCCAGATCCGTCTGGTTCCGGCCCGGCTGGCGCCATTCCGCGCGCTGGGAATTTCCGTACGTGCCGTCGGCGGCCGGAGCGTAGGCGTTGGGATTGAACCAGTACAGATTGGCCGTCTGCTCGCCCGCGCCGGGATCGCCCACGAGGTTCGGCCGGCTGCCCCGGAGCCCGCCGTTCGTGCTCTCGGAAATGCGCGACACCGGCTGGCCTGAGTTGATCGTCGTGATGCCGGCGATCTGCCAGCCGGCGAAGAGGTCCTTCAGCAGCGCATGGCTCGTGTCCTTCAGGAACGGCAGCATGTAGATGTAGTTCGCCGTGAAGATGTGCCGTCGATCCGTGCGCGCGTCGGCGTACTCCGCGTCGAGATCCAGCGGGTTCTGGGGGAGGTCGGTGGCGTCGCGATCGTTGGTGGAGTCGGTGCGATTGCGGCTGAGCGTGTAGTTGACGGTGAGCGAACCCGCGGCACCGGCGTCGTGCCGAAAGCTCGAAAGCATCCCCCAGTAGTTGCTCCGCGCTGTGGTCTGTCGCACCGTGATCGATCCGTAGCCGAGGTACGGCCGGGCGATGTTCAGGCCGCCGAGCCGCAGCACGTCGGCCGGCTGAGGCTGGTTGATGTCGACCGGGCGCAGCAGGTGGTCGCCGCGGGCGCCGACGTAGCTGACGTCGATCACGCCGCGCGCGTAGATCTGCCGCTGCACGCCGACATTCCACTGCTGCGTCCGCGGCGTCCGGAAATCCTCGCCGATGGCGGTGAGGTTGCGCACGCCGGTGGTCGTCGGCGACGTGCCGGCGGCCGGGTTCGAGAGGCGGGCGTTCTGCAGACTGACCGTGTTGTTGAACGGCGGGTTGTTGAACGCCGCTTCCTCGAAGATGCCGACCAGCGCCTGGTCGTAGTAGATGCCGTACGCGCCGCGCACGATTGTGCGGTGGTCCTTCCGCGGGTCCCAGGTGACGCCGGCGCGCGGCTGCACGTTGCCCTTGTCAAGCGGGTAAATGCTGTCGCCGTATGGCGAATTCTTCCCGGCGATGACGATGCCGTTCAGCGGGTCGCCGGTCCCGAGCGTGATGAGCGAGCCGGTCGCGTTGGCGAAGCGGGGCGCGCTTGCCGCCCGATACAGCGACGGCGAGAAATTGGTCATCAGGTTGTTCGTGTCCGTGACCGGCGGATAGAGCGAGTAGCGCACCCCGTAGTCGACGGTCACGTTCGGCCGGGGTTTCCACGAGTCCTGCGCGAAGAACTCGAAGCGGCCGAAGCGAAGGTGGTTGGTGATGTCGATCTCCGCCTCGGTGTAGACACAGTTGGCGCCGCACAGCCCGTCGGCATTGCCCGTCAGGAAATTCTGAAACGCGGTGCGGCCGCCACCAGTGCCGAAACTGAAGTTGCCATGCGTCTGATTTGCGGCGTTCTCGTTCTTCTGCTCGAACGTGGCCAGGCCGCCCGTCTTGATGGAGTGGGCGCCGCGCTGCGCCGAGAAGCTGTCGGTGATCGAGTAGTTGCGATACTCGATGTTGTAGAGCTGGCTGACGCCGATCGTCGACATTCCCGTGACGGCGACGAGCGGCATATAACCGCCTGCGTTGCCCGCGAATACTTCCGGCACGTTGAGGGCGAGAGAGGCGCGCGTGTTGTTCGCTCCCGAGGGATTCCGGTCGCTGATCGTGTTGCTCGAGAACTGGAACTGGAACTCATTCATCGATGTCGCGCCGATGATCGTGCGCAGCTGGACGGCCGCCACCTGGCCGGGCACGCTCGTGTCCGTTGTGCCGACGTCGGGCACCACCAGGCCGAGGAACAGACCGCCCGGCTCCTCGGTGTAGCTGTTGTCGTGCGTGTAGCGCCCCGTGAGGCGCCATCGGGGATTCAACTCGTAGTCGACCCGCGCCACCTCCTGACGGGTGTTGTTGATGTTGGCCTGCGAGTTCAGGAACCGCGTCGTGCCTGCCACGTTTGGCGCGGGCCACAACGACAGCAGCTTCACTGCGTTCGGATCGCGGAGCGCTGGCGCAACGTAGTTCGAATTGGCCGGATCCGTGAGCCACGACGGGTCGAAGACCTGCGCGGTGACCGACGCAGGCTGGCGCGTGATCCGCCGCACCTCTTCCGAGTAGAAGAAAAACAGCTTGCTCTTGATCGCCGGGCCGCCGATTGTCGCACCGAAGTTGTGGTAGTCGAGCTGCGGTGGATGGCTGTTCACGTCCTGGTTCGAGCTGAGGTTCCGAAAAAACGAGTTCGCGTTCAGCTTATCGCTCCGCAGGAACTCGTAGGCGCTGCCCGCGTAGCGGTTCGAGCCCGACTTGGTCACGACGTTGACGATGCCGCCGCCGCTGCGCGGCCATTCGGCCTGATAGCTGTTCGTGATGATCTTGAATTCCTCGATCGATTCGAGGGTGGGCGTCGAGAGCAGCGTGATGTTCGAACCCGCGTCCACGTCCGAGACGCCATCGACGAGCCAGTTCACCGCATTGCGACGTGCGCCGTTCACGGAGATGCTGACGCTGCTTGTGAGCCCGATCCCGACCTCGTCGGGTAGATCGCTCGACACGCCCGGCGCCAGCGTCGCGAGCTGCACGAAGTTGCGGTTGTTGAGCGGCAGCTCCTGCACCTGGCGCGGCGTCATCGTCGTCTGGAGCGCCGCCACCGGTTGGACCAGCTCGCCTGCGGCGGTGACGCTCACGACCTCGGCGACCCCGCCGACCATCAGCCGCCCGTCGATCTGCAGGCGGTCGTTCACGTGCAGCGTGATGTCCCGGACCGTGACGGTCTGGAAGCCCGCCAGCTCGAACGAAACCTCGTAGGGACCGATGGGAAGCAGAGGCGCCGTGTACACGCCCTGGGCGCCGGAGACGACGGCACGTTGGCCGCCGGTATTGAGGTTCTTGAGGGTGACCGTCACCCCGGGCAGGACCGCGCCCGTCTGGTCAGCGGTCGTGCCCGTAATCGTTCCTGTCGTTTCCTGCGCCGACGCCGTGATCGCGAACGCTGCGACAAGCAGCATCATCAGCCACAGCTTCCGCATACTGCCTCCTGACGTCTGATCGATCGCGAGTCTATCCCGCACGCGCGCAGCGCAACAAGGTTGGCTTCACTGTGGCGACCTTCTTCGGTCCAGTTCGAGAAGTTCGCCCACGGCATTGCGGTGTACGGCGCGACGTGGCCGTCAGGCAGGACACCGCTCCGCAGCACGCGCTTCACCTCGCGCGTGAAGGCGCGCGCGGGAGACGCTGAGTGCGACGGCGGCGAAAACGAGAGCGGTGAGGACCGTCGTTTTGATGCCAGCTGCGCTCATACCGTGAGGACGATCTTGCCGAGCGCTCCTGGTTCCATGACCGTGGTGTGGGCGCGCGCGGCCTCGGCCAGCGGCATCTCGCGTCCGGCGACAGGGTTCAGCGTCCCGTTCGCTAGTCCGGCGATCAGGCCGGCATGGATCTCGACGAACTCGGCGTCCGTGACGTTGAAGAGCGTCATGCCGAGAATCGCGGCGTCGCGGCCCATCGCCCCGCGCGCGTCGATTTCCGTCTTTCCGCGGTTGCCGACGACGACGATGCGGCCGAACCGGGCGAGCATCGACAGATCGCGATCGAGATTGATGTGTGCGGCCATCTCGATGATGACGTCGGCGCCGCGGCCGCCGGTCGCGCGCATGATGTCGTCGGCGTAGTTCACGGCGCGATGGCTGACGACGACATCCGCTCCATGTTCGCGCACGGCCGCGAGTCCGGCGTCGGTGCCGCCGGTGCCGATGACCGTCAGGCCGCGCGCGTGCGCCAGCTCGACGGTCGCGATGCCGACACCGCCGGTGGCGCCGTGCACGAGCACGGTCTCGCCGGCCACGGCCCGCGCGCGCTGAAACAGCGCGCGATACGCGGTGCAGTACGGCACGCCGAGCGCCGCGCCCTGCGCGTACGACGTCCGCGCCGGCAGGCGATGCAGCTGGGACGGAATGCAGATCGCGCGCTCCGCGTACGTGCCCGCGCCCGAGATCGTGTTGCCCGGGCCCGCGATGTACACGCGATCGCCTTTCGCGAACCCCTTCACGTCGGCGCCGGCGCTCTCGACGTCGCCCGCGCCATCGAAGCCCGGCGTGTACGGCAGCGGCGGCTTCCGCGCGTACGTCCCGGTGTGCATGTACGCGTCGACCGGATTCACGCCGGCCGCGCGTACGCGCACAACGACGTCGCCGGGCCCGGCTTTCGGGTCCGCGATGTCTTCGAGTTTGAGAACTTCAGGTCCGCCGAACGCATGCACGCGAATCGCTTTCATAGCTCCTCGATGGCGGCAGCCTGACTAATCACCCCTTCAGACCTGCCGAGGCCGGATGCTACCATGAGAGATTCATGGCCGTAATAAAGGTTCATCGAACGGTAGGCGTGAAGGTCGGTCACGTCCAGGTGGGCGGCGGCGCGCCCATCGTCGTCCAGTCGATGACGATGACCGATACGGCGGACGCGCGCGCGACCGCGCAGCAGTGCATCGAGCTCGCCGAAGCCGGATCTGAATTGGTGCGCGTCACCGTGAATCTGCCGGAAGCCGCGGCGGCGGTGCCCGAGATCAAACAGCGGATGCTCGACGCCGGCTGTTCCGCGCCGCTCATCGGCGACTTTCATTACAACGGCCACCTGCTCCTGACGAAGTACCCGGACTGCGCACGGGCGCTCGACAAGTACCGTATTAATCCAGGCAATGTCGGCACGGGCAAACGCCGCGACGAGCAGTTCTCCACAATTTGCAGGGTCGCCGTGCTTAACGGCAAGCCGGTGCGGATTGGCGTCAACGGCGGCTCGCTGAACCAGGAGCTCGTCGTCTCTAAGATGCAGGAGAACACGGATCGGAACCTTGGCAAGTCGTCGGAAGAGATCATCAACGAGTGCATGGTGCTGTCGGCGGTCGAGTCGACGGCGCTCGCGATCGAGACGGGTCTCCGGAAGGACCAGATCATCATTTCCTGCAAGACGTCGCGGCCGCCGGATCTGATCGCCGTCTACCGCGCGCTCGCGCGTGCGACCGATCAGCCGCTGCACCTCGGTCTCACCGAGGCCGGCATGGGCACGAAGGGACTGGTCTGGTCGGCGTCGGCGATGGGCGTGCTGCTGAACGAAGGCATCGGCGACACCATTCGCGTCTCGCTGACGCCGCGGCCCGGCGGCGATCGCCGCGAAGAGGTCTACGCCGCGTGCGAGCTGCTGCAGGCGCTCGGCCTGCGCTCGTTCTCGCCGAGCGTGACGGCGTGTCCCGGCTGCGGGCGCACGACGAGCACGACGTTCCAGGAGCTCGCCGAGCGGATCCAAGGCTACATCCGCGAGAAAATGCCCGAGTGGAAGACGACGCATGTGGGCGTCGAGAACATGACGCTCGCCGTCATGGGCTGCGTCGTCAACGGGCCCGGCGAGTCGAAGGCCGCGAGCATCGGCATCAGCCTGCCGGGCACTGGGGAGGAGCCGAGCTGCCCCGTGTACATCGACGGCCGGCACGTCACCACGCTGCGCGGCACGTACGACGAGCTCGCGGCCGCGTTTCAGCGTCTCGTCGATGATTACGTCGTGACGAATTACGCGAGAAAGGCGTAGGGCCGGCCCCGTGTGTCCGGCCGGCCGCGACACGCGGGTCGCCGCGTACGACGCGTGTCTGCTGGAGGCGCTCCACCGCGTGTGGGGCTTCTCCGGATTCCGTCCGCTCCAGCGCGAGGCCATGCACGCGATCCTCTCGTCGCGCGACAGCGTGGTCGTCCTGCCGACGGGCGGCGGCAAGTCGCTGTGCTTCCAGGCGCCGGCGATCGTCGATGCCGGGTCCGAAAGGACCCGGCCTACGAATCCCGATGTAGGGCGGGTCCTTCTGGACCCGCCTGATCAACGTCCCCACCCGCCAGATCGACGTGGCGTCGCGCTCGTCATTTCACCGCTGATCTCGCTGATGAAGGATCAAGTCGACGGTCTGCGCGTCGACGGCGTCGAGGCGTCGTACCTGAACAGCACGCTGCTGCCGCACGAGCGCGACGAGGTGATCGCGAGCGTGCGCGAGGACCGCTGCCGTCTGCTGTACGTCTCGCCCGAGCGCATCGTCGGCGAGGGAAGCCAGTCGCTGCGGCGGCTGCTCGCGCAGTCCGGCGTCCGGTTCGTCGCGATCGACGAAGCGCACTGCATCAGCCAGTGGGGGCACGATTTCCGTCCGGAGTACCGGCAGCTCGGACGGCTGCGCGAGGATTTCCCCGGCGTCTCCGTGCACGCGTTCACCGCGACGGCGACCGAGCGCGTGCGGCGCGACATCGTCACCGAGCTGCGGCTCCAGGATCCGTCCGTGCTGGTCGGTTCGTTCGATCGGCCCAACCTCACGTACCGCGTGATCCGGCGCGGCAACCTCCATCGCCAGCTGCAGGACATCCTCGCGCGGCACGAAAAGGAAGCCGGCATCGTGTACTGCTCGTCGCGGCGTGAAGTCGAGGCGCTCGCGGAGTGGCTGCAGACCGACGGGCACCGCGCCGTGCCGTATCACGCCGGGCTCGCCGACGGCGTGCGGAGCCGTCATCAGGAGATGTTCCTCGACGAGCGCGCGGACATCGTGGTCGCGACCGTCGCGTTCGGGATGGGCATCGACCGATCGGACGTCCGCTTCGTCGTTCATGCGGGCGCGCCGCGGTCGCCGGAGCACTACCAGCAGGAATCCGGCCGCGCGGGCCGGGACGGCCTGCCCGCGGAGTGCGTCCTTATATATGGCGGAGGCGATTTCGTCCGCTGGCGGCAGATGCTCGAGGCCAACGGCGAGTGGAGCGAAAGCGCGCGGACGCTGTTGCGCGACATGGAGCGCTACGCCGCCGGCACGCGTTGCCGGCATCGCTCGCTCGTGGAGTACTTCGGCCAGACCTACAGCGCCCCCGAATGCGGCGCGTGCGACTGGTGCCTGAAGGAGCTCGATCCCGTCGCCGACTCCGTCACCCTCGCGCAGAAGATCCTGTCGTGCGTCGCGCGGGTGAAGCAGACCTGGGGCACGGCGCACGTCACTGACGTGCTGACAGGGAAGGCTACAGAGAAAGTCGTCGCCGCGGGCCATCAGGATCTCTCGACGTTCGGTCTGCTGAAAAACGAGTCCACGTCCGCGATCCGCGGCTACATCGAGCAGCTCGTGGGCGACGGATTGATGGCACGCGAAGGCGAGCCGTATCCCGTGCTGCGGCTGACCGGCAGCGGGATGGCGCTGCTGCGCGGCGACGGCGCGTGCCGGCTGTATCGCGAGGTCGTGCCGCCGGCGTCACGCAAGCGCAGCCGATCCTCAGTCCGCGACACCTTCACGGTGACCGCGGATTCGGACCTTTTCGACGTGCTGCGCGACGTCCGCCTGCGCCTCGCGCGCGCACGAGGCGTGCCGCCGTACGTCATCTTCCACGACACGACGCTGCGGGACATGGTCGAGCGGCGGCCGAAGACCGTCGACGACCTGCACGAGGTCTACGGCGTCGGCGCGAAGAAAGCCGCCGACTTCGGCGACGCGTTTCTCGACGCGATCCGCACGTACCGCCGTCCGGACTGACGAATGGTGGCTGGTGGCTAGTGAACTGTGTAGGGCTCGTGGAGAGCGAAGGGCGCGATCTCGACGTCGAAATGGTCCCCGTTCTCGGAGACCATCTGGTAGGTGCCGCGCATGATGCCCGTCGAGGTCTTGAGCGGGCAGCGATGTGTGTACTGGAAGGACTCGCCGGGCACCAGCGTCGGCTGCTCACCGATCACGCCGGCGCCCTTGTACTCCTCGACGTGGCCGGTGGCGTCTTTGACGATCCAGTGCCGGCTCAACAGCTGCACCGTGTCCTCGCCCTCGTTCGTGATGCGGACCGTGTAGAGAAACACCCACTGGCCCTGGAACGGCTGCGACAGGTCGGCCGCGTACTGCGACTCGACTTCCACGCGCACGTTATTGGTGACGGCTTCGGACGTGGAGGCGCGCAGCGGCTGGTCTTTGAGTTCGGACATATGCGCGACACCATGATACCAATATACCCATGCACCTGATTTGCCCTGCCCGGCTGAAACCGGGTGTCTCACGCGAGTCGGCGGGCGCCACCGGCGCGGCCGCGGACCCTGCGCAGTCGAGCGTCATTATTCGCGGAACCGCCCTGATTTTCTGGGACCTGAAGATCCCCGGCAAGAAGAAGAAACTCGACGCGATCGACACCGATCAGATCACCCCCGCCGCCGACTGCGTTTCGGAAAGCCTCGACACGCTCGACGAACGGTGGAAGGCGGGATCGTTCCGGTATCTGATGCCCGACTTCCGGGCGCGCGTGCATCGCGGCGAGACGTTTCTCGTCGCGGGCGATCGGTTCGCAATCGGATCGTCGCGCGAGATGAGCCCCGCCGGCCTGAAGGGCGTCGCCGACGAGGTCGGCCTCGAGATGGTCGTCGTCGCCGGCGCCAACATGGGCGATATCTTCCGGCGCAACGCCTTGAACCTCGGCCTGCACGTCGTGCAGAGTCCGGAGGCCGTGGCGGACGCGCGCGATGGCGACGCGTTCAGTTTTGATCCGCAGACCCGCACGTTGACGAACGTCACGCAGCAGAAGACGTACGATCCGCTGCCGCTGACGCCGAAGGAAAACGAAATCCGCCGGAGCGGCGGCATCTTTGCCGCCGGCCGACGCGAATTCGCCGCGTCGCTCGACGTCACGCCGAAGATCGAATGGCCGGATCCGGAGACCGCCGGGCGGATGACGTCCACCGAGCAGATCGTCTGGGCGCACCGCGTGGACAAGTCCGCGGAGGTGACGCCCGGCGCGACGCTGCGCGTCTACGCGGATCTGCTGCCGGCGTCGGATGGCACGGCGCCGTTCGCGATTCACACGTTCAACCAGATCACCGGAGGCCGCGCGATCGATCCGCGCCAGGCCGCGGTCGCCAACGATCACTTCGTCTTCACCGGCAAGGCCGTCGACGACAAGCAGACGGCGATCGGACGCGAATTCGCGCGCGTGCACGGGCTGGTGAAGCCGTACTATGCGACGCCCGGCGATGGCATCTTTCATTTCTACTTTCCCGAGCAGGGACTCGTGATGCCGGGGCAGTTCATTCCCGGCGCGGACTCGCACAGCCGCGCGTACGGCGCGTACGGCGCCGTCGGCATGGGCGTCGGATCGACGACGCTCGGTTTTGGCTGGTCCACCGGCTACATCTACTTCACGCTCGCGAAGGCGCGGCGCGTGCGGTTCACGGGCGCGCTGCAGGCCTGGGTGAGCGGCAAGGACATCGTGCTCGAGCTGCTGCGGCGCTGGGGCCCCGCGCAGTCGCAGGGCATGTCGGTCGAGCTCGTGGACGCGAACCGGCAGCTGCCGATCGCGTACCGCAACACGATCGCGAACATGATGGCCGAAGCCGAAGCGCTCAACGGCATCTTCGCGCCGGATGACACGACGTTCGAGTGGTACCGCGCGAAGGGCATCACCGAGCTGCCGTATCCGCGCTTCGCGCCCGGCGCGGACGCGACGTACGCGATCGACGAGGACCTCGACCTAGGCAACGTCGCGCCGATGATCGCCAAGCCCTTCAGTCCCGGCAACGCGTTTCCCGCCGAGGACGTCGCGCGCGAGCGCCTGACGTTCGACAAGGCGATGATCGGGTCGTGCACCAACGGCAGCTACGACGACTTGCTGACGGCGGCGCTCGTGATTCGCGCGGCGCGCACGCAGGGCGCGACGAAGGCCGCGAAGGCGTTCATCGTGTTCCCGGGATCGGGAGGCGTCGGGCGCCTCATCGAGCAGCCCGATCGGCGGCTCGGCGGCGACTCGATCGCGCAGACGTTCCGGTCGGTCGGCGGCGAGATACGCCAGTCGTGGTGCGGCCCGTGCTTCGGGCAGGGGCCGGACGCGCTCCAGAAAGGGCAGCGCGCGATCACGTCGTTCAACCGCAACTGGCAGAATCGCATGGGCCTCGGCGGCGAAGGCTACCTGGCGAGCCCCGCGGTGGTCGCCGCGTCCGCGCTCGTCGGCTATATGGCGCCGCCGAGCGAGCTCGGCTTGAAGTGGAACGCCGAAGAGTTCGGGGTCTAGGGCTGAGGGCCAAGGGCTGATGACTGATCAAGAATCGCAGCGCGCCGTTGCGGAGAGCATCGGCGCGTCGGTGGCGCGCCGCCACATCTTTCTCTGCTGCGATCAGACGAACCCGAAGTGTTGCGAGAAGGATCGCGGCCTCGAGGCGTGGAACTTCCTCAAGCGACGCCTCAAAGAGCTTGGACTCTCGGAGCAGGGCGGGATTCTTCGGACCAAGGCCAACTGCCTGCGCGTCTGCGAAGGCGGCCCCGTCGCCGTCGTCTATCCGGAAGGTGCATGGTACGGCCAGTGCGATCCGCCGGTGCTCGAACGCATCATCCAGGAACATCTCATCGGAGGCCGCGCGGTGCGTGATTTCCTGATCCTCCAGCACCCGCTCCGATCCGAATGGGGCTCAGAACCCTGAACCTTGCACCCTGAACACACGTCGTTATACGATATCGTATAGATATCGTATGCCGAAGCGAGCCATCTCCCTCACGCTCGACGCCGACAACCTCACCTGGCTGAAGGGACGCGTGGGCGCCGCGGGCGTCCGCAGCGTCAGCGAACTGCTGGATCAACTGGTGACCGCGGCACGCACCGCGGGCCAGGCCGGGCCCGCGCGGTCAGTTGTCGGGACCATCGACATCGATCCGGGCGACCCGATGCTCGAGCAGGCCGACGAAGTCATTCGCGGGATGTATCTGACGTCGCTTCGCCGGCCGCTGATGGTCCGGGAGTCCAGTCCTCCGTTCGGCGGCGCGCGGCCCGTGAAACGGAAGCGTCGTGGCTGATCCCGACGCGGCCGTCACCGATACGCACGCGCTGATCTTTCACGCCGTCGGGAACGGACGGCTGGGATCGAAGGCCGCCGCCTGCTTCGATCGCTGCGAGCGCCGTGAAGCGATCGTGTACGTCCCGACCGTCGTGATCTGGGAAGTGAGTCTGCTCGCGCGGGTCGGGCGCATCAATCTGCGCCGGACCGTGCGCGCGTTCTTCGACGATCTCTTCAGCAATCCTGCGTTTCACCCGATGGAGACGACGCCCGAGCAGGTGTTCATCGCCGACGAGCTGCGATTCACGCGCGATCCGTTCGACGCGCTGATTTGCGCCGCGGCGCAGACCGTCGGCCTGCCGCTGATCACGCGCGACGTGCAGATCCGCGGCTCCGGAACTGTCAAGGTACTGTGGTGATCGAACGCGCGATCGCCGCCTCCACGCACGGGCGATACTTGATCGAGCTGCCGTCAACGCCGGCGCCCGCGCCCCTGCTCGTCGGCTTTCATGGGTACGCGGAAGGCGCCGAGGCCCAGCTCGATCGGCTGCGCGCGATTCCCGGCGCCGATCGCTGGCGGATCGTGGCGATTCAGGGACTCAACCGCTTCTATCAGCGCCGGACGAACGAGGTCATCGCAGGCTGGATGACGCGCCAGGACCGTGAACTCGCAATCGCCGACAACCTTGCCTACGTCGCCGCCGTCGTCGAGGCGGTGCAGCGCGAGTGGCCGGGATCGCCCCGCGTCGTCTTCGCCGGCTTCTCACAGGGCGTCGCGATGGCGTTTCGCGCGGCCGTCGCGGCGCCCGCCGTCGATGGCGTCATTGCGGTCGGCGGCGACGTGCCGCCTGAGATCGCGGCCGCCGCCCTCGCCGGTATTCCCGCGGCGCTCGTCTGCTGCGGCGCGCGCGACGAGTGGTACGCGCCCGCGACATTCGAGAGCGATGTGAAGCGTTTGCGTGATGCCGGCGTGCGCGTCGATCCGCTGCCGTTCGAGGGCGGCCACGAATGGTCCGCCGCCGTCGCCGAAGCGGCGGAGACGTTCCTGCGCGGGCGGCGGGAATGATTGAGATTCGCCACGCGACGTCGGCCGACGCAACGAGGATGGCCGGGCTTCGGTGGGAGTTTCGTTCCGGCCGCGCGCCGAACATCGAGACGCGTGCGATTGCAGGGCTGAGGACTGAGGAGGGCTAAAGGCTGACGATCTTTTCAATCCAGCCGGCAATCGCGCGCTGGATCTCCACGTAGGCCGCCGCCTGCGCCGCCGGATCTTTTTTCGACAGCTTGAACGAATGATCGCCGTCGACCTCGTGCAGCGACGGCGCGGGCGCGAGGCGCTCGAGAACCGGCGCGAGCTCAGCCGGTGTGCCGAAGGCATCACGACGGCCTTGTACGAACAACATCGGCCGCTGTACCGAGGGCAAGTGCCGGTCCCTGAGTTGGTCGGGTTTCCCCGGCGGATGCAGCGGATAGCCGAGCAGCACAAGACCCGCGATCGGCAGTGCACGATCCGCCGCCGCCACCTGCGTCGCGATGCGTCCGCCCATCGACTTACCGCCGATGAAGAGGAAGCGCCGCGCGCTCTCGACCTCCGCCCGCGCGACCTCGATCACCCGTCGATAGCACGCTTCGAGTAGGGGAGCTCGATCCGGAATTCGACGGCGCTGTTCGGTGTACAGGAAGTTGAAGGTGATGACGTCGAGGCCGAGCGACGACAGCGCGTGCGCGAAATCAACCATGAACACGCTGCGCTGTCCGGCGCCCGCGCCGTGGCCAAGGATCAGCGTGGCCACGGCCGGGCCGTCCGTCCGGTAGGCGCGCGCCGAGGTCACGGCGCTCGCCGCGTCGTCCCCAAAGGGAACCGTGAGCTCACTCGGATTTTTCAAGAATGTCCCGGACCTCCGCGTCCGTCTTCAGCTCGTTGGTGACCGTGAGCGCGCCCGAGAACGACGCCAGCGACCGCGCGAGCACGCGGTCGACGTCGTTATTGACCACGCCGGTGAGCGTCACGCGTCCCCGCTCGACCACGATGTGGATCGGCGGGTTCGGCATGATCGCGTAGTTCCAGAAGTTCGAGTTGCCGTAAATCTTCCGCGCGATCTTGTACCGCAGCTCGTCGTCGAACTGCGACACCGGCAGCACCGTGATGTCGTCGCGCACGCTGCGCACGCCGTCGACTCTGGCGATTCGCTTTTCGAGGTCATCGCGCTTGTACGGCATGGTGACCCTGCCGGTCAGCGTCACGACGCCGTCCTTCACGTGGGCGCTCACGTCGTCGAAGATCGTGAACTGCGTGTACCGCTCGACGCTGGTCGCCACGTCTTTGAGCACCTGCAGATCTTTCCGCTCGGCGCCGACGTTCGGTGCGCCCCACACCACGTTTGCACTCAGGATCACGCCGGCCGTCAGCGCACACAATTTGGTGAACATGCTGCACCTCCATCGCTTCACAAGTTCTGCCGATGAAGGTGGCAAAGAGGATGCCAGCGGAGCGCTCACAAAAACTGCGGTCAGGCCGGCGGTTAGAGGCTGAAGTCTGGAGACTGGAGGCTGGCGAACAAGGAGTTGTCCTCCGATGACGACAGTCGCTGACGTTCCGTGTTCAGCGACCCGCGAACGCGACGCCGAGACCGTAGGTGATGGCGGCCTCGAGGATGCCGACGATGGTCATTTCCGTGCCGCTCGCCCACCAGGACCGCGTGGTCACCAGCGCCTTGGACGCGCCGACGGCGAAATGGGCGATCGTACTGATGATGAAGGACGCGATGACGGCCGGCATGCCCACTGTGAAGAAGAACGGGATGATCGGGATGAAGCCGCCGATGGCGGTCGAGACGGCGGCGGTGACCATCGACCGCAGGGGGTTGGGGAAGGACTCTTCGTTGAGCCCGAGCTCCTCATGCACCAGCGTCTTCAGGAATTGCTTCGGCTCCTTCTGCAGCCGCTCGGCCATCGTCCGGGCTTCCTCGGCCGAGAAGCCCTTCAGCTGATAGAACAGCTCGAGCTCGAGGAGTTCCTCGTGCGGGTCCTCCTCGATTTCCGCGCGCTCACGCGACACTTCCGATTCGTAGACCTCGCGCTGCGACTTCGACGACAGGTACGCGCCGGCGCCCATCGAGAGCGCGCTGGCCAGCGTGCCGGCCAGACCGGCGGCGAGGACGACCTCGCTGCCGCCCGTGTAGCCCGCCATGCCCGAGACGATGCCGAACACGGCGCCCAGGCCGTCGTTGACGCCGTAGATCGCGTCGCCGATCCAGCCGGTGCCTTTGGCGTGCCAGCGCTCGCGGCGCAGGATCGTGTCCAGCGTCGAACGCGGCGTCGGGATCGCGCCGCCGGCAAGCGTGCGCAGCACGACGGCGTGATCGCGTTCTTCGAGCATCGCGTCTTCCGCGATCCGGCGATCGGTCGGATCGCTGAGCCGCGCCATCAACTGGTCGTACTCGGCCTCGGCCTTGTTCTCTTCCTGTTCGAGGCGATGCAGGACGACGTTGGGATCGGAGATGCGCTGGAACCACGAGAGACCGCGCTCGACCTCCTTCGGGTCCGGCGTGCGGCCGGTCGCCAGCGTGATGCGCTCGGACCAGCGGGCGGCGTGCTTCTCCTCCTGTTCCGCGAGGCGGTTCAGGATGTCCCTGCGCTTCGGATCCTTCTCGCGGTTCGCGAGGTGTCGATACGTGGCGGCCGCTTCGACTTCACGGCGCCACATGTTCTGAACGGTCGCGAGATTCTTGGATTCCATGAGTGATCAGAGAAGCAGGACGGTGCCGATCCCGGCGCCGACCAGCAACACCTGTCGCACGGGACTGTCGTCGAACGTGCCGCGATGCAGATCGGGAATGAGGTCCGACATCGCGACGTACACGAAGCTGGCCGTGGCGAACGCCAGGAAATAGGGGCCGATCCCCGGCAGCCGGTCGAGGAAGAGGAACGCGAGCACCGCTCCGGCGATGCCGGCGGTTTCCGCCAGCGCGTTGAACATCAGCGCACGGCTCTTGCTGTAGCCGGCGTGCAGAAGAATCGCGAAGTCGCCGACCTCGTGCGGGATCTCGTGCGCGAGGACGGCGATGGCCGTGTTAATGGCGAGCGGAATCGACGTGACGACGGCCGCGCCGATCACGGCGCCGTCCATGAAATTGTGCGCGGCATCGCCGATCAGCACGAGCGGCGCGCTCGATCGGTGCACGTCGCACTCGTGCGTGTGACAGTGCCGCCAGATCGCGAGTTTTTCCAGAACGAAGAATGTCAGGATGCCGCCGAGCAGCGTGCCGAGCGCCTGGCGCGGCCCGAGCGCCGCGAGCGCCTGCGGCATGAGCTCGAGCAGGGCGACGCCGAGGAGCGTGCCGACCGCGTAGCTGACGAGCCACGGCACCAGCCGGCTGCGAACGCGGTCTGGAATGGCGAGGAGGCTCGCCGCGACGCCGAGTCCGCCGAACCCGCCGAGCAGACTGAGACCGGCCGCGATCGCGAGCAAACGCACGAAGCATTCTATTGCGGATTGAGGATTGCGGATTGCGGATTGAGAGGCCGCTCCGCATTCCGCAATCCGCAATCCTCAATCCGCAATTTCAACTGGCCACATACCCCCGACGTGCCCGCACGCGGTACAACTTGTTCTTCACTTCGACCCGAATGTCGTGCCAGCGGCCGTCTTTCTTTCCCGTGGACGGATAGCCCAGGTAGTACTGCTTGCTCAGTTCGTCGGCGATACTCGCCGTCGCGGGATTGAGATCGCGCGCGTCGCGGATGATTTCCGTCCGGCCGCCGCTGTCGTCGGTCATGTCGCGCAGGGCCGCGACGTTGACGCGGTCGTCGTTCCGTCCGCTGCGCTGATAGCCGCCGGTGCCGCCGCCTCCGGTCGGCGGCATCGGGTACCCGCCACGGCCGCGCCCGCCACGCGGCGGGAACGGAAACGGCACCGGGACGCGCACCGGCGGCGGTGGCGGCGACCTGAACGTCGTCTCGCCGGCACCATCGATGCCAATCGCGTACACGAGGACTTCGCTCTCGCGGATGATCTGCTTGAGCGGCACGATGCTCGTCCGGCTCGCGGTGTCGTTGCCGTCGGAAATCACGAGCAGCGCCTTCTTTCTGTTCTGTCCCTTCTGCGCGAGCGGGATCGCTTCGGCGACCGCGTCGTACATCGCCGTCCCGCCGTTCGCCGTCAAGCGGCCGAGCGCGCGTGTCAGCAGCTGGCGATCCGTCGTCCAGTCCTGCAGCAGCGTCGGGTAGTTGCTGAAGCGATAGAGGAAGATCTCGTCGCGCTGGTCGAGCAGTTCGTACAGGAACTTGTCGAGGGCGCTCTGCGCTTCCTGCATCTTCGTGCCGGCCATGCTGCCGGACGTGTCCACCGCGATGCCCAGGCTGACCGGCACGCGCTCGGCGCTGAAATGCGTGACCGCCTGCGGCTGATCGTCCTCGTAGACGAGGAAGTCTTCCTGCTTCAGGCCGGACACGAATCGCCCGCTGGCATCCGACACCGTGGCCGTCACGTTGATGAGCTCGACGCCGCTCTTGAACCTGAACGACGGTTCAGTGATGCGCGGGGTCGCCGGCGGCGCCTGCGGCTGCTGCCCATGCGCCGTCCCGACGACGACGATCGCGAGACCGATGACGGCGAGGCTGTTGGTCTTCACTTCTGCCTTCTTCCTTCTGCCTTCTGCCTTCTGCCTTCTAACTTTTCCCGCTCTTCCCGCGCGTGTCGACGTGCGGCACAATGCGGTCGCCGGTTCTGAAACTGATCCGGTAACGCCCGACGTCGCCGGCGCCGGCGACGGTCACGACGAAGGGCGATTCACTGCCGGGCCCCAGTGTCGCCGCGCCGAGCGCGGACCGCTCGCTCGTCAGAAAGCCGCCATCGCGATTGAACAGAAATACTACCGCCGTGAGCCCGGCGACGGCGGGCCCCCCCGCGGGATTGCGCACGACGCCGCGAATCACCAGCCGGTCGCCGTCGCGATCCTGATCGAGCGCGACGAGCTCGAGCGGCGGCGCCACGGCGGCCGGGCCGGTCGCGGAGCGGGCACCGCTCAGTCCGACGGCCAGGGCGAGGATCGTGCAGAAGGCGATGACGCCGAGCCCGGCGACCGTCGCCCACCGGCCCGCCGAGGTTTCCGGCCTCGCGGCGGAAAACAGGTCGGCGCTCAGCGCGACGTTCTGAGCCGCCGCCGCGGGCGCGGTATCGGCGTCGTGAATCTCCGTCGACAGCACGGCGACGCGCGCCTCCGACCGGCGCCGCTCCTCGCCGGCCAGACGCCACGCGATCACCGACATCAGGGCGGCCAGCAGCAGCGAGCTCAACGTCACGATGATGAGAAACGTCATCGCAGCCTGAACTCCACCGAGACTTCCACCATCACGTCAACCGGCTCGCCTTGCTTGTGCGCGGGCGCGAACCGCCACTGGCGCACCGCCTGCACCGCGCGATCGTTCAATCCGCCGGCGAGCCCCTGGAGCACCTTCACGTCGCCGACGGATCCATCGCGGCGCACGACGATTTCCATGACGACTTCACCCGACAGCCCGCGCTGCCGCGCGTCCTCGGTGTAGTCCGCTTTGACTTCGCGCAGCAAGCGCGGCGGATCGATCCCGCTGCCCGGCCGATACGGCCCGCCGCCCGTGCCGCCGCCGGATCCGGGGCCGAGGCCGCTGCCCGTGCCGTCGCCAAGTCCGGCGCCGGCGCCGCTGCCCGCACTGCCGCCCGTGCCCGGACCATGACTGTCGAGCGTGACGTCGGTCTGCTGCAAGACGCCCGCGCGCGTCTGCGCATCCGCGGGCGCGCTCACGATCGGCGCGATGAGCGCGGGCAGCGGTTCCGCATTGAGTGGCTTCGGCGCCGGAACGATCGGCGTGGGCTGGCGCACCTCCGGTGCGGGACTGCTCACGGTCCGCTTGCCTTCCAGCGTCGCCTTGGGCGGCGGTGCCGGTTGTTCGAAGCCGCTGCCGCCTCCGCCTCTGCCGGGCCCCGGCGTCGCGAGAAAGATCAGCTGCATCGGATCGACGAGATGCGCCGGCGCGTCGAAGTTCACGATTCTCGGGGCGACGTTGAACGTTGCGACGAGCACCAGCGCCGCGAGCATCCCCGCGTGCAGTGCGCTCGACGCCGCGAAGACGGGCGTCGATTCGAGCCCGGCATCGGTACCCGCGTAGAGCGAAAACAAGTCGTCCGCGTGGGCGTGACGCGCCAGGGCGCGGCCCAGGCGGACGGCATCGGCGTGCCGGACGAAGAGCGAGGCCTGCGGGCCCAGCGCGGCGCGTACGCGCGCTTCGGACACACCCGCAGCCAGGGCGATCTCTCGCGCCGAGTACACGTCGGGCGTCTGGGTGTGCATCACTCCCGCTTCACGCGAAGCAAAACGCTCGCCTGGAGTTTTCGGCGTATTCCGGCGGTTTTCCAGTGCCCAGGGACTGATCCGTACTCTAACAGGGAGACCTGTCCCCGTTTTGGCTAGACTGACGCCATGTCATTTGCCGGCAAGAGCATCATCGTGACGGGCGCTACCAGCGGCATCGGCCGCGCGACGGCCGAGGCCTTCGGCCGGGACGGCGCATCCGTCGTTCTGGTTGGACGTAATGAAACCGTGTTGGTTGAGGTCGCGGACGCCGTGCGCGCCGCCGGGGGACAGCCGGTCACCTGTCGCGCGGACCTGACCGCCGCCGACGCGCCCGATCGCATCGTCGGCGCGGCCACCGGCGCCTTCGGCCGGCTCGACGTGCTCGTCAACGCAGCCGGCGTAATCGCGAGCGGCCCGCTCGAGGCGACCACCGACGACATCTGGGACACGATGATGGCCGTCAACCTGCGCGCGCCGTTCCGGCTGATGCGCGCTGCCACACCGCATTTGAAGGCCACCAAGGGGACCGTCGTCAACGTGTCGAGCGTCAACGGACTCCGATCGTTTCCGGGCGTGCTCGCGTACTGCGTCAGCAAGGCGGGCGTCGATCACCTCACGCGCTGCGCGGCGATCGAGCTGGCGCCGCTCGGCGTGCGCGTCAACGCGGTCAACCCCGGCGTCACCGTGACCAACTTGCACCGGCGATCGGGAATGGCGGAGCCGCAGTACGCGGCGTTTCTCGAGCGATCGAAGGAAACGCATCCGTTGGGCCGTCCGGGCCAGCCGGACGACATCGCGGCGCTGATTCTCTTCCTCGCGTCGGATCGCGCGGGATGGATGACGGGCGAGACGATTCCGATCGACGGCGGGAGGCACCTGACGTGCGCGCGATGAAATGGCTGATGGCTGATGGCTGATGGTGGGTGGCGGACCATTAGCCCTCAGCCATTAGCCATTTCGAGGTTTGATCCCTTCGACAAACACCAAACCCTCCCGCGCTGCCAGCATGCGCGCCGACTTGAAACCGTCGGCTTCGAGCGCCAGCGTCGCCTGCCCCGACGCCGCAAACGGCGGACCGCTGTGTGCGCGTGTCAGCAGCGCGCCGAGTCCGCCGCGCGGGGCGGCGCCGATCACCACGACTCGACCACCCGGACGCAGCACGCGTGCGAGCTCGCGGACCGCGACGACGCGATCTTCGGGGCGCATCGTGCCGAGGAGTCCGCCGGTTTCGTCCACGACCGCGAGATCGAACGCAGCGTCTTCGACCGGAAGGCGCGTGGGCGGTCCCGTCTCGATCTCGACGAGCACGCCTGCGTCGCTCGCGGCTTTGCGCGCGCGCGCGGCCGACGCCTCGTCCGGCGCGACGAGCACCGCGCGGCCCGAGAGTCCGACCTTGCCGGCCACGGCGGCAAGGCGTCCACCGTGGGCGCAGCCGACCTGCACGAGCCGGTCGCCCATCTTCACGCCCGTCATGCTGACCACGAGGAGATATGGGTTGTCGCGCCGCACGAACGGATTCAGGGCCATCGGCGACAGTTTACCGTGGGCGGATGATATAGTTTCCTTTCGTGCCTACACCTGTTGACATCGCTCCTGCACGCGGCAAACTCGGCGTGCTGCTGGTCGGCCTCGGCGCCGTCAGCACCACCACCATCGCCGGCGTGCTCGCCATACGCAAAGGATTCTCCAAGCCCATCGGCTCGCTGACGCAGATGGGCACGGTCCGGCTCGGCAAGCGGACCGAGGGCCGCTCGCCCAAGATCAGCGACGTCGTGCCGCTGTCGTCGCTCGACGATCTCGTGTTCGGCGGCTGGGACATCTTCGAGGACGACTGCTACGCCGCCGCGAAGACGGCCGGCGTGATCGAGCCCGCGCTGCTCGAGAAAGTGCGCCCCGAGCTCGAGAGGATCCGTCCATGGCCCGCGGTCTTCGATCAGCGCTACGTCAAGCGGCTCGACGGCCCGAACGTCAAGAAGGGCAGGAACAAGAAGGATCTCGCCGAGCAGGTCGTCGCCGACATCCGGAAGTTCAAGGCCGACAACGCGCTCGATCGCCTGGTCATGGTCTGGTGCGGCAGCACGGAGATCTTTGCCACCCAAGGGCCGGCGCACGCCGACATCGCCGCGTTCGAGCGCGCGCTCGAGGCGAACGATCCGTCGATTCCGTCGAGCATGATTTACGCCTACGCGGCGATTCGCGAAGGGATTCCGTACGCGAACGCGGCGCCGAACCTGACGGCGGACATTCCGGCGCTGGTCGATCTCGCCGCGAAGACCGGCTCGCCACTCGCCGGCAAGGACCTGAAGACGGGCCAGACGCTCATCAAGACGATCATTGCGCCCGGCCTCAAGGCGCGGCTCCTGGGCGTCGCCGGCTGGTACTCGACCAACATCCTCGGCAACCGCGACGGGGAAGTGCTCGACGACCCGGAATCGTTCAAGACGAAGGAAGAGAGCAAGAAGTCGGTCCTCGACTACATCCTGCAGCCGCAGCTGTACCCGGATCTCTACCAGGACCTCTGCCACGTCGTCCGCATCAACTACTATCCGCCGCGCGGCGACAACAAAGAAGGCTGGGACAACATCGACCTGGTCGGGTGGCTCGGCTACCCGATGCAGCTGAAGATCAACTTCCTCTGCCGCGACAGCATTCTGGCGGCGCCCATCGTGCTGGACGTCGCGCTGTTCCTCGATCTCGCCAAGCGCGCCAGCATGCACGGCATCCAGGAGTGGCTGTCCTTCTACTTCAAGAGCCCCGTGCACGCACCCGGCCTGTACCCGGAGCACGATCTGTTCATTCAGCTGATGAAGCTGAAGAACACGCTCCGTTACCTCAAGGGCGAAGAGCTCATCACGCACCTGGGCCGTGAGTACTACGACTAAACCCAGCTACGTACAGCCCGCGCTCGTCGGAGGCGCGGTGATGGGCGTCCTGTCGGCGCTGCCGCTCATCTACCTCGGCAACCTGTGCTGCTGCCTGTGGGTGGTGAGCGGGGGTGTCGTGGCCGCCTACGTCCTGCAGCAGAATCAGGCCGGACCGATCGCGCCCGGCGACGGCGCGCTCGTTGGACTGCTGGCCGGCCTCGTGGGCGCAGGCGTGCACTTCGTCCTCGCCATTCCGATCGACATCCTGATGGCGCCGATGGAGCGCGCGATGGCGCAGCGCTTCATCGACATGACCGGCAGCATGTCGCCGGAGATGCGCGACATGTTCGATCGCATGTCCGGGTCCAACGTGGAGCTGAGCGTGGGCATCATGCTGATCCGCCGCGTGGTCGGGTTCATGCTCATGCTGTTCATCGGCGCGATCTTCTCCACGCTCGGCGGCCTGCTCGGCGCCGCCCTGTTCCGCAAGCCGGCGCCTCCCGCCGTCGTGGACGTCACCCCCGGCGTCTGACCTCCGCGCTGCTGCGCGGCGTTGCACACTCCAGCGTCTATCGCCCAACCTTCGACAGACCGAAAACCTGACCGTGGAACGGGTGTCTGTACGGGTGCGGGGTGCGGGGTGCGGGGTGCGGGGTGCCGTCCTGCGTGCCGTGCTGGGTTCCGGGTGCGTGGTGCTGGGTGCCGGCGCGTCCATCGCGCTCGCCCAGGCGCCGCAGCGGCCGGCCCTGCCAGCGCTGCCGTTGACGCAGCTCGATGACCGCGCGCTCGCAGCCGATCTCGACAGCCGCGCGTTCACGCTGACGTTCGCGCAGCCGGTGCCTGTCCGCGATCTCCTGCTCCTGCTCGTGCGCGGCACGAGCCTCAGCATCGTGCCCGATCCGACGATCGAAGGCACGTTCATCGGCGAGTTGAAGAACGTCACCGTGCGCCAGGCGCT
Organism: Acidobacteriota bacterium; assembly: GCA_016195265.1. Lineage (GTDB taxonomy): Bacteria > Acidobacteriota > Vicinamibacteria > Vicinamibacterales > CAVVIG01 > SRVP-36. The sequence goes on along the minus strand of JACPZW010000003.1, from coordinate 57,159 downwards.
CAATCTGATCCTCCCGCCCCTCGGCCTCGCGTCCGATCTGGACGGGACGTTCATCCGCGTCTTCAAGCGCGAGCCGGAGACGCGCCTGTTCGACCTCAACTACGCGGCCACGGATCGATCGAGCACGACGAGCGTCACTGCGGCGGGAGGTGGCAGCAGCGCCACCGTGTCGGGCACGACGAAGACCGACGTGTTCGGCGATCTCACGAGCGGCGTGCGATCGCTGCTGTCCCCGCGCGCGACGTTCAACGTCGACCGCAAGGCCGGACTGCTCCAGGTGACCGACTTTCCAGAGCGGCTCGCCCGCGTCGCCATCTATCTGGACGCGGTGCAGGATCGCGTGCACCGGCAGGTTCAGATCGATGTGCGGATCCTCGAAGTCGAGCCGACCGACACCAGCGCGCCGGGGATCGACTGGATGGCCGTGACCGCGCAGTTGGCCGGCACGGCGGCGGCGCCGGGCGCCGCGCCTCGCCCGTCGCTGACCGGCCTGCGCGTGACCGACGCGACGAAACTGCTCGCGCTGCTCGGCGCGCAGGGCAAAGTCTCGACCGTTGCGATCCCCCGGTTGCTGACGCTCAACAACGAGCCGGCGCTGGTGAGCACGGATGCCGTCGCCTTGAGCGTGACGCCGCAGGTGGCCGACGGCGTCGTGACCTTGAGCGTGAGCCCGATCGTGAAGCCGCCGGCGACGGGCCAGGCGGATCTGATCGCGCGCGTCGCGGGCGGCGAGACGCTCGTGCTGTCCGGGTTCACGTACACCCGCGAGGTCCGCGAGAAGAAGACGGTCGCCAACACGACCGGGAGCGGCTGGTTCGGCCGCGGCACAATCGTGGTGCAGAAGCACGTGGAGATGGTGATCCTGCTGACGCCCAGGCTCGTGACCGGCGTCGGGGTCCAATAACATGTACGAACGGTATTACGGGTTCGCGGAAAAGCCGTTCAGCCTGACGCCGGACCCGAAGTTCCTCTATCGCGGGCAGTCGCACGGCAACGCGTTCGATCTCCTGCAGTACGCCATCCGCCGGCGCGAAGGCTTCATCGTCGTGACGGGCGACATCGGCACCGGCAAGACGACGCTGTGCCGGGCGCTGCTCGAGCAGATCGATCGCAACACGTTCACCGCGCTCGTGCTGAATCCGTTCCTGACCGAAGAGGACCTGCTGAAGCGGATCCTTCAGGACTTCGGCGTGATCTCGCGCGAGGAGATCAAGGCCGGCCGGCTCGCCCGCGTCAGCAAGCAGGACCTGGTCGACACGCTGTACGACTTTCTGCTGGGTCTCATCCCGCTCAAGGCGAGCGCGGTGCTGATCATCGACGAGGCGCAGAACCTGCCGCTGCCGGTGCTCGAGCAGATTCGTATTCTCTCGAATCTCGAAACGGACAAGGAGAAGCTGCTCCAGATCATTCTCGTCGGCCAGCTCGAGCTGCAGGCGCAGCTGCGCTCGCCGGATCTGCGCCAGCTCGATCAGCGTGTGTCCATCCGCTACGAGCTGAAACCGCTCGATCGCGAGGCCGTGGCGGCCTACGTGGCGCACCGGCTGACGATCGCCGGCGGGTCCGCGTCGGTCCGCTTCACCGGCGACGCGCTGGATCGCGTGCACCGGCTGTCGGGCGGCGTTCCCCGTCTGATCAATCTGATGTGCGACCGCGCGCTGCTCGCGGGATTTTCGGCGCACACGGCGGAGATCACCGCTGACCTGGTCGTGCACGCGGCCGCGAGCCTCGACCTGCCGGCGCCGGCGGCATCGCCGCTCGCGCGGCTGAAGCACCCGGCGCCGATCGCCGCGGCGGTGGCCGGCATGCTGATGTCATCGGCGGCGGCCGTGGGCGCGACGGCGTACCTCTATCAGCGTTTCGCGGGCGTCGCGCATGCCGCCGTCTCGACGACCGCGCACGCCGAAGCGCCGGCGCGCGATCTCGCGCAGCCGCGACCGCTCGCGGATGCGAACGCACGTCGCCGCCTGCCCGCCGATGCGACGCATACGATTCTGGTCGGGTCCTATCCGACCGCCGAGGCGTCGACGGCCGATGACGTGCGCGCGCTCACGGACTGGCTCGAGGCCGCCGGTTTCCGCGTCTTCTACGCGGACGTCGATCTCGGAACGCCGGGCCGCTGGCGGCGCGTGCTCGCCGGCGCCTACGCCGATTCCGCCCAGGCGCTCGGCGAGGTCGCCCGCCTCAAGACGGCCGTGCCGTCGAGTGAGGCGCGCGTCGTCACCGCGGCGTTTGCGAACGGAGCCGTCATGGCGCCGCCGCGCGCGCCCGAGGCAGATGTGCCACGATCGGGTCTGGAACCGTGAGCCTCATTCTGGATGCGCTCCGGCGCAAGTCGCCCGAACCGGAGGAACCCGGCGAACCGGGGCGGACGGCGCGCACCGACTCGGTCCTGGCGACGCTGGGCTATCCGCGCCGCCGCCGGGGCGGCCGCCCGACGGTCAGGACGCTGATGGTGTACGGCGTCGGGGCCGTTGCGGTCGGGTTCGTCGGCTTGTCGCTGCTGATCATCTGGCTCGCGCCGCCCACGACGAGCCCCGCGAGTGCGACCGGTCCGGCGCCGCCGCCAGCGGCCGCGCGGGTGGCGCCTCCTGCGCAACAGACGCCGCGTCCACAGGCTCCACAGGATCCAAAGGCGGCCGCGCCCGCCGCGCCCGGCGGAAGCCCAACGCCGACTTCGGCGTCCAGCGCCCCACTCATCGCGCCGCGGCTGACCGAGGCCATGCCTGCGGCTGCGGCCGGCGGGGTCGCGCCGCGTTTGACCGGTCGGGAGACGCAGGCGCTCCAACCGCCGGTGCCGCAGGCGCCACGCCAGGCGCCCGAGCGTCCGCCGTCGGCGGCGGTCACCGAGCGCCCGGCTCCGCCGGAACGCGCGGCCGTCGATCGGCCGGCACCGGCCGCTCCGCACACGTCCGCTCCGCGTCGCCCGCAGCAGGCGCCGGCTGAAGCGCCCGCGCCGCTGCAGCCTCCGCCCGCGCCGCTGCCGCCGCCTGAAGATCATTTCGCGCTCGCGCTCTACTACCAGCGCATCGGCGATTTCGACAATGCCCTCGCGCAGTATCGCCGGCTGCTCGAAGCGAACGATGGCAGCGCGGAGGTGCACAACAACCTCGGGCTGCTGTACGCCGATCGCAACCAGCTCGACGAGGCCGTGCGGCAGTTCCAGCGGGCGATCGCCATCGATCCGCGATCGGTGAAGGCGCACAACAATCTCGGGGTCGCGCTGATGCGCGGCAATCAGCCCGCCGGCGCCGCGGCCGAATTCCGCGTCGCCCTGGCCGCGGATCCGCGCAACGTCGAATCGCTCGTCAACTTGGCGCTGGTGCAGAAATCCGGCGGTCGCCTGGCCGAAGCGCGCGATCTGCTGCGGCGCGCCCTGGCGATCGATCCGCGCAATGCCGGCTCGCACTACAACCTGGCCGTGCTTGCCGACGAGGGCGGCGATGCCGTGACGGCCATCGAGCATTACCAGGCGTTCCTGCGGTTCGGTGCCGTCTCGAACGGCGATCTCGCGGTCCAGGTGCGCGCCCGGCTCTCGGCCCTCGAGCGGGGGACGGGCGCCGGCTGAAACTGTCTCCGACTCCCGTCCCCTTGTACAATCGGCCGCATGGCCGATCCCAAGCGCGCAGAGTTCGCCGATCTTCTCCGCGAAGACCGCTCTTTTTCCCCGCCGCCCGAGTTCACCGCCCGCGCCGTCGTCCGCGACGATCGCATCTACGCCGAGGCCGACCGCGATCCCGAAGCGTTCTGGGCGCGATTCGCCGGCGAGCTCGAATGGTCGCGCCGGTGGGACACGGTCCTCGACTGGCAGCCGCCGCACGCGAAGTGGTTCGTCGGCGGGAAGATCAACGCGAGCGTCAACTGTCTCGACCGGCACGTGCGCGGACCGCGGCGCAACAAGGCCGCGCTCATCTGGGAAGGCGAGCCCGGCGACCGGCGCACGCTGACGTATTTCGATCTCTTCCGCCAGGTGTCGGCGTTCGCCAACGTCCTCACGTCGCTCGGCGTGCGCAAGGGCGACCGCGTCGCGATCTACCTGCCGCTGATTCCCGAGCTCGCGATCTCGATGCTGGCTTGCGCGCGGATCGGCGCGGTCCACAGCGTGGTGTTCGGCGGCTTCAGCGCCGAGTCGCTGCGCGATCGCATCAACGACTCGCAGTGCAGGGTGCTCATCACCGCCGACGGCGGTTTCCGGCGCGGTCAGATCGTCGCGCTCAAGCAGGTCGCGGACGAAGCGCTCGCCGATACGCCGTCGATCGAAAACGTCGTGGTCGTGCAGCGCGGCCATGCGGAAATGCCGGTCCACATTAAGGAAGGCCGCGACCACTGGTACCACCGCCTCATGCAGGACGCGTCCTACAAATGCGATCCCGAGCCGATGGACGCCGAAGACATGCTCTACATCCTGTACACGTCCGGCACGACCGGAAAGCCGAAGGGCATCGTGCACACGACGGCCGGGTACCTGGTCGGCACGTACGCGACGACCAAGCTCGTTTTCGATCTGCGCGAGGACGACGTCTACTGGTGCACGGCCGACATCGGCTGGGTGACTGGCCACAGCTACGTGGTCTACGGCCCGCTGGCGAACGGCGCGACGGTCGTGATGTACGAAGGCGCGCCGGACTGGCCGAAGAAAGATCGATTCTGGTCGCTCATCGAAACCTACGGCGTGACGGTGTTCTACACGGCGCCCACCGCCATTCGCGCGTTCATGAAGTGGGGCACGGAGTGGCCGAAGAAGCGCGATCTGTCGTCGCTGCGCCTGCTCGGCTCGGTCGGCGAGCCGATCAACCCGGAAGCCTGGGTGTGGTACTACCATTTCATCGGCGGCGATCGATGTCCGGTGGTCGACACGTGGTGGCAGACCGAGACCGGCGCGATCATGATCACGCCGCTGCCCGGCGTGACCACGCTGAAGCCCGGGTCGGCCACGCGGCCGTTCCCCGGCATCGCCGCCGAGATCCGCAACGAACGGGGCGAGAAAGTGGACGTCGGCGGCGGCCTGCTGGCGCTGACGCGCCCGTGGCCGTCGATGCTGCGCGGTATCTACGGCGATCCGGAACGCTACGTGCGCCAGTACTGGAACAAGTGGGGCAGCGGCGTCTACGTGACCGGCGACGGCGCGAAACGCGACGCGGACGGCTGTTTCTGGCTGCTCGGGCGCGTGGACGACGTGATCAACGTGGCCGGCCATCGCATCGGCACGATGGAAGTCGAAAGCGCCTTGGTCGATCACCCCGGCGTGGCCGAAGCCGCGGTCGTCGGCCGCGCGCACGAGATCAAGGGGCAGGCGATCGCGGCGTTCGTCACGGTGAAAGAGGGCACGCACGCGACGAAAGATCTCGCCGACGTGCTGAAGGAGCACGTCGTGAAGAAGATCGGCGCTATCGCGCGGCCCGACGACATCCTGTTCACGGCCGACCTGCCGAAGACGCGCTCGGGGAAGATCATGCGCCGGCTGCTGCGCGACATCGCCGAGGGCAAGGCGCTCGGCGACACGACGACCCTGGCGGATCCGGCGGTGGTGGCGAAGCTGAAGGCGAACTACGAAGAGGAGTACGGCTAGCTTAGCTGAGCTCGGGGTCCGCGGCGCCGTGGCGGCGCGCCGAGAAGTTATCGACATACTCGACGCGGTTCTTGCCCTTCTTCTTCGCGCGCTCGAGCGCCGCTTCGGCTTCCCTCAGCATGCGATCGGGATCGATCACGTCGCCGACGGCGACTTCGACGTTGACCACCGCCGCGCTCACAGTCACGGTCACCCGCCGATCGGTCCGGTGGTCGGTGAAGCCCATGCGTTCCTCGACCGTCGCCCGCACGCGTTCGGTCAACTCGTTGACGTTGCTCGCGTCCGTCCGCGTCAGGAGCACGGCAATCGAGTCTTCGGAGTGGCGCGCGACCCAGTCGTGGTGGCGAAAGTACTGCCGCATCAGAATCCCCAGCCGTTCGAGAATGCGGTCGCCGACGCCGTAGCCATAGTCCTGGTTGATCGCCGACAGGTTATCGATGTCGAAAAGAATCAGGGCAATCGGATAGCCGAATCGTCCGGCGCGCTCCACTTCCTTGGCCATCACCGCCTCGAGCATCACGCGCGTGTGCAGCGTGGTCAGACGGTCGATGACCGCGGCCTCGGCCGGCTCGCGCTGCGCATGCGCGGCGTACGCGCCGAGCAGATCGAACGATCCGCGGCGCACGAACTGCGCGACGAGCGGCCACAGCTCGCTGACCGCGCCGATGGATTCGTCAAGCGCCAGTTCGTCGAGCGCCTTCCGCTCGGCGAAATAGGCGAGCGTGAACAGCCGTTCCATTGGCAGCACGCGCTCCAGGATCATCCGGTGCAGATCCGTGACGAAGCCGCTGTGCGGATCCAGACGGCCATCGCGGACGGCGATCGCGAGCAACTGCAGCAGGATCTGGGCGATGTGGCGGCAGTAATCCGCGGCGAGCGCATCGATGCCGCTGAACGGGAAAATCGCGACCGTGTCGGCGGTGATCGCATCGGCGCGATCAGTGAGCACGGTCGAGATCTGATGGCGCAGATCCGCCTGAAGGTTCGCGCCCCCCTCTCCGGCAAACACCGTGTCGTTACTGCCCATGTCGGATTCAGCATAGTCGCCCCAATCGCCGCGTGAACGCAAGTCGACGGCGGGTGCAACGGCGCGCAATCGTGCGCGACCCGGAACAGCGGTGGCTACCGAGTGAACGCGCTCGAACCGACATAAAGACGGGAGTCTCCGTCCCGCCAGCCTGACATGCGCACACGAGTCGGAATCGAACTGACGGGAGCGGCGTGCCGCATCGTCGAGGTGGAATCCGGCCCGGCGCGGCGCCGTGACACGCGGGTGCGGTGGTGCGCCGTCCTGCCGCCGTCGGGGCCGCAGACGACGGCCGCGCTGCGGTCGTTCCGTCGCCACCGCGCGGCGGTCGTGGTCTGGGGCCCGGCGAGCGAGCATCGTCAAGTCCTAGTGCGCCCCGGATCGTACGAAGAGATGCGCGCCGAAGCGATTGCGGCGCTCTCGGCGGCGGGCGTGCCGACCCTCGACATGCTGGTGGACATCGCGCCCGCGGGTCCGCCGCGCGATGGGAAACGCCGGCCAGTGGTCGTGGCGCTCGCGTCCGCGGCCGCGATCAAGTCCGCGATGCAGCCGGTCATCGACGCCGGCATTCGCGTCCGCACCGTGATGACGCCCGCGATCGCGCTCAATGCGCTGATGCGGGCGCGCCGCGATCGATCCGGACCGGAAGACATCGAGGCGTTCATCGCGCTCGATGAAACGTCGACGGCGATCGCACTAATCAGGGACGGCGCTCTCATCGTCAGCCGGATGCTCCTGTGGGGCTACGTCGAGAGCCCAGGCGGGCGCCAGCCACGGCGCCGCGAGGACATCGCTGCGCGCCTCGCCGACGAGCTGGCCGGGTTCTTCCACGCGGCGGGCGGCTCGACCACGTCGGTGCGCCACATCTGCATCGCGAGCGGCCTGCCCGAGCTGCGCAGCATGACGGTCCCGCTCATGGAACGGCTCGACCTCGAGGTCGAGCCGCTGGATTCGCTCTTCGCCATCGACGCAAAGCACGCGGCTGGAGACGGCATCAACCTGCGCGACCGCGTGGCGGAACTGCGGATCGCGTGGGCGTCCGCCGCGGACTGGCCGGCACCTCTCAACCTGATGCGCGCGCGCAATCGCCAGCGCTCGCGCGTTGTGCTCTCGCGCGCCGCGGTGGTCGCGGGCATGGCGGTCGGATGGGGCGCGGGCTGGCGCGTCTCTGCGAGCTCGTGGTGGCAGTCGACCGCCTCGAGGCCGGTGGCGCATGCGGCGGCCCCGGCGGCTCGCCCCACGACTCCCGTTCCTCCGCCGGCTCCGCTGCGCATCGCCACGGCAACGCCCCCGATGCCCTCGTCTCCGGTGTCGATCGTGTCCCGTGAGCCGGATTCGCCGCCGCCGCCGGCCGCGCCCGCACCGCGCGTGCGTGAATTGCCGACGGCCTCCGCGCCGATCGTCCGCGCCGAACTTGCGGTGCCGGTGCCGCAGCCCACGCTGCTGACGAGCGTGGCGCCGCCCGCGCGTGCCGCACGGGCCATCACTGCCGCGCCTCGCGCTGTTCGCGCGCGATCTGCGAGTCAAGCGGACGTGCAGGAACCGGCCGGGAGGTTCGATGCGGTGCTGGGAACGATCCTGTATTCGGCGGAACGGCGCCTCGCGATTGTGGACGGCCACATCGTGGGGCTGGGGGATGAAGTGCGCGGCGCGCGCGTCGTCGACATCGATGCCAACTCTGTCCTGCTCCGTGATGGAAGCGGCCGGTCGAGGCGCTTGACCTTGGGCGCTAATGTCCGCTAGACGCACACGGAATGGTGTACGTCAGCGCAGCGACCACCGAATGTGGAGTATTCGATGACGTTTTCGAAACTGCACGACGCTTTGGTGTTGATCGACCGGGAAGCGGTTCGTACAATCGACCGTTCTGTATTTCCTGGTTTCACAGGTCTGAGGGTCCGCGGTGCGTAAGAAAATCGGTGAGTGCCTGATTCAAGCGGGCCTCATCACAGAGGACGATCTCCAGAACGCCCTCACGGAGCACAAGCGCACCGGCGAGCGCCTTGGGGTCGTGCTTGTACGCATGAACCTGGCGACCGAGAAGCAGATCGCCAAGGCCCTCGCGTTCCAGCTCGGCTTTCCCTACGTCAATCTCGCGGAGAATCCGCCCGACACCTCCGCCGTCATCCTGATTCCCAAAGAAGTCGCGCTCAAGCGCATCTGCGTCGCAATCGGGCTCGAGAAGAACCTGCTGACCGTGGCGATGTCCGATCCACTGCTGTTCAGTCTGGTGCAGGACCTCGAGTTCCAGACCGGGTATCGCATCAAGCAGGTGGTCGCGACGCGCGGCGACATCGTGGATGCCATTCAGACCGGCTATCCCGACAAAGCGCTCATCGTCCGCGGCAGCTCACAACCGGGCGGCGAACTGGCGGTCACGGCGCCGCCGCCGGGCCGGATGCGCGGCGGCGACGCGCCCGCGCAGGAAACGGCGCTCGCCCGGCGTCACGAGGAAGAAGTCTTCGAGCCGGTCGCCGGGCTGAAGGAACGCAGCGAAGCGGCGCCGATCATCGACCTGGTCGATCTCGTCGTCAAGAGCGCGATCAAGAGCAAGGCGAGCGACGTCCACGTCGAGCCGATGGAAAAAGGCGTGCTCATCCGTCACCGCCTCGACGGCCTGCTGAAGGAAGTGATGGACCTGCCGAAGTGGGTCCACGAAGGGCTGATCGCCAGGCTGAAGATCATGGCGGGCATGGACATCGCCGAGAAGCGGCTGCCGCAGGACGGCCGCCTCCGCTCGGCGGCCGATGACGGGACCGAGGTCGACTTCCGCGTCTCCACGCTCCGCACGCTGTTCGGCGAGAAAGTCGTGATGCGGTTGCTCGATCACCGCAAGGGCGTCCCCGCTCTCGAGGAGATCGGGATGTCGGCGGCGTCGCTCGAGGAAGTGCGCGGGTTCCTCCGGCACCAGCACGGGATGATTCTCGTCGTCGGGCCGACGGGCAGCGGCAAGACGACGACGCTCAGCTCCGCGCTGAAGGCGGTGCAGTCCGAGAAAACCAACATCATCACGATCGAGGATCCGGTCGAGTATCAGATTCCGGGCGTGAACCAGACGCAGATCAACGAGAAGATCAAGCTCACCTTCGCCAGCGCGCTGCGATCGATTCTGCGTCAGGATCCCGACGTGATCCTGCTCGGCGAGATCCGCGACGCGGAAACGGCGAAGATCGCACTGCAGGCGGCGCAGACGGGCCACCTGGTGCTGTCGACGCTGCATACCGACAACGCGCCGTCGGTCGTGACGCGGTTGAGCGACATCGGCGCCGAGCCCTTCGTCATCGCGTCGGCGATGGTCGGCGTCATCGCGCAGCGGCTCGTGCGCCGCCTCTGCGTCCACTGCCGCCGCCAGTACACGCCGCCGCCCGACACGCTGCGAGCGTTGAACATCGCCGAGGCCGACGCGGCGTCGATTGTGTTCTACAAGTCGGTCGGCTGCGATCAGTGCAATCACACGGGTTACCGCGGCCGCGTGGGCATTTATGAAGTGATGCGCGTCACCGACAAGCTGCGCCGTTTGATTTCCGCGAAGGCGACCGAGGATCAGCTGCGCGACGTTGCCGTGGCGGGCGGCATGATCAGCCTCGGGGAAGACGGGCTGGCCAAGGTCAAGAGCGGCATCACGACACCGGAGGAACTGCTGCGCGTCGTCACCGAGGTGCGCGAGATGCGCACGCTGTGCTCCGGATGCGGCGCGGCCGTGGGCGTCGATTTCCTCGCGTGCCCGCAATGCGGCAAGCGCGTGAGCGGCGGCTGCCAGCATTGTGGACGATCGATGCAACCCGGATGGAATTTCTGCCCCTATTGCGCGCGCAGCGCTTCCGAACCGCCCAGCGCGTCCGAACCGCGCCGCTCTCCAAAGCGGCTTCGCGATCGCGAAGCGCGCGAAGGGCGGCGCGAGCTGCCGGCCGCCAACGTCGCGGAGTTCAAGAAGTAGGTGGCGCTGAAGGACTACTTCCAGCTTCTCGAGATTCCTCCCACGGCGACCGCCGACGAGGTGAAGAAGGCGTTCCGTCTGCAGATCGCGCGCTACCATCCCGACAAGGTTCAACACCTCGGTAAGGAATTTCAGGACATGGCGGCCGACCGGGCTGCCGCGTTGACCGAAGCGTACCGCGTGCTCTCCGACGAAGGCCGGCGCGCGGAATACGATCGCGCGCGCAGGTCGGAAGCCGGTGCGCCCCCGCAGGCCGCCGCGGCGCCGCCCGAGCCCGGTGCGCCCCGGCCCTCCGCTCCGAGTGCGGCCGTCCCTCCGCCCCCGCCGGAACCCGCGCAGCCGCAGGGCTCGCAGTTCACGCAGGAGCGCGCCACGCGCGACGAGTTCGTGCGCAAGGCGACGATGAGCCGGTTCAATCAGGCGCTGGAGGCGGTGGGCGGAGACTTTACGTCGGCGCCGTTGCGCGGATTCGACATCGCGCTTGTCCCAAAGAGCAAGATGTTCTCGAAGAGCAAGCATCCGCGGCTGCTGGGCCGGTTCGTATCAATTGTCGACGCCGAGGCCGTGGCCGACGCCTGGAAGGGCGCCGGGCAGTGGGGCGCGCCCGCGAATGAAGCCATCTGCGTCTTTCTGATGGGCACCAAGCTCGCGAGCGCGGGCGAACTGGCGAAAGCCATCGCCGAACAGCGTCGCAAACAGCGCAACCTGAAACTCACCTTGATTCCCATAGACGCGCGCGTGTGGGATGCGCACATGCCGATCGACGCGCCTGCATTCGCAAAAATCCTGATCGCACGACTCAAGAGTGGTAGCTGACCGGATCTGGAACGCAGACCCCGATTCCGACGTCAGAGTCTAGGACCCTTATGGCACTCATTGAAACCGTCGACCTCTGGAAAACCTACGTGATGGGCACGGAAGAAATCCACGCGCTGCGCGGCGTATCGCTGCAGATCGAACGCGGCGAATACGTGGCCATCATGGGCCCGTCGGGCTCCGGCAAATCCACCCTGATGAACCTGATTGGGTGCCTCGACACCCCGTCGAAAGGCTCCTATCTGCTGAACGGCAAGCAAGTCAGCCAGATGAACGACAACGAGCTGGCGCGCATCCGGAATGAGGAAATCGGCTTCGTGTTTCAAACGTTCAATCTGCTGCCGCGCGCGACCGCGCTGCACAATGTCGAGCTGCCGCTGGTCTACGCCGGCGTGCCCGCCAAGGATCGTCAGGCACGTGCGAAAGCGGCGCTTCTGAAAGTGGAGCTCGGCGAGCGCATGACGCACCGGCCCAACGAGTTGTCCGGCGGTCAGCGGCAGCGTGTCGCGGTGGCCCGCGCCCTGGTCAACAATCCTTCGATCCTGCTGGCCGACGAACCGACGGGCAACCTCGACTCGAAGACCGGCGCCGAGATCATGGCGCTCTTCGAGCGCTTGCACAAAGCCGGCAACACGATCGTTCTCGTGACGCACGAGTCCGACGTGGCCGCGTTCGCCTATCGCACGATACACATCAGGGACGGACAGGTCGAGAACGACGTCCGCCGGGCTGCGTAAACTGAAAAGCGAGAACTGAAAACTGGAAAGTTACGAGTTTTCACTTTTCACTTTTCACTTTTCGGTTTCAGATTGCCGCCCAGTGTCCGGTCGACACTTCCTTCAGGGCGGCGGCACGATTCACTGACGCTGGATCCAGCACCAGACGGTGGCGTGGCGCATCCGGATCGGGCAGGGGAATCGCCGACAGCAACGCGCGCGTGTAGGGATGTTGCGGCGAGGCAAAGATTGCCGCGGCCGGTCCGAGTTCGACAATCTTTCCCAGATACATCACCGCGATGCGGCTGCAGATGTGCTCGACGAGCCGCAGGTCGTGTGCGATGAACAGGTACGTGAGCTTCAGCCGCTCCTGCAGATCCATCAGCAGGTTCACCACCTGCGCCTGAACCGAGACGTCGAGCGCCGACACGGGCTCATCGAGGATCAGGAAGGAGGGATTGAGCGCGAGCGCCCGCGCCAGCCCGATTCGTTGCCGCTGTCCTCCGCTGAACTCGTGCGGGAACCGTTCCAGGTGCGCGGGATCCAGTCCCACCAGCTGAAACAGCTCGGCGACGCGCTCGCGTCGCGCCGCCCGCTCGCCCAGCTTGTGAATCACCAGCGGTTCCTCGACGATGACGCGCGCGCGCATCCGCGGATTGAGCGACGAGTACGGATCCTGAAAGACGATCTGCATCTGGCGGCGCGCCTCGCGCATCCGGCCCGGCGAGAATCCGAGTAGGTTTTCGCCGCGAAACCGCACTTCGCCCGACGTCGGCTCGACGAGCCGCAGCATGCAACGCCCCGTCGTCGTCTTCCCGCTGCCGGATTCGCCCACCAGCCCGAACGTCTCGCCTTCGTCGATGCTGAAGCTCACATCGTCGACGGCCGCGACACGCGTGCCCGCGCGGAACAGGCCCGCGTCGCGCACGAAGTGCTTCACGAGATGTGAGACGTCAACGAGAGGCATCGGAATGCGGAATGCGGAATGCGGAATGCGGATTGTACAGATAGCACTTCGCCGCGTGGTCGACGCCGGTGGGATAGTCGGGCGGGGGCGCCGTCGTACACGCGTCGAAGCGGTCAGGGCATCGCGGGCCGAAGGCGCAGCCTGACGGCAGCGCGCCGAGGCGCGGTACGGACCCTTCGATCGCGTTTAGGCGCTGCCCGGGCGCGCCGCCTGGAATCGACGCGAGCAGTCCGCGCGTGTACGGATGGTTCGGATTGCGGAGCACCGGGCGCACCGGCCCGGTCTCGACGATGCGCCCGGCGTACATGACGGCGACACGATCCACCGTCTCGGCGATGACGCCGAGGTCGTGTGTGATCAGCAGCAGCGACACGTGGAACCGCGCCTTCATGTCCCGCAATAAGTCGAGAATCTCGGCCTGGATCGTCACGTCGAGCGCGGTCGTGGGCTCGTCGGCGATCACAAGCGCCGGCCGGCACGCGAGGGCCATGGCGATGAGCACGCGCTGGCGCATGCCGCCGGACAACTGGTGCGGGTAGTCGCGCACGCGTGACGCAGCGTCGGGAATCCGCACCGCGTCGAGCAACTCGACCGCGGTCGCCGCGGCTTCCGCGCGCGTCGCCCGGCCGTGGACGAGCAGTGTTTCGGCGATTTGATCGCCGATCGTGAAGACGGGATTCAGCGCGGTCATCGGTTCCTGAAAGATCAGCGCGATGTCCGCGCCACGGACCTCGCGCATCGCCCGCTCGTCGAGCGCCGACAGATCGCGCCCCTTGAACAGCAGCCTGCCGCCGGCGACGCGGCCCGGCGGCTGCACGAGCCGCATGATCGAGAGCGCCGTCACCGATTTGCCGCTGCCGGACTCGCCGACCAGGCCGAGGGTCTCGCCGGCGCGGATCTCGAAGCTGACGTCGTCGACGACGGGGACGGTGCCGCCGGGCAGATTGAAAACCGTCGTCAGATGTTCGACGCGCAGCAGCGGCTCGTCAGCCATCAGCCCTTTGCCACCTTTATACCGCCGCCGTCTCGCGGTACTCGCCGAAAACCGCGCGCAGCGCGTCCGCGACTTCGCCGACGGTCGCCCGGGCCTCGACGGCCGTGACGATCGGCGGCACGAGGTTGCCGTCGCCGCGCGCCGCCGCCGTCACCGCCGCCAGCGCCGCGCGGCAGGCCCCGGCGTTGCGGCCGGCGCGCACGGCGCGCACGCGCTCGATCTGCGTCCGTTCGATGTCAGGGTCGATGGCAAAAAGGAGACGGGAAGCTTTCCCCGATCCGGTCGGTGCGGACAAGATCCCCGTCCCGTTTTCGGCGAACCTGTTCACGCCGACGACGATTGTGTCGCCCGCGTCGATCGCGACCTGCGCTCTGTACGCCGATTCCTGGATCTCGCGCTGGATGAATCCCGTTTCGATCGCGGCGAGCGTGCCGCCGGCGCGGTCGATGCGCGCCAGAATGTCGGCCGCGCCTTCTTCGATCTGATTCGTCAGAGTCTCGATCGTGTAGGAGCCGGCGACCGGATCGACCGTGTTCGCCACTCCGGTCTCCGCCGCGACGATCTGCTGCGTGCGCAGCGCGATCCGCGCCGATTCTTCGGTCGGCAGCGCCAGCGCTTCGTCGCGCCCGTTGCAGTGCAGCGACTGCGTGCCGCCGAGCACGGCCGCGAGCGCCTGGAGCGCGACGCGGACGATGTTGTTGTCGGACTGCTGCGCCGTGAGCGTGCTGCCGGCGGTCTGCGTGTGGAAGCGCAGCTGCTGCGCCCGCGGGCTGGTCGCGTGAAACCGGTCGCGCATCAGCCGCGCCCACAACCGGCGCGCCGCCCTGTACTTCGCGATCTCTTCGAGGAAGTCGTTATGGGCGTTGAAGAAGAACGACAGCCGCTGCCCGACCTGGTTGACGTCGAGCCCGGCGTCGATCGCCGCCTGCACGTACGCGATCGCGTGCGCGAGGGTGAACGCGACCTCCTGAATGGCCGTCGATCCGGCCTCGCGGATGTGATAGCCGCTGATGGATATCGTGTTCCAGTTGGGCAGCTCGCGCTCGCAGAACGCGAAGATGTCCGTCACGAGGCGCAGCGACTGGCGCGGCGGAAAGATGTAGGTGCCGCGCGCGACGTACTCTTTCAGGATGTCGTTCTGAATCGTGCCGGAGAGCGCCCGTAACGACACGCCCTGGCGCCGGGCCACGCTCATGTAGAGCGACAGCAGGATGATCGCCGTCGCGTTGATGGTCATCGACGTCGAGACGCGGTCGAGCGGAATCGCCTCGAACAGCGCCGCCATGTCGTCGATCGAATCGATCGCGACGCCCACGCGGCCGACTTCGCCCGCGGCCAGCGCGTGATCGGAGTCGTACCCCATCTGCGTCGGCAGATCGAAGGCGACGCTCAGGCCGTTGACGCCCTGCGCGAGCAAATACCGGTACCGGGCGTTGGATTCCGCGGCCGTGGCGAAGCCGGCGTACTGCCGCATCGTCCACGGCCGGCCGCGGTACATCGTCGGCTGGATGCCGCGCGTGAACGGAAATTCACCAGGCTCTCCCAGCGCCGCCTCGGGCTGCCAGCCGGCGAGATCGTCGGGCGTCCGCGCGTCGGGCACGGCGCGATTGTACTGCGACTCGGACCAAAACGTCGCCGCAACTCCTTGACAGAATGGCATCTCGCGCTTACACTCGATTCACCTACAAGGTCTTTCCGACACATGAATTCTTCACGCGCCCGGTCGCTGCTCACCGCCCTGGTGTAGCGGATCCGATCGGGAAGCGCGCCGGACCCGGCCCGGCGGCGTAGGGAGGGCAGCACAGATGGACGACGTCGTGAACCGGTTCGCACGAGAGCTGGCCGACGCGATTGCCGGCGCGGTCGCGGAGAATCCTCAGGTCGAAGCGTGCCGCGAGAAAGCACGGGCGGCCGGATTCGAGATGAAGGTGACGCTCGAAGCCGTTGTCGGGTTTGTCAGCCGCTCGCAATCGACCGCGATCACCAAAGTGGCGGCGCCCGCGCGCGTCGTGCAACCCCGGCGGAATTTCGAAGTGACGGCCAACGATCGGCGATTCCTCCGGTCGTTGCGCATCGCGGCCGATGAAACGGCGGAGCCGGTCGAATAGGAAAGTCAGCCTTCTTACTTCTTCGCCGCTTGCGCCGCGACGCGCGCCGCGGCGGCCGCCGCCGCAGCCGGATCTCCGAGGTAGTAGTGGCGGACCGGTTTCAGGCGATCGTCGAGCTCATAGACGAGCGGGATGCCTGTCTGGATGTTCAGCCCGACGATCTCGCCTTCCGAGACTTCGTCCAGGTACATCACGAGCGCGCGCAGGCTGTTACCGTGCGCCGCGATCACGACGCGCCGGCCCGCCGCGATCGACAACGCGATCGTGCCGTGCCAGTACGGCAGAAACCGCGCGACCGTGTCCTTGAGCGATTCGGTGAGCGGCAGCTCGCCGGCGCTCAGCGCGGCGTAGCGGGGATCGCGCGACGGATGCCGTTCGTCGTCGAGCGTCAGCGGCGGCGGCGGAATGTCGTAGCTCCGGCGCCAGATCTTGGTCTGTGCCTCGCCATGTGTCGCCGCAGTCTCCGCCTTGTTCAGTCCCTGCAGCGCGCCGTAGTGGCGCTCGTTCAGGCGCCAGCTGTTGATCACCGGAATCCACATCAGGTCGAGAACGTCGAGCGCCGTCCACAGCGTCCGGATCGCGCGCTTCAGCACCGACGTGTAGGCGATGTCGAACACGTACCCGCCTTCACGCAGCAGACGCCCGGCCTCCAGCGCTTCGGCGCGGCCGCGCTCGGACAGGTCCACGTCGGTCCAGCCCGTGAACCGATTCTCCTGATTCCACGTGCTTTCGCCGTGGCGCAACAGAACTAATTTCGTCATCTGGACATCTGGTTATCTGGTCATTTGGCGGCACGCACGGCCGTGCGTCCGGCGAACACCGCGGCCGACCCGAGCTCTTCTTCGATTCTGAGCAACTGGTTGTACTTGCAGATGCGATCGGTCCGGCTCGCCGATCCGGTCTTGATCTGTCCCGCCGCAGTGCCGACCGCGAGGTCCGCGATCGTCGAGTCCTCAGTTTCACCCGAGCGATGCGAGATGATCGTCGCGTACCCCGCGTCCGCGGCCATGCGCACCGCGTCGAGCGTTTCGGTCACCGTACCGATCTGATTCAGTTTGACGAGCAGGGCGTTGCCGACTCGTTCGGCGATGCCCTTCTTCAGAATCTCAGGGTTGGTCACGAACACGTCGTCGCCAACCAGCTGCACGCGATCGCCGAGCGCGCTCGTGCAGCGCTGCCAGCCGCTCCAGTCGCTCTCGGCCAGGCCGTCCTCGATCGACACGATGGGGTACTGGCGGATCCAGTCTTCGTAGAGACGGATCATCTCGTCGGACGTCCGATCCGGTTCGCCCGATTTCTTGAACGTGTACCTGCCGCCGCCTTTCCAAAGCTCGCTCGACGCGACATCGAGGGCGATCCAGACGTCAGTGCCCGCCTTGAGCCCGGTCTTTCCGATCGCCTCGAGCACGACGTCGACGGCTTCGCGATTCGATTTGAGGTTCGGCGCGAATCCGCCTTCGTCGCCGACGCCCGTGGACTGCCCGCGCGCTGTCAGAATGCCGCGAAGCGCGTGGAAGATTTCCGCGCCCCAGCGCAGCGCCTCGCCGAAAGACGGCGCGCCGAGCGGCATGACCATGAATTCCTGGAAGTCGACGCTGGAATCCGCGTGGGCGCCGCCGTTCAGAATGTTCATCATCGGCACCGGCAGGGTGAACCGGGGACGGGAGTCGGGTACAGAGGGCTCCGACTCCCGTCCCCGGTACAACGCGCCGATGTGCCGGTACAGCGGCACGCGCGCCGCGGCGGCCTCCGCGCGGACGGCGGCCATCGACACGCCGAGGAGGGCGTTCGCGCCGAGGCGGCTCTTGGTCGGCGTGCCGTCGAGCCCGATCAGCGCCGCATCGAGGCCGCGCTGATCGAAGGTCCGTCCGGTCAAAGCAGCGGCGATCTCGCCGTTGACGTGCGCGACCGCGGAGCGGACGCCTTTCCCTCCGTATCGCGCCTTGTCGCCGTCGCGCAACTCGAGCGCTTCGCGCTCGCCTGTCGACGCGCCCGAAGGCACCGCTGCGCGGCCCATCGCGCCGCCGTCGAGAACGACGTCCACTTCCACCGTCGGATTGCCGCGGGAATCCAGGATCTCGCGGCCGTGCACGCGCGCGATCTTCACGACTGATTCATCCCTTCTCTACTTCTGCCTTCTGCCTTCTGCCTTCTGCCTTCTAACTTCTAACTTCTTCCTTCTAGCTTCCTCCGCGCCGGTCGGCTTCCGCCTCGAACCGCAGCGCTTCATCGCTCAGCGCCGCGATCAGCGGCTCGTCATCGGTCGTGACCACGACGACGCCGGAGTCCGTAACGGTGTGGCGCCGGCGATCCTCGGCCTCGTCGTAGCCGATTAGCGCTCCGCGCGGAATCAGCACGTCACGGTCGATGATCGCGCGCCGCATGCGCGCGTGGCGCCCGACCCGCACGCCCGGCATCAGGATCGACTGCTCAATGTGGCAGAAGCTGTGCACGCGGACGTTGGGGCACAGCACGCTGCCGTAGATGCTGCTGCCCGACACGATGCATCCGGGCGAGATCACCGAATCGAGCGCCTGGCCGCATCGCGCCCCCGCTTCCGCGAAGACAAACTTCGCCGGCGGCGCCTGCGGTTGATACGTGCGAAGCGGCCACTCCGGATCGTAGAGGTTGAACTCCGGATTCACGTGGCAGAGATCCATGTTGGCTTCGAAATAGGCGTCGAGCGTGCCGATGTCGCGCCAGTACTTGGACGATTTCTTGTTCTCGTCGTAGAACCGGTACGCGTAGACGGCGGCCGCCTGATGAATCAGCGTGGGAATGATGTCCTTCCCGAAATCGTGCGTCGTCGGCTGATTGGCGTCGGCCTCGAGCGCGCCGACGAGGACGTCGGTGTCGAAGATGTACACGCCCATCGACGCCAGCGCCACGTCCGGCGCGCCGGGCACCGGACTCGGCGCGGCGGGTTTCTCCTGGAATCCCGTGACGCGTTCCGTCTCATCGACGGCGATGACGCCGAACCGGTGGGCGTCGGCGAGGGGCACTTCAATCGTGGCGAGCGTGACGGCGGCCTCATGGTCGAGATGGAACCGCAGCATGCGCGAGTAATCCATCTTGTAGACGTGGTCACCCGAGAGCACGATGAGGTGGCGCGGGCTCTCGCGCATGATCGAGTAGAGGTTCTGGTAGACCGCGTCCGCCGTGCCCTGGTACCAGTGCTCGCTGACGCGCTTCTGCGGCGGCAGGATCTCGACGAACTCGCCGAGCTCCTCCGACACGATGTTCCAGCCCATCCGGATGTGCCGGTTGAGGGAGAGCGACTTGTACTGCGTGGCGATGAAGATGCGCCGCAGGCCCGAGTTGATGCAGTTGCTGAGCGCGAAGTCGATGATGCGGTACGGCCCGCCGAAGTAAACGGCCGGCTTGGCGCGTTCCTTGGTCAGCGGATACAGGCGCTCGCCGGCACCGCCGGCCAGCACGATCACGAGGCTGTCGTCGAGCAGCGCCGACATCGGGGCATTTAGAGTAGCACGGGGGAAGGAGCCTCAAACCCCGCTGAAGTGCTGATCGCAGAAGGGTTTGACTTGACTGGGAGGCGCCGCCTATTATTGTCCATTCCTCACTTCGTCATCTTTGGGAGACTGGGCTTTATGAAGTATCGGCGTCCCGCATTCGCTGTGGCCGTGGCGCTTGTCCTTTCCGCGACTGTCGGCCTGTTCGCGCAGAAAGACAAGAAACAGGACGAAGCGCAAAAGAAGGAAATCCAGAGCATCGTCAGGCTGGTCGACGAGATCGCGGCGGGGCAACCGGCGCCGAGCGACCTCTCGCTCGCGTGGGTGCGTGACGACATGTTGAAGGCGCAGGGCAACAAACAGTACGTGCCGTTCACCGTGTCAATCGACCCGTCGAAAATTTCCGGCGGCACGGTCGCTTTCTACTGGCGCGTCGTGGCCAAGGCGGCGCCCGAAGCCGCGCCCGCGCCTGGCCAGAAGAAGGACGACAAGAGGGACAGCAAGAAGAAGCCCGACTACGCCTACGAGGACATCAGCTTCGTCCCCGTCGCGGCGGGCCAGAATCCGATGCGCATTTCGCGCTCGTTCACCGTTGGGGCGGGCTCCTACGACGTATTCGTGATCGCGAAGGAGCCGACGCCGGAGAAGGCGCCGAAGAACGCGCCGCCGCCGAAGACTTCCTTCCTGAAACAGACCATGGTCATTCCGGACTTCTGGAACGGCGACCTGACGACCAGCAGTGTCATCGTCGCCTCGCGCATCGATCCGCTGCCGGCGCCCCTGACGCCGCAGCAGCAGTCGGATCGGCCGTACGCGCTCGGCGCGATGGAAATCCTGCCGGCGTTCGAGACCAAGTTCACCAAGAAGTCCGAGCTGTCCACGTTCATGCTGATCTACAATCCGAAGGTCGACAGCGCGAACAAGCCGGACGTGCTGGTCGAGTACAACTTCTGCGTCGCAGCCGCCGGGAACGAGCCGAAGGCGGGCGAGCCGTGCAAGGCGGGCGAAAGGTTTTTCAACAAGACGAACCCCCAGAATCTGAACGCGCAGACGCTCCCGCCGCAGTTCGACCTGGCCGCGGGGCATCAGCTGCAGACGGGGCAGGCGGTGCCGCTGGCATCGTTCCCCGAAGGGACGTACCGGCTCGAGATTAAAGTCACGGACAAGATCGCCAGCAAGACGCTGGTCCGTGAAGTGAATTTCTCGGTCAGCGGATCGTAACTGCGGCGACATCCGGGCATCGGCGGAACTCAGTGCTTGGAGTGGACATGAGAAGCAAGGCAGGCACGACGGCCTCGGCGACGATCGTCGGTCTGACGCTTCTGTGCCTTCCGGCCGTCGCCGCGGGACAGGTCGCGTCGCAGGCGCAGCCCGTCATGCGGCTGGCCGCGCTCGCGCCTGGATCCATTCAGGGCCAGGTCCGTGACGAGCAGGGCCTGCCCATCGCGGGCGCGATGGTCTCTGCGCTCGGCTCGATGAGCCGGTTCGCGGTCACCGACCGCAGCGGCCGGTTCGAACTGCGCACGCTCTCGCCCGGGTCCTACCTCGTGCGCGCGCACTCCACGGGTTTCGTCACGTCTCGCGGTCAGCTCGTCGACGTACGGCCCAGCACGCGCGCCTCCTCGTCGATTGCGCTGCGCCGCGCTGCGGCGCCGGGCGCCGCGTCGTACCCCGTCACAACCGCGGGTCTTGGCGCGGTCCCGTCGGCCGGGGCTCAGCCGGCGGATTCCCCGGCGGCCGCGGACACCGATGGCGCCGACGATCACAGCGAGATTGCCTGGCGCCTGCGCCACGCGCGTCGCGGCATCCTGAAGGACGCGACCGTTCCGACCGAGCTGCTGGCCGAAGACACGCCGCACGACGCGCTGGGGCTCACGCCGGCGAGCGCGTTCGCGCGCGCCGTCGAGTCGCCGGCCCGCTTCGCGACCAGCTTCTTCGAAGGCACGCCGTTCTCGGGGCAGGTGAACCTGCTGACGACGGGCGCGTTCGACGCGCCGCAGCAGTTGCTGACGGCCGAGAACTTCTCGCACAGCATCGCGTATCTCGCGCTCGGCGCGCCAGTCGGCGAGCACGCCGACTGGACGGTCCGCGCGGCCCTCACACAGGGCGACATCGCGTCGTGGATCGTCGCCGGCGAATACACGACGCGGGCGCCCGCACGGCACGTGTACGACCTCGGCTGGTCCTACAGCGCCCAGCGCTACGACGGCGGCAGCTTTGCGACCGCACCGCAGGGCGCCGCCGACGGCAGCCGCAACGCCGGCGCGCTCTACGCGTTCGATACGTTTGCGGTGTCGCCCGCCATCTCGCTCACCTACGGCGGCAGTTACGCGCGCTACGACTACCTGGACGGCCGGAACCTGTTGAGCCCGCGCGCGTCGCTCACCGTCGAGCCGGTCGATCGCTTCCGCGTCAGCGCGACGTTCTCGCGCCGCGCCGTCGCGCCGGGCGCGGAAGAGTTCATGCCGCGCCTCGACCGCGGAATCTGGCTGCCGCCGCAGCGCACGTTCTCCTCGCTCGTGCCCGGGCAGCCGCTCGCGGCCGAGCACTCGAATCACATGGAAGTCGAGGTCGAGCGCGATCTGGCGTCCACCACGGTGTCGGTGCGCGCCTTCCGGCAGCACGTCGCCAATCAGCTCGTCACGTTGTTCGGCCTCGACCTCCCAGGCGCGCCCGCCGTTGGCAATTACTTCCTGGGAAATGCCGGCGACGTCAATGCCTCGGGCATCAGCGCCGGACTGCGGGCCGCCATTGCCGGGCGCATCCGCGGATCCGTGGCGTACTCGCTGGCCCGGGCGCACGTGAGCCCGACCGACGATCTTGCCTACATGCTGCTCTACGCGCCGTCGGCGATTCGGTCCGAACCCGAACGGATCCACGACGTCGCGACCTCGTTCGAAACCGACGTCCCTGAAACGTCCACGCACGTCGTCGTGCTGTATCGCGTGAGCAACGCGTTCGCCAATCCCGCCGCCACCGCGTCCGCCACGCGCGCGGGCCAAGCGGGCAAGCGGCCGGCCCTCGACTCGCGCTTCGACGTGCAGGTGCGGCAGTCGTTGCCGTTCATGGACTTCAGCAACGCCAAGTGGGAGATGCTGGTCGCCGTCCGGAACTTCTTCCGCGACACCGCTTTCGACCAGTCGGTATACGACGAGCTGCTGGTCGTCCATCCCCCCAAGCGCATCGTCGGCGGATTGACGCTCAAGTTCTGAAGCGGATTCCGTCCCCCTCCGGAACTCCGATCCATAATGCCGAAGACTTGCTCCGCTTCGTTGGAGCTGACGTTGGATTTTCCCGTCGATCTCGGATAGTAAGTGCAATACTCGCTGTGAGTTAGATATGTGCAACGGGGTCGAGTTCGGGGTATGAGCTTTGCTACTCAAGCGCGCGCCGAAGTGTCGACGCGTGAGCTCGATTCGGCGCCGTCTCCCATGCTCGATCGCTCCGAGTCTTCTGCGCCCAACGAGAGCCGCTGGCTCGTGTGGGGCCGGTCTGTCTTCGCGGTCGGCGTGGCACTGGCCCTTCTCACCCTCGGACTGGCCAATATCGCGCTGTACTCACGGTGGCACGAAGTCGAGGACGGCGTGCACTGGGACGACCGGCCCGAAGGCGTCACCGCCGTGGAGATCGCCGCCGGGTCCGCGGCCGCCAGCGCCGGTCTGCAGCGCGGCGATGTCCTGGTCGCCATCAACGGCGTCCCGGTGCAGACCCGCGCTGACGTGATCGAATACCAGCATCAGAGCCAGGCCGGCACACGGCTCTCCTACACGCTGCTGCGTCTCGGCACCCAGCAGGCACTCGAGTTGTCGCTCGTGCCATCGCCGCGCGGCAGTTCGATGTACTTCGTGCTCGCGGCGGTCGGGCTCTTCACGCTGCTCGTTGGCGCCTCGGTCCGGCTGCGACGCCCGCGCGACCAGGCGACGCTGCACTTCTTCTGGCTGTGCGTCGCGTTCTTCGGCGTCTTCACGTTCTCGTTCAGCGGCCCGTTCGATCGGCTGGACTGGGCGTTCTACTGGGGTGACGCGATCGCGTTCGCGCTGCTGCCGCCGCTGCTCCTGCACTTCACGATCGTCTTTCCGGAGCGGCCGTCCAGCGCCGAGCGGCTCGCGCTCTGGATGTACCTGCCGGCGCTCGGGCTCGGCGCGGCGCGGGTCATCGCGATCGTGCGTGGATCCCAAGGGACGATGTCCGGTCGGGTGTTTTCGCGGGTGATTCAGACGCTGGATCGTCTCGAGCCGATCTACCTGTTCGTGTGCGCCGTCGCTGCGGTGGCGATTCTGGTACGCGCCTTCCAGCAGATCACGTCGGTGACGGCGCGCCGCCAGTTGCGCTGGATCGCCTGGGGGACGGCGCTCGGCGTCGGCCCCTTCGCCTTCGGGTACGCGCTGCCGTGGGCGCTCGGCGTGGATCCCCCGTTTGCGCTCCAACTGACGGCGATTCCGCTGGGTCTGGTCCCGCTTGCGTTTGCGTGCGCTATCGTCCGCTACCGCCTGCGCGACGTGGAGGTGATCATCAAGCACGGCCTGGTGTACGCCACGTTCCTCGCGGCCAGCATCACGCTGTATTTCGGGATGCGGAAGGCCGTCGGGTTCGTCTTCGAGAACGACCGGGACGGGCACAACTGGATCGTCGCGTTGCTGGCGACGACGGTCATCGTGGTGCTCCTCAAGCCGGTGAAGGACGCCGTGCAGAACGCGCTGGACCGCGTGTTCTACCGCGATCGGTACGACTACCGGCGCGCGCTCGTCGCGTTCGCGCGCGACCTGAACAGCGACCTCGACGTCGTCCGGCTCAGCCAGCGCCTGGTCGCGCGCATCGTCGAGACACTGGTCGTCGATCGCATGGCGCTGATGCTCGCGCCGGGCGACCCTGGAGACGACGCCCGCAAGGGACACTTCACCTCGCTCGGCGCCTACGGATTCGCCGAGCCCGTGCCGCGCCTGTCCCGTACGTCGTCGCTGATGGGGCGGCTCGACAGCGGCCACACGGTGGCGCTCGACGATCCGATCGCGGGCGCGCGGTTCGTCGCCGAGGAGGTCGAGTTCTGGCGCGACGCCGGAATCTTCTACTTCGTGCCCTGCGTGTTCGAGGGCCGCGCGATCGCGGTGCTCGCGCTGGGCCGCAAGGAAACCGACGAGCCGTTCAACAGCGAGGATCTCGCGCTGCTGACGGCGGTCGCCGGCCAGGTCGCGACCGCCATAGAAAACGGCCGGCTGTTCCGCCAGCTGCACCAGAAGGCCGAAGAGATCGGCCGTATGCGCGAGTTCAACGAGAACATCCTCGAGTCGCTTGACGACGGGCTGGTCGTGTTCGACGCGGAGGAGCGGATCGTCCGCTGGAACCGCGCCCTCGAGAGCTTCTACGGCGTGGCGCGCGAAGCGGCCGTGGGCGCGCGTCTCGGCGACGTGTTCGACGCGCCGTTCGTCGAAGCGCTGCGCGCGGCGCGCATCGAGCATCCCTACGGCGCCACGCTCCATCGCGTCCCGCTGTCGGCGCCGTCCAGCGACGCCTCGCGCCTCCTGGTGAACGCCACCGAAGTGCCGCTCCAGAACTCGGCCAGCGACGACGAAGTCCTGGGCACGCTGCTGCTGATCGAGGACATCACCGATCAGGTGCGGATGGAAGAGCAGCTTCAGATCTCGGAAAAGATGGCGTCCATCGGCCTGCTCGCGGCCGGCGTGGCCCACGAGGTGAACACGCCGCTGACCGGAATATCGAGCTTCACGCAGATGCTCCTCGAGGGCGCGAACCCGGCCGACCCGAGGACGACGCTGCTCGAGAAGATCGAGCGCCAGACGTTCCGCGCGGCCAAGATCGTCAACGGCCTGCTGAACCTGTCCCGGCCGGGGACGTCGAGCCACGAGCGCATCGACGTCGATCTCAACGCGGTCATCACCGACGTCTTCTCGCTGCTCGAGCACCAGTTCGAAGTGGGGAGCATCAAGGTGCGCCGCGAACTGGCGCCGGGGCAGGCGCTCGTGCTCGGCATCGAGCACCAGCTGCAGCAGGTCTTCCTGAATCTGTTCCTCAACGCCCGCGACGCGATGCCGAGCGGCGGGTGGCTGTCGGTGTCGACGCGGATCGAGGACGAGGCGGTCGTCGCTGAAATCGCGGATACCGGCTCAGGCATTCCGTCCGAGCAGCTCGCGCGCATCTACGACCCGTTCTTCACGACGAAGGCGATCGGCCGCGGCACCGGCCTCGGCCTTTCGATCACGTACGGCATCATGCGCGAGCACGAGGGCTCGATTCATTGCGACAGCGCCGTCGGACAGGGCACGCGGTTCACGCTGACCCTCCCGCTGGCGCCCGGCGAGGTCCGGAGGGCCCGGGCCCAGTAAGCGCTGTCGCGAGCGCGGCGTCCGGCCCTGGCCGGACCGGAAGAACCTATGGGCACATCACGGAACGGCACGATCCTCGTCGTCGACGACGAAGAGATCATGCGCGAGATCCTCGAGACGCTGCTGACACGCGAGGGCTACGACGTCCGCCTCGCCGCGTCCGGCGCCGAAGGACTCGAGATGGCGCGGGCGCTGCCGTTCGATGCCGCGATCGTCGACATCATGATGCCCGGCCTCGACGGCATCGCCACGCTGGACGAACTGAAGCGGATCGACGAGGACCTCGCGGTCATCATCATCACCGCCTACGCCTCGGTCGAGAGCGCGATCTCGGCCATGAAGGCCGGCGCGTTCGACTACATCACCAAGCCGTTCAAGAACGACGAAGTGCTCGTTGTCGTGCGCAACGCGATGGAGCGCCGGCGGCTGGTCCACGAGAACCGCAACCTGCGGCAGAACATCCAGGAGCGGTATCACAAGTTCGCGAACATCATCGGCCGCAGCCCGCGGATGCGGCAGGTGTTCGATCTCATCATCCAGGCCGCGCCCAGTCGGTCGACGATCCTGATTCAAGGCGAGAGCGGCACGGGCAAGGAACTGGTCGCGCGGGCAATCCACGCGAACTCGTCACGGTCGGACAAAGCGTTCGTGACGGTGAATTCCGGCAATCTGCCGCCCGACCTTCTCGAGTCCACGCTCTTCGGCCACGTGAAAGGCGCGTTCACCGGCGCCGTGTATCCGAAGAAGGGGATGTTCGACCTCGCGGACAAGGGCAGTATCTTCTTCGACGAGATCGGGAATGTCCCGCTCGAGACGCAGGCCAAGCTGCTGCGCGTCATCCAGGAACGCGACTTCATGCGGCTGGGCGGCATGGAGACGATCAAGGTCGACGTGCGGATTATCGCGGCGACCAACGTCGACCTGCGGCAGATGATGGAGGAAGGGAAGTTCCGCGAGGATCTCTTCTACAGACTCCACGTCATCTCGATCCAGCTGCCGCCGCTGCGCGAACGAAAAGACGACATCCCGCTCCTCGTCCATCATTTCCTGGAGAAGTATGGCGAGGAGAACCGGAAGAACGGCCTCGAGCTGACGCCGGATGCGCTCGATCTGCTGACCGAGTACGACTGGCCGGGCAACGTGCGCGAACTCGAGAACGTCATCGAGCGGGCCGTCGTGCTGAGCACCGGCCCGGGCATCGGCATCGAGCTGATCCCTGATCACGTGCGGAAGGCGCCGAACTTCCAGATGCCGCAGTTCGTCGTGCCGCCCGAAGGGATCTCGTTCAAGGAAGTGATAACAGACTTCGAGAAGCGGCTGATTGAATCGACGCTGGAAGCCGCCGGCGGCGTGCAGAAGCGCGCGGCTGAACTGCTGCACATCAAGCCGACGACGCTGAACGAGATGATCAAGCGATACGAGATCCGGCCCCGCCGCAAGCGCAACGTCAACGGTGGCGATCCCGCCGCTCGATCGTCGGCGCCGGCCCGGCCTGAGGCGCCGGACGTCCCTAACGTCCCCCTCGTAGGGGCCGCGCCCGGCCCGGTCGCGCCGCCCGCCGCGCTCGACGACGAGTAGCGGCCGCGGACGGTTTCGCCGGCCGACCGAGGTCGGCCCCTACGTCTTCGCGCCGCGGATCTTGGCGAACAGGCGCTCGTACTTGCCGAGCACGATATCCCACCTGTAGTTCTTCCGCACGTAGTCGCGTCCGTTGCGGCCCAGGGCGGCGCGCAGCGTGTCGTCGCGAATGAGCAGCTTGAGGCACTCGACGAACTCGTCGCGGTCGGCGTAGTACAGCCCGCCGTTGCCGCGGACGCAGTGCTCGACCAGCACCGCGCTCCGCGCGTTGCCCAGAATCGGCGTTCCGGCAGACATCGCCTCCAGCGCGAGCAACGACAGACTCTCGAACGGCGACGGGCAGCAAACCACGGTCGCCGCTTCGAGCGCCTGTAGCCGCTCGCGATCCGAGAGCAGACCGGCGAAGCGGATGAAGGGTTCCTCCGGCAGCGACATCAGCTTCACGCCCATCAGCACGAGCGTCGCGTCGCCGCCTTCCTTCACGTACTCGCTGAAGTAGTGAATCAGTTCCTCGCACCCCTTGCCGGGATCGATGCGGCCGCCATACAGCAGGATCGGGCCGTAGAGGCGGTGCCGGCGCCGGAAGATCGCGCCTCGGGTGAGGAGATGCGACGGATACGCGCGCGCCTCGCCGTCATCGTCTTCAGCCGTCGACGGACCGGGCGGCGCATTCTGATCTGCGTCCTCGTCCGGGCGTCCGGGCGTTCTCGGATAGGGCTGGCTCTGCGGCAGATCGACGCCCACGCCGACGACGTCCTCGGTCTTCGGCAGGTCTCTGAACAGGTCCTGCACGAAGGTGCGCTCGCTGTCCGTGTTGAACAGGAGCGCGGCCGGCTTGCTGAAAACGTCCTTGTAGATCTCGAGCCGGATTGCCGGCTCGTCGTGGCTCGTCGGCACGAGGATGCTGCGCACGGGGTTGATCTCGAGGCCGAGTACGGTCGGTGCGTACAGATACGTGAAGAACACGAGCACGTCGTACTGCAGATGGTTGTGGCGCAGGTACTCGATGAGCGCGGGACACCACGGGCCCTGCTGCTTCAGCCACTCCATCTCGTCCGCGCGCGTGTGGGCGTTGTTGAAGATCCACTCCGAGTAGCGGTTGAACGCCTCGATGTCGCGCGCGCCGGCGTTCGCGAAGCGGCGGACGGTGACGCCGCGGATGCGGTCGGCGCCTTCGGCGTACTCGTTCTTCCAGGTGATGTAGTCGCGGGCGCAGGTGGTCAGCACCTCGACCTGGTGCTGCCCGGCGAGCCGCTCTGCGATGAGGCGGCAGTGGTACTCGGAGCCGCCGAGCACCTCGGTGCCGTAGCGCTGGACGATGAACGCGACTTTCACGAGAGCCTATCCACAAGCGAGGTGAGGTCGCGGGTGATCCGCGCATCGCCGAAGTCGGCCAGACGGCGCCGCTGTCCGGCGATCACGTCGCGGCGGAGGTCATCGTCGAACGTCAGCGCGCCGAGCAGCTCGGCGGCGTGCTCGAGATCCTTGGGTGCGAACTGCACGCCTGCGCCACCCAGCGTGTCCGGCACCGCGGCGGCCGCGTACGCGAGCACCGGGACGTCGGCCGCCATGGCTTCGAGCAGCGGCACGCAGAAGCCCTCGTGTTCGCTGAGCGAGATGTACACCGCCGCGCGCTGGTAGTAGATGGCGAGTTCCTCGTCCGGGACTGGTCCGGTGAACACGTGGCGGCCGTCGGGGACATCGTAGGCCGCGATCAGGGACCGAATCATCGAATAATACCGCGGGACGGCGTCGAACCGGCCGACGAAGATGCAGCGGAACTCGCGGTCGACGTGGCGGCGATAGCACTCGGCGAGCTTGATGTGATCTTCAATCTTCTTGTTCGGCGCGATCCGGCCCACGAACAGGAAGTTCACCAGCCCATCGTCGAGCACCCGATCGAGCGCCGGCCGGTTCACGCGCCGCGTCACGCGCGCGGTGTCGATGGCGATCGGAAACACGCCGGTCAGGCTCGCGTCGAAGCCGAGGCTCACGAGCTCCTGCCGGTTGTAGTCCGAGTCGCCGAGGGCGAGATCGACGCGCCCGGCCAGCGTGGCCAGCTCGCGTCTCGCGAACGCCGTCAGGCGGAAGATCGCCGGATCCCACGGCGCGAAGAACGCGGCCGGCGTGACGTTGTGGTATTGCAGGACGCGGCGCGAGGGGAGCGAGGCAAACGCCTCGGTCATCGCCGACGGGATCGCGTAGTGGAAGATCGTCACGTCGCCCCGCCGGGCGGACGGGTCGCCAAAGGGCAGGACGTCGTGCTGGAGATCGTCGTCGATCGTGAGTGCGTACAGGTCGGACTGGTGACCCTGGGCGCGCAGCAAATCGCGGACGCGCCGTGCGCTGTCGCCCACCGCATCGCCCTTGTGCGCCGCCGGGACCCACTGATTGATGATCATGGGTGCGGCGGCAGCGCCTGATACAGGGCTGGGCGTTCGAGTCGCAGCGCTGCGAGCGCGTCCGCCGCGTCGAACTGCTGCCAGAAGTCCGGGACGACGTGCGGCGACGCCGCTCTGGGGCGTGACAGGACGTCGCGCACGAACCCCAGGAGCGCGGCCGTGAAATCCTTTGCGCGCAGGCGGCCGACCGCTGCGAGCTGACCGTCGACGATCTGATCATGCAGCGTCTCGTTCGACAGCACGGCATCCATCAGCGCCGCCACATGAAGCGGATCCTTGCCCGCGTAGAGCACGCCCGCGCCGTCCATCGTCGCCGGCACGGCCGCGGCGGCGTATGCCAGCACCGGCACTTCCTTGTAGAACGCTTCCACGAGCGGGACGCAGAAGCCTTCGTGCTCGCTCGCGCACAGGAACAGATCGGCGACGTCGTAGAAGGCGACGAGTTCTTCGTCGGAGACCTGACCGGCGAAATGCACCTGCGACGCGCCCAGCGTGGCGACCAGGTGATGCAAGGCCGTGGTGTACCGGTCGAACCCGGCCGGCGAGCCCACGATCAGCAGGCGCGAGCACGAGTTGAAGTTCCGCTGGTAGGCGTGGAAGAAGCTGACGAGATCCTCGATCTTCTTGTTCGGCACCACGCGTCCCACGAACAGGATGTTCGTCCACTCGTCGTCGAACTCGCCCGCGAGCATCGCATTCGGCTCGCGATCGAGGTGCGAGAAGTCCGGCACGACCGGGAGCACGTCGGTCCGCGGAAACCCGAGGCACTCCAGTTCTTTCGTGTTGTACGAAGAGTCGCCCAGCGCGAGGTCGCAGCGCGTCGCGTACGCCCGCAGTTCGCGTCGGCCGAGGTAACACTGGCGCGCGAGCCCCTCGTGCAGGCCGGCGAAGTACCTGGCGGGCGTGATGTTGTGATAGATGAGCGCCATGCGATCGGGCAGCGCGAACGCCGTCCGCGACGCCCTGGAGCCGATCGAAAAGTGGTGAATCAGCAGATGGTCGGCGTGGCTGACGTCGCGCAGGTCGCGGTAGTCGCGCGTCATCGATTCGAGTCGGGGATCGACGCTCTCGACGAAGATGTCCGAGGTGTAGCCGGCGTCCCGCAGCACACGCTGAATGCCGAGAACCTCGTGGCCGATGGCGTCGCCGTAGCCGAGCGTGGCGAGGATCTGGTGGACGTGTTGCGGGGACATCACGATCGCGTCACCGCCCGATAGACCTCGAGCGTCCTCTCCGCGGTCTCGCGCCAGGTGTAGCGTGCCGCCCGTTCGAGGCCCAGCGCGCGCAGGCGCGCGCGCTCCACGTCGTCATCCGCGACCTCGTCTATCGCTTTGCGCAGATCGTCCGCGTCCTCGGGCGCGACGAGTCTCGCGGCGCCCTCAGCGATTTCTGCAAGCGCCGGCGCGGTCGAGGCGATCACGGGCGCGCCGCACGCCATGGCCTCGAGGACCGGAAGTCCGAACCCTTCATGAAACGACGGATAGATGAACGCCCGCGCGCCCGCGTACAGCGCGCGCAGGTCCTCGCGGCCGACGTAGCCCAGGAAGCGCACGCAATCGCGGATGCCGAGCTCGTCTACACGCCGATTGACGTCGTCGTTCAGCCACCCGGAAGGTCCGGCGACGACCAGGTGCCGCGCCGGAGCGGCCCGCAGCCAGCCCGCCGCCGCGCGCAGCAGCCCGGTCAGATTCTTGCGAGGCTCGATGCTGCCCACGAACAGCAGGTAGTCGCCGTCGATCCGGTGCTTCTTCAGCACCGAGCGAATCTGGCTCGCGTCGTCGACCGGGCGGAACTCCGGCGCGGCGGCCTCCGGGATGACGGCGATGCGCCCGTCGGGTACGCCGAAGTGCCGCTGCAGATCCCGCTTCGTGATCTGCGACGGCACGATCATCATCGCGGCGGCCCGGGCGGCACGGGCGGTCTCACGCTGGCAGAAGGCCCGGTTGGCCTCGGTATGGAACTGCGGGTGCGTGATGAAGCTGAGATCGTGCACCGTGACGACGAGCTTCGCGCGGTTCACTGGCGGCGTAGTGTAGGCGGTGCTGTGGACGACGTCGACATCGCCGACCGCGACATCCGGCGTTTGCGCGAGCCATCGCCGGCGGACCTTCTCGAGTGACGCATCCTGCGTCCACAACCGGAAGTTGGACTGCGACGGCACGCGCGCGCTGCGGAACGCCGGCGGGAAACACTCCCAGAAGTACGGGTAGAGCAGGTAGTCGTTGGTGCGATCGATGGCGGCCAGCGCAGCGACAAGGCTGGAGGCGTAGCTGCCGACGCCCGTCGACTCCCCGATCGTCCGGCTGATGTCGATGCCGATGCGCAGCGGCCGCGCCGACGTATCGGGCCGTCCGCGATACAGGCATTGCCGGTAAACCTTCTGGACGACGGCATGCGTGTCTTCCCAGCGGTACCGTGCCAGCACTTTCTCGCGACCGCGGGCGCCCATCGCATCGGCCAGGGCGCGGTCGTTCAGCAGGCCGGAGATGAGTTCCGCCAGCATGTGCGAGTCGCCGAACGGCACGAGAAACCCGTCGCGCCCTTCGTCGATTACGCGCGGCACGCCGCCGCCGAAACAGCCGATGACCGGCTTGCCGTACAGCCACGCTTCCAGGTACGCGATGCCGAACGAATCCGCGCGCGACGGCATGACGAAGACGTCGCACGCCGCCATCGCGTCCTTCTTCTCCTGCTCCGACACGTAATCGAGCAGCCGGATCCGCGGGCGCACCTCGGCCGGCTGCGCGTCGAGAAACTTCACGAAGTCCTGCTCGACCGATCCGATGAACACGAAGGTCGCATCCGGATGCCGCACGCGCAGCCGCTGCATCGCGTCGATGGTGTGCCACGAGCCCTTGTCGTGCGTCTGCGTCGAGACCTGCAGCACCATCGGCCCCGTGACGCCGTGCGCGGCGCGAAACGCGGCGCCGTCGCCGCCCATCACTTCCGCTGGCGTCACCGCCGGGCTCGCGACGGTGATCTTGTCCGCCGGGATGCCCTTCTCGATCAGCACGTCGTTCTCGTACGACGTGTTGGTCAGAATGGCCGCGGCCGGGTCGAGCAGCTTCAGCAGCTTCGGGCTCGTGAATTGCTCGTTGCTCATCGCGCGGTACGGCTCGCCGGGATTCAGCATCGGCTGGCAGACGAGCGGCACGCCGTGCGTCCGGCAGTAACGCGATCCGGCGGCGATGAGCGGCGCGTGCGGAAAGACGCCGGCGTGCACGAGATCGAAACGCTCGGACGTCGTCCGCAGCCACCAGTGCAGGCCGGGGATCAGGAGATGCGGCCGGTCGAAGATCGGATACCGCGTCGGAATCAGCCTCGACAGCCGTGGCAGGATCCGCTGCTGATAGAAGAAGTGGCGGACGCGGAAGCGGCGGATCGTCATGCCGCCCACGCGCTCGACGAGCGGCTCGATGCGCTTACGCCTGCGGAAGTGCAGATGGGCCGCGTCCCAGGCGTCGGTCGTGGCCACGGTGACGTCGTGGCCTGCCGCCGCCGTCCGTTTCGCGATCTCGAAGAAGTACCGTTCGGACCCGCCCTGATAGGGCCAGAAGCGATGCACGATGTACAGGATGGACGCCACCAGCGAAGCCTGCCCGGACTAGTGTGACGGGGCCGCGCGCAGCCGGCGCAGCAGCGGGGAATCGGACGGCAGCACGCTGACTTCGTTGACGCGCACGCCGTAATCCACCTGCGCGCCGGACTCTTCGCGGAGCAGCGGACGCTCGACGCGAAGTTCCACCACCGCGGTGTCGGAGGTCAGCGTCACCGGGAACTGCACCGTGCGCCACGCCCGAGGCTCCGCGCTGACGTCCGCCCGACCCAGCGTCTCACCGTTGCAGCGAATCTCGATGTCGCGCGCGTCTCTGGATTCGTCGCGCTGCGTCACGTGCACCTGGACGACGTGCGGTCCCGGCGCGGCCACGCGCAGGAAGCACGTGGCCGACGATCCGAAGTCACGCAGCGCCGGACCTTCGGGCTCCGCGAACGTCATCGGCTCCGGCCGGAAAAGCGGATACCAGCCCTGGCCGAGCGCGGTGTCGTTGACGCCCATGATCACGCGATTGGTCCACGCCTCGGCCGGCGATTCCATCAAGTCGTAATCGATCGCCGGCATGAACACGTCGGGAAAGCCCGCCGTCGGCGCGACGAACTGCCACCACCGCGCGCGGCGTTCCTTCGTCGTCGGGTGCTGGAACCGGTAGCGAAGGACGCCCGGCAGAAACGAGAGGACGCGCGCGTAGACGCGCAGCCAGAGCTTCAGTCCGCGCGGGCCGAGCCGGAGCCGGTTGCGCGCGAAGTGTTTGTCGACGACCATCAGGGTTTTCGGGTGCCTGAACCGTCCCAGTGAAAAGTGTTTGAGGATGAACCGCCAGCGGTTGCTCTGGATGAGCAGGATCTTGCCGAACGATTCGTCGCCGAGCGTGAACGAAAAACGATGCGTCGCCACCGCGTCCGGCGCGTAGACGACGCGGAATCCGGCGTCCCAGAGGCGCACGCTGAGGTCCACGTCCTCGAAGTACGCGAAGTACGCGGCGTCCAGGAGCCCCACGCGGCGAAGCGCGTCGGTGCGGTACAGGACCGCGCCACCGGTGGCGGCCAGCACGTCGCAGGGCGTGCACCACTGCGGACCGTCCGCGCGCGCGAAGCCACGGTCCCACGCGCAGCCGCTGAGGTTCATCACCACGCCCGCGCCGTTGAGCAGCGATTGGTGACTGTGCAGGACGAGACGCGACGCGACCGCGCCAATCGAGACGTCCGCCTCCGCCGCTCGCACGAGCGCTGCGATCCAGTCCCGATCGGCGCGCGCGTCCTGATTCAGCAGCGCGACGTACTGGGCGCCCGCATCCATCGCCGCGCGGATCCCGACGTTGTTCCCCTCGCCGAATCCGAGGTTGCGGCCGTTTTCGATCAGCGTCATTTCCGGAAATTCGCGGCGGACGAGATCCTGGCTGCCGTCGGTGGACCCGTTATCCACGACGATGACGCGCGTGGCGCGGGTCTGCGCGCGCAGCGACGCGAGGCATTCCTTCAACACCGCGCCGCCGTTCCAGCTGAGGACGATGACGCAGACGGCCGGAGACTCTGGCGTCACTGAGAATCTGGCTCGTGCCCGGACGTGCCTTGATCGTGCGGCTGGGGCTCGGGCGCGTGCTCAGCGGAGGGTTCGGCCCGCGGGGCGTCCGGTTCAGGCGCGGCGCCGGGTCCGGCCTGGCTCGCGTTGTTCCCCTGCGCCGGCGCTCCCGGGCCGCCGGGGCCGCCGCCGCTGCGGCGTCCGCGCCTCCGGCGGCGCCTGCGGCTCCGCTGGCCGGGGCCCTCGCCCTGGACGAACGGCGCTCCGCCCATCTGCGGCGCGCGATCGCCACCAGCGGAGCCCTGGGCGGCGCTCGCCGGCGCGGCGGGGCCGCTCGTCGACGGCGCCGCGGTCGCGTGGTTGAACGATGGCGCCGGCGGACGGTAGTAATCGTTGCGCGCAGGAGGCCGTGACGGCCGCGGCGGCGGTGGTGCCGGTGGCGGCGCGGCGGCTTCATCGCCCGATGGCTTGTACACGACGACGCTCTCGAGCGCGCGCGCGCGGCGCTCGTTGAACTCCAGCCGGCCGGTCAGCGACTCGACCTTCATCTTGAGGTTCTTCACTTCGATCCCGAGTCGCGTCGTTTCCACGACCAGGTTGTGGATCAGCTCGAAGAACAAGGGGTCTCGGGCCCCACCCTCCAGCACCTGGACGAGCGGCGCCGGGTTGATGAACAGCTTCAGGATGGGACGCAGCAGCCGCCGGATGAACCGGATCGGCGCCCTGTGCGACGCGAACAGCTTCGACGTTCGCATCGCCTCGGCGGTGATGTCGCCCGGCTGGCGCGTCGGCTGCATCCTGAGGAACTCGTCCAGCAGATCCGATCGAACGCCGCGCGGGTCGAGGATCTTCTCGAGCTTCACGTTGGCCAGCTCCTGAATCTGCTGCTCGGTGTAGTCGACGCCGCGCTTCTCGCGAATGCGGGCGCGAATCTGCTCCATGACACGCTCGACATTCACGGAGTCGGAGCGAACGTTGAAATCGGACATAAGGAACGCTTTCTGCTCAGCAATCGGCTCTCAGTGTTTCGCACGATGACGGCTGAACGCCGACACCCGGCTGTTGAGAGCTGACAGCTTGAATATTATCCCGGCCAGTAGATGATCGCGGCGACGGCCAGCGCCCACAGCGCGACGCAGGCCAGCAACGGATGGTCGTTCAGGAGCAGATCGGCCGGGCTCCCTCCGCCGTCGCGCCGGTGCACGAGATACAGGTAGCGAAAGATCCCGTACAGCGGGAATGGAATCGTGAGCCCGAGCCAGACGGTCCCGAACTTCGCCTGCGTTTCGGGACTGATGGTGTAGAAAATGTACGCAATCAGCGTCGACGCTGACACGACGCCAATCATCTGGTCCAGCAGATGCGCGCTGTACTCGCCGAGAATCGGCCGGTGGCCGGACCCGCCGTCCGCCAGCAGCACGATCTCGTGCCGCCGCTTGGCCAGCGCGATGAACAGGGCCAGCAGAATCGTGCACACGAGCAGCCAGTGGCTGATCTCGACGTGCACGGCGACGGCCCCGGCCGCCGCGCGCAGGACAAATCCCACCGCGATCGTCAGGACGTCGAGAATCACCAGATGCTTCAACAGACCCGAGTACAGGAGTTGAAGCGTGAGATACGCCGCGGCGACCACGGCCAGCTCCCGTGAGAGCGCCAGCGCGCCAGCCAGCGCGCCGCCGCCAAGGACGGCCGCCGCCGTCACGGCCGCCGGCACGGACAGCGCGCCCGACGCAATCGGACGCGAGGCCTTGGACGGATGCCCGCGATCGCCCTCGCGGTCCGCGATGTCGTTGACGAGATAGGCCACGCCGGACAGGGCGCAGAAGATGGCGAACGCCGCGCACGCGTCGAGCACGGCGCCCGTGTCGAACAGCCGCCGGCCGAAGAGCAGGCCGGCGAAGACCAGCAGATTCTTCGTCCATTGACCCGGCCGCAGCGAGGCGAGCAGCCTGCGCGCCATCTAGCGCGGGTGACGGGCTAGACCTTGGCCGATGCCGAAAAACTCCGGACCGCCTCGTTTTCCGAGTCGAACGTCTCGAATACGGTCAGCAGCTTCGTGATCGACAGGAGATCGGTGATGCGCTTCGTCAGGTTCAACAGCTTCAAGCTGCCGCCCTGGCGGCTCACGGTCGTGTAGGTGCGGACCACTTCGCCCAGACCCGCGCTGTCGATGTACGGCACATCGGCCAGGTTCAGCACGATCTTCTTGTGGCCCTGATTGACCAGACTGTTGACCTTGTCTTTGAGCAACTCATCGCCCTCGCCCAGGGTGATCTTGCCCTTCAGGTCGAGCACGACGACGTCGCCGGCCATTCGTTCCTGGATCTGCATGAAAACGCTCCAGACGCCTCAGAGAAAATGTTAGGCGCTTCCAGCCCCGGCGAACTTCCGGGACTGGAAGCATTCCTTGCAGAACACGGGGCGCCCCTGAGTCGGCTTGAAAGGCACCGTCGTTTCCTTGCCACAGGCAGAGCACGTGGTTACGGTTTCGACCCGTTCGCGGGGCATCCCCACGCCCGCCGGGCGCGAGGCGCGCTTGCCCTTACAGGCTTTGCACCGCTTCGGTTCGTTCTTGAAGTTCTTGTCGGCGAAGAATTGCTGTTCGCCCGCCGTCCATACGAACTCCGCGCCGCAGTCCACGCACCTGAGGATCCTGTCTTGGAACTC
Organism: Acidobacteriota bacterium; assembly: GCA_016195265.1. GTDB lineage: Bacteria > Acidobacteriota > Vicinamibacteria > Vicinamibacterales > CAVVIG01 > SRVP-36. Next base: position 19,493 of record JACPZW010000003.1, on the reverse strand, counting down.
CATCGGTCGCTACCTCGTCGGGTCGAGCTAACTCTCTTCGCGCCGGAGCTTCTTCCGATTCCGTTTGCGGGCGAGGGCCTGTTTCGCCCTGCGCTTGTCCCCGGGTTTCAGATAGAAGGAGTGCTTCTTGATGTCCTTGATGATGTCTTCCTGCTGAACCTTCCGCTTGAACCGGCGGAGCGCGCTTTCAATCGATTCGCCCTCCTGGATCTTTACCTCAGCCACGCGTAAAACACCCCCCAACCGATTTGAGTATATGAGGATGTGAGGAGTTGAGGACGTGAGAACCTCAAATCCTCAGATCCTCATATCCCCACATCCTCAAATCTTCCAAAACAAGTATGTTAGGCTAGCACGAGTAAGCGCGGATTCTAGGCGCAATCCCTTTCAAGGTCAACGAAATAGTCCCGATCGCGCTGCGCAACTCGTGGTGCGGTTGCACGCCCTAAGCCGCTCGCACAATGAGAGTTCTGGTCATCGGAAGCGGCGCGCGCGAGCACGCGATCGTCGCCAGGCTCGCCGCCGACCGCGACGTCGGGGAACTGGTCGCCGCGCCAGGAAATCCCGGCATTTCGCGCCTTGCGCGCACGCTTCCGGTCGACGTCGGCGACGTCGACGCGCTGCTGGCGCTCGCCGATCGCGAGCAGATCGACTTCACGGTCGTCGGGCCGGAACTGCCGCTGAGCCTCGGCGTCGCGGATCGGTTCGCGGCCGAGGGCAGACTCCTGTTCGGCCCCACCGCTGCCGCCGCCCGCCTCGAATCGAGCAAGGCGTTCGCGAAAGCCTTCATGGCGCGCCACGGAATGCCGACCGCGCGCTTTCATACCTGTCATTCGCTCGACGAGGGCCTCGCCGTCCTGCGCAGCGGCGAGTTCGGAGTGCCCGTCGTGCTTAAGGCCGACGGCCTCGCCGCGGGGAAGGGCGTCGTCATTGCCGAGAGCCGCGACGCGGCCGAAGCCGCGATGGTGGCCGCGATGGGCGAGCGCAAGTTCGGCGCGGCGGGCGAGCGCCTCGTCATCGAAGAGTGTCTGACCGGACCGGAAGTGTCGTTCTTTCTCGTGTGCGACGGCCGCACGGCCGTGCCGATTGGCTCCGCGCAGGATCACAAGCGCATCTTCGATGACGATCGCGGTCCGAATACCGGCGGCATGGGCGCGTTCGCGCCGAGTCCGCTCCTCGACGCGGCGCTCGAGGCGCGCGTCAGGCGCGAGATCGTCGAGCCCGCGATGACGGGCATGGTGGCCGAGGGCCATCCGTTCAGCGGGTTTCTCTACGTCGGGCTGATGCTCACCTCGTACGGGCCGAAGGTGATCGAGTTCAATGCCCGGCTCGGGGATCCCGAGACGCAGGTCGTGCTGCCGCTCATCGACGAGCCGCTGCTCCCGCTGCTGGTCGCCGGTGCGACCGGCGGGTTGCGTCAGTCCACCGTCCGGCTCGGCCGGGACCGGCTGACCGGCGTCGTGCTGGCGTCGCGCGGCTATCCGGAGTCCTCGGAATCGGGACAGGAGATCGCCGGCCTCGATCGCGCGGAAGCGCTCGAAGGCGTCTCGGTCTATCACGCGGGGACGGCGAAGCGTGACGGGCGCGTCGTGACTGCGGGCGGCCGCGTCCTCACCGTCGTCGGCCGGGGCGCGGACTACGCCGAATCCATCGCGCGCGCGTACGCGGGCGTGCAGGAGATTTCGTTTGACGGCATGCAATACCGACGAGACATTGGACGGAAAGCCATCGCTGCGATCCATCGCATCTGAGGATTTGAGGATTTGAGGATCTGAGGATTTGAGAATTTGACGATGTCTTCAACTCCTCACATCCCCAAATCCTCACATCCTCAGATGAAGTACGCAGTCGTGACCTTTGGCTGCCGCGTCAATCAGGCTGACTCGCTCGGCTTCGAGGAAGCGCTTCTGGCCAAGGGCGCGCGAGCCGTCGCACCGGACGCGGCGGATCTCGTCATCGTGAACACGTGCTCGGTGACGGCAACGTCGGATCAGGGCGCGCGACAGACGATCAGGCGCATCGCCCGCGACAATCCGTCGGCGCGGATCGTGGTGACCGGCTGCTATGCGACGCGGCGTCCGGATGAAGTGGCGGCGCTGCCTAATGTCGTGCGTGTGGTCGGCAACGACGACAAGCCTCGCCTTGTGCCACTCATCACCAAAGCAACCGCGGAGCGCGCTGAGAACGCTGAGAATGGACAGGACGTCATTCTTTCTGCGATCTCTGCGGACTCTGCGGTTGCTTTCCCGACGGGAACACGTTTCGGCGGTGGGGACGGTCCTTGCGGTTCTTCAATCGAACCCGGCGTCGCCGGCCGGACCGCGTTCACGCTGCGCGTGCAGACCGGCTGCGCCGAGCCGTGCAGTTACTGCATCATTCCGTCCACGAGAGGGAGGCCGCGGAGTGTGGCCGTCGCCGAACTGCTCCGGGAAGTCGACAGGATCGTCGCGGCCGGTTTTAAAGAAATCGCGCTGACCGGCGTCCACCTCGGATCGTACGGGCGCGACCTGGAGCCACGGTTGTCCCTCATCGATCTCCTGCATGCGCTGGCGCGTCGCGCGAGCCTTTCAGGCGAGCCTGTTCTCTTCCGGATCAGTTCCTTGGAACCCATGGACTGTTCGAGGGAGATTGTCGACCTCGTCGCGACGTCGGATCGCTTCGCGCCGCACTTTCACTTGCCGCTGCAGCACGCGAGCAATCGCGTGCTGACGACGATGCGCAGGCCCTACACGAGTGAGTACTACGCGGCGCTCGTGGACACCGTCCGCGCGCGCATGCCGCACGCGTCGATCGGATCCGACATCATCGTCGGCTTCCCAGGCGAGACCGACGATGACTTCGAGCAGCTCGCGTCGTACCTAGAACGCTCGCCGCTCACGCACGTCCACGTGTTTCCATACTCCGACCGCCCGGAGACGGCGGCGTCATCGATGAAGGGAAAGATCCCGGGCGCACTCGTCCGCGAGCGCGGGCGCCGCGTGCGCGAGATTGGCCGCCGTCTGACAGACCGCTTTCACGATTCGCAGGTGGGAACTATTCACCCCGCGCTCACCCTCGAAGACGGATCGCTTGTCGTGACGGACAACTATCTCAAGCTCAGAATTCCGGCTGGCCGCGCGCGTAACGAATGGGTGCAGGTGCGCGTGACGTCACATCAGCACGGCGAGCTGCTGGCCGGCTGATCGTTTCTGGCCTTCCACGATCAACTGGCCGCACGCCGCGCGGATGTCCCGCCCCCGGCTCTTCCGCACGGACACGATGAGCCCGCGGTCCGCGAGAATCTTCGCGAAGCGATCGACCGCCACGTCCGCCGGCCGCTCGAACGGAATGCATGGCGCTGCGTTGAGCGGGATCAGGTTCACCTTTGATTTGACGCCGGTGAGCAGTTTCGCCAGACGCCGGGCGTCGTCCGGCGAATCGTTGACGCCGGCCAGCAGGACGTACTCGAAGGTGATCCGGCTGCGCTTGCGGAGTGGAAAGCGCTGGCAGGCCGCGATGATGTCCGCGACGCCGTACCTCTGATTCAGCGGCACCAGCGCCGCGCGCAGCGCGTCGGTCGGCGCATGGAGCGAGATCGCGAGATTCGGCATGACGATTTCTTTCGCGAGCCGCTCGAGCGCCGGCAGCAGACCGACGGTGGACAGCGTGATCCGTCGCGGCGGCATCGCAAATCCGTATTCGTCGGTCAGAATGCGCAGGGCCTTCATCGTTTCGTCGTAGTTGTGGAGCGGCTCGCCCATCCCCATCAGGACGATGTTGAACGCCTTCTCGCGCATGCCGAGCATGCCGGCCAGCACGCGCACCTGGCCGACGATTTCCCCTGCGGTCAGATTGCGGACGAGTCCCATCTTTCCGGTGAGGCAGAAGGCGCACGCCATCGCGCAGCCCACCTGTGTAGAGATGCAGAACGTCATCGACGGCGTGTCCGGGATGAACACCGACTCGATCTGCCGGCCGTCGGCCAGGCGGAGGAGGAACTTCTCCGTGCCGTCAGACGACGTCTCGCGCTGCGCCAGCTCCGGCGTCGTGATGGTGAAGTCGCGGGCGAGCGCCGCGCGCAGATCGCGCGACAGATCCGTCATCGCTTCGACGTCGGTGACGCCGCGGCGGTACAGCCAGCGGAAAATCTGACGGGCGTGGAAGATCTTGTATCCGCGCGCGTCGAGCGCGGCCTCGAGCGCGGATCGCTCCAGTTCAGCGAGGTCGGATCGCGCAGGCGTCGCCACTTTAGCTCTTTCGTAATGACGTTATCTCAACGGGGTGGGTAAGCTTCGATGGTAGCATAAGGGTCCACCGTGTCGGACACACCCATCGTCAGAGACGTTCTCGGTAACGGCCTCCGCATTTTGACCGAGCGGATGACGCAGGTGCGCTCGATCAGCATCGGCGTCTGGCTGACGCGCGGCTCGCGCCACGAATCAGCGGAGCGCGGCGGCATCGCGCACTTCGTCGAGCACATGCTCTTCAAGGGCACGGCGAGCCGGTCGGCCGAGGACATCGCGCAGGCGATCGATTCGATCGGCGGCCAGCTCGACGCGTTCACCGCGAAGGAGTACGCAAGCTACTACATCAAGGTGCTCGACGAGCACCTGCCGCTCGCGATCGACATCCTCTCCGACATCGTGCGCAACCCGGCGTTCAGCGCGGACGACGTCGCGCGCGAGAAGAAGGTCGTGGTCGAAGAGATCAAGATGGTCGAGGACACGCCCGACGACCTCGTCCACGAGCTCTTCACGCAGGGCTTCTGGGAAAACCATCCGCTCGGCCGTCCGATCCTCGGCACGAAGGACACCGTCGAATCGTTCAGCGCCGACCTGCTGCGCGAGTACTTCCACGGCGTCTACACGGCGAAGAACCTGATCGTCTCGGCCGTCGGCAATCTGGAGCACGCGAAGGTGCGCGACCTGGTCGCCGAGAAGTTCGGCTCGCTGACGGCGCCGAGTCCGCCGGCCGCCGACGAGGCGCCCCGCGTGGTGCCGAAGATCCTGGTCCGCAACAAGGAGCTCGAGCAGAGCCACCTGTGCGTGGGCGTCAGCAGTTATCCGCAGAATCACGACGACCGCTACTCGAGCTACGTGCTCAACACGCTGCTCGGCGGCTCGATGAGCTCGCGCCTGTTCCAGAACGTGCGCGAGAAGCGCGGGCTCGCGTACGCGGTCTTCAGCGGCCTGAGCGCGTACCGCGACGCGGGCTCGTTCACGATCTATGCGGGGTGCTCGAACGAAGCCGTCGGCGAAGTGCTCGATCTCGTCGTCGAGGAGCTGCGCAACGTCAAGCAGGCGCCGGTGCCCGACGCCGAGCTGCAGCGCTCGAAGGATCACCTGAAGGGCAGCCTCATGCTGAGCCTCGAGAACACGGCGAGCCGTATGTCGCACCTGGCCCGGCAGGAGATCTACTTCGACCGGCAGTTCGGGCTCGACGAGACGCTGAGCGGCATCGAAAAGGTGACGGCCGGCGACGTGCAGCGGGTCGCGGCGGACCTGTTCAAGAACGATTCGCTGGCGGCGACCGTGCTCGGTAACGTGAACGGGTTGCAGATACCGCGTGAACGGCTAGACCTGGACTGAAGAGGCACGTATTTACCACAGAGGACACAGGGGACACGGAGGATACCCATTGGGGTCGTCCCTCTGTGTCCTCCGTGTCCTCCGTGGTTGGACTCCCTCGTGATCGCACGCTACACACACCCCGACATGGGGCGGATCTGGAGCGACCAGCGCCGGTACGAAACCTGGCTGCTGGTCGAGACCGCGGCTGCCGAAGCGATGGCGGCCGCCGGGATCGTGCCCGCCGACGCGGCGCGCGACATTCGCGAGCGCGGTGGCTTTGATATCGCGCGCATCGACGCAATCGAGCAGACCACCCAGCACGACGTCATCGCCTTCACGACCGCGGTCGCCGAGAAAGTCGGGCCGTCCGCCCGCTGGCTGCACTTCGGGATGACCTCGTCCGACGTCATCGACACCGCGCAGGCGCTGCAGATGCGCGGGGCCTGCGATCTCATCCTGAAGGATCTCGCCGGGCTGAACGAGGCGATCCGCGATCGCGCACTCGAACATCGCCGGACCCCGATGATTGGCCGCACGCACGGCGTTCACGCCGAGCCGATGACGCTCGGCCTGAAGCTCGCGCTCTGGTTCGCCGAGGTGGATCGCGACGTCGAGCGAGTGCGTCGCGCCCGCGCGGTTGTCAGCGTCGGCAAACTGTCCGGCGCCGTCGGGACGTTCGCGCACCTGCCGCCCTCGATCGAATAAGACGTCTGCCGCCGGCTCGGGCTCGAGGCGGCGCCGGTCGCGTCGCAGGTGATTCAGCGTGATCGGCATGCGGAGCTCCTCGCGACGCTGGCGATTACCGCGGCGTCGCTCGAGAAGTTCGCGCTCGAGATCCGCGGCCTGCAGAAAACGGAAATCGGCGAGCTCGAGGAGCCGTTCGGCAAGGGGCAGAAGGGCTCATCGGCCATGCCGCACAAGCGCAACCCGGTCGGATGCGAGCAGATCGTGGGGCTCGCGCGGTTGATCCGCGGCAATTGCCAGGCCGCGTTCGAGAACATCGCGCTCTGGCACGAGCGCGATATTTCTCACTCCTCGGTTGAACGGGTGATCCTTCCCGACAGCTTCATCGCCCTCGATCACATGCTGCGCCGCTTCACGCGCATCGTGCGGGGCATGGTCGTCAACGTCGATCGGATGCGCGAGAACCTGAACCGCTCGCGCGGCGTGGTGTTCTCGGGCACCGTGCTCCTTGATCTGGCGAAGAAGGGCGTATCGCGCGAGCAGGCGTACGAGTGGGTGCAACGGAACGCGATGCGTTCGTTCGCCGAACAGCGGGACTTCAAGGCGCTGCTCGTCGCCGACGCCGACGTGACGCACGCGCTGCCTGTCGCCGAGATCGAGCGCGCGTTCGACCTCGACGAACAACTGAAGCACGTCGATTACATTTTCGATCGTGTGTTCAAGACAACGTTAAACGCAGAGACCGCTGAGGTCGCAGAGCCAACATCTGCTCTGCGGGCTCCGCGAGCTCTGCGTTCCTCGTTGTAAAGGATTCGCATGCGCGCCAGAGTGTTCGTCACGCTCAAACCGTCGGTTTTCGATCCACAGGGGAGGACGATCGCCGAGGCGCTGCACTCGCTCGGCTACCAGAACGTCGAGGACGTCCGGCAGGGCAAGTACTTCGAGCTCGACCTCGCGACGACAGAGACGGCCACGGCACGCGCGCTCGCGGCCGAGGTCGCCGACAAGGTGCTCGCGAATCCCGTCATCGAGAGCTATCGCATCGAAGTGGACTAGCTTTATGAGATTTGGCGTCATCGTTTTTCCCGGCAGCAACTGCGACGAGGACGCGTACTACGCCGCGAAGGACGTGTTCGGCCAGGAGGCGGAGTACCTCTGGCACAAGGACACGGACCTGAAGGGCGCCGACGTCCTGATCCTGCCGGGCGGCTTCGCGCACGGCGACTACCTCCGCACCGGCGCGATGGCGCGCTTCTCACCCATCATGGGGCCGGTGCGCGCGTTTGCCGGGCGCGGCGGCCCCGTTCTCGGCATCTGCAACGGGTTTCAGATTCTGCTCGAGTCGGGACTGCTGCCGGGCGCGATGCTGCGCAATCGCGGCTTGAAGTACCGCTGCGAGCACGTGCACCTGCGCGTCGAGCAGACGGACACGCCGTTCACGCGCGTGGCGCACGCCGGCCAGGTGCTGCGCATACCAATCGGCCACGGCGAGGGCAATTACTTCGCGCCGGTCGACACGCTGAAGACGATCGAAGCGAACCGTCAGGTCGTGCTGCGTTACACCGATCCGAACGGCGTGGTGAGCGACGAGTGGAATCCGAACGGGTCCGTGAACGCCATCGCCGCCGTCTGCAACGAGCGGCGCAATGTCGTCGGCATGATGCCGCACCCCGAGCGTGCGTGCGAGCCGCTGCTCGGCGGCGTCGACGGCCGCGTGATCTTCGAGTCGGTGCTGAGCGCGTTGACGTCAGGCGGGTCCAAAGGACCCGCCCTACAAATGGCGGGCCAGTAGGCCGGTCCACAGCACGCAGGCCGGGTCCTTGAACTAGGTACGTAGGCCGGGTCCTTTTGGACCCGGCACAAACCATGATCGATCCACAGATCCTCGAACGCCACGGTCTGAAGCCCGACGAGTACGACCGCATCGTCGGGTTCCTCGGCCGAGAGCCGAACCTGACTGAGCTCGGCATCTTTTCCGTCATGTGGTCCGAGCACTGCAGCTACAAGAGCTCGCGCGTGCACCTGAAGACGCTGCCGACCAGGGGACCGCAGGTGCTGCAGGGTCCGGGTGAGAACGCAGGCGCGGTGGACATCGGTGAAGGCCTCGCCGCCGTCTTCAAGATTGAATCGCACAACCATCCGTCGTTCATCGAGCCGTATCAGGGCGCGGCGACCGGCGTTGGCGGCATCATCCGCGACATCTTCACGATGGGCGCGCGGCCGATTGCGCTGCTCAACTCGCTGCGGTTCGGCGCCTTCGACGCGCCGGGCACGCGCCGCTTGCTCGAGGGCGTCGTCGCCGGCATCGCGGGCTACGGCAACAGCATCGGCATTCCGACTGTCGGCGGCGAGATCGCCTTCGAGCCGTCGTACGCCGGCAACCCGCTGGTGAACGTGTTCTGCCTCGGCATCGCGTGGCAGGCCGACATTATTAAAGGCGTCGCGTCGGGCGTGGGCAACGCCGTGTACTACGTGGGCGCCAAGACCGGACGCGACGGCATCCACGGCGCGACGATGGCGTCGGCCGAGTTCGACGATAAGTCGGCGGAGAAGCGCCCGGCGGTACAGGTCGGCGATCCGTTCATGGAGAAGCTGCTCCTCGAGGCGTGCCTCGAGGTGATGAAGACCGACGCGCTCGTCGGCATTCAAGATATGGGCGCGGCTGGCCTGACGTGTTCGACGACCGAGATGGGATCGCGCGGCGGCGCCGGCATCGAGATCGACACCGCGCTCGTCCCGCAGCGCGAGACCGGCATGACGCCGTACGAGATCATGCTGTCGGAATCGCAGGAGCGCATGCTGCTCGTCGTCAAGCGCGGCCGCGAGGCCGAGGTCGAGCGCGTGTTCGACAAGTGGGATCTGCACGCGGTGCACATCGGCGAAGTCACCGACAACGGCCTGCTGCGCGTCAAGCATCACGGCACGCTCGTCGCGGAGATTCCGAATCGCGCGCTGACCGACGAAGCGCCGCTCTACATGCGGCCGATGACCGAGCCCGAGTACCTCGCGGACGTGCAGAAGCTGGATCTCGATAATCTTCGCGGGCCTGAACGGCCCGCACTGCGAGACCAGAACGCCGCGCTGCTCGCAATTCTGGGCTCGCCGACTGTCGCCAGCAAGCGCTGGATCTACCGCCAGTACGATCACATGGTGCGGACGAACACGATCAACCTGCCGGGGCTCGGCGCCGGCGTCGTGCGCATCAAGGGCACCGATCGCGCGCTCGCCATGTCGGTCGACGGCAACGGCCGCTACTGCTACCTCGATCCGTACCGCGGCGCGATGCTGGCCGTCGCCGAAGCCGCGCGCAACGTCGCGTGCTGCGGCGCGAGACCGCTCGGCGCCACCAACTGCCTGAACTTCGGCAACCCCGAACGCCCGGCCATCATGTGGCAGTTCGCGAAGGCCGTCGAAGGCATCGGCGCCGCGTGCCGTGCGCTCGGCGTGCCGATCACCGGCGGCAACGTCAGCCTGTACAACGAAACCGACGGCAAGGCGATCTATCCGACGCCGACGATCGGCGTGGTCGGTCTGCTCGAGCATGCCGATCGCGTCGTCTCGCGGCGCTTCCGTGATGCGGGCGACGCGATTCTGCTGTTCGGGGAAGGGCGCGGCGAGCTCGGCGGATCCGAGTACCTGAAAGTCGCCCACGATTTCGTGCGCGGCGTGCCGCCCGCGCTGGACCTCGACGCCGAGCGCGCGCTGCAGGACCTGCTCGTTCGTGTGGCCGATGAACGGCTGCTGCGGTCGGCGCACGACTGTTCCGACGGCGGGATCGCCGTCACGCTGGCCGAGTGTTGCTTTGAGAGCGGCGGCATCGGCGCCGAGGTGTCGATCGACGGCGTGCGTGTCGCGGCCGACGCGCGCGTGAACGTAGCGGCGGCGCTCTACGGCGAGTCGGCGTCGCGCGTGGTCGTGTCGGTCGTGACGGACGCGGTGACCACGGTTCTCGAACGGGCCGCGGCGGCCAACGTGCCGGCGCGCGTCATCGGTCAGACCGGCGGCAACCGGCTGCGCATCGCCGTCGCGGGGCAGATCGCGATCGACGCCGCTGTCGACGAGGCTGAGCGCGTCTGGTCGTCGGCGATCGAGCAGGCGTATGCGAAACGCGTGGCATAAGACGTAGCGCAGGCCTTCAGGCCTGCAAGGTGAGCATGTTCGATAAGTTCAAGGACGAGTGCGGCGTCTTCGGCATCTTCGGTCACCCCGAGGCCGCCAACATGACGTACCTCGGCCTGTACGCCCTGCAGCATCGCGGGCAGGAAAGCGCGGGCATCGCGGCCTCCGACGGCGAGCGCGTGCGCATCTCCCGCGAGATGGGCTACGTGGCGGACATCTTCGACGGCGAGACGCTGGCGGCGCTGTCCGGCTCGCTGGCGATCGGCCACGTGCGCTATTCGACGGCCGGTGAAAGCAAGCTCCTCAACGCCCAGCCGATCCTGATCGACTGCACGCACGGTCAGGTCGGCGTCTGCCACAACGGCAACATCGTGAATGCCCGCGAGCTGCGCGACGATCTGGTGCGGCAGGGGTCGATCTTCCAATCGAACAGCGACACCGAAGTCATCCTGCACCTGTACGCGCGCTCGAAAGCGCGCCACGTCGAAGACGCGCTCGTCGAGGCGGTGACGCAGATCCAGGGCGCGTTCTCGCTCGCGGTGCTGACGAAGGATCGTCTCGTCGCGGTGCGCGATCCTCACGGCTTCCGGCCGCTGGCGCTCGGGCGGCTTGGCGAGGCGTGGGTGATCGCGTCGGAGACGTGCGCGATGGACCTTATCGGCGCGACCTACGTCCGCGACGTCGAGCCCGGCGAGGTGCTGATCATTTCCGCCGACGGCCTCCGGTCGGTCAAACCCTTTCCGCCCGCGACGCTCGCGCACTGCATCTTCGAGCACGTGTACTTCGCCAGGCCCGACAGCTACGTGTTCGGCCGCAGCGTCAATGAAGTGCGGACTGATCTCGGCCGCATACTCGCGCGCGAGCAGCCGGTGCCGGCCGACGTCGTCGTGCCGGTGCCCGACTCCGGCGTCTGCGCCGCGATGGGATTCGCGGAAGAGTCGCGCGTCCCGCTGCGGATGGGACTGATCCGCAATCACTACGTCGGCCGGACGTTCATTCAGCCGCAGGCGTCCATCCGCCACTTCGGCGTCAAGGTGAAGCTGAATCCGGTCCGGAGCGTGCTCGACGGCAAGCGCGTCATCCTCGTGGACGATTCGATCGTCCGCGGCACGACGAGCCAGAAGATCGTCAAAATGGTGCGCGCGGCGGGGGCGAAGGAAGTGCACGTGCGCATCAGCTGCCCGCCCACGATCTCGCCGTGCTTTTACGGCGTGGACACACCGCGCAAGCAGGAGCTGATCGCCGCCACGCACACGCTCGCGGAGATCCGGGATTTCCTCGAAGCGGACAGCGTCGCGTACCTGAGCCTCGAAGGCCTGCTGAGCGCCGTGGGGACGCAGCGCGGCTCGTACTGCCGGTCGTGTTACACCGGCGAGTATCCGGTCCAGGTCCCGAGCGACGAGGCCAGCCACCTCCAGCTGGTGCTGAAACTCGACAAGACCGCGCCCGCCGCCCGCTGACGGATCACGATGCCGATGGACTACCGCCAGTCGGGCGTCGACATCGACGCGGGCAACGACACCGTCCGGCGCATCAAGTCGCTGGCGCGCGGCACGTTCACGCCGGGCGTGCTCTCCGAAATCGGGTCGTTCGGCGGCCTCTTCAAGCTCGATCGCGATCGTTATCAGGAGCCCGTGCTGGTGTCGAGCGCCGACGGCGTGGGCACCAAGCTCAAGGTCGCGTTCATGACCGGGCGCCACGACACGGTCGGCGCCGATCTCGTCAATCACTGCGTCAACGACATCCTGGTCCAGGGCGCGGAGCCTTTGTTCTTTCTCGACTATCTCGCGACGGGACGCCTGTCGCCCGCCGTGGCCGAGCAGGTGATCGCCGGCGTCGCGCGCGCGTGCCGTGAAAACGGATGCGCGCTGATCGGCGGCGAGACCGCCGAGATGCCCGGCTTCTACGCCGACGGCGAGTACGACATTGCGGGATTCATCGTCGGCGTCGTCGATCGGCCGAAGCTGATCGACGGCCACGCGATTGTTCCCGGTGACGCGCTGATAGGCCTGCCGTCCAGCGGCCTGCATACCAACGGCTACTCGCTCGCGCGGCGTGTGTGTTTCGACGCCGCGGGATGGCAGCCGGATACGACGGTGCCGGAACTCGGAACGACCGTCGGCGAGGCGCTCCTCGCGACGCATCGATCGTACCTGCCGGTCGTGCGGCCGCTGCTCGCGCGCGGCGACGGCGCGGGCGTGCTGAAGGGGCTGGCGCACATCACCGGCGGCGGCATCACCGAGAATCTGCCGCGCATCCTGCCGGACGGCTGCGCCGCGGAGATCGATCGCGGTGCGTGGTCCGTGCCGGCGCTGTTCCGTCTGCTGCAACAGCACGGCGGGATCGCGACCGACGAGATGTTTCGCGCGTTTAACATGGGGATCGGCATGATCGTGGCGTGCGCCACGCGCGACGCCGACCGCGTTATAGCTGACCTCGCGCGTGCAGGAGAGCCCGGCGCGACGCGTATCGGTCGCGTCATCTCGGGCAATCGGGACGTCACGTACATCAATACGCCGTGAAGCCGCGGATTGCCGTTCTGATTTCCGGGCGCGGATCGAATCTCCAGTCGATCATCGACGCCGTCGCGGCCGGCACGATCGACGCGACCATCGCCGTCGTCATCTCCAATCGGGCCGGCGCGCAGGGACTGACGCGGGCGCGTGACGCCGGCATCGACGCGCTGTTCATCAACCCGAAGGACTTTCCGGATCGCGACGCCCACGATCGCGCGATCGTCAGCGCGCTCAAAGCGCGAAACGTGACGCTCGTCTGTCTTGCGGGCTTCATGCGGCTGATTGGCGCGCCGCTGCTCGACGCGTTTCCGCAGCGCATCCTCAACATCCATCCGTCGCTGCTGCCGTCGTTTCGCGGGCTGGACGCGCAGCAACAGGCGCTCGACCACGGCGTCCGCGTAACGGGCGCCACAGTGCATTTCGTGACTTCGCAGCTCGACGATGGTCCGATCATTCTGCAAGCCGCCGTGCCGGTGCTCGATGACGACACCGCAGAGACCTTGTCGGCGCGCATCCTGATCGAAGAGCACCGTTTGTACCCGGAGGCCATTCGACGTGTGCTTGACGGTCGGTGGCTGGTCGACGGGCGCCGTTTCAGGCGGACGCGAGCGTGAGCACGGCGACTTCCGGTGGGCAGTTGATCCGGACGGGCACGTAGATCGTTCCCAGTCCCCGACTGACGAACATCGTCGTACGGTCGCGGCGCGTGAGGCCGGCGGCGACCGGAAACTTCTGCGCCGCCACGGCGCCGAGCACCGGCAGCACGACCTGGCCGCCGTGCGTGTGGCCAGACAGCACGAGGGGCACGTTGAGCGCCGCGGCTTCGACGATCCTCCGCGGATCGTGGGCCAGCAGGACCGTCGTCCCCGTTGCATCGCGCGTCAGGTCGGCAATGTCAATCTGCCGCTTTGTCCAGAAGCGGATCCCCACCAGTTCCAGCGCCTCGTTTCGGACGGTCAGCCGGGTTCGCGAATCCTTGAGCACCTGGACACCACGCTTCTCGAGCGCCGCCGGCATCCGGTGATCGTCGTCGTGGTTGCCGAGAATTGCGAACACGCCCTGTGGCGCCGACAGCGGCGCGAGCGCGTCGGCCGCGGGCTCGATGTACTGCCGATCCTTCCAGCTCACGTAGTCGCCGCCGAGCACGATGAGATCGGGCCGCTGTCCCATCAGCGCCGTGACGGCGTGCGCGACGTCGTCGTGCGACACCCACCGGCTGCGATGGACGTCCGTGAGCAGACCGATCGTGAATCCGCCGAGCGAGGGCGGCAGACCGGCGACCGGCACGGTCGCGCGTGTGACGTCCAGCGCGTGCCGGCCGTACACGTAGCCGTACGCGCCAGCCGAGACGGCGCCGCCGGCGCCCGCGGCGAGCAGCGACTTGAGGACCGCGCGGCGAGTGACCGCCATCGGCTGGTATAGTAACTCGTGCCGACGATGAGCAATCTCTACGAGGAATTCGAGTGGCGCGGCATGGTGTACGACGCCACGGACGGACTGAAGGCGGTGTTCGCCGCGGAACGCGTCACGGCGTACATCGGCTTCGATCCGACGGCGTCGAGCCTGCACGTCGGATCGCTGCTGCCCGTCATGGCGCTTGCCCGACTGCAGCGATTCGGTCACTCGCCGATCGCGATTGCCGGCGGCGGCACCGGGATGATCGGCGATCCCAGCGGGAAGTCGCAGGAGCGCACGCTGCTGACCCTGGATCAGATCAACGAGAATCTCGAGGGCATCCGGCAGCAGTTGTCGCGGTTTCTCGATTTCGACGCCAAGGCGAACCCGGCGCGCATCGTCAATAACGCCGACTGGCTGTCGACGTTCGATCTGCTCGGGTTCCTCCGCGACACGGGCAAGTACTTCACCGTGAACTACATGCTCCAGAAGGAGTCGGTGAACCGGCGGCTCGAGAGCGAAGACGGCATTTCGTACACCGAGTTCAGCTACCTTCTGCTGCAGGCGCGCGACTTCCTCGAGCTGTTCGATCGCTTCGGGTGCACGCTGCAGATGGGCGGGAGCGATCAGTGGGGCAACATCACGGCGGGGATCGATCTCATCCGGAGGCTGCGCGCGAAGAAGGCGCACGGGCTCGTCATGCCGCTCGTGACGACGTCGTCTGGCGTCAAGTTCGGGAAGACGGAGGCCGGCACCATCTGGCTCGATCCGGCCCGCACGTCGCCTTTCAAGTTCTACCAGTTCTGGTTGAATACCGACGACCGCGACGTCGCCACGTACTTGCGCTTCTTCACGTTCCTCGATCGACAGGCGGTCGCCGACCTCGAAGCCCTCGTGAAGTCCGCGCCGGCGAAACGCGAGGCGCAGCGCACGCTGGCGCGGGAAGTGACGGCGCTCGTGCACGGCGCCGAGGACGTGACGCGCGCGGAGAAGGCATCGAGCGTGCTGTTCGGCGAGGACATTGCGACGCTGTCGGCCGACGATGTCCTCGCGGTGTTCGAAGATGTGCCGTCGACGGAGATCGCGTCCAGCGAGTTTGACGGCGCCGGAATCGGCATGGTGGATCTCGTCGCGCGCGTGCAGTTATCGCCGTCCAAGAGCGAGGCGCGCCGGCTGGTGCAGTCCGGCGGCGTCTACGTCAACAACCGGCGCGCGTCCGATCCGCAGTCGCGCCTGACGCTGGACCAGGCGATTGGCGGGCGGTTGTTCGTTCTGCGCAAGGGCCAGCGCCAGAATCATCTCGTGAAGATCGTGCCTCGCCAGGAGTGATCACGTAGCCAACCTCGCCCGCCGTTCGCCGCTTGCCGTGGCCGCCGTCGTCGTCGCGCTGGCGTTCTGGCGGGCGTTCGGGCTCTTCCGCTTCTACGACGACTGGTACTTCGCCCGCGAGGCCGACCGGGCGGTCCGCGATCACGCGTTCCTTCCGTTCCTCGTGACTCCGGCGGCGCAGCACTGGTCTCCGCTGTGGCAGGCGTTCGATTATCTCAACGCCTGGACGATGGGGTGGCAGAGCGATGCGCTGATTCGCAGCGCCATCGTCGTCATGGTGATCGCGGGGCTGCGTGTCTTCGGGCGGCTGATGATGCGACTTCAGTTGACTATCGGCGCCACCGCCGTTGGCCTGGGTGTGCTGGGCCTGCATCACATGAACGCGATCGCGTACTACTCGTTCGACTGCTATTCGCAGATCGCCGCGGATCTCTGCACGTGGTCGAGCGTGAGTCTGGTGCTCGGCGATGCGATCGCCGATCGGGACGCGCCCCCAGGTCGCGGTCGGGCCGTTGCTCCGGTGCTGCTGTTCACCGCCGGCGTATTGATTAAGGAGCAGGCATTGGCGGCACTCGCGGGAGTGACGCTTCTCGCTGTGTGGTTCACGGTTGTCGAGCGGGCGGATGCGGATCGTCGACGCACTGTTTTGGGCGTATGGGCGGCGATGGTAGTGGTCGGGGTCACGTTTGCGCTGCTGCGGTTCATGGCCGGGCGGTGGCTCGCGCAGCCCTACCCGCTGTGTATCGTATGCGTGCCGGGAAATCTGGCGATGTTCCTCGGAGCGCTGGCGCTCCCGGCCCCGACTGTCGTCGCCTATCACGCGCTCATGAATCCGACGTCGAACGCCGCGACCGTAGCGATCGTCGGGCTTGGCGCCGCACTGGTCTGCGGTTTCGTCGGATTAGGCATTGCGGCCTCCGGACGCGCACGACACGCGACGCTAATAACCGGGCTGGCCGTCGTCACTCTGTTTCCCATCGCGTTGCTAGCCCGCGTCGGGGAGTTGCACGCGCACACCGCCGTGTTCTGGTACGCTGCGCTCGTCGCGTTCGCCGTCGACGGCTGGGCGGCAAAACTGCGCACCGCTGGGCGGCATCGCGTGGGCCTGTTCGCGGTCCTGGCCGTCTTGTACATCGCGGTCCTGCTGACGTCGCTCCGGATCAATCTGGGCGAGATGCGGGTCACAGGCGAGCGGGCGGCGTCGTTGCTGTCGGCGTTTCGCGCTGCTGCGCGCGATCTTCCGGCGGGGAGCGTGGTCCTCGCCCGCGGTCTCGAGAATGTCAAGGCGCCGGGCGACCACAGTCTGTACCGGCTGACGACGGCGGGCATGCTCCTGTACGAGGGGGATGCATCGCTGCAATTCGTGTCGCCACCCGGCGTCACGGTCGTGGATGAGCGGGATTGGCCGGATGTTGGGGCCGGCATGAAGCGTCCGGCGGGCCCGAGGACGTACGTCGCCGACTTCCGGGGCGGTGCTGTATCGGTCCGTGAACGCCCGCCGCAAATGCCATGAGCCGCGATACCCGTCTGTTCGCCCTCGTCGCCATCGCGCTCGTGGTCCTCGCCTTCGCGCGTGGCTTCGGGACGTACCCCTTCTACGATCACTGGATGTATCTGACGGCCGGCGCGCCGGCACTGGCGCATCACGCGCCCGGCGAGCCCGGCTGCGTGACGCGCCGGTAGCTGCCCGCACAGCGCTCGCAGCGGCCCCGGTCATCTACTCGTCGTCACTCGGCATCGGCTTGTCGGCCAATCTCCAGGAAATGCGAGAAACAGGCGCGCGGTCACGGATGTGGCGGGAGCGAATCGACGCGCTGGCGAGTCGGGTTCCGTCAGGGAGCGTCATCCGCCTACGCGGGTTGCGGATGGTCAAGGAGCCGACCGACTATGGGTTGTATCGAGTGACGTCGGCCTGGGTATCTGCTGGCTGGGACCATGGGTCTCGCTTGGAGAGCGCCGGTTGACGTGACGTGGTGCGGTGACGCGGACGTGTGCCAGTCGTCAGACTATGTGATCAAGATCGACCCGAACGACCGCGTCCGGCTCAGCCGGGTCCTCCGTTCGGAGCGGCGTGGCCCGCTGACCGTCGCGTTTGACACCCGGTTGGACGTACTCGTATACTCCTCAAGCGTTCGGCGTTCGACCCCGCCGCGTTTGGCCTACGGACTCTGCCAGGTTCTCTGAGGACAGGCACTCCAGAGATCGAGCGTTCCACGGAATCGGCCCGATTTTCCAGGTTTGCTTGGAGTTGACAGCGTGGTGGATCTCTAGTAACCTTAAAAGGTTCCCCTAAACGCGCCGTGACTGACAAGCGGCAAGGCCTTTCGGGCTCGGTCCCGAGCGGTGGGATGGCGCAGCGAGGTCCGGCGGCACGCCGGACGCGGTGCGAGGTCAGGCGGGGCGCCCCCGGCGCACCGGCGACGTCGGTTCTTTGAAAACTAGATAGTGCGTGCAAGCACACACAAACCCTGTCTCGACGAAGCTCGTGGGCGCAAGCGCGCGAGCGGAGTCGGACAATGAGAGTCAGCGAGTGGCGCCGCGGAATCGGCCGACCGGAGTTGTCAGTCCGCGCAAAGGCGGCTGGCGGCGAACCACTTCATTAGAGCGGATTGAACAACGCAGAAGCCAAATCGGCCTCGCGTTAAACGAGTTGCACTGGCGATCGTTGCAGGCGGCGCAAGCCGTTTGTGATGAACGCCGGGCAGCGAATTTAACATGAGAGTTTGATCCTGGCTCAGAATCAACGCTGGCGGCGTGCCTAACACATGCAAGTCGAACGCGAAAGTGGAGCAATCCATGAGTAGAGTGGCAAACGGGTGAGTAACACGTGGGTGACCTGCCTTCGAGCGGGGGATAACGTCCCGAAAGGGACGCTAATACCGCATGACATCCTGCCTTTGAAGAGGTAGAGATCAAAGCTGGGGATCGCAAGACCTAGCACTCAAAGAGGGGCCCGCGCCTGATTTGAAGAGGTAGAGATCAAAGCTGGGGATCGCAAGACCTAGCACTCAAAGAGGGGCCCGCGCCTGATTAGCTAGTTGGTGAGGTAACGGCTCACCAAGGCAACGATCAGTATCCGGCCTGAGAGGGCGGACGGACACACTGGGACTGAGACACGGCCCAGACTCCTACGGGAGGCAGCAGTGGGGACTTGTTCGCAATGGGCGCAAGCCTGACGACGCAACGCCGCGTGGAGGATGAAGATC
The DNA here is from genome assembly GCA_016195265.1 of Acidobacteriota bacterium. Classification (GTDB taxonomy): domain Bacteria; phylum Acidobacteriota; class Vicinamibacteria; order Vicinamibacterales; family CAVVIG01; genus SRVP-36. Next base: position 695 of record JACPZW010000003.1, on the reverse strand, counting down.
TTCGGGTCGTAAACTCCTTTCGATCGAGACGAACGGCTTCCGGGTGAACAATCCGGGAGAGTGACGGTACCGAGAGAAGAAGCCCCGGCTAACTCCGTGCCAGCAGCCGCGGTAATACGGGGGGGGCAAGCGTTGTTCGGAATTACTGGGCGTAAAGGGCTCGTAGGTGGCCAACTAAGTCAGACGTGAAATCCCTCGGCTTAACCGGGGAACTGCGTCTGATACTGGATGGCTTGAGATTGGGAGAGGGATGCGGAATTCCAGGTGTAGCGGTGAAATGCGTAGATATCTGGAGGAACACCGGTGGCGAAGGCGGCATCCTGGACCAAATCTGACGCTGAGGAGCGAAAGCCAGGGGAGCAAACGGGATTAGATACCCCGGTAGTCCTGGCCCTAAACGATGAATGCTTGGTGTGGCGGGTATCGATCCCTGCCGTGCCGAAGCTAACGCATTAAGCATTCCGCCTGGGGAGTACGGTCGCAAGGCTGAAACTCAAAGGAATTGACGGGGGCCCGCACAAGCGGTGGAGCATGTGGTTCAATTCGACGCAACGCGAAGAACCTTACCCAGGCTTGAACAGCGAGTGACAAACTCCGAAAGGGGTCTTCCGCAAGGACACTCGTAGAGGTGCTGCATGGCTGTCGTCAGCTCGTGTCGTGAGATGTTGGGTTAAGTCCCGCAACGAGCGCAACCC
>JACPZW010000012.1 GCA_016195265.1 Acidobacteriota bacterium | reverse complement strand
CGTGAATGTCCAGACGTTGAGGCAGCCCGATGATCTGCCGTCCCGACGAGATCATGCGGACGAGCGCTCCGGCGCCGACGTACGCCAGCGCCACGCCGACGAAGCTGCCCGCCGCCGACAGGAGTAGCGACTCGGTCAGCACTTGCCGTACGAGTCGAAGGCGGCCCGCGCCGAGCGAGACCCGGACGGCCATCTCGCGCTGTCGCGCGGCCCCGCGGGCCAGCAGCATGCTCGCGACGTTCGTGCACGCGAGGACGAGGAGGACGCCGACGATCGCCATCACCACCAGAAGCGGCGCGGCGAAGCCACGGCGCAGCGTCGAGAATCCCGCACTCGCCGGCACCACATCAATCGTCACGTGTCGCCACTGCGCGTTGCCGCTGGCAGCGGCGGTCTCCTCGATCCTTGTGCGATCGAGCACGCGCATTTCTGCGCGCGCCTGCTCGAGGGACGCGCCGACGTTGAGGCGTCCCATCACTTTCCAGCTTCCACCCCAATGACCGGGGGCCGGGGCATCCGATCGCCCGGTCAACGCTTGCATCGCGGCCGGGACCCACACGTCCGGTGTCGATCCCACTTCGAGCCCGAAGAATTCCTGGCGCGTCACGCCGATCACCGTCGCAGCCGCGCCGTCCAGCGTGATGCGGCGGCCGAGGATGTCCGGATCGCCGGTGAACCGGTTCTTCCAGCACGACCAGCTCACGACCGCGACCGCGGCGTTCGCGGTCCCGACGCGATCGTCCTCCGGTCCGAACAGCCGTCCGAGTGCCGGCTGCACGCCGAGCGCGCGGAAGAACGTGCCCTCGACGTACTCGCCGTCGATCGTTTCCGCCTCAGACCCGTCGCGGGTCAATTGAAATTGCGCGGAGGATGTGCCGATGAGATCCGCGAAGACATGGTTCTGCGCGCGGTACTGCTGGTAGTACTTCCACGGGAACCAGTTCCCGGCCGGATCGCTGGGGTACACGCTCAACAGTTCGACGAGCTGCTCCGGGTGCCGCACCGGCAGCGGGCGCAGGATGAGCGTGTTGACCAGGCTGAAGATTGCTGTATTGGCGCCGATGCCGAGCGCGAGCGTCAGGATCGCGGTTGCGGCAAAGCCGGGGTTTCGCCGCAGCGTCCGCGCCGCGTACTGCAAATCGCGCCGGGCATCGTCGAGCCAGACGAACGAGCGCGCGTCGCGATGGCGATCTTTGGTCTGCTCGACGCCGCCGAACGCGCGCCGCGCCGCGAGCCGGGCGTCCTCGGCGCTCAGACCACGGCGCCGGAAGTCGTCTTCGAGCAGCGCGAGATGGGCCGCGATCTCACGCGCCAGATCGGGCTCCGCGCGATGCGGGCGAAAGACGTTGCCAAGTCGGTGAATGAACCGCACTGAAATCTGCCTCAATCTGAAATCTGAACTCTTAAATCTGAAATCTGAATCCTCTCTTACTCGCAGCGCAGCGCGATCATCGGATCGACGCGCGCGGCGCGCAACGCTGGAACGGCGCACGCGATTGCCGAGACGCCCAGGAGCAAGGCCAGCACACCCGCATACGTGATCGGATCGAGCGGTGAGGTGTCGAACAGCAACGTGATGATCGCGCGGCTCGTCGCGATGGCCGCGCCCGCTCCGATCGCCACGCCGAGTGCTGCCAGTGTCAGCCCCTGACGCACGACGAGACCGAGGATCCCGGCGCGAGAGGCTCCCAGCGCCGACCGCACGCCGATTTCGCGCCGGCGCTCCACGACGCTGCCGGACAACACGCCGTAGATGCCGATTGCGGCAAGGGCGAGCGACACGAGGCCAAACGCCTCGAACACGATGAGCGCGAAGCGCCGCCCGGCCTCCGAGGCGGAGAGCAGGTGGTCCATCGTCGCGACGCGCACGATGGGCTGATCCTTGTCGACCGACCAGACCGCGCTCTTCACGGCCGGCGCGAGCGCCGCGGCGTCGCCGTTCGCACGGACCACGAGCCAGAGCGGCGTCTCCGCCCAGAGCCATTGAGACGTCGTGGCGTAGACGGCGCTGGCGTTGGTCGACGCCAGCGACGCCTGTTTCACGTCGCCGGCCACGCCGACGATCACGTCCCACGGGCGACTGGGAGGACCGCCGAAGCGCACGCGCTGCCCGATCGGATCGCGATCGCCGAACGCACTCTTCGCGAACGCCTCGCTGACGAGAATCAGACGCACCGTCGCCGGCGCCATATCGCGCTCGTCGAACGATCGCCCGCGCCGGACGGGAATGCGCATCAGCTCGAAGTACCCCGCGGTCACGAGATAGCGGCTCGCGCCCACGCGCTCGGCGGCGTTCAACCGTTCGTCGATCTGGACGCCGTACTCGTCGAGCGCGCCGTCGTCGCCGCTCAGCGGCAGCTCGCTCGTGAACCCCGCCGCCACGACGCCCGGCACGCCGCGCACGGCCTCCAGCGCCCGTGCGTAGAAGCGATGAAACGCCGCGTTGTCCGGGAATCGCTTCGGCGAGGACAGCTGGACCTGCATCGTCAGCACGTGCGACGGATCGAAGCCAGGCGCGATCGCGAACACGCGCTCGAGACTGCGCAGCAGCAGCCCGGCGCCGACGAGCAGTACGACGGAGAGCGCGATCTCTATGACAACGAGCGTGGCGCGAGTCCGATGCTGCCCGCCCGTGCCGCGCCACGCGCCGCGCTGTAGACCGGCGCGCAGATCCCCGCGCGTCGCCTGGAGCGCGGCCATCAGCCCGACCAGCCCGCCGATGATCGTGCTCAGGCCGAACGCATAGGCGAAGACCGTGCGGTCCACGGCGATGGCCGCCGCGCGCGGCAGCCCGGGCGGCGCGAGCGCCACGAGCGCCCGAACCCCGGCGCCCGCGAGGCCCAGCCCGAGCGCCCCGGCGATGAACGCCAGCAGTACGCTTTCGGTCAGCAACTGACGGGTGAGCCTCCCGCGGCCGGCACCGAGCGCCACGCGCATCGAGAATTCGGCGTGCCGCTGGGCCGCGCGCGCCAGCAGCAGGGTCGTCACGTTCACGCACGCGATGATCAGCACGAGCGCCACCGCGCCGAGGACGGCGAGGAGCACTGGCTTGACTTCGCGTGTGACGTCATCTTGAAGCGCGTTCACGATCAGCCCGCGCGTCATGTTCGATCCGGGCTCCCGCGTGAATGGCGCCATGGCATCGCGGGCGATCGTGTCGAGCTCGCGCTGCGCCTGATCGATGCGGGCGCCAGGCCGCACGCGGCCGATCATCCGCAGGTGGTGTCCCCACTCCCGGCTCTGCGGCGCCGGCGACGGGTCGTATTGCAGGAGCGACCAGATCTCGGCCGACGGTGCGAGGACGTTCTCGAAGCCGCGCGGCATGACGCCCACGACCGTGTAGAGCGCTTCGTTCAATGTGATCTGCCGTCCGACGATCGAGACGTCGGCCGCGAACCGGCGATGCCAGACCGCGTCGCTCAGCATGACGACCTTCGGGCCGTCGGGGCGATCGTCGGACGGACTGAAATCGCGTCCGAGCGCCGGAGGCACGCCCAGCACGCCGAAGTAGCCCGCGCTGACCTGTTGTCCGTCGAGGCGTTCGGGCTCGCCCGTCCCCGTGATCGCGCGCTGCCACGGCTTCACGACCGCGAGGGCCTCGAACGCGCGGCTGCGCGCCTGCAGTTCACGGAAGGTGCCGAACGCCTGGAGGGCCCGTCCGCCGTCTGCGGCGCCGTACCACACCGCCATGATCCGGCCGGCATCCGGATAGGGTAGCGGCTCGAACAGAATCGGGTTGACGGCGCTCATGATCGCGGTGCTGGCGCCGATGCCGAGCGCGAGCGTGACGACGGCGACCGCGGTGAATCCTGGCGTGCGTCGGAGCGACCGGAGCGCATGGCGCACGTCGCGCGCGGTGTCCTCGATCCACCGGAAGGATCGCGCGTCGCGGTGCTGCTCGCGCGCCTGATCGACGCCGCCGAACGCGCGCACAGCCGCACGCCGTGCATCGTCCGCGCTCAGGCCGCGCCGCTGAAAGTCGTCCTCGAGCAGCGTGAGATGCGCATCGATCTCGCGCGTGAGATCGGTTTCCGCGTGGCCGGGACGAAAGACGTTGAGCAGACGATGGAGGAATCGCGCGAGCGGCGCCATCTCACGACTCGTTCAGCAGCAGCTTGTCGACGAGGCCGGCCAGCCGCCGCCAGCGCGCGGTCTGTTGCTCGAGCGCGCGCAGTCCCGACTTCGTGATGGCGTAGAACTTCGCGTCGCGATTGCTCTCGGTCTTGTCCCACGTGCCCTTGATCCAGCCCTTCTGTTCGAGCCGGACGAGCGCGGGGTAGAGCGTGCCCTGGTTGAGCGTGAAGGAATGGTCGGCGACCTGCGCGAGGCGTTCGGTCAGCGCGTAGGCGTGCTGCGGGCCCATCGTGCTGAGCGCGCGAAGGACGATGAGATCGAGCGTGCCCTGGAGGAGCTCGACGCGGTGCGATTCCCGACGGTCTTTACTAGTCATCCCAGTAGAGCGCGATGATCGAGTACTTCTACTTGGTTGTCAAGTGGAGCGGTGCGGGAGGGCCGAGGACGACGGCGCCACGACTGACTTGGCTAACTTGGCTAAGATGATGTATGCTGCCGGGTGGAGGCGAGATGAAGGTCAACATGCTCGAGGCGAAGAGTCAGCTCTCCCGGCTGGTCAAGCAGGCGCTCGATGGAGAAGACGTGATCATCGCGAGCAACGGCGAACCGATGGTGAAGCTCGTGCCCGTCGTCACGAAGGGGCTCGTGGGCCGAGGCCGGCTCAAGAAGTTCGCGACCGGAATCGACGGCGCGTTCACGCCGGCCGTTGACGCCCAGGTCGCCCGGCTGTTTCGGGGCAAGCCATGAGGCTCCTCCTCGACACGCAGGTGGCGCTCTGGTGGCTGGGCGACAGCCGCCGTTTATCGGAAGCGTCGAGGAAGTTGATCGCCGCGTCGCCCTGCGTCGTCTCGGTCGCGAGTCTCTGGGAGGTAGCCATCAAACACCGCATCGGGAAACTTCCTGTTCCGCCCGCGCGCTTTCGGGATGAGATGCGATCGGCTGGCGCCACGATTCTCTCGGTCAGCGACGAACACGCGCTCGGGACGCTCGAGCACCCGGCCCACCATTTCGATCCGTTTGACAGCCTCTTGCTCGCCGTGGCGCGAACGGAGCACCTGATCCTGCTGACCGCGGACGCGGCGCTCCTTGCCCTCGCGCAGAAAGAACCACAGTTGCCGATCAAGAGCGTGTGACCGGTGCGATAATCCCAATCTGAAATCTGAACTCTGAAATCTGCAATTCTCCGGAGGCCCCGATGCGATCGACGTCCTTGCTGCTCCTGTCGGTCGTCTGCGGCGTGGTCGTGCTCTCGCTGATCACAGTCCATCCAATCCACGCCCAGGCCCGTGCGGCGGCATCGCCCGTGCAGTGGGCGTTGGCTGGCCAGGTTTCCTCCGCGGAGGACGGCCCGATGGAGGGCGTGCTCGTCAGTGCGAAGAAGGCCGGGTCCACGATCACGACCACCGTCGTCACCGATCGTGAGGGCCGGTATCGGTTCCCCGCGTCGCGGCTCGAGGCCGGGCAGTACGCGCTCCATATCCGCGTGGCGGGGTATGACCTGGAGCAGGTACGTGGCGTCCGGCTTCAGCCGGACCTGCGCGCGGCCACGGTGGACGTCACGTCGGGCAGGACCACGACCGCCGATCTGAAACTGGAGAAGGCGCGCGATCTCGCCTCGCAGCTCACCAACGCCGACTGGTTCGCGAGTTTCCCCGGAACCGACGCGCAGAAGGGATCGATCCGCGGGTGCACGCACTGCCATACGCTCGAACGCATCGCGCGGACGACGTACGACGCCGACAAGATGGTCTCGGTCATCGAGCGGATGTCGACCTACCCGCAGCTCTCGTTCCCGATGAAGATTCAGAAACTGCCGGCGCCGAGAATCGGCGGCGGCCTGGATTCGCCCGAGCAACGACTGGCCACGTGGCGACGCCAAGCAGATTACCTGGCGACGATCAACTTGAGCGCCGGTCCGCAGTGGCGCTACCAGCTCAAGACGCTGCCGCGGCCGACCGGCAAGGGCACACAGGTGATCTACACGGAGTACGATCTGCCGCAGCGCACGCGCCAGCCGCACGATGTCATCGTCGATTCGACCGGCATGGCGTGGTACGCCAGTTTCGGCGAACAGATTCTCGGCAAGCTCGATCCGCGAACCGGCAAGGTCACCGAGTATCAGATTCCGACGCTGAAGCCCGGCGCGCCGACCGGCATTCTCGGCGTGCGGTTCGATCGTGACGAGAACATCTGGCTCGGGATGCAGTTTCAGGGCGGCATCGCGAAGTTCGATCGCAAGACGGAAACGTTTCAGACGTGGAGTCTGCCGCCCGAATTGAACGGGCCGCACGTCCAGATCAACCAGGTCGGCCCGAGTCGATCGTACGTGGACGGAAAAGTCTGGCTGCAGGACGCCGGCACGTACACGGTCCTGCGACTCGACATCGCGTCTGGCAAGTTCGAAGTCTTCGAGCCGTACAAAATCCCGCGTCCCAACATTTACGACGTCGTCCCGGATTCGCAGAACAACTGCTACTTCCTCGTGCTGGGCAGCGAGGACGTCGGCCGCATTGACGCGAAGACCGGCGCGATCAAGATCTTCAAGACACCCACGGCGCGCTCGGGACCGCGGCGCGGCATGATGGACGCGCAGGATCGCGTGTGGTTCGGCGAGAACAACGGCGATCGGATCGGGATGTTCGATACCAGGACCGAGCGCTTTCAGGAATGGGCCGTGCCAACGCCGGGCGCCTGGCCCTACGACGCGACCGCGGACAAGGACGGCAACGTCTGGACCGGGAACGAGTACAACGATCGTATCCAGCGTCTCGATCCGAGGAGCGGGCAGTTCATCGAGTATCTCCTGCCGAAGTCCACCAACGTCCGCCGCGTGTTCGTGGACAACGCCACGACGCCGGCGACGTTCTGGGTCGGCAGCAACCACGGCGCGTCGATCGTCAAGCTCGAGCCGCTGGACGCGCCCGCCGCGACGGTATTCGAAGGCGCGCGGCTGATCACGGGCGAGGGCAACGCGCCGATTGAGAACTCCGCCTTCGTCGTCGAAAACGATCGCATCACCAGCGTCGGCAGGAAAGGTGCGTTGACGGCGCCGGCTGGTGCGCGGCGCGCCGACCTGACCGGGAAGACCGTGATCCCCGCGCTCGTCGACGCGCACGTCCATCTCGGCTACAGAAAAGGCCTGAGCTTCACCGCCGACAACTACACGCGCGAGAATCTGCTCGACATCCTCGATCGCTTCGCGTACTTCGGTGTCGCCGCAGTGCTCGAGGCGGGCACCGGTCGCGGCGATCTTCCGTTCCAGGTGCGGAACGAGGCGTGGTCCGGCGCGCGGTACCTCACCGCCGGCCACGGCTTCGCGATGCCGAACGCCGGTCCTGGCGTGCCGATGCGCGACGCCGCGTTCGGCGTCACTGCCGAAGCCGAAGCGCGTGAGAAGGTTCGCGTGCTGGCCGCGAACAAGCCCGACCTGATCAAGATCTGGGTCGACGATCGCAACGGCACGGTCGAGAAGCTGAAGCCGCCGCTGTATCGTGCGATCATTGACGAGGCACACAAACATGGCCTGCGCGTGATGGCGCACATCGCCCATCTCGACGATGCGAAGGATCTGTTGCGCGCAGGCGTCGACGGCTTCGGTCACGTCGTCCGCGACCGCGATATCGACGCCGAGTTGATCGCGCTGCTCAAGCAGCGGCCGCAGACGTTTTTCGAGGAAACGCTCTGGGGCGAGCGGCAGGCGATCTACGCGGCCAAGCCGGCCTGGATCGACGAGCCGATCCTTCGCGACAGCTTGTCGCAAGAGGAAATCACGCAGCTCGCCAAGTCGTTCTCGGCCCCGATTACGCCTGAGCAGCGGGAAAGCGCGCTGAGGATGTTGCGTAACGTCGCGGCACTCAACGCCGCAGGTGTGAAGCTGGGACTCGGCACCGACACCGGCGGCGTCACGGGCGGGCAGTACTTCGGCATCGCCTCGCTCGTCGAGCTGGAGCTGATGGTGAAGGCCGGGTTGACGCCGGCTCAAGCGATCGTGGCCGCCACGCGCAACTCGGCCGAGATTCTCGGGCTCGGGCAGCTCGGGACCGTGGCCGCGGGGAAGTCCGCGGACTTCGTCGTGCTCGACGCGAACCCGTTAGACGACATCGGCAATGTGCGCCGGATCTCGACTGTGTACATGCGTGGCGTCGAGATCAACCGCGCGGCGATGAGAGCCCAATGGGCGAGATGAGATTTCAGAATTAAGAGTTCAGATTTCAGATTCGGGGACCGCCAATCTGCAATCAATCTGAAATCTGACGTCTGAAATCTGAAATCTCAACTGTCGCGCAGCACTTCGGCAGGATCGATTCTTGAGGCGCGACGGGCAGGCAGCCATCCCGCGAGCGCGCCGACGGCGGCGAGCGTGACCGCGGAGCCGACGAGCGTCGCCGGGTCCCGCGGTTGCAGCCCATATAGTAAGGATGCGACGAACTGCGACGCCCACACGCTGACGCCCGCGCCCGCGATCACACCGATTCCCACCAGCACTGACACGCGCGACAACACGAGTCGGACGACGCCCGCCGGCGCGGCACCGAGTGCCATGCGGATGCCGATCTCGGTCCGCCGGCGTGTGACCGCGTACGACGTCACGCCGTAAAGTCCCAGGCCGGCGAGCAGCAGCGCGAGGCCGCCGAAGAATCCCGACAGCATCGCCACGAGCCGCTCCTGCGTCAGCGACGCGTTCACCTGATCCGCGAGCGGCCGGTAGGTGAGCGCGAGATCGCGGTTCACGCTGTTGATCGCCGCGCCGACGCTGCGCGCGAGGAGCGCCGGCGATCCGCTGGCCGATCGCACGCTGATGCTGACCGACGCGGGAGGACTGCTGTCGTACTGCGCGACCGGGACGTAGATCGTCGGCGGCACCGGCTCGCGGAGCGATCGGTAAACGGCGTCCGCGACGAGGCCCACGACCTCGCGCGGCGGCCGCGCTTGCGGGCCGAAGCTGCCCATCGTCACCGTGTGGCCGATCGGGTTCGCACCGTCGAGAAATTTCTTGGCGAACGCCTGGTTGACCAGAACCACGGGCGGCGTGCCTTTGCGGTCGCCCTCGTTGACGTCGCGTCCCGCGAGAATCGGTGTTCCGAACGTCATGAACCAGCCCGGTGTGACGGCGTTGAAGTTCGAGAGACGCTGGCGTTCGGGCAGCGGCACGGCGCCGGATACGTTGTCGAGGCGGTTGTTCCACGTCATGCCGCTGACGGGCGTGACGAACGACACAGCCGCCGACGCCACACCCGGCACGGCGATCACGCTCTGGCGGAGGCGTTCCCACGTCGCGAGACGCTCCGTGGCGGGAATCTCCGTGCGCTGCGCGTTGATCTGGACGAGCAGCACGCGATCGCGATCGAACCCGAGAGGCAGGTTCGCGAGCGATCCAAACGTCCGCATGAAGAGACCCGCTGCGACGACGAGGACGACCGACAGCGCGACCTGGGCGACGACGAGGCCGCTCGCCATCGATCCGCCTGCGCCACGGCTACGGCGGGACGAGCCTCGCCCGTGCTCTTTGATCGCGTCAATCGGCGCCACAGCCGAGGCTTGGAAGGCCGGCGCCGTGCCGAAGAGCAGCGCCGTGAGGATCGTCGCGCCGCTCGTAAAGCCGAGGACGCGCCAGTCGAGCGAGAGGTCGAGGAACACCGTGTTGTTCTGCGTCGACAGGGCCTGCACCAGCAGCTGCGCACCCCAGCGCGCGATCAGCAGGCCGAGCGCGGCGCCGCCGATCGAGAGGACGAGGCTCTCGGCGATCAGCAGCCGCACGAGGCGCCAGCGCGACGCGCCGAGCGCGAGCCGCACGCTCCACTCGTGGCGCCGCGCCGTCCCACGCGCGAGCAGAAGATTGGCGATGTTGGCGCACGCGATGAGCAGCACGAGCGCGACGACGATGAGGATGGTGACGAGCGGCCGCTCGTACCGCCGGCGGAGCTCGGAATTGCCGTTCGCCACGGCGACGAGCGTGAACTTCTCGCTGAGGTACTGGTAGATGTCGTTCGGCCGCCAGTCGGGCGGCAACGTGGCCTCGCGAATCTGCGCCTGCACGCCGCGCAGCGCCGCCGTCGCGGCGTCGACGGACTGGCCAGGCTTCAGGCGCGCCATCGCCGTCAACCACCACCAGGATCGCAGATCAAGAGACGACTCCTTGCCGCGGATCAGCGGCTCGGTGCCGAGCGGAATCATCACGTCGATCGCGCGCCCCACTTCCGGACCGAAGAAGTCCGGCGGCGTGACGCCGATGATCGTGAACGGGACGCGATCGAGGTTCAGGCGCCTGCCGATCGCATCGGCCGCGCCGCCGAACCGCCCCTGCCAGAACGCGTAGCTGATGACAACGACCGCGCCGTCCGGCCCGCCGCCGCGCGCATCGTCGGCGTCGGTGAACGTCCGGCCGAGCATCGGGCGCACGCCGAGCGTGTCGAACATGCCGCCGCTCGCCCAGACGCCGTCCGCGAACTGCGTCTCGCCGCCCTCGGCGAGGTTGAAGCGCTGGTTGCCCCAGACGAAGGCGTCGTCGAAGAGCTCGTGACGCCGCTGTCGGATCTGTTCCCAGATCGGATTGGTCCACGAGTTGATCCCACGGCCGGTATCGTCTGTGATGAGCGCGAGCTGCTGAGGCGCCTTGACCGGGAGCGCGCGCAGCAGGAGGCTGTTCACCAGCGAGAAGATCGCTGTGTTCGCGCCGATGCCGAGCGCAAGCGACAGAACTGCGATGGCGGAGACGATGGGCGTCGACCGCAACGAACGGAAGGCGAGACGGAGATCGTGCATGGGAATTCAGATTTCGGATTTCAGAATTCAGATTGTATTGCCTCGAATCTGAAATCTGAAATCTGAACTCTGAAATCTTAAATCTCCTGCGTTCCCCGACTATGATTATTCGCGTGTCGAAGATCGCCCTGACCCATGCCGTCAGCCCCGCGATGGGGAACTGCGAGCTGACCCACCAGGCCCGGGTGCCCATCGACTTCGACCTCGCCCGCGCGCAGCATCGCGCGTACGAGCAGGCGCTGCGCGACGCCGGATACCTGGTCGATCATCTCGAGGGCGGCGTCGACCAGCCGGATTCGGTGTTCGTGGAGGACATCGCCGTCGTGTTCGACGAGCTCGCCGTGATTGCCCGGCCGGGCGCGCCGTCGCGCCGCCCGGAGGTGACCTCCGTCACGCGGGCGCTCGACCGCCTGCGCAAGCTCCACTTCATCGTCCCGCCGGGCACGCTCGACGGGGGCGACGTCCTCGTCGTCGGCACACGGGTCTTCGTCGGCATCTCGACGCGCACAAACCACGACGCGGCGATTCAGATGCATCAGATCCTGTCGCCACATGGCTACGAGATTCGCGAAGTCGTGGTCCACGGATGTCTGCATCTGAAGTCCGCGGTCACGGCGCTCACCGACGATCTGCTGCTGGTCAACTCCGCGTGGATCGACACGACGCAACTGCCGGGCTTCCGTTTCCTCGAAGTCGATCCTGCCGAGCCGTCCGGCGCCAACGCGCTGAGGCTCGACGACCGCATCCTGTATTCCAGCGCGTTTCCGCGGACCGCGGAGCGCATCCGACAGGCCGGCTTGCGCGTGCATACGATTGATGCGAGCGAAGTGGCCAAGGCCGAAGGCGCGGTCACGTGTTGTAGTCTGCTGGTTTCGAATTCGTGAGGTAGGCCGGGTCCAAATGGTGCGGGTGACAGGTAGGTGACAGGTAGGTGACAGGCACTGGTGACAAATATGGACGAGAAGCGCGCGTTTCTGAGACACACGGTGGCGACGGCGGCGTATCGCGGCGGCAAGGCGGTCCGCGACGCGCCCGCGAGTTTTGCAACGTTCTCTCCCGACGGATCGCCACGGACGGCCGTCAAGATCCTGGCGCACATCGGCGATCTGTACGACTGGGCGCTGTCGCAGGCCAAGGGCGCGGAGGCCTGGAACGACTCCGAGCCGCAGCCGTGGGATGAGGAAGTCGCGCGTTTCCACGCCACGCTGGCGCGCTTCGACGCGTACCTCGCCTCCGACGCGCCGCTGGCGGCCGCGCACGAGAAGATCTTCCAGGGGGCGATCGCCGATTCGCTGACGCACGTCGGTCAGCTGACGATGCTGCGCCGGCTCGCCGGCGCGAGGATGAAGAGCGAGAACTACTCGCGCGCCGACATCGTCACGGGACGCGTCGGCGCGGAGCAGACTCCCGCCAAGCGGGAATTCGACTAGAACGCGGCGTTCAGCGCCGCGCTATCCAGGAACTCCTGGAAGTGCGTCACCTTGCCGTCGCGCAGCGTGAACACCATCACGAAGTCCGAGTCTACGGTACGGCCCGTCTTCCTCACTTTGGCGCGATAGTGGCCGAGCGTGACGACTTTGTCGCCCTGCGCGACGAACTCGCGCGGCTCGAATACCTCGAAATCTTCGCTCTCGGCGACGCGCTTGAAGAACTCGGCCACGCCCGCCTTGCCGCGCCGCTCGCCCGCGAACGGCACGTGCTTGCCGCCGCCGGTGACGGGCCGCCAGACGATGTCGTCGCTGAATTGGCCGAGCAGCGCCGCGATGTCGCCCCGCCCGAATGCCGCGTAGGCGTCCTGCACGACCTTCGTGTTCTGTGCTTCCTGCATGAGTCTTCCTCCTGTGAATGTGGACTCCTTCTCCCTACGGAGCCGCCCGCCGTTTGGATTGCCCGGGAGATGATACGATGCCGCTTCGCTCGCCTGAAAGGCTCGCGCCACAGTCGCAGGCTCGCGCTACGGCTCCATGTCTCCCACACTGACCCGGTCCATCGGCCTCACGCAGGCCACCGCCATGGTCGTCGGCACGATCGTCGGATCGTCCATCTTCGTCCAGCCGTCCGAAGTCAGCCGCGCCGTGCCGTCGTTCTCCGGGATGCTGCTGGTGTGGATCGCTGCGGGCGCGCTCACCTGGTTCGGCGCGAGCCTCTGCGCCGAGCTGACGTCGGCCTACCCGCGCACGGGCGGCGTGTACGTGTTTCTGCGCGAGATGTTTTCGCCGGCCGCCGGATTCCTGTGGGGCTGGGCGATGTTCTGGAGCATGCACTCGGGCATTATCGCCGCGATCGCGATGGTGTTCGGCCGCTACGCCGCGACGATCGTCCCGATGGGCGACCTCGGCATCCGCTGGACGGCGGTCGGCAGCATCCTCGTCCTGTCGGCGATCAACTACGCCGGCGTGCGGCCCGGCGCCGCCGTGCAGACCGGCCTCACGATCACGAAGCTCGGCGCGATCGCGATTCTTCTGTGTCTGCTGTTCGGGCTCGGCGTGCTGCACGCGCCGGCCGCCGCCGCCGCGGCGATTCAGCCGGCCGGGTTCCTGCGCGCGCTCGTCGCTGGACTCTTCGCCTTCGGCGGCTGGCACATGGTGACCTACGCCGCCGAGGAGACGCACGATCCCGAGCGGACGATTCCGCGCGCCCTGATGCTCGGCACCGCCGTCGTCGTCGTGACGTACCTGTCGCTCAACTCCGCGTATCTGCTCGTGCTGCCGATCGACCGCGTCCTCTCGTCCACGCATATCGCGTTCGATGCGACGTCGGTCGCCGCGGGCGCGTCGGCCGCGGCGGCGATCTCGGTGCTGGTGCTCGTCTCGTCTTTCGGCGCCAACAGCGGCATCATCCTCGCGGGGCCGCGCGTGTACCTCGCGATGGCCGACGATGGGCTGCTGTTCAAGTGGATGGGCGCGGTGCATCCGAAATACCGTTCGCCGTATCTCGCGATCGTGGCGCAGGCGATCTGGTCCTCGGCGCTCGTGCTGACCGCGACGTACGGCACGCTGGTAGCCCGTGTCGTCTACACTGAATGGATCTTTTTCGGCGCGCTCGCGCTCGGGACGATGGCCGTGCGGCGGAAGCAGGGCTACGCCGCCGCCTTCCGCGCATGGGGATTTCCGGTCGCGCCCGTGCTGTTCGCCGCCACTTGTCTGGCGATCGTCGTGAATCAGATCGCCTCCGATCCCGGCAGCAGTCTGTGGGGACTGGGACTTGTCATCGCCGGTCTTCCGGTTTATTTCGTCTGGAGACGCCTACATGCCCGTCATTGATTTCCACAACCATTACTACCCGCCGAACTACATGAAGGCACTGCAGTCCGGCCAAAGCAGCGTGAAGGTGACGATCGACGGCGACGGCAATCCCAACCTGCACTACCCCGGGGACTACAACGTCGCCGTGCGCGGACATCGCGATCTCGCGTACCGGCAGGAGGTGTTGGACACGCACGGCGTGACGATGCAGGTCGTGACCCTGACGACGCCGGGGACGCACGTGGAGACGCCGGCCGTGGCGGCGAAGCTCGCGTCGATGGTGAACGACGAGTTCAAGGAAGCGGTCGACACGCGCGGCCATCACTTCACATCGCTCGCGACGCTGCCGCTCAACGATCCGGCGGCGTCGGCGAAGGAGTTCGACCGCGCGACGCGGCAGCTCGGGCTGCCCGGCGCCATGCTCTTCAGCAACGTCAACGGCGTCGCGCTGAGCGACGAGCGGTTCTGGCCGATCTACGAGCGCGCCAACGATCGCGGCGCCGTGCTCTACATTCACCCGGCGCACCCGGTGAATGTCGACATGATGCAGGAGTACTGGCTGATGCCCCTTGTCGGCTTCCTGTTCGACACGACGCTGGCGGCCGCCTCGCTCGTCTTCGCGGGCGTGCCCGAGCGCTATCCGAAAATCTCGTGGGCGCTCTGTCACCTCGGCGGCGCGATTCCGTACCTGGCCGAGCGTCTCGATCGCGGCTTCCACGCGTTCAGGGACTGCCGCCAGCACATTCAGCGTGAGCCGAGCTCGTATCTCAAGGAGTTTTACTACGACACCGTCAACTTCAATCAGGGCGCGCTGAAGCTCGCGATCGATTTCGCCGGCGCGGATCACATTTTGTCCGGCAGCGACTATCCGCATCAGATCGGCAGCATTCCGTCGATGCTCGAGGCCGTGAGCAAACTGCCCGTGACGGACGAGCAGCGCGAGGGGATTCGCTGGAAGAACGCCGCGAAGATTCTTGGATTGAAGATGTAGGCCGGGTCCTTTCGGACCCGGCTGATGGAGCCGATGATGTGGCGATTTGTCGTGGCGTTGGGGTTACTCGTGCAAGCGCCGCGCGCGCAGATGCAGCGCGTGCCGCAGTTCGAGAACGATCGCGTCGTCTCGTGGAAGAGCGTCATCCCGCCGCACACCGAGTCGACGATGCATCGTCACGATCGCTATCGCACGGTGATTGGCATCGCCGGCGGCGATCTGAAGACCGTCGCGCCGGACGGGCGTGTCACGGTGACGCACTACGAGAGCGGCAAAGCGTATTTCTTCGAGCCGATGCCTGCCGGCGAGATGCACAAAGATGTCAATGACACGAGCAAGACGATCGAGGTGATTGTTGTTGAGAACAAGTAGTCGTTTCATGGCGCTGAATCACTATGTGACATTGGGGAATTCCGGGCTGCGCGTCAGCCCGTTCTGTCTGGGTGCGATGACCTTCGGCGAAGACTGGGGCTGGGGATCGAGCGTGGCGGAATCCGAAGCGATCATCGCGCGCTTCCTCGAGCGCGGCGGCAATTTCATCGACACGGCCAACGTCTACACGAAGGGCCACTCCGAGAAGATCATCGGCGACGTCATCGGCCGCGATCGCAGCCGCCGCGACCGGATCGTGATCGCGACGAAGTTCTTCGGCAACCTCTATCCCGGCGATCCGAATGGCGGCGGCGCGGGCCGCAAGGCCATCGCCGCGGCGTGCGAGCAGTCGCTGCGCCGGCTGCAGACCGACTACATCGATCTGTACTGGATGCACTGCTGGGACAAGTTCACGCCGATCGAGGAAACGATGCGCGCGCTGGACGATCTCGTGCAGGCCGGGAAGGTCCGCTACCTCGGGTTCTCGGACACGCCGGCGTGGAAGGTGTCGCAGGCGCAGACGATCGTGCGCTTCCGCGGGTGGACGCCGCTCGTCGCGCTGCAGGTCGAGTACTCGCTCCTCGAGCGGACGATCGAAGGCGAGCTGATTCCGATGGCGCTCGAACTTGGCCTCGGCGTGACGCCGTGGTCGCCGCTGCGGAGCGGCGCCTTGTCGGGCAAGTACACGCGCGCGAATGCGGGTCAGGTGAAAGCCGATCGCGGCGAGCGCGTCACGACGTTGCTCGACGACCGCGGCTACGCGATCATCGACGAGCTGATTCGCATCGGGCGGGCGCTGAATGTCTCGGCAGCCAGCGTGGCGCTCGCGTGGGTGCAGGGCCGGCCGGGCGTGGCGTCCACGATCATCGGCGCGCGCCGGCTCGATCAACTGGAGCAGAATCTCGCCGCGCTCGACGTCACGCTGACGCCTGATCAGGTCGCGGGGCTCGACACGCTCTCCGCGCCCACGCTCAACTTCCCGGCAAACTTCCTCAAGGCGGCCAACGGCTTCATGCACGGCGGCGCGACGGTGAACGGCGAGCCGTCCGCCGTCTGGCCGCTCATGCCGAAGGGCGATGCCGATAGGTATTAGCCGCGAGTTGTGTCCTAATGGAGACTGCAATGCCCACGAAGCCATCCGAGGACAAGAAGCGCGCCCTTCGGCACCTGAACGAATTGATTGCCGCGCTGGACCGCCGGGTCGTGCACGTGGAACGCGCCGGCGAGGCGGCCATCGCGCGCGACGCGGCCGCGCTCCGCAAGAAAGCCCTCAAGCGGATCGCGGATCTGGAGAAGGCGTAGGCCGGCGGCCGGCGCTCAAATCGTCGATTTGTCATCAGCACGTCGTCGTTCTGCCACGCGGCTCTGGTCCAATCCCATGTGTTGTCCACCTTCCTCGTCGCGTGCGTCGAGTCGTGCCGCGTCGGGATCGCGCGGGCCGGCATGAACCTGCCGCAGTCGATCGTGATCGCCGCGATGGAACTGGGCCGGCACGCCCTGCGGTCGTTCCGCCGCCTCTAGTCTCCCGATGAAGTGGACGCCGCTCTTCTGTGCTCTTGCGCCCGTCGCCGCCGCCGCCGCGCATCCGCACGCCGGGCACCGGATCTCTCCGGCGAATGGACGCTGAATCGTGACGTCAGCGCGACACGGGCGGCATCGGCGTCGTCACCAGGTGGGAACCTACCCAGCTCGTGATCCGCCTTCTCGTCGAGAAGGATCACGAACTGCGCTACATGCTCTCGGGCGGCGCCGTCACGGGACAGTTGCTCGTGCAAGTGCAGTTCGCGGAAAGAATCGCGGCGAGGTCATTCGCCGCGTGTACGACATGGCCAAATAGTCGTTAGTCGTTGGTCACTGGTCGTTCGTCACGACCGAGGACTTCCGACTGGTGACTGACGACTCGTGACTGACGACTGTTGAATGGTGCGACGATTGCCGATAATCCGCACGGCCAGATCCAAGTGGCCGCCGAGGGGTGTACCGGTGTTGCGCGCGTACGGGGTCACAGACAAAGGCCGGGTCCGGCCGACGAACGAAGACCGGTTCGCCATCCAGGACGATCTCGGCCTCTGCGTCATCGCCGACGGGATGGGCGGCCACAACGCCGGCGAAGTCGCGGCGCGCGTCGCCGTGGACGCCATCGTGGATTTCGTCACCGAGAAGCACCGCAGCCTGGCGCTGCTGGGCGACCGCGCCCTCGACTGGCCGTTCGGCTTCGATCCCGAGTTCTCGCCGGACGGCAACATGCTGCGGACCGCGATTCAGATTGCCAACGTGCAGATTCTGGAAATGGCCGGCTCGGCGGATCATTTTGCCGGAATGGGAACGACCGTCGTCGCCGCGCGCGCGGTGGGCGCCCGCCTGGTCGTGGGGCACGTCGGTGACAGCCGCCTGTACATCCTGTCCGGCGGCCGGCTGCGTCAGGTGACGCGCGACGACTCGTGGGTGGCGGGCGTGCTCGCGCAGGACCCGCATCTCGATCCCATCCTCCTGCAGCACCACCCGATGCGGAACGCGCTGACCAACGTCGTCGGCGCCACGCCGCGCATCGACGTGCACGTCCTCGAGGAGGCGCTCCTCGACGGCGACGTGCTGATCCTCACGACCGACGGCGTGCACGGCGTGCTCAACGAGGAGCAGTTGCGGTACGCCGCGCAGCGCGACGACGCGCCCGAGGCGATTGCGCAGACCGTGCTGACGTCGGCCCTCCAGCGCGGCAGCCGCGACAACTGCACGGTCGTCGCCGCGCGGTACCACAACGATCAACTGAAGTACTGAAGGACTGACGGGTGGCCACGAAGGCACCTTCGTGTCTTCGTGGCTATGTTTTCGTCTAACCGACGAACTTGTAGCCGGCGCCGTGGACGGTGAGGATGTGCTCGGGCTCGTGGGGCGCCGTCTCGATCTTCTGCCGCAGCTTCGCGACGAAGTTGTCGATCGTGCGCGTCGTCGGCGATTCCTCGTAGCCCCAGACCTGATTCAGAATCTGCTCGCGCGTGACAACCTGGCCCGTATGGGCCACGAGATAGCGGAGGAGATCGAACTCGCGCGCCGTGAAGTCGATGCGCTCGCTGCCACGGTGCGCCTGATGCGTGCGGAAGTCGATGTCGATATCGCCGATCTTGCACTTCTCGAGGCCCGTGTTGCGCCCGCCCGAGCGCCGCAGGACGGCGCGCACGCGCGCGAGGAGCTCGGTGATGCTGAACGGCTTGGTGACGTAGTCGTCGGCGCCGAGCTCGAGGCCGAGCACCTTCTCGGTTTCCTGCGCGCGGGCGGTGAGCATCACGACGGGCGTCGGATTGGCGCGCGCGCGGAGCTCGCGGCACACCTCGAAGCCGTTCTTGCGCGGCAGCGTGACGTCCAGGATCACCAGGTCCGGCGCGGACGAGATCGCCTTCGCGAGTCCCTCCTCGCCGTCGGCCGCCGTGATGACTTCGTACCCGTCGAGCTCGAGGTTGTCACGCAGACCGAGCAACATCTGCGGTTCGTCCTCGATCACCAGAATCCGTTTCGTCACCGTGAGTGTCTCCTGCGGACATTGTGTACAGCGGGAAGTGGAGCGAGAACGTGGCGCCGCGGCCCGGCTCGCTGTCGACGCGGACGAAGCCGCCGTGCGCGCGCATCACGTGATCGACGATCGACAAGCCGAGGCCGGTGCCCTGCGGGCCCGATCCGGCGTCGGTCTGCACGCGATAGAACTTCCGGAAGATCTTGCGCTGCAGCCGCAGGGGGATGCCGACGCCCCGGTCGATTACGCGGACGACGCCGAACCCGGCCACGCGGTCGACCTCGACGTGAATCGTGCGGTGCTCGGGCGAGTACTTCATCGCGTTCGACAGCAGGTTCTCGAGCGCCTGCACGGCCGCTTCCTGATCGATCAGCACCGGCACGTCCGGGGCCAGCCGCGACGTGACCGTAAACTGATTATGCCGGAACTGGCTCTCCAGCGACTCCAGCACGCGCGCGGTGAGGTCGGTCAGATTGACGGGCTCGCGCTTGTAACGCCGCAGCCCGGCCTCGATCTTCGAGAAGTCGAGCAGGTTGTTGATCAGCCGCGTCAGCTTGCGGGCTTCGCTGTTGATGATCCGGTAGTACTCGTGCATGCGTTCGGCGTTCTTCACGCGCCCGAGCTCGAGCGTTTCTGCGAACAGCTGGATGAGCGCCAGCGGCGTCTTCAGATCGTGCGACACGCTCGAGACGAAGTTGGACTTCATCTCCGCGACGCGCACCTCGCGCGCGGCGGCGCGCGCCATAAAGAAGACGCCGAGCGCCATGATGCCGGCGAGCATCGTCATCAGCGCGAACTGGGGGCGTTCGCGCGCGGCGACGATCTCGGGAATCGTGTGGTCGCCGTACCCGGTGCGCAGCCGCCAGACTTCCGGTTCGCGCCCTTCCGGCGCCGCCAGGCTCAGCAGTTCCGGTTCGAAGAACACGACCGGAAACGCGCGCTCGTCCACGTAGCCGGAGACCGGGGCGCCGCCGGCCGGAAACAGCTGCCGTCCGTTGTGATCCAGCACCGCGACGCCGAGCGGCGGGAAACCCGTGGGGCCTTCGACGGTCTTCAGGCGAGCGTTGATGAAGGACGAGAGGAACTCGCCGGTCAGCCGGCTCGCGTCCACACGGAGGGCCACGAAGCTCGTCAGCTTGTCGCGCGCCGGAAAGCGGAACCGCAGCTGCCCCTGGAACAAGACGTGGTGCCCGCCGATCGTCGTCTCGAACACGGTAATGGCGTGCTTCTGCGGCGCCAGCTCGTAGAAGCGCCGCACCATCTCCGCGCCTTCAGGGACGTCCGTCGTGAAGCCGTGGTTCTCGCGGTCGTAGGCCAGCACTTCGCCCCGGTGCTCTTTCGTTTCGTCGGACCAGACGTAGAAGCGGCTGACGAACGGCTCGTTGGTGAGGCCCTGCTCCAGCGTCGGCGCGATCAGCGTCAGATCGAGCGGTTCGGTCTGCGACTGGGCGACGCGCAGGAGGACGCTGAGGTACGGCGCCTTCAGCGCGTCCTGGAGGCCCTGCGTCAGATCGTCCGCGGTCGCCTGGCTGAGCTGCCGCAGGACGACCGCCGACGATTGGCTGAGCGCGGAAATCGATCGGAACTGGAAGTAGAAGAGTACCGCGACCGGTATCGCCACCGCCACGGCCAGACCGGCCGCGAGGCGCAGGCTGCGATCGCTTAGCCATTGGCCCACGATCGACGGACCGACGCCGCGACTCGAGGACGGTGACTCCATTTGATGTTCAGTCGTGCTGGTGGGGCAGATGGGGAGAATGCGTTTCCCTATCTGCCCTACCCGGCCTACCAGCCTTACTGTGACTTACTCTGGCTCGCGAGGAAACCCGTGATCTGTTTCACCGCGTAGTCGATCTTGATGTCCATCGCCTGCTTGCCGAGCTCCGGCGTCGAGCGGCGCGCGTCGCCGCTGATGCCGTTGTTCTTACGCGGCGGCGCGTTCGGATCGGCGCCGCGGCCGCGGCCCTGGCCGCGCTGGCCCGGCTCCGGGACCGGATCGCCCTCCGCCGTCGGAATCAGCTCCTTGCGCACCCAGCCCTTGTCGCCGCCGAGATAGAGCATCGTCGACGTGTCGGGAATGCCGGCGTGCGAGCTGCGCGGGTAGCCCTTGCTCACCAGCCAGTTGTCGAAATCGTCCTGCGCCTTCTTGTAGACCTCGTCGCAGAAGTACACGTGCCTGCCCTGCGGCGCGTACTTCGCCTCGAGCTTCTTCGCGACTTCGGCGAACACGGTCGGCTGACCGCCGCCGTGGTCGCCCATGAGGATCACGTTCTTGAACCCGGTGATAATCGACTGCTCGGCAATCTCGGTGAGCATCTGACCGAACACTTCGTTGCTGAGGCCGATCGTGCCCGGCAGATCCGCGCTCGCGCGGTTGGGCGAATAGGCGAGCGTTGGCATGACGATCGCGTTGCCGAGCTTGAGCGCGACCGCCTTCGCGGTGGCGCGCGCCATCAGCGTGTGGCCCCCGTTCACGTTCTGCGGTCCGCGCTGTTCCGTCCCGCCCGTGTAGACGAGCGCCGTCGTCTTGCCGGCGGCCAGCGCCGCCTTCACTTCCGGCCACGTCATCATTTCGAATTCGACAAGCGGTTCCCTGGGCGCCTGCGCGAACGCCGTGCCCGCCGAGAGGGCCGCGACGACCAGCGCTGATACGAAACGATGCATGGCTGCTCCTTTTGCGTTCTGCCGTCTACCTTCTACCTTCTCTTGGCTATCCCTTCAGCTGCTGCAGCTGCATTTTCGCCTGCTGGTTGTTCGGCTCCAGCTCGACGGCCTTCTCAAGGTCCTTGATTGCGCCGTCCTTGTCGCCCTTCGCGTTCTTCACCTGCGCCATCGTCTGATACGTCCGCGAGGACTTCGGGTAGAACTCCAGATTCGCCTGGAGGTACGCCAGGGCATCGTCGGCCTTCTGCGCCTGGTTCGCGCGCTGCGCGATGGCGATCAGGCTGCCTTCACTGAAGTCGTAGCTCTGGCCGCCGTAGTACTGCGTCCGCAGTTCCCTGAACTTCGCGAGGCCGGCAGTCGCGCCGCCGCCCGCCGCCGCGTCGGTGACGATGTCGGTGATCTGCTTCGGAATGGCGACGCCGCGATGACAGGTCGCGCAGCCGACGCGGGTCGCCGCGTCCGCCGACTTGCCGACCGCCGCCGGCAGCTTCTCGTTGATGTCGCGCGCCAGCAGCACCATCCCGCGCGCGGCCTTCTTCGTCGGCTTCTCGTCCGATGCCATGTCGTTCCGCCCGCCGCGCCCTTCCTGCACGTGGCAGTAGTTGCACTGCACGCCCAGCGCCTGCGTAAACGCGTTCATCGTCTGCAGCACCTGCTGGCGCGGGGCGTCCTTCGGGAAAATCTGCAGGTTGGTCATCGGCTGGGGGGCCGGGGCGCCGCCGCCGCGCTGCCCGCCGCCCGCCGGGGGCTGCGCCACGGCGATCGAGCCCGAGAGCAGGACGAGTCCGAGCGCCGCGATCCCGTTCGTTCCACGAATCATAGACACCTCTTGGTCCGGCTGGAACCGAACGCCACGACCCAGTCCGGCTGAAGCCAAGGCTGAAGCCGGACGCGACTGAACCCTACTCACCAGCCACCAGCCACCAGCCACCAGTCACCAGCCACTACGACGCTACCGCCTGCCGCACGTAGGAGAGCCAGCGCCGGTACTGCGGCAGCTGCCCGCGGACGGCCTGGTTGAACGTGTCCTGAATACGACGCGTGACCGGCCCGGGTTTACCGTCGCCGATGACGCGCCCGTCCACCTCGCGAATCGGGGTCACTTCGACCGCCGTGCCCGTGAAGAACAGCTCGTCGGCGTGCAAGACGTCTTCCACGGCAATCGGGGCCACCCGGGCCTCGATGCCCAGGTCGCGCGCGATGTCGAGGACCGACGCGCGGGTCACGCCCATTAGAATGCTGGCGTCCTTGTCGTTGGTGACGATGTGGCCGTTCTTGACCAGGAACAGGTTCTCGCCCGATCCCTCCGCGACCAGCCCCTGCGAGTTCAGCAGGATGGCCTCGTCGAAACCGCGCCGCTGCGCCTCGTTCACGGCGCGCGCCGAGTTGATGTACTGGCCGCAGGCCTTCGCCCAGGCCGGGATGGCGGTCGCGTCGAACTTGCGGATCGGCGAGACCGTGACGCGGACGCCGGCGTCGGCGTTGTCGAGATACTTGCCCGTCGGCACCGCCGCGATCGCGACGCTGATCTTGCACTCCTTCGTCCAGACGCTGAGCGTGCCGGCGTCGCAGAACGCCACCGGCCGCAGGTACGAGGCCTCGAGCCTGTTGACGCGGACCACTTCGAGGCTCGCGTCCGCGAGGGCCGCCTGCGAGTAGGGAATGGTCAGGTCGTACAGCTCGGCCGACTTGAAGAAACGCTCGAGGTGGGCGTCCAGCCGGAAGATGGCGGGGCCGTCGGGCGTCGGATAGGACTTCATCCCTTCGAAGACGCCGGTACCGTACTGCAGACCGTGCGCCAGCACGTGCACAGTGGCGTCCTTCCAGGGGACGAGTTTGCCGTTGAACCAGATGGTGTCGGTAGGTGTGTACCCCATATAGCGCATCAATATATCAAGTCGCGGCCACTTTCGGCCGATACGGAGACGAATGTCCCAATTTCGCGTGGAAAAGCACCGGGCCGAGGCCGAACTGACCCTGGCGGGCGGCGCGGCCGTCCGAGGTTGGTTCTTCCTGGCCAGTTCGACGGCCCATCACCTGGGCCCCGAGCGCATTGCGGATCTCCTGAACGCCGAAGGGGGGTTCTTTCCGTTCTCGCCGGCCGGCGCGGCTGAGGACGATACCGTACTGGTCAACCGGGCGCACGTCATTCTCGTGAAGCTGCTCGAGCGAACCGACGAACCGCAGGTCGATCCCGGCTATCAGGTCGCCACCGAGCGCCACGTCGTGATGCGCCTGTCCAACGGCGCGACGCTGAGCGGCGCCGTCCGGGTCTACCGGCCGATCGGCCGCGATCGGCTAAGCGACTACGCGCGCCTACCCGAGGTCTTCCGCTACGTCGAAAGCGCCGACGGCGTCTTCGTCGTCAACAGCGCGCACATCGTCGACCTCCGGGAGACGCCGGCCCCCTCATGAATCCAAAACAAGGGCTGCCTGATCAACCAGCGTGAGGCCGTCGGCAACCTGATTCGGGAAGGGAAGACGTTTCAGATTCCGTCCATGATGTAGGTCGGCAAGAACGTCGGGATGGTGTCGCTGAACGACGCGTTGTTCGACCTGGTCGCCAAGAAACTGGTCGCGCCGGAGGAGGCCTACGCCAAAGCTGTTGATAAATCAGGGTTTAGGGTCTCTGCAAACGCGCGAACATCACCCTGAAGACGCCGGCGACGCTGGCGGCGCCGACGGCCGTCCAGCCGGCGTGACCCGGCGCGGGGCCGTCCGTCGGTTGCGTGGCGCTCGGGGCGCGTGCTATATTCGTCAGGTTCTGTTGGAGCTAGGACACCCTATCTAGCTTCACCGCTCAGGAACGTGTCCCCGGTTTCTCCCGGGAAGACCACCTCCGCCGCGATTCACTCGAACGAGGGTTCATTAGGGTTTTCAGGCGCCAAGCTTCGGCTTTTAGGCCTGAAACGTAGACATTGCGGGTTGAGGACTGCGGATTGCGGATTGCCCGCGAGGGTTCCAATCCGCATTCCGCAATCCTCAATCCGAGATCATTTATGCCGACTATCAGTCAACTCGTCCGCTCCGGACGCAAGAAGATCGTCAGCAAGACGAAGAGCCCGGCGCTGCAGAACAGTCCGCAGAAGCGCGGCGTGTGCGTGCGCGTCTTCACGCAGACGCCGAAGAAGCCGAACTCCGCGCTCCGCAAGGTGGCGCGCGTCCGGCTGACCAACGGCATCGAGGTGACGACTTACATCCCCGGCGTCGGGCACAACCTGCAGGAGCACTCGCTCGTGCTCATCCGCGGCGGCCGCGTGAAGGATCTGCCGGGCGTGCGGTATCACGTCGTGCGCGGGACGCTCGACGCGGTGGGCGTGGCGGGCCGTATGCAGGGGCGTTCGAAATACGGGGCGAAACGCCCCAAGAAGGCGTGACATTGCGGAATGCGGATTGCGGAATGCGGATTGGAATCCTGAATCCGCACTCCGCAATCCTCAATCCGCATTACAGGATTCAACGATATGCCTCGTAGACGAGAAATTCCCAAGCGCGACATCGCGGCGGACCCAATCTACAAGAGTCCGCTCGTGACGAAGTTCATCAACTGCATCATGCACGGCGGCAAGCGCAGCACCGCCGAACGCATCATCTATAAGAGCTTCGACATCATCAAGGAGAAGACCGGCGACGATCCGCTGAAGGTCTTCAAGAAGGCGCTCGACAACGTGAAGCCGAGCCTCGAAGTGAAGTCGCGCCGCGTCGGCGGCTCGAACTACCAGGTGCCGGTCGAAGTGAACCCGAACCGCCGCCTGTCGCTCAGCATCCGCTGGATCGTCGGCTACGCGCGCTCGCGCGGCGACGGGAAGACGATGTTCGAGAAGCTCGCGAACGAATTCCTCGACGCGGCGAACCTGCGCGGCGGCGCCGTGAAGAAGCGCGAAGACACGCACCGGATGGCGGAGGCGAACAAAGCATTCGCCCACTACCGCTGGTAGCGAGCTGGCTGAACTTAGAACTCTGAACTTAGAACTTGGAACTGAACTCAATCTGAAATCTGAATTCTTAAATCTGAAATCTCAATGCCCCGTCAGTCACCGTTAGTACGCACGCGGAACATCGGCATCATGGCCCACATCGATGCCGGCAAGACGACGACGACAGAGCGGATTCTGTTCTACACCGGAATTACGTACAAAATCGGCGAGGTCCACGAGGGCACCGCCGTCATGGACTGGATGGAGCAGGAGCAGGAGCGCGGCATCACGATCACGTCCGCCGCGACGACGTGTTTCTGGCGCGACAACCGCATCAATATCATCGACACGCCGGGCCACGTCGACTTCACCGCCGAAGTCGAACGCTCGCTGCGGGTGCTCGACGGTGCCGTGGCGGTGTTCGACGCCGTCGCCGGCGTGGAGCCGCAGTCGGAAACCGTCTGGCGCCAGGCCGACAAGTACCGCGTCCCGCGCATCTGCTTCGTCAACAAGATGGACCGCATCGGGGCGGACTTCAAGCGCACCTTTGACCAGATCATCAGCAAGCTCGAAGCCAACCCCGTCGCCATCCAGCTCCCCATCGGTTCTGAAGACAAGTTCCTCGGCGTCGTCGACCTCATCAAGATGAAGTCGATCACGTACAAGGACGAGACGATGGGCGCCGACTACATCGTCGGCGAGATTCCGGCCGACATGCTCGACGAGGCGAAACACTACCGCGAGCAGTTGATCGAAAAGGTCAGCGAGGTCGACGACAAGATCCTGGAGAAGTACCTCCACGGCCAGGGCGACGAGATCACCGAAGACGAAATCAAGGCGGCCTTGCGCAAACGCGTCAACAGCTCCGTGCGGGGCAAGCTTGACGAGGCGGCCTTCGTCCCGGTCATCTGCGGCTCGGCCTTCAAGAACAAGGGCGTGCAGCCACTGCTCGACGCGGTGGTCGACTTCCTGCCGTCGCCGCTCGACGTGCCGGCCATCAGGGGCATCGACCCCGACAAGAAAGCCGATCCCGACAACCCGGACGCCAACGCGATCGACCGCCCCGCGGCCGACGATGCGCCGTTCAGCGCGCTGGCGTTCAAGATCATGACCGACCCGTTCGTCGGTCAGCTCACGTTCTTCCGCGTCTATTCGGGCGTGCTCACGTCGGGCGGCAGCGTGCTGAACGCCACCAAGCAACGCACCGAGCGCATCGGCCGCCTCCTGAAGATGCACGCGAACAAGCGTGAGGAAATCAAGGAAGTCTACGCGGGCGACATCGCGGCGGCCGTCGGCATGAAGAGCGTGTCCACCGGCGACACGCTGTGCGCCGAGAAGCACCCAATCGTGCTCGAGTCGATGGACTTCCCCGAGCCGGTCATTTCGCTCGCCATCGAGCCGAAGACCAAGTCCGATCAGGAAAAGCTCGGCGTCGGCCTGCAAAAGCTGATGGCCGAGGATCCGACGTTCCGCGTCAACACCGACCAGCAGACCGGTCAGGTGATCATCCGCGG
Source organism: Acidobacteriota bacterium (assembly GCA_016195265.1). Lineage (GTDB taxonomy): Bacteria > Acidobacteriota > Vicinamibacteria > Vicinamibacterales > CAVVIG01 > SRVP-36. The sequence goes on along the minus strand of JACPZW010000012.1, from coordinate 1,654 downwards.
CATGGGCGAGCTGCACCTCGAGATCATCGTCGACCGCCTCAAGCGCGAGTTCAGCGTCGAGGCGACGGTCGGCAAGCCGCAGGTCGCGTACAAGGAAACGCTCACGCGCCCGTCAGAGGGCGAGATGAAGTACGCGAAGCAGACCGGCGGCCGCGGGCAGTACGGCCACGTGAAGATCCGCCTGTACCCCGGCGAGCCGGGCAGCGGCTACGTCTTCGATAACGAGGTCACGCAGGGCTCGATTCCGAAGGAGTTCATCAAGCCGGTCGACGAAGGGATCAAGGAAGCCCTGACGCGCGGTGTGCTCGCCGGCTACCCGATCGACGACGTGCGGATCGAGCTGTACGACGGCTCGTACCACGACGTGGACAGCTCCGAAATGGCGTTCAAGATCGCCGGGTCGATGGCATTCCAGGATGCGGCGAAGAAAGCCCGGCCGGTGCTGCTCGAGCCGGTGATGCGCGTCGAGGTCGTCGTCCCGAAGGAATACATGGGCGACGTGATGGGCAATCTCTCGAGCCGGCGCGGTCAGATCCAGTCGCAGGAGGATCGCGGCGGCACGCAGATCATCCAGTCGCGCGTCCCGCTGTCGGAAATGTTCGGTTACGCGACCGACCTCCGCTCGCGCACGCAGGGCCGCGCGACGTATTCGATGCACTTCGATCGGTACGAGCAGGCGCCTGCCAGCGTGAGCGAAGAAGTCGTCGCGCGGATGCAGGGGAAATGAACATTGCGGATTGCGGAATGCGGCGTGCGGATTTGAAGACACGCGTTGAATCCGCAGTCCGCGCTCCTCAATCCGCATTACAGGATTAACCGAAATGGCTACAGCGTCTTTCAGCGACAAAATCCGGATCCGCCTCAAGGCCTACGACTACCGCGTCCTCGATCAGTCGACGACGGAAATCGTGGACACGGCCAAGCGCACGGGCGCGCGCCTGGCGGGCCCGATTCCGCTGCCCACGTCGAAGAACAAGTGGACCGTGCTGCGGTCGCCGCACGTGGACAAGAAGTCGCGCGAGCAGTTCGAAATCCGCACGCACAAGCGGCTCATCGACATCTTCGAGCCGACGCCGCAGACGGTGGACGCGCTGATGAAACTCGATCTGCCCGCCGGCGTCGACGTCGAGATCAAGGCGTTTGGAAAGGAACACAAATAGGGGGCTGGTGACTGGTGCCTGGTGACTGGACGCCCAGCCACAAGCCACCAGCCACGAGCCACCGGAGTTATTCATGGTCACAGGAATCATCGGCCGCAAAGTCGGCATGACCCAGATCTTCGACGCGGACGGCACCGTGCACCCGGCGACGGTCATCAAGGCCGGTCCGTGCGTGGTCGTGCAGGCCAAGACGCCGCAAAACGACGGCTATGAAGCCGTGCAGCTCGGCTTCGTCGAAGAGACGCCGGCCAAGACGAACAAGCCGACGATCGGTCATTTCAAGAAGGCCAACGTTCCCGCGACGCGCGTGCGCCGCGAGGTCGGGCTCGCGGCCGGGACCGCCGCCGGTGCGGCGCCCAAGGTCGGCGATCAGGTGCTCGCGTCGATCTTCGCGATCGGCGAGCGGGTCGACATCGTCGGCACGGGCCGCGGCAAGGGGTTCCAGGGCGTCGTCACGCGCCATCACTTCGCGGGCGGCGCGGCCACGCACGGAT
>JACPZW010000085.1 GCA_016195265.1 Acidobacteriota bacterium | reverse complement strand
TTGGGGCGAGCACCCCGGGGTCCCCGCCGCGTGTTTCCCAACGCGGTGGGGTGGCTGGGAGGGGCTGTTCGGCGTCAGGACCCGCGCTGCGAATGACGCAACGTATCCTTAATTAATGGAGACAAGTCATGACAGATGAAAAGCGTCCCGAGGACAAGAACGAATCGACCACCGATCTCTCGCGCCGCGACTTCGTCGCGCTCTCGCTCGCGGCCGGCATCGCCGCCGCCACGGACAAGATCGCCTCGGCGGCGGAAATGCCCGTCATGGTGATGAACGTCGACATCAAGACGCCGGACGGCACGTGTGACGCCGCGTTCATCCACCCGACCTCGGGATCGCATCCGGGCGTGATCATCTGGGCGGACGCCTTCGGGCTGCGCCCGGCGATGATCGACATCGGCAAGCGCATCGCCGCGGAAGGCTACTCGGTGCTCGTGCCGAATCCGTACTACCGCATGACGAAGGCCCCGGGCATCGACACCAACGGCTTCAGCTTCTCGAACCAGGCGGACATGGCGAAGCTGCGGCCGCTGATGGGCAGCATCACCGCGGCCGGCGCGGCCGAGAAGGACGCCGCGGCGTTCGTCGCGTACCTCGACTCGCAGAAAGTCGTGAACACGTCGAAGAAGATCGGGACGCAGGGCTACTGCATGGGCGGTCCGCTCGTGTTCCGGACGCTGGCGGCCGTGCCGAACCGCATGGGCGCCGGCGGATCGTTCCACGGCGGCGGTCTCGTCACCGATACGCCGGCCAGCCCGCACCTGCTGATCCCGAAGATGCAGGCGCGGCTCTACATCGGAATCGCGGGCAACGACGATCAGCGCCAGCCGGACGCGAAGGACAAATTGAAGGAAGCGTTCGCCGCCGCGAAGGTGCCGGCCGAGATCGAGGTCTACAAGAGCCTGCACGGCTGGTGCGTGCCGGACATGCCGGCATCGGCCGACGCGCCGATCTACAACAAGCCCGACGCCGAGAAGGCGTGGGCGAAGCTCGTCGCGCTCTACAAGGCCGCGCTCGCCTGAGGCTCAGGAATGGGCCGGGTCCGAAAGGACCCGGCCTACGTACTCTACTTCCGCCTGAAGTCGAACCCGATCGCATACGACGGATTCCATTCGCCGCTCGCCACATACGTCGAAGTGTTGTTGAAATCCTTGGCGGCGCTGAATCCCTGCGTGATGTAACTCGCCTCGACGCGGAAGTAAAACGCCTTCCCCCATTTGCCGCCGCCCGTGAACGGCGAGACGATGACGCTCGCCGGCGTCACGATGCCGCGCGCGAACTTGTCGAAGTCCGAGCCGAAGAAGGGAATGACGCCGGCGCCTCCACCCACGCTGACCATGGGATGCACGCGGTTGTAGTACATCGCCATCACCTTGGCCGCCATAATCTCGCCCGGCGTGTTCTTTGCGCTCGCGTCGGTGAACTGCATACCGTAGTTCCAGTAGAGGCTGAGGCGGATGTCGAACTGATGCTTGATGTCGTCGTACGGCCGGCCCGGCGTGAGCAGTCTGAACAATCGCTCGCACCTGAACGGCGTGCCGTCCTTGTCGACACAGAAGAGATGCATGTCGGTGCCGAGGCCATGCAGCTTCGGTCCGCTCAGGCCCTGCAGCCACTCCCACCATCCGCCATCGTCCGCCCGCGCCGTCGCCGGGAGGAGCGCGCACGCGCCAATCAGCCCGAGCATTCTGAGTGTCTTCATAGATCCCCTTCGCGCGCCGGACGCGTCGCGCCCGGCGCAAGGCCGCGGTTACCGAGCCGGGTCCAGGATCGAGAACACGTTTTCGACGACGCGAGATGGGTCGTGCTTGATGTCGCTGTTCGAGACGACGTGATTGCGCGGTGGCGCGCTGGCCGGGCAGAAGATCTGCGATTCGTTCGCGCTGCTGCCGATGATGTAGCACTGCTCGCCGGCGTAGTGAATCCGCTCGCAGCAGTTGTGATAGTGGTGATAGAAGACGCGATACGGCCACTCGCTCATCAGCATGATGACCGTCATCGTCACCAGCAGCAGAACGAGCGCGGCCGTGCCGTCCTTCGAGTGACGCTGGCGCCGCCGCCGCACCACTGTCAGGAATCCGAACCCGAGCGCGAGCAGCAGCATGTCGAGCTCCGTCCGGTACACGGACTTCTCGCGCATGTGATTCGGCCCGAGCGGGCGCAGCACGTCCGCCGAATAGCTGTTGATCAGCGCGCCCCAGGATTCGATCAGCGCGACGTGCCGCCAGACGACCACACCCAGCCCCACGATCGCCAGCGCGCAGAGGGCCTGCGCGAGCATCGACGGCGTGTTGAGACCCGAGGCTGTGGCCACGTCCGCACCCCATGGCCGCACGCGCCGGAGGGCGCGCCCCATCGGACCGATCGCCTCGATCAGGTGAAAGACGACCCGGAGGCCGAGCAGGACCAGTACCGCCAGCGTCATCTGAAACGCCGACGGGAACAACGCCCGCAGTCCCCAGACGAAATACATAGACGGTGACTGCGCGGCAAATGGTCCGCTCAGGCCGAACGTGTAATCGAACCCGACCGTCGTCGCGACGCCAACGACGGCGATGATGATCGCCAGCAGCCCGACGCCGGCGGCGCCACGCGCGACTCGCTGCCGGAGCGGCGGCGGCTGCTCGTCGAGATCGCGCTGCAAGGCGGCGAGCGCGGCGCCGATCTCGACCGCTGTCTGGTAGCGCGCCGTCACGTCGACGGCCATCGCCTTCGCAATCAGATCGGCGAGCGGCTTCGGCACCGACGGCTCGATCGCGTCGGCGCGAGGCGCGCCCTTCGCCCCCGTGCCCATCGACTGCAGCGCGTCGGCGTCGAGAAACGGCCGCTGGCCCGTCGTCATCTCGTACAGGACCACGCCAAGGCTGTAGATGTCCGCGCGCTCGTCCACGGCGTGGCCGAGCACCTGCTCGGGCGCCATGTACGGCGGCGTGCCCGGCTGAGCGGGACGGACCTGGACCTGCGTCACCGGCGGATGCCTGGCCGTCGGCACGCCCGACGCGACCGTCGCCAGTCGCGGCGCGTTCGCAATCCCGAAGTCCAGGACCTTCGCCGTGCCGTTCGGCATCATCTGCACGTTGGCCGGCTTCAGATCGCGATGGACGACGCCTTTCGCGTGCGCCGCCTAGAGCGCGGACGCAAGCTGCCGTCCGATCGCGACGATGCGCTCGACCGGGAGCCGCTCGCGGCGCAACCGCGACGCGAGGCTCTCGCCCTCGACGTACTCCATGACGATGAACGCGCGGTTGTCGTGCTCGACGACGTCGTGGATGGTCGCGACGTTGGGATGATTGACGCGCGCGGCCGCGCGCGCTTCGTGCAGGATGCGCAGCCGGCGTTCGTTGGCGCCGGTGAGCGAGCGGATGACGCATTTCAGCGCAACCTTGCGCTGCAGCCGCGGATCGCTGCCGAGGAAAACCTGGCCCATGCCCCCGCGGCCGATTTGCGCGAGGATGACGTATGGGCCGACCCGCGTGCCCGGCTCCAGACGCTCGTCGTCGCGCTCGTGCTCGACTTCGATCGTTGGCGTCTGATCGTCGTCTTCCATCGTCGTGGTACTGCTTGGCCGGGCAGTATACGCGAGCCGCCGCTGATTTCCTGCATGTGAATGCGCGCAGGTGGAGGAAAATGCTTGATGCCCTCCACGCGCGAGCACGTCCTTCCGGCCGGCTTTGCCGGAATCGGGATTGTCGGTTCCCTTATCGCCACGGTGACCGCGCTCGGCTACGAGGAGCCGACACCCGTCCAGCGCGAGACGATTCCGGTCATGCTGGCCGGCCGCGATCTCCTCGCGCAGGCGGCGACCGGCACCGGTAAGACCGCCGCGTTCGCGCTCCCGCTGATTCAGCGTCTCGTCGAAGAGCCGAAGGGAAAGCACCGCACGCGCGGGTTAGTGCTCGTTCCGACGCGCGAGCTCGCGATGCAGGTCGCGGAGACCATGCACAAGTACGCGCGCGGGACCGCGTTGAACGTCGTGCCGGTCTACGGCGGCGCATCGATGCTGCAGCAGACCCGGGCACTCGAGCGCGGCGCGGACATCGTCGTCGCGACGCCGGGCCGCGCGCTGGATCACCTCCGCCGCAACACGCTGAAGCTCGACGCCCTCGCGGTCCTCGTGCTCGACGAAGCCGACGAGATGCTGGACATGGGCTTTGCCGAGGACATCGATACCATTCTGAAATCCACGCCGACGGCGCGCCAGACGACGCTCTTTTCGGCGACGCTGCCGGCGCGGATCCTGTCGATCGCGCAGCGGCATCTGAAGGAACCACAGCGCATCACGGTCGCGCGCGAGAAGACGGCGGCGGGGAAGCTGCCGCGCGTCCGCCAGGTGGCGTACCTCGTGCATCGTGCGCAGAAACCTGACGTCCTCGGGCGCGTGCTGGATGTCGAGAGCCCGACGTCGGCGATCGTGTTCTGCCGGACGCGGCTCGACGTGGACACGCTGGTCGAGCGGCTGAACGCGCACGGCTACCGCGCCGAGGCGCTGCACGGCGGCATGCAGCAGCGGCAGCGCGATCAGGTCATGGCTCGCTTTCGAGCGGAGAAGTCCGATTTGCTCGTCGCCACCGACGTCGCCGCCCGCGGCCTCGACATCAAGCACCTCTCGCACGTCGTCAACTACGATCTCCCGGCATCGCCCGACGATTACGTCCATCGCATCGGACGCACGGGCCGCGCCGGACGCGAGGGGACCGCGATCACGCTGGCCGATCCGCGCGAGCAGCGGCTGCTGCGGAGCATCGAGCAGGTCACGAAGCAGAAGATCGAAATCGCCGCCGTGCCGACGCTGTCGGATCTGCGCGCGCGCCGCCTCGAGACGACGCGCGCGGCGCTGCGGGAGAAGCTGATCGCCGGCGATCTGGATGACGTGCGCGGCGTCGTCGAGTCGCTGGCGGCGGAGTATTCGGTGACCGACATCGCGGCCGCCGCCGTGAAGCTCGCGCACGCGGCGGTCGTGGGCGATCGCCCCGGAAAAGAACTCAAGGAGCTGCCGGCCGCGCCCGCGGCCCCGGCACGAACGTCGGGCCCTGCGCGGTTCTCCGGCGGGAAGCGCACGGTCCGGCCTCACGGCGAGGCCGGGCCCAGGCGCGAGCACGTAGCGGCTGCCGGGTCCGAAAGGACCCGGCCTACGCATGGCAAAGACGTCAACGTCGTGCGCCTCTTCATCGGCGCCGGGCGTCAGGCGGGCATCCGCCCAGGCGATCTCGTCGGCGCGATCACCGGCGAGACGGGCATGTCGTCGAAAGATCTCGGCGCGATCGAAATCGCCGATCGCTTCTCGCTCGTGGACGTGCCGGACGCGATGGCCGATCAGATCGTCGACGCGCTGAAGAAAACGACGCTGCGCGGGCAGAAAGTCCCCGTGCGCCGCAGCCGCGAATCGTCGACGTCCAGTACGTAGGCCGGGTCCCCGTGCGTAGTACGTAGGCCGGGTCCCGGCGCGTGGTACGTAGGCCGGGTCCCGGCGCGTGGTACGTAGGCCGGGTCCCGGCGCGTAGTACGTAGGCCGGGTCCGGGCGCGTAGTACGTAGGCCGGATCCTTTTGGACCCGGCGCGAGTACGTAGGCCGGGTCCTTTTGGACCCGGCCGTCCGGCGGGCTGATCAGCCGGGTCCGAAAGACCCCGGCCTACGTATCCGACGCCTGATTGTCTTCCGCGAGATCCGCCAGCTGCACCGCCAGATTGCCGGGGTTGGTCGCGTAGAGGTACGCGGTCGCGAGCGAGATCGTGCCGCCGCGGACGAGCTTCTCGATCTCGCCGTCGAAGTGCTGCATGCCGTCCAGCTCGCCGTCGCGCATGGCGTCGAGCAAGGACTTGCCTTCGCTGTCGCCCTTCTCAAGATATTCGCGCGTGCGCATCGTGGACTTCAGCATCTCGAGAACGGCGATGCGGCCTCCACCTTTCCTCGGCAGCAGCCGCTGCGAAATGAAATAGCGGAACGACGAGGCGAGGCGCGTCCGCACCGACGCCTGATCGCCGGCATCGAAAGATCCGACGATGCGCTCGACCGTTTTCGAGGCGTCGATGGTGTGCAGGGTGGAGAAGACGAGGTGGCCGGTCTCGGCCGCGGTCAGCGCGATTTCGATCGTCTCGCGATCGCGCATCTCGCCGACCAGGATCACCTTCGGCGCCTGACGCAGCGCCGCGCGGAGCGCGAGCGCGAACGTCGGCGTGTCGCTGTGCAGCTCGCGCTGGTGGACCGTGCCCTTCTTGTGCTGGTGCAGGAACTCGATCGGATCCTCGATCGTGAGGATGTGCTCCGCCCGCGACTCGTTGATCAGATCGATCAGGGCCGCGAGCGTGGACGACTTGCCGGATCCGGTCGGGCCGGTCACGAGCACGATGCCGTTTTTCAGCGCGGCCACGTCGGCGACCGCGGGCGGCAGCTTCAGATCCGCGAGCGTCGGGATCTTCATGGCGATGACGCGCATGACGATCGCGTACGTGCCGCGCTGCCGGAAGACGTTCACGCGGAAGCGCGCGCGCTCCGGCAGCGAGTACGAAAGATCGCACGCGCCCTGTTCCTTGAGCGTCCGCAGCAGCGCTTCATTGCCTTTGATGAGGTCCGCGGCGACGCGCGCCGTGTCTTCGGGCTTCAGCAGCGGCAGCTCGGGAACTGCGACCGACGCCAGGTTGCCGTCCTTTTCCACCTGCGGCGGACGGCCTGGCGACATGATGAGATCGCTGATGCCCGCGCCGGAGTCGAGCATCGCCATGATGAGCGCCGGCGTGGCAATCGGGGGCGCAGCCTGATCGGGAGGGTTAGCCATATGTGCGTGAATGCACGGCGATTATCCGTGCAATCACCGCGTTGTCAAGAAATTCGCTCGGCGTGGCCGGCCGCAAGCGGACCTGTGCCGAGCACATCCTGACCGGTCGTCAGCTTCTTGAGATCGCACGTGCGCGTCGTACCGCCGCCGGTGAACGCCAGCGTCTTGAAGTCGCCGCCGGAGGCGTGCGCGCTGACCTCGGAGAACGTCACGAGCAACGCCTTGACGTCGCTGTAGGGCGAGTCCTTCAACATGACGCTCAGCGTCGGAGACGTGGATGACGGAGAAGTGCTCGATGTTCGCGGTGGCAAACATCGCAGCAGCCGGACGCGTTTCCTGCTTACTCGGCTGCAGCCGGTTCGTTACGGCGTCGCGACCAACTCCGACCGATGGCGTTGATGCGTCGACATGTCCCATTTTCGAGCGTCGCTATTACGATTCTGTCGCGCTGTCACATTCACGGTGGCGTGTCATTTCGACCCGATTTGTGTCGTTCACCGTCGCGGCTCTGTTTTCCAGCCCGTCGCAAGAGCCGAAAGACGCGTAAGTTGCGCCGCGCGTAAAGGAACGGTCAACCGGCACGTGCCTTGCTGCAACTCACCATCATGGAGGAGAACTGATATGAAGCGCACGTTCATCACGATTCTGTCGTCGCTCGCTGTCGTGGCATCGCTGAGTATCAACCCGGCGTACGCGCAGTCGCGCGGCGGTGGCCACGCCGTCACGCCGGCGCAGGCGCATCCGTCGACACCCGCACCGTCAGCCCGGCCCGCGAATGGATCTGAGGGCACGAAGGGATCTGAGGCATCGGGCAAGCCGTCGCCGATCACGGTCGCGCAGCGCATCGATGCGCATCCACAGCTCGTCACGCGGCTGACGCCGCTCGTGCCCGCGGGCATGACGCTCGATCAGGCCGCGGCCGGCTTCAAGAACCAGGGACAGTTCATCGCGGCACTGCACGTCTCGCACAACCTGAACATCCCGTTCGACAAGCTCAAGGCGGAGATGACCGGCGCCGATCACGACAGCCTCGGCAAGGCGATTCAGAATCTCCAGCCGACGGCGGACGCGAAGGCCGCGGCGAAGACGGCTGAAGCCCAGGCGCGCGGCGATCTCAAAGCCGCGGGCAAGGCCACCACTACCAAGAAGACCGACACCGACAAGGACGGCGAGTAAGTAAGGTCACGTGATGTCCCGATCGATTCGCGACTGGCGGCTGATTGCGGCGAGTGCCGCCCTCACGGCGCTCGCTGCGGCCGCGCCCGCGCGCGCGGCCGCTCCGCCCACAACCACGCAGCCTGGGAAGGGCCACGCATCCTCGCCGCCGAGCAGCAGCAGGCTGCCGCACCAGGGCATCGCCGGGCCGGCGACCGGGACCACGCCGCTCGCCGTGATCATGGATGCGAGTCTCCTCACGCCGGGAAGCGCGGCGCTGACCGTAGCCGCGCTCGGCTGGCAGGGCACGGACGCGAGCGAAGTCGACGTGCCCGTAATCGGCGTGGCCGTCGGCGTCGCGCCGCGGTTTCAGCTCGGCGTGAGCGTGCCGTACACGGTCGGCAACGACGCCGCGGGCGTCGCCGGCGGATGGGGGACGACGTATTTCACCGGCAAGATCGGAATCGTGCAGAATGACGCGGCGGGCGTGAAGCTGGCCGTCGCACCGACGATTCAGGTGCTGGGCGCCGGCGTGCTGTCGTCGCTGTCGTCGAGCGAGAGCCGCGTGACGTGGGGATTGCCGGTGAGCGCCGAAGTCGACAGCGGTGCCGCGCGCCTGTTTGCGAGCGGCGGCTATTTTTCCGGCGGCATCGGGTTCGCCGGCGGCGGCATCGGCGTGCAGGCGTCGCCGCGCATGATGATTTCCGGATCGTTCAGTCACGCGTGGTCGAGCGGAACATCGACGACGTCCGTCACATCGGCCACGGGGACGGCGACGCCGGCAACCACGGACGTGACCAACACGCGCAGCGAAGTGTTCGCGGGCCTGTCGATTGCCGTGGCGCCGCACGTGGGCGTCTTCGGATCCGTCGGCCGCACGATCGGGACGACGGAGGCGAACGGCGCCGGCCTGACAATCGTCGGCGGCGTGTCGCTGCTCGCAGGTCCTTCAGGATCGCGACCGTAAGAAATCTCTCGTCCGCCCCGCCACACGCATACAATCCCGGCTGACGTGTCAGCACCCGCTCGAGGAGGCAGGTCATGACGCGCGTGCTCCCGGCGGGGACGTCTATCCGCTGCTGCTGAAGAATCTGCCCCTACTGTTTTTGCTTCGGCGGCTTGATGCGGCCTTCCCAGAGGCTCTTGTTATTCTCCTCGCAGGAGTACTCCATCATCTCCCAGTCGGCGCGCAGCGTGAAGGTCCGCGTGTTCTTCCAGGTTCTCGTGAACGTCTTCGGATCGTCGACGGTCACTTCGTACGCGATGTGACCGAGGTCCGGCCGCGAGAAGCGCTGGACGAGGTGCAGCTGATCGCTGTGCGGATGGCCGACCGTGTCCAGGCGCGTGAGGTCATTGAAGTTCACGGTGTCGATGACGAGCGTGTCGCCTTCCCAGTGCCCGACCGAGTCGCCGAACCACGTCGGGATGCCGTTGCCGTGCTTGCGGGCGTCAATCGGCACGACGGTGAACCACGAGTTCTGCTCGAACAGAAATGCAAAGTACTTGTCGCTCTGCATGATCTGCATCGGCTCCGGCGTGTTGATGGCGCGCGTCATCCCGAACGGTAAGCAGGCCCCGGTGTAGTCGCCCTCGGCCGCGTCGTACTTCTTCCAGTCCTCCGCGCCCCACGGCGTGAACGGAAGCTCGCCCGCGCCTTTCTGATCCTTGCCGTCCTTCGTCATGTCGGGCACGTACGCCTTCGTCCACACGCCGCTGAAGTCGACTTTGCCGGACGCGGTGCGCGGCGTCGGCCCGACGGGCGGCGTGTAGTCTTTCTGCGCGAGGGCGCGCGTCGGAATCGCGGCAGACATTCCAACAGCCGCCACGGCGGTCAGCACGCATAGGAGGAGTCGCGTCGTGACCATGTTCCCTGGCTTCACCGGCCCCCCCGTCCCTGGGTTTTTGCGGCGGTCGGCAGCCCGTCGCCCGCGGACGACCCGGCGAAGATGTCGCGGCCGTCGGGCATCTTGACGAGGCGCATGTTGCACGTCTTGGATCCGTCCTTGGCCAGATATCCCTCGACGATGATCTGGTCGCCGCCTTTCAGGGAATTCTTGCTCCAGCCGTTGCGCGTCAGCGTGTTCGGCGCGCCGCCTTCGCACTGCCACGGTTCGACGTTGCCCTTGGCGTCCGCGTCGTTCTTCACATCCAGGTACAGCCAGATATGCGGGTTCCGCCAGTCGAGCTTCGTGACCGCACCCTTCAGCGTCACGGTCTTGTTCGCGTCGAATTCGGCCGCGAACGAGTGGTGCGCCGACACCGGCTGGACGATGAGCGCGGCCACTGCCATACCGAGGCCGAGGCCGGCGCTGGTAACAACGCCAAGGACGACAAGGAAATGCTGTGGTTTCATACTGCGGCAAGCTACACCCAAGCTCCGGCCCGCGCAAGAATTTTGCGATAGACTCAACGACTCCAAACCGTGGGCCTCATGCGCATCGCTGCACTTCTGCTGACCGTTGTCGCCGTCGCGGCCTGCCGGACAATGTCCCCAGGGTCCCCAGGGTCCCCAGGGTCCCCAGGGTCCCCAGGGTCCCCAGGGTCCCCAGGGTCCCCAGGGTCCCCAGGTTCCCCGGGGACGCCGACGGGCGCTCGCGGCGCGGCCCCGTCCGCACCGCGTGAACATCGTGAACCGGCCGACCCGCGTCCGCCGATCATCCAGCCCGGCGCGCCGGGCCAGCCGAGCCGCGTGATCGCCGCCGACACGGCGACCGATCTGTCGCAGGTGCAGTACATCGACGCGGACATCAAGTTCATGCAGGGCATGATCGGCCATCACGCGCAGGCGATTGAGATGGCGGCGCTCGTGCCGTCGCGGACCGCGTCGGAAGGCTTGAAGAAACTTGCGCTGCGGATCGACGTGTCGCAGAAGGACGAGATCAACATGATGCAGGGCTGGCTCGACGCGCGCGGCCAGCAGGTGCCGGGGCGCGGCGGGCACAGCATGAACGGTCCGATGCTGATGCCCGGCATGCTCGCGCAAGACGAGATGGACCGTCTCGCCGCCGCCACGGGCGCCGAGTTCGATCGCCTCTTTCTCGAAGGGATGATCACGCATCACTTCGGCGCGCTGTCGATGGTGGAGCAGCTGTTCGCGACGCCTGGCGCGGGCCAGGACGTTTCGATCTTTGCGTACGCGTCAGACGTTGACGCGGATCAGCGCATGGAAATCAATCGGATGGGCCTGATGCTGAAGGAGCTCCAGAAATGAAAACCGTAGCTGCCATGTTGCTGTCTGTTTCGATCGCCCTCACCCTGGCCGTGATGGAAGGGCCTGGCCTGAGCGCGGTCGAAGGTCAGCAAGCGCCGGCGTCGAAAGATGATCCTCGCATCGGCCTGAAAGCGGGCCTGCACGACGCCGGCGAAGCCGCGCGCAACATGGAGCGCATCGCGAGTCTGCCGAAGCCCGACGGCTTCTTCGATCCGAAGGCGCCCGGCGGCACACCCATTCCGCCTGAGCCGCCGCCCGACGCGCCGCCTCCGCCGCCGCCGAATCCGAACGCGCCGTTCAATCCCGCGCTCGCGAACCAGCTCGGCTTCGCGAACTCGGATCTCGCGTTCAGCGGCAACCACGTGTTCATGGGCAGCTTCCACGGCTTCACGACATACGACATCGAGCGGCCGAACAAGCCGAAGCTCAGCGCGTCGGTCGTGTGCCCGGGCGGGCAGGGCGACCTCTCGGTTTACGGCAATCTTCTGTTCATGTCGGTCGAGCAGACGCGCGGCCGCCTCGATTGCGGCACGCAGGGCGTGCAGGCGGCGGTCAGCGCAGAACGATTCCGCGGCGTCAGAATCTTTGACATCACGGACATGAACAAACCGAAGCAGATCGCGGCCGTGCAGACCTGCCGCGGGTCGCACACGCACACGCTCGTGCCCGACCCGAACGACAAGACGAACCTGTACGTGTACGGCTCCGGCACGAGCGGCGCGCGGTCCGCGGAAGAGCTCGCCGGATGTTCAGGATTGAAGCCGGGCGAGGATCCCAACACGTCGCTCTTCAGCATCGACGTCATTCAGGTCCCGCTCGCCGCGCCGGAGAAGGCGCGCATCGTCAACCGGCCGCGCATCTTCGCTGATGTCGCGACCGGCAACATCGCGGCGCTCTGGCCCGGCGGCGATCACGGCCCGGGCACCCAGAAGACCAGCGAGACCAATCAGTGCCACGACATCACGGTGTTCCCTGAAGTCGGTCTTGCGGCGGGCGCGTGTTCGGGGAACGGCATCCTGCTCGATATCAAGGATCCGAAGAACCCCGTCCGGCTCGATTTCGCGTCCGACCAGAACTTCGCGTACTGGCATTCGGCGACGTTCAACAACGACGGCACGAAGGTGATCTTCACCGACGAGTGGGGCGGCGGCGGGCGGCCGCGCTGCCGGGCGACCGATCTCTTCAACTGGGGCGCCGACGCGATCTTCGACATCGTCGATCGCAAGCTGGTGTTCAAGGGCTACTACAAGATGCCGGCGCCGCAGACCGATCAGGAGAACTGCGTCGCGCACAACGGATCGCTCATCCCGGTGCCGGGCCGCGACATCATGGTGCAGGCGTGGTATCAGGGCGGCGTGTCGGTGTTCGACTTCACTGACTCGGCCAAGCCGGTCGAGATCGCGTTCTTCGATCGCGGGCCGATCGACGCGAAGAACCTGATCCTCGGCGGCTTCTGGTCGGCCTACTGGTACAACGGGCAGATCTACGGATCTGAAATCGCGCGCGGCGTGGACATCTTCAAACTGAAGCCGAGCGAATACCTGACGCAGAACGAACTCGACGCCGCGATGATGATTCGCGTGGAAGAAGTGAACACGCAGCTGCAGACGAAGATCACCTGGCCCGCGGCGACGCCGATCGCGAAGGCGTATCTCGATCAGCTGGTGCGCGGCAACGCCATCCAGCCGGAGCGCGCCCGGGCGGTGCGGTCGGCGCTCGATCGCGTCGACGGATTCCGGACCGGCAAGGAGCGCGGCGCCGCCGCGGCGCTCGATCAGCTCGACGCGCTGGCCGCACAGATCGAGCAGGATGCGCGAGCCGCGACCGGTCGGAACGCCGATCGCCTGCGGTCGCTCGCGGCCACGCTCAAAGGCCGCGCGGCAAAGCTGCGGTCGTAGCAGTAGCAGAAAGAAAGGCAACCACGGAGGACACGGAGCACACGGAGGGAATGTAGCCACGGCGGGCGCCGAATCTTCTAGTGCGCCCTCCGTTCCTCCGTGTCCTCCGTGGTTTATCTTCTTCTTCATCTTCTTCGTGGTTTCGTGTCTTCGTGGCCAGCCACTAGACCTTCCAATCGTCGACCGATCCAAGGTCGGGAACGTCTTCGCGCAGGGTGGCGAGCGTGCGGAACAGCAACGCGCGCTCGCGCTCGGCCGCGAGCACTTTCGCGAGCCGCGCGGGACCGGCCGCGTTCACGCCCCACATCTTGAAGTTGTCTGGAATCGCTTCGAGGTGGCCGTACTTCGCGAGCACGGCTGCCGCGGACTTCGCGCCCCATCCGGGCAGTCCGGGAAATCCGTCCGACGCGTCGCCGACCAGCGCGAGGTAATCCGGGATCGACGCCGGCGCCACGCCGAACTTGGCGATGACACCCGCCTCGTCACGCACCATCCGCGACCGCCGATCGAACTGCACGATCCGGTTGCCTTTCACGCACTGCGCGAGATCCTTGTCCGGCGTGCAAATGAACACGCGCTCGACCCGCGGATCGCCGGCTGCAATCACCGCGCCTGACGCCAGCGCATCGTCCGCTTCGAATTCCACCATCGGCCAGACGGTGATTCCGGCGTTCCGGAGGGCCCACTCGAGCTTCGGAAACTGCGCCCACAGATTCGGATCGATCCCCTCGCCGGTCTTGTAGCCGGGCCAGAGCTGATTGCGGAACGACTCGATTACCTGATCGGTGGCGACCGCGACATGCGTCGCGCCGGCTGAAATCAAGCCGCGGACGGACCCGATGACGCCGTTGACCGCCGCGATCTCGTTGTCGGAGGCGTCTTTCTCCGACGGCATCGCGAAGAAATGCCTGAACAGCTCGTAGGTCCCGTCGATTAGATGGACGTTCACTGCCGTGCACGCGTCATTGCCACACTTCCTCCGCGCCCGTCGCGTCGTGCCGGCCGTAGGCGATGTTGTCGCGGACGGATCCGTCGAAGAGAAACACATCCTGCTGCACGATTGCCAGCAGGTTGCGATACGACTGCAGACGAAAATCCCGGATGTCGGTGCCGTTGACGAGAAGGCGTCCCTTCGTCCTCCATCGCCAGGACTTCGAACACGCGCTCCATGGCCGCGAGCGAACGCTGCAGCTCGGAAAACGAGTTGACGAGCTGCCACACGGGATTCAGCAGCAAGAACGTGTACCACTGAAACGCCATGATGTCGCCGATTGTGGCGCGGCCCTCGATGTTCAGATAGCCGCCGTACCACATGATGACGACGTTGACGGCGCCGAGCAGCAGACCCCACGACGTCCAGATCACCGTTTCGCGTCGCTGCGCGAAGAGTTTCTTTCGCAGCACACTGTGCCGGCCGACCATGTAATCGCGGACGTACTCGCGCCGCTTGCCGCGCAGCAGACGCCGCGGTCCGGTGGGCGCGTCGTCTTGGGCGGCGGGCACGCCACTCGCGTCGCCCGGCTGGCCGTTGTTTCGTGAGCCGGCCCCGTGAGCTTCGTCGCGCTCGTCGAGCCGCCGCGCGTGGTAGTCGGCGATGAACGCCCGGTGCCGCAGGCGGGACGACCGCGGATGCGGTTTCGGCTTCGCGGGACCGTCGGACATGAACGCCTAGTATCGGTCAGATGGTGCAGATCGCGGGACCCTGTCGCGCGGTATCATCGGGCGATCTTCCAATGGAGACGCCCGCGCGCCGCCTCAGCGTTCTGACGACGATGGCGCTAGTCGTGATTGCGGGCGGCGCCGCGCTGGCGCAGCGCGGCGCCGATGGCCTCGGGGGCCTCAGCGGTTTCGGCGGCGGCTTCAGCTGGCCGTACCGCCCGTTGCCCAACATTCCCTACGACGGCCGCTTCACGTTCGTGCGCGTGCGCTACGAGCCCGCGGCCGGCGGCCGTTGGCCAGGCAGCCGTCCCTCATGGATTCACGGCTATCCGCTCGCCGAGCGCAACCTCATGAAGATCATGAACGAGGTGAGCTATCTGGGCGCCCACGAGGACGACATCAACACGGTGGCGCTCGACGATCCCGAGCTCAACAAGTACCCAATTGCGTACATCATCGAAGTCGGCTGGTGGACCGTCACCGATAAGGAGGCCGCCGGTCTTCGCGCGTACTTGCAGAAGGGCGGATTTCTGTTCGTCGACGACTTCAAGCCGCCGGGCTGGCGCGGTCTGTACGGCGGCGGCTGGGAGCCGTTCGCGGCGGCGATGAAGCGCGTGCTGCCGGAGGTGCAGTTTTTCGACATGGATCCGAACGATCCGGTGTTCCACTCATTCTTCGAGATTGAACACATCGATCATTTCCCGCAGGCGTACGTCTCCGGCGATCCGATCTTCAAGGGGATTTTCGAGGACAACGATCGGCGCAAGCGGCTGATGGCCATCATCAACTACAACACCGACGTCTCACAGTACTGGGAATGGTCAGGCCGCGGCTTCCGTCCGTTCGATCAGACGAACGAAGCCTACAAGCTCGGCGTGAACTATCTGATCTACGGCCTCACGCACTGACCCGCGCCCGAGGCACGGACATGCGAGACGCCTAGGCCGTCGCCGGCGGCCGCACCATTAGAGGAATGATCGCGCTTGCCAGCATGAGGCCGGCCGTGAGGTACAGCGCTTCGTCGTACCGTCCCGCGCTCTGCCGCAGCGCGGCGATGACCGTCGGCCCGAGCGCGCCGGCGAAGCTCCAGGCCGTCAGCATCAGCCCGTAGATCGCGCCGACGTGATCGGTGCCGAAGTAATCCGCGGCGAAGGCCGGCATCGTGCCGAAACCGCCGCCGTAACAGAGGAGCACGAGCAGCGTGAGCGCGGTGAACGCCGCGACGCCGTGGACCGAGGGCAGCGCGACGAAGATGATCGCCTGCAGCGGGAACATCACGAGGAAAACCGTGCGCCGGCCGATCAGATCCGACAGCCACGCCCAGATCAATCGGCCCGCGCCGTTCGCGATCGAAATGATCCCGACGAGGCTCGCCGCGGCGGCCGCGCCGATCTTCGTGATCTCCTGCGCCATCGGCGCCGCCTGCGAAATGATTGCGATGCCGGCCGTCGTGTTGAGGAAGAGCAGCGTCCAGAGGCCGTACCACTGCCAGCTGCGCAGCGCTTCGCGCAGCGTGTACGACCGCGCGGCGCGTTGCTGTTGCTGACTCGCCGTCGGCGTCCATCCTTCCGGCCGATAGCCGTCGGGCGGGTTACGCATGACGAGCCCGCCGCCCGTGACCGCCACGAAGTACACGGCGCCGAGGATCGCAAACGTTTTGAGCACGCCCACCTGCGCCACCAGCATCGTCGCAATCGGCGCCGTCAGCAGCGCGCCCGCGCCAAACCCGGCCACCGCGATGCCGGTGATCAGCCCGCGCTTGTCCGGGAACCACTTGACGAGCGTAGCGACGGGCACGATGTAGCCGAACCCGAGGCCGACACCGCCGAGTAGTCCGTACGAACCGTACAGCCACCAGAGGCGGCCGCTCGTGAAGCTCGCGAGAAACACGCCGAGACCGTAGAGCACGCCCGCCGTCACGGCGACGCGGCGCGGCCCCGCGCGGCGCATCCAGATGCCGCCGCTGAACGCCGCGAAGCCGAGCACGAAGATGGCGATCGTGAAGGTCAGCGTGACTTCGGGAATCGTCCAGCCAAAGCTCGTGACCAGCGGCGTCCGGAAGACGCTCCACGCGTACACCGCGCCGAGCGCGATCTGCATGACGACGCCGCCGGCGGCGATGAGCCAGCGGTTGGGGGTGGGAGAGGCCATCGCCGCTAGTCTTTGCCCAGTGAGGCAGCGCAGCCCCCGATGGACCGCGCTGCGGACCGTTCGGGCGTTACTTGCTGGTGTTGCTGATCGGCGTCGCGTTGATCGGAATCATGATGTGCGCGCCGGGCGTGCCGGGCAGCATCATCCACGGCATGCCGTGGCCGGCGAGCGCCGCGTCGCGCTGGCTCGTCGTCGACACGCCGAGCGATTCCGGCGTCGCGTTCGGGACCGACATCACCCACAGCAGCTTGATGCGCTGCGGATCGTCGGAGTAGCGGTACGACATCGTGCCGAACGGCGTCGGCTTCAGCGTGCCGTCCTTCATCGCGGCCGCGATCGCCTCGGACACTTCTTTGTCGGTCTTCTTCTGCGCGCGCAGATTCGCTTCCATATCGCGGCGCGGCGCGAGCACCTTGTTATAGCAGCGGACGAAGCCATCGTCGGCTTTCGGCTGGCACTCGATCTGGTTCGTGCCGGCCCGGAGCACCTGGCGAGCGCCGGTCGCCTTGTCGTACGCAACCACGGTCGCGCCCGCCTTGAGATCCTCGGGCAGCGGCTTGAGCGCCTCGGCGATTCTGGGGTCGGGCATCTGCGCGCGGGCGGGCGAGGCGGTCAGCGGAATCAGACACAGCACGGTGGCGGAGATAGAAAGAAGTTTCACGGCGATCCCTCCTGAGGAATCCCTTCTTATAGACCGTGCCCCTCATCGCGTCAAGGTCGAGTATGCTTCTCCGGCCCGGAGGCAGGCCTTCATTCATGGCAGAGCGCAAAATCAACAGCCCGGGTCAGGTCCTGTTTGCGAGCCTGATCGGCACGACGATCGAGTTCTTCGACTTCTACATCTACGCCACGGCCGCGGTGCTCGTCTTCCCGAAACTGTTCTTTCCGGCGTCGGACCAGACGACCGCCATGCTCGCGTCGCTCGCAACCTTCGCCGTCGCGTTCGTCGCGCGGCCGATCGGCTCCGCGCTCTTCGGACATTTCGGCGATCGCGTCGGCCGCAAGACGACGCTCGTCGCGGCGCTGCTGACGATGGGCGTGTCGACGGTCACGATCGGCGTGCTGCCGTCGTACATGACGATCGGGATCGCGGCGCCGGCGCTGCTCGCGCTCTGCCGGTTCGGCCAGGGTCTCGGCCTCGGCGGCGAGTGGGGCGGAGCCGTGCTGCTCGCGGTCGAGAACGCGCCGCCGGGGAAGCGCGCGTGGTACGGCATGTTTCCGCAGCTCGGCGCGCCGATCGGGTTTCTGTTCTCCGGCGGCATCTTCCTGCTGCTCTCGTCGCTGCTCACCAACGAACAGTTCTTCGCGTTCGGCTGGCGGCTGCCGTTCCTCGCGAGCTCGGCGCTGGTCGCGGTCGGCCTCTACGTGCGGCTGACGATCACCGAGACGCGCGTCTTCGCCGAAGCGGTCAACCGCCAGGAGCGGGTGAGCGTGCCGATGTGGATCGTCATCCGCCACCATCCCGCCACGGTGTTCCTCGGCGTGCTGGTGTCGCTGACGGCGTTCATGATCTTCTACCTGATGACCGTGTTCGCGCTGTCGTGGGGCACCAGCGCGCTGCACTACACGCGCGAGAAGTTTCTCGTCATGCAGCTCTTCGCGATTCTCTTCTTCGCGGCGTTCACGCCGATCTCGGCGCTGCTCGCCGAGAGCGGCCGGCGCCGCATGCTGATGTGGACCAACGTCGCGATCGGCGCCTTCGGTCTCGTGATGGGGCCGATGTTCGCGGCCGGCACCGTGGGCGCGGTGGCGATGATGGTCCTGGGGATGTCGCTCGTCGGTCTCGTCTACGGACCGCTCGGCACCGTGCTGTCCGAGCTGTTCCCGACGGCGGTGCGCTATTCCGGAAGCTCGCTGACGTTCAACCTCGCCGGCATCTTCGGCGCGTCGCTCGCGCCGGGCATCGCGACGTACCTCGCGACGACCTACGGCATCGCCTACGTCGGCTACTACCTGTCGGCCGGCGCGCTCCTGTCGCTCATCGGCCTCTTCGCGACGCGTGAAACGAAAGACGCCGACCTGTAGTGCTTTCGTAGTGGCTCTCCTCGAGCGGGAGCGATTTCAAGCCGGCACGACGAATACTGATGTCCGGGCGGAGCAAGCTCCGCCCCTAGGTTGCGGCGAGCTCTGCCCCTACGCGCGGCCGGAAAACTCGCGCGTCTCGGTGTGGACCTTCACCTTGTCGCCTTCCTTGATGAAGAGCGGCACACGGATTTCGAGTCCGGTCTCGAGCGTCGCCAGCTTCGTCGCGCCGCCGCTCGCGGTGTCGCCGCGGACGCCCGGCTCGGTGTAGGTGACCGTCAGCTCGACATGCGGCGGAAACTGCAGGCCGATCGGCCGGCCGTTGTACTTCTGAATCTGGACGACCACGTTGTCCACCAGCAGGTGCTTGTCCTCGCCGACGATGTCCGGTCCCAGCGCGAGCGTTTCGAACGTCGTCTGGTCCATGAAGTTGTAGCCGTCGGTTCCCGAATACAAGTACGACGCCTCGTCCATCACGAGATCCGGTTCCGCAAATTTCTCGCCGGCCTTGAACGTCTTATCGAACACCGCCCGCGTCAGCAGGTTGCGCATCTTGATGCGGACGAGCGTCTGCCCGCCGCGCGCCGTCGGCTTGGACACTTCAACGTCGAGACACTTGTACGGCGCATTCTCGAATTCGAAGTACATCTTCCGCTTGATCTCAATCGCTTCCAGCATGCTGGCCATGGAATCCTCGCCCGTCATTGTAGCGGCCCTTGCCTTGCTTTTGCCGTGCCGACGATGGCATCGTCGTCGTGAATGCCGCACACGGCTCACAAAGGTCCGGGCCCGCTGGCGCGCGTAGAGCGCTCGATCCGCAGAGTGCGCGGATGCAACGTCATGTTGGATGTCGATCTGGCCGCGCTCTACGGCGTGACGACGAAACGGTTCAACGAGCAGGTGAAGCGCAACCTGCAGCGGTTCCCGGCCGATTTCATGTTTCAGCTGACGCGGGAAGAGCACGGCAACTTGAGGTCGCAAATTGCGACCTCAAGCGCGGCCGCGCACGGTGGCCGCCGACACCTGCCCTATGTGTTCACGGAACACGGCGCGATCATGGCTGCCACGGTCCTGAACAGCCGGCGGGCCGTCCAGATGAGCATCATCGTCGTGCGCGTCTTCGTCCGGTTTCGCCACATGCTACGGTCGAACGCGGAGCTGGCCAGAAAGCTCAACGCGCTGGAGCGGAAATATGACGGCCAGTTCGACGTGGTGTTCGAGGCGATCCGCGAGCTGACGGCGCCGGCGCCGGCCTCGCGAAAGCGGATCGGGTTCAGGGTGTGACGCGCTAGTCTAGCGAACGAGGCCCATCATGTCCGATGACGATTTGAAAGCCGAACTGGAGCGACTCAAGGCGGAAAACGAACGGCTCAAGAGCCGGCGCGGCCGCAGCGTGAGCCTGAAGGTGAGCGAGAAAGGCGGCGTGTCGGTGTACGGCCTGGGGCGCTTTCCCGTGACGCTTTACAAGGAGCAGTGGACCAAGCTGCTGGCGATGACCGACGAGATTCGCGCGTTCCTCAAGGAACACGACGCCGAGCTGAAGACCAAAGGAGAGGGCTAGCCGATTGGGGCTAGCCTCGGCGGATCTTCTCGATCTTCGACTCCCGCTCTGATGTGAAGCGCGCGCGGTCGCGGCGGTATTCCTGTTCGCGCGCCTCGCGCTCGGCGGGATCCGCCAGTGTCATCAGCTGGCCCTTGTGCAGGACCTCGAGCTCGGCAATCTTCGCGTCGTAGAAGTTCCGGATCTCGGCGATCGCCGCCTTCTGCGCCGCGGTCACGGGCTTGCGCTCGACGCCGGCTTCCTCATCACTCTTCTTGAAGCGCTCCATCGCCAGCTCGTACGACGACTTCAGCGGCTTGTCGTTGGTCATCTGTGCAGTCTCTCATGTGCCGGGTCCGACCGCCTCCGCCAAGGCTACGGCGGTCCGCCGAAGCTTCACGCGAAGGCGGAAAGGACCCGGCCTACTGGTCGACCAAAAAAATCGGGCGGCGAAGCGACCCGAAGTCGCCGCGCCGCCCGGATGTCGAACGCGATCAGCCGCGCGCTAGAGCTTCTTCAGCGCCATGGCCATGCTGTCGAGCGCGGCCTGCAGCGTCTTCTTCGACGTCGCGATGTTCATGCGCTGATGGTTCTGCCCGCCGGTGCCGTAGCTCGACCCGGCGTTGAGCGCGACTTTCGCGTTCTCGGCGAACCAGTCCTGCACGACCTGCTCAGGCGACACCATGCGCTTGCCCGTGCTCATCGACGCCGCCTTCTGCTTCGCGCCGATCTTGTCGGCGACGGCCGTCACGTCCAGCCACTGCAGGTACGTGCCCTGCGCCTTGACGCACTTGACCATCGGCATGTTCGCCTTGACGTAGTTCGCGACCATCTCGTGGTTGCTGTCGATGTACGGCAGCAGCTGGTCGAGCCATTCGGCGCCTTCGGTCAGCGCGGCCTTGTTCGCGACCATGCCGAGCGTCGTGATGTCGGCCCGGTTGTTGGCGCGGACCTTCGCGATCAGATCGGGATTGGTCGAGAAGCACCACGCGTTCTTCATGGCCGCGAGGCTGAACGACTTGCTGCACGCCTTGAACGTGATGCTGTTGTTGACGACCTTCTTGTCCGGCAGGCTCGCGAACGGCGTGTACTTCGCGCCCTTCATGACGAAGTCGCAGTGGATCTCGTCGGCCAGCACCACGATGCGGTGCTGCAGGCAGATCTGGCCGATCTTCATGAGGTCTTCCTGCGACCACATGTTGCCCGTCGGATTCTGCGGATTGCAGAGGATGTACGCGTGCGTGTCGGAGCTGATGTGGCGCTCGAACTCGTCGAAGTCGATCGAGAACTTGCCGCTGTCGTTCCGCATCGGCACGTCTTCCGGCAACGTGCCCGTGGCGCGCAGGTCGCCGTAGAAGCCGTTGTAGGTCGGCGTGTTCAGCAGGACCTTGGTCCCGGGCGGCGAGATGCTCCGCAGCGCGGCGATGAGGCCCGGGTGCACGCCAGTGGTCAGCACCAGGCTCTCCGGATCGATCTCGAGGTTGTAGCGCTTCTTGTTCCACGCCCCGATCGCGTCGGTGTAGTCCTTGGGCATGTCGAGATAGCCCCAGTTCTCGTGCTTGATGCGCTCGGCCAGCGCGTTGGTGATGCAGGGCGCGCAGCGGAAGTCCATGTCCGCGATGCCCATCCCGGCGATCAGGTTGGGCTTCTTGTAGGTCCGGATCTGCTGGTCCCACTTCACCGAGTCCGTGCCGACGCGGCTGTACGGCGTGTCGAAGTCGAACTTGGTATTCCCCGCGGCTTCTGCCGCCGCGGCAGAGGCGACGGCGGCCAGCGGTCCGCCGCCGACGGCGCCCGCGGCGAACGCGGTGATGCCCGCCCGTTTCAGGAACGACCTGCGATTGAGCCCGTCATGTTTTGCCATTCGTTGTGCTCCCTCGTACTTGCGGACAGAGTTTTTTGCGATCCAGAAACACGCAGATGCTACACCCGCGGCGCGTGCCGTGACGAAAGTTTTATTCCCCAGCGATGGAGCCCGCGCGAAGGCTGGAAATCCGGGCTTCCACGGGGCCAGAGACATACGGTGACACGAATTTCAAGGCCGCAAAACCCGGCGGAAAAGCCGTCAATCCGCTCCGGCCCGCCCCGCGTGTTCAGAGCGCGCGACGGCAGCGCCGGTGTCGTTCAGGGACTAATGCAAGCGGCAACAGGGAGGTGCGCATCCGTGCAGTATAGTCCGGACGCGAGGTGCGCCATGGCCGCTCACGGATTCGTCTTCGCCGATCCGAAGTCGTCGCCCGACAACTTCGACACGTTCGATCCAAAGGACGTCTTCGCGGACTCGAACGCCTTCACCAACGCGAGGCCCGAAAAGATCCCGCCGCCGTGGAAGACGCCGCCGGTGATGACGCTTGAGGACGTTCTGGGCGCGGCCGCCGTCGCGCAGATTCAGACCGCCGGACAGCTCGTCTTTCACTCGGTCGGCGACACGGGCGGGATCAAACAACCGGCGAGCCAGTTCGCCGTCGCCGACGCGATGGCCGCGGATCTCCACGGCAAGACGCCGGCGAAGAACCGGCCCGCCTTCTTCTATCACCTCGGCGACGTCGTCTATTACTTCGGGCAGGACAAGTACTACTACGACCAGTTCTACGATCCGTACCGCAACTACGACGCGCCGATCTTCGCGATTCCCGGCAACCACGACGCGGTGACGTTCACCGGCGAGCCCGTCAAGTTCTCGCTCGAAGCGTTCGTCAATAATTTCTGCACGACGGCGCCCGGGAAGAACAGCGTCGCCGGCGGCATCGCGCGCACGACGATGACGCAGCCGGGCGTCTACTTCGCGCTGGACACGCCGTTCGCCCGCATCATCGGGCTGTACTCGAACACGAGCGAGGGCGCGACCGAGGGCATGATCAGCGGATCGATCGTCGGCAACGAACAGGTGACGTTCCTGATCGATCGATTGAAGGAGCTGGCGGACGAGCGGAAGAAAGGCCACCCGCGCGCGCTGATCCTCGCGACGCACCATCCGCCGTTCACCGGCAGCTCGCAGCACGTGCCGAGCCCGGGCATGCTGCGCGACCTCGACAGTGCATGCCAGCAGACCGGCGTCTGGCCGGACCTCGCGCTGTCGGGCCACTCGCATCTCTACGAGCGCTACACGCGAAAGATGAAGGCCGACGGCCGCGAAATCCCGTACATCGTCGTGGGCAATGGCGGGTACTTCAATCTGTCCGGCTTCAAGAAGGGAATGAGTGGCGCCAAACCGAAACCAGGCGTGACCGGGACAGACGCGAAGGGCAATCAGCTCACGCTCAAGTATTTCGACGACAAGACGTTCGGGTTTCTGCGTGTGACCGTCAGCGCCATCAAGATCAAGTGTGAGTTCATGGCGCTGCTGCCGTCAGGTAAAGCGCGCGTCGCCAACACGACGACGGTCACGCTGGCGACGCACAAGGTCAGCTGATCATCGATTGAAGGAGGAGTCATGCCGCAGACCACTCGATCCACGTTCCGTGCGTTCCTCGTGTTCCTCGCCTCGCTGACCCTCGCCCGCGCGGTCGCTGCGCAACCGAGCTACGCGCCGAAAAACGACGAGCCCAATCCGTATCAGCCCGGCGTCAGCTGGGGACAGCTTCCCGACGGACGCAAATGGGGATCGACCGCCGGCGTCGACAGAGCGCCCGACGGCACGATCTGGGCGT
Source organism: Acidobacteriota bacterium (assembly GCA_016195265.1). Classification (GTDB taxonomy): domain Bacteria; phylum Acidobacteriota; class Vicinamibacteria; order Vicinamibacterales; family CAVVIG01; genus SRVP-36. The sequence goes on along the minus strand of JACPZW010000085.1, from coordinate 89,933 downwards.
ACGACCGGTGCGGCGCGAATTCCTGCGCGACGTCGACCGTGGCGCCGATCCTCCACTTCGACACGTCCGGCAAGCTGATCACGAGCTTCGGCGCAGGCATGTTCAATTTCCCGCACGGCATCGGCGTCGACAAGGACGGCAACGTCTGGGTGACCGATCACGGCGTGACTCCGCCGAACGGCAAGGGCCAGGTCGTTTACAAGTTCAGTCCGGACGGCAAGGTGCTGATGACGCTCGGCAAGCCCGGCGTGGCCGGTAATGGACCGGACACGTTCAATCAGCCGTCGGATGTCTTCGTTGCGCCCAACGGCAGCATCTTCGTCGCCGACGGCCACGGCCCGCAGACCAACGCGCGCATCGTCAAGTTCGACAAGAACGGGAAGTTCGTGAAGACGTGGGGCACGCACGGCGGCGGGGACGCCGAGCTCGAGGGGCCGCACGCGCTCGCGATGGATTCACGCGGACACCTGTATGTCGGCGACCGGACGAACAACCGCGTCCAGGTGTTCGATCAGGACGGGAAGCTGCTCGTGTCCTGGAAGCAGTTCGGACGGCCGAGCGGCGTCTTCATCGATCGCAACGACATGCTGTACGTGACGGACTCGGAGTCGCGGGAAGACAACAAGCCGGGCGACTACGGCTACAACCCGGGCGTCAAGCGCGGCATCCGTATCGGCAGCGTCAAGGACGGCAAGGTGATCGCGTTCATTCCCGATCCGAAGCCGACGGGTGGATCGAGCACGTCGGAGGGCGTCGCGGTGGATCGTCAGGGCAACGTGTACGGCGCCGAAGTCGGCCCGCGCGACATGAAGAAGTACGTGAAGAAGTAGCGCGAGCTGTTCCCGCCTCCGCCAAGGCTACGGCGAGGCTCGCCGAAGCGCCAGAGGCGCGAAGGCGGCAGGCAAGCGTTCTGCAATCTACGCCGCGCCGTACGCGGTCGCGAGAACCGCGAGCGCGGCGGCGTAGGCGACGAACATGAGCACGAGGTACGTCCACGCGCGCGATGGCGCGCCACGGAACTCGTGCCAGACGGCCACGCCCCAGACGGCCGCGACCATCGGCGCCGCTTGACCGATCGCGTACGAGATCGCCACGCCCAGGAAGCCAGCCGCGACGAAATTGAACACGGTCCCGGTGCCCCACACGAATCCGCCCAGCACGCCGAGCAGATGATCGGCCGGCCGCGCCGCGGCGAAGCCTGAGAAGTCGACAGGCGCGCCGACGAGCGGGCGCTTCATGAAGTACACGTTGACGACGAAGCACGACAGCAGCGCGCCGGTCGTGAAGAACACGGCGATGCTGTACGGCCCGAGGGCGTGACCGGCCGTCAGCGCGCGCGTGACGAAGGGCGCAAACGATCCCATCAGGAGCCCGGAGACGATGCAGACGATGATGCTCTTGCGCGAGACGGGCGAGCCGGCCTTGAGCGCGCCGTACGCCTTGCCGTCGAAGATGACCGCGACGATCGCCAGCGCGACGCCGCACGCGAGGACGAGAGGGTTGCCGCGCGGCTCGATCGCATAGCTCAGGACGACGCCGACGACCAGCGCAATGCCGATCGCCAGCGGAAACGCGACCGCGAGGCCGGCCATTTCGATCGCGGCGACGAGCAGCAGGTTCGCGATGTTGAAAATCAGTCCGCCGATGAGCGCGTAGACGATGTTGCTGAGGTCGGCATTGGCCACGTTCGCGAGAAACCCGGCGCCACTGCCACCCGTCGATCCGAGCGTCAGCGCCCACGCGAGCGACACCAGCACGATGCCGATCGCGTAGTCCCAGTAGAAGAGCTCGAAGCGATAGCCGCGCGTTAGTTTGTACGTGTTGGCCCACGAGCCCCAGCAGAGGGTGCTCGTGACCGTCATCGCCAGCGCCATGCCGAAGCCATGCGGAAGGAACATGGGCCGGCATTGTAGCCGGTGATAGACTCTCGTTGACATGCGATCTACGCGCGGCTCGCTGAAGAAATGGCGAGGCGACGCGTCGCCCCGCGTGCCTCGACGTCGCACGACTGGCCAGCCAGCGCGTCAGATGTCGCGGGCGGTACCATCCGGGATGTCCAAATGATCACTGAACTGGAATTCCAAAACTTCAAGGCTTGGCGGGATACGGGTCAAGTACGGTTGGCGCCGATCACGGCCCTGTTTGGGAGCAATAGTTCTGGTAAGACCAGCTTGCTCCAAGTGTTGCTTCTGCTCAAACAGACGGCAGAGTCTTCTGACCGCGCTCAGGTTCTCAATCTTGGCGATGATCGAAGTTTAGTAGAGCTCGGCACGTTTCAAGAACTGCTATTCGCCCACGAATTGTCGCGCGCGCTTAGCGTCCGGTTTGCATGGAGACTGCCGGCCGCACTGAGCGTCGATGATCCGGCGCAGAAGAAGGGAGTGCTCTTCGAGTCCGAGTCGATCAGATTCAGAACCGAGATTGCGTGGCAGGGTAACGGAGATCAGGGCTCGGGGCGAGCCGCAGTGAAGTCGATGGCGTACGGTTTTGCCGGGACCGAGTTTGGAATGCGTCCCGTGGCGAGTGGGAAGAAGTACGAACTCTTTGAAACAGCCGAGTCGTTTGACTTCGTGCGCAGCGTTGGTCGTCCGTGGGAGTTGCCGCCCCCAGCCAAATGTTACGGTTTCCCCGATCAAGTCCGCGCCTATTATCAAAATGCGGGCTTCCTCTCTGACTTCGAGCTCGCCTTCGAACAGTTGTTCTCCGGCATTTCCTACTTAGGACCGTTGCGAGACTATCCAAAGCGCCAGTACTCGTGGGTCGGGGGCCGGCCAGCAGATATGGGCCGCCGCGGCGAGAAAGTTGTTGACGCTCTCCTCGCCTCACGAGAGGCCGGCGTCACGTTCTCGCTCGGGCGCGGTCACAAACGCCAGACGCTTGAAGAGCGTGTGGCTGCTTGGCTGCAGGAACTCGGGCTCATCCACAGCTTCGAAGTTCGATCCATTACGAAGGGTGGCAAGCTGTTCCAAGTCTGGGTCAAACGTCATGCAAGGGCCGCCGAGGTCCTGATAACGGATGTTGGCTTCGGCGTTTCGCAGATCCTGCCGGTGCTAACTCTCTGCTACTACGCGCCCGAAGGGTCTACGTTGCTTCTCGAACAACCAGAGATACATCTCCACCCCAGAGTGCAAGCCGGCTTGGCCGATGTCTTCGTCGATGCGATGAAAACTCGAAGGATCCAGATCATTCTCGAAAGCCACAGCGAGCACCTTCTGAAACGACTTCAGCGCCGTGTCGCTGAAGAAACTTTGGACGCGGATCAGGCCGCGTTGTATTTCTGTGCCACGGACGCGGGCGAGTCGAAATTGACACCGCTCGCTCTGGACATCTTCGGGAACATCAGCAACTGGCCGGAAGATTTTTTCGGCGATGAACTTGGTGAAATCGCCGCCATGAGTCAGGCTGTGTTCAAAAGGCAGGAGAAGAGCCGTAGGTGAGCCCTGCAGTGGTGATCGATACGAATGTGCCTATTGTCGCGAACGGTGGGAGTCATCCCGGCCCCGGTTGCGTTCAAGCTTGCATCGTCGAACTCTTGGCGACGCAGAAGCGGAAACGTATCTTGTTGGACAATTTGCAACTAATCCTCGACGAGTACCAGCGATACCTGAAGCACGCTGGTCAACCGGGACCTGGCGACGCATTCTTCAAATGGTTGTGGAATAATCAGGCTAACCCGCGGCATTGCGTCAAGGTTGCAGTCACACCGACCGACAATGAGCACGGTGGATTCGCGGAGTTCCCAGACGACCCAGATTTGACGGCCTTCGACACGAACGATCGCAAGTTCGTCGCCGTGGCGATTGCGAGCGGTGTGAACCCTCTCGTTGTTAACGCCTCAGACTCGGACTGGTGGAACCATCGCGACGCGCTTCTGAAGAACGGCGTTCGAGTTCAGTTCCTCTGTCCAGAACTAATGTCGACTCGGCAACGACATTCGCCGTGACTTTCATGTCGCAGCCCGCAGGCCGAACGACTCGAGGCGCCGCTGTCCTCGTCACGCTTGCCGCGATGATCGTCATGGCCGTGCCGACGGTGCGCAGCCAGCCCGCGGCCGCCCACCACATCATTTTCGACACGGACTTCGCCCTCCCGCCTCAGGACGACGGTCTCGCTCTTGCCTTTGCTCTCAACTCACCCGAGCTGGACATCGTCGGCATCACGACCGTCGCCGGCAACTACAACCTGGCGCGCGCGAATGCGGACGTCCTGCGGATGCTCGAGATCGCGACGCGCGGGGACGTGAAGGTCTACGGCGGCGCGAGACGTCCGCTCGCACACGAAAAAGATACGTTCGCGACGTCGCATTACGGGAAGTGGTGGTCGGACGACCCAGCGCCGGCGCCGCCGGGCGGGTTCGCGAAGAAGGCGCTGGAGCCGATGCCCGCCGCGGAGTTCATGGCGCGCACCGTGATGGCGCGCCCCGGGCAAATCGAGATTCTGGCGATCGGGCCGCTGACCAACGTCGCGACCGCGATCCAGCAGCAGCCGGCGTTCGCGAGGGCCGTGAAGCGCATCATGATCATGGGCGGCGCGATTGCGTCGCTGCCCGACGGGGGCGGCAACATCACGCCGAACGCCGAGTTCAATTTCTGGGTGGACCCCGAGGCCGCGCGCATCGTGCTGCGATCCGGCATCCCGATCGTGTTGTCGCCGCTGAACGTGTCCGTGCGCACGTCGTTCGACCGCGAGTCGTTCCGCGCGCTGACCGCGTCGGTCACGCCGATCACCAGGCTGATCGACGCGCAGATGCGGCCGCGCTACGAGAGCAATCCCGACTTTCATCCGCACATGTACGACGAAGTCGCCGCCGCCAGCCTCGTCGATCCGACCCTCGTGAAGACGAAGCGGATGGTCGTGGACGTCGACGCGACGCACGGGATCAACTACGGCGTGTCGGTCGGCGGCGCAGAAGTGTGGCCCGGCGCCGAGGGCGCGCGCACGATCGACGTGCAGTACGACATCGACAACGCCAGGTTCATGCGGCTGTTCGTTGAGCGAGTTGCCAAGTAGGCCGGGTCCTTTTGGACCCGGCATGTCAGACGGTACGGTACGTAGGCCGGGTCCTTTTGGACCCGGCTGATTCTGGCGGGTCCAAAAGGACCCGCCCTACAGATCATGTAAGGCCCCGCCCTGCAAATCATGACGAAACCCGCGCGCATCGTCGTCATCGGAAGCTGCAACGTCGATCTGACGACGTTCACCGATCGGTTTCCCAATCCCGGCGAGACGATGTTCGGCAAGCGGTTCGATCTGGGCTTCGGCGGCAAGGGCGCGAACCAGGCGGTCGCGGCGCAGCGCTGCGGCGCCGACGTGTCGATGGTCGCGCGCGTCGGTCACGATCTGTTCGGCGAGGCGACGGTGAAGAATTTCGCGACGCTCGGCATCAACGCGACGCACGTGCGCGTGCTGCGCGATGTCTCGAGCGGCGTGGCGCCGATTTTCGTCGATTCGGCCGGCCAGAACCGGATCATCGTCGTCAAAGGCGCCAACGATCGGCTGATGCCGCGCGACGTCGACGACGCCGCGCCGATTCTCGAAACCGCCGACTGCGTCGTGCTGCAGTTCGAGATTCCGCTCGAGACGGTCGCCTACGCCGTGCGCGTGGCGCAGGCGCGCGGGATCCGCGTCATCGTCAATCCGGCGCCGGCGACGCCCATCGATCTCGATCTGCTGAGCGGCGTCGACTATTTCATCCCGAACGAAAGCGAGGCGGAGGCGCTGACCGGGATGCCGGTGCGCAGCGATCGCGAGGCCGAGCAGTGCGCGCGCTCGCTCATCGAGCGCGGGATCGACCGCGTGATTCTGACCCTGGGCCACCGGGGCGCGATGCTCGCGTCCGAAGACGAGGGCGCCGTGCTCGTGCCCGCGTTCAAGGTCGACGCGAAGGACACGACCGGCGCGGGCGACGCGTTCATCGGCAGCTTCGCGACGTTTCTCGTCGAGGGTTGCGAGGAGCGCGAGGCCGTGCGCCGCGCGAATCTCTACGCGGCGCTGTCGACCACGGCCGTCGGAACGCAGAAGTCGTTCTGGAGCCGCGCCGATTTCGAACGCGAATGGATTAAACGTACGGACCAAGAGAAATAAGCCACAGAGGCACGGAGGCACAGAGATAAGAAAGAACGTAAGAATCGGCATCACCACAGGCAGCGCGCGGCTCATATTCGGCTGGCGCCGAATTTCCAGGCGCGCCTCTGTGTCTCGGTGATCTCTGTGGCGAATTCCTCTTCGTCAGTCTACGGCTTGCTCCCCACGTCCATCGTCGACGTGAAGCCGTTCGTGCCGGAGTGACTGAACGGATGGTCCGCCGCCGTATGCGTGTGCGTGACTGATTTGTACTGCGTGTAATCCTGGTAGGCCGGGTTCGGCAGGTTGAGAATCTTCACCGACTTGCCGTCGAACCCGCGCATCACTTCCATATCGACCAACGACTCGGGGCCTGAGAACCGGACGCGCTTCTCGGTGAGGTCCATCGTGATCGGCGCCTTCGAGAGCGACAGCATCCCGCGGTGGAAGCCGGCGAAGGCGATCGGCAGGAGCGCCTCGACGGCCTTCATCTGCTGATCGCTCACCTTGTCGGTCACGTAGATCTTCGACCAGCTGCCCATCGTGAACGTGACGAGAAACGAGACGCCGCTCACGTCGGTATTCTCGTAGTGGCCCGACTTGATGGCGATCAGACGGTTGCCCTCGCACGGATTGACGTTCGGTTTCCCGCCGAAATTGCACGGGCACGACACCGTGCAGCTGCAGCTCTCGGCGACGGTCGCGGTGATGTGCCAATTCGGGTCGGCGGCGCGCGACGGCGCGGTCAGCGCCACGAGAAGAACGGAAACGCCTGCGAACAGCGTGCGCATTGCGGACCTCCCTGGAATGACGCAGACGGTAAGAATGCCGCCGTTCCAGTCAAAACGCAACGCCCGCGCACCAAGGCGCACGAGACGCACGAGACGCACAGGGCGCGTCAGTGCACGTAGGCTTCGACCGACTTCTTCAAGTCGACGAGGTCGCGCATGAGCACGTCGCGCACCTTGCCCGCGATGGCCCAGCTGACCGGCGTCAGCAGGCCGGGCGGGAGCCCGGCCGTTTCGAGCGTGAACGCCAGCGTCACATTGGTCCCGTCGCCCGACGGCTCGAACGTGAACACCGTCTCGATACCGACGCCGCCTTTGTGATGCGTGAGGGTATAGGTCCGATTTCTCTCGAATGCGGTCACTTCCATCTCGGCGCTGTCGAGGCGCCCGAGCACGTTGCGCGTTTCGCGCCAGCGGGTGCCGAGCTCGAAGCGGCCAGGCGTCAGCATCTCGATCTTCTTGATGCCGCCGACATGCGCCGACGCGTGCTCGATGTCCGTGAACAGTCCGAACACGTGCTCCACCGGTGCCGCAATGTGGCTGGACACGGTGACGGTCGTCATAAATCCTCCGGCGCGGTCGCCCGGACCGCCGCACACATATCACGGAGCAAAGGCAGTACCGCCGAAAAAGGCAGGTGCGCAAGGGCTTCGGCGCGCCGCGCGTGCGAAAACCCGCTGTTTCGGCACGGAGGCCGCCGGTAACCCGTCAGCCGGCACCGGCTTTCGGCTACCATGGGCAGCGCTGCGAAAGGGGCGCGCGATGAAACCATCACCAGTGTCGCGGCGGGGATTTCTGCAGACGGCGGGAGCGGGAGCCATGATTGGAATATCTGGGATGTCCGGAATGGCCGCGATGGCGCCGAAGAAAGCCACCGGGTACACCGGCGCGGAGATGCGGGCGAAGACCGTGGACACCGTGATGGGCGTCGGCGTCTCCAAGTGGGAGCTCGACACGCCCGCGCTGTGCGTGGACCTCGACAAGCTCGACCAGAACCTCAAGACCATGAAAGCGAAGCTCGCGTCGACGGGTGTGGCGACACGTCCCCACGCCAAGACGCACAAGTGCCCGGCGATCGCCAAGCTGCAGCTCGCGTCCGGCGCGATCGGCATCTGCACCGCGAAGGTCAGCGAAGCCGAGGCGCTGTTCGTCGGCGGCATCGACAAGATCCTCATGACGACGAGCAACGTGACGGCGAACAAGATTCGCCGCGCGATGAAGATCCGCAAGGCGAACAAGAACTTCATCCAGGCGGTGGACTACGCGCCGAACGCGCGCGATCTCAACGACGCCGCGAAGGAAGCCGGCATCGTCGCCGACGTCGTGATCGACGTCGCCGTCGGCACGCGCTCGGGCGTTCCGGCGGGCGAGCAGGCGCTCGCGCTGGCGCAGCTCGTGGACAAACTTCCAAACCTGAAACTGCGCGGGATGATCAGCTACGACGGCGGCGCGCAGCACATCAAGGGATTCAAGACGCGCGCGGAGCGTTCGCTGAAGAACTACGAGCCGTCGGTGCAGACGTTCGAGATGATGAAGAAGTCCGGCCTGAACACGGAGATCTTCAGCGGCGGCGGGACGGGCACCTACAACATCATGACGCGCGTGCCCGGCTTCACTGACCTGCAGGTGGGCAGCTACATCTTCATGGACGCGCAGTATCTTGAAATCGGCGGCGAGAGCAACGAGGAGCTGTACACGGACTTCGTGCCGTCGCTGACCGTGATGACCACTGTGCTGAACACGTACTTCCCCGGCCGCCTGACGACCGACGCGGGCGCGAAGGCGCTGACGCTGAACAAGCCCGATGCGATCGTGATCGGCGAAAAGGGATTCTCGTACAACGCCGGATCGGACGAGTTCGGCTCGATCCGCTACGAAATGGCGACCAAGACGTACACGGTGGGCGACACGCTCGAGCTGATCGTGCCGCATTGCGACCCGGCCGTGAACGAGTACGACCAGATCTACGGCACGCGGAAGGACAAGGTCGAAGTCGTGTGGCCGATCGCCGCGCGCGGCCACTCGCAATAGAGTGGCGGACCAAGCCGAGGCCAACGCGAAAGATAGGGCTGAACGCCGCGGCTGCTAGGTCGGCGACGGAGTCGGCCAGCAGTGCGCCAGCGCACCAAACAACAGTTTATCCCGCACGGCAGAGGTACGACCCGGCGTGAACAGCTCCTCGAGGAGATCTGGTGGCAGTGCCAGGCTTGCCTTGGAACCGCCCAACCGAATTGGCAGCACTGTACGGCCGAACCCATCGTTCAGCCGAGCGGCAATTTCCTGAGAGAGGCGCAGTCTGGCGTTGGCCTTGACGTCCACTCGGACCAGAGCCCAGAGGCCTTCGGCTTGCCGGTTTCTTGACCGACTCACACTGCCTCCGATACAGAGATCGGCCACTCCAAAGGGAAAGACCGTTGGCTTTATCGAGGCGACCCCATCGCGTACCGACAACTTGATTGTTGCGGCGCCGTACTTGATAGCGGTTGCATTGACGCTGATGCTGTCCGACAGCTGTCTCAATAGTTCGAAGTCCGGCGCGTCGTTTGCGTCGAGCTCAATCACACCGTTCCCGGAGATGTTGTCAAGTGCCGTTCCTTGAATCGACAATTGCAGTGAGGCAGGAATGTGCCCATGGCTCGGTTCGAACTGCGAAGGCAGGTCAGCGAAGTCTACCGGTGACTCTGTCGTGCCTGCGAGCACGTCGAGCAACTCGACGCGCTGTGCGGGCACTGTCACCGTGAATCGACCATCGGCGATCGCGACGCTGGCGGATGCGGTGAGCGTCGCCCGCTTGGTGAAATGGAGACCCAGGTCCCTCAATTGGAGGTCGCCGTTCTCGAGCGCGAAGGATGCGGCTGTTTCCCCGGACGAGTTACTTACTCCCGACACCCTCAGTGGTTCCGACGTGATCAATCCGGCGCGCAGAAGCCCGTGCGCTTGCAGCTCTGTCTGAGGACGAAATGCAGACGTCACCTCAACGTCGCGCAGCCACGCCACAGTAGAGCCGTCGACATCACGAAGGAGGACATCGACGCGATTCAGACTCATCGTCAGTTCTTCCCGAGTGAACGCGACAGTCACACGTCCAGTCTTGAGGCCTTTGATAGCGCTGTAATCGAGGACGCGGCGCTGCCGATCGCCCATCACGATGTCGATGACCGCGCCATCGAGTGTCAGGGACACCAAGATCTCACGCGACAGCAAGGATCGCCATGACAACCAGACGGACAGCCGGCTTCCCGCCCCTTCGAACACCAGGCCTCCAGCGGGACGCCGGAGCGTAACGTCTCTGGCGATGAATCCCGTGCCGAACCACAGCGGTGCGCGGCCCGTGATTTCGACGCCACGAGTTCGGAGCTGCCGCTGCAGGACGAGCCACGCGACAGAGCCAACGAGCAGGCTGGTGAAAACGCATGTCACCACGGCACCGAGAAACAAGAGGAGGGTCCGCCGCCTCGACGCGCGCGAGCCTCCTCGCTCAACGATCGATGCCTTCATTGGGCACGCCCGAAGAACACTCCCTGTCGAGCCAAGGCGCTCTTGAGCAAACCGAAGTCGTATTGGCAGCCAGGCCATTTCGCAACCGAATCACGGACACGGGCCGCGGTCAAAGGTCGAATCAATCGCCGGATTGCGGAGCAGCCTTCCTGTGTATTGCGCCATCCACTGTGCAGGAGCAGATCCAGATCCTGGTCGATATGTTCCTCGGGCAACATCGGTGCAAGGTTCCAGAAGTCGTCCGGCGCGTTCTGGGCAAGCATCGTCGACGTCTTCTGGGCAACCACCGTCGACGACTGGAGCCAAAGACGATACGAGCGCTCCCACAATGGGATCGGCTCAGATGCGCGTAGCGCGATGAGCAATCGTGCGCAGATGAGCGAGATCCTCGCGTCCGAGTCCGTAAGCCCTCGTTGAAATGCGCCGGTCCACTTTTGCCTTGTCTCCGGCTTGATGAACGGGCCAAAGTGCTCCAGGTAACGCTTCAACGTCTCGACGTTCTCATCGACCGGGCTTGAAGAAGCCTGGATGCTCGACACCAGCTGCTCTCCCAGCGGCAACGCCTCCTCTGCAATGGGTCCCGCTGGCTGCAGCAGGAGAACCGTCAGGATTCGACGGCGCCTAGCGATGGTTCCCGATGTGGTTGCATCGTCAAGCCCATCCAAGAGCTGCCGCGCTGTCGTGCGCGTCGTCTCTTCCTTCTGGGCGGCTGACCATGTCTTGACGTCGTCGTCGATTTGAAGGTCTTCGGCGAGGCCGCCTTCCACGTAGAGGCGGATCAGGAGGCGGAGCACGTGCTCGCGCTGGAGCACAGACAGACATCCTAGGTCGATGTGCCTCAAAGTGCGCTCAAGCAGCAGGGTTGTGTCCGGGCCAATCGTATTGTCCACACGGAGAACAACGGCGCCTGCGATCTCGCATCGAGCGATCTGCCCGAGCAGGGGCGAAAGCTCCTGGCCGACCTGTGCATAGGTCGCCGCAACCGAAGAGTCCCGCTGCGAGCGGATCCGTCTCGTCAGTTCGCGAACCACGTCGCCAACCCGGCTTGGGGCCGGATGCTCGACGGTGAGTAAGAGCTGAATGACCGGTTGAAACTCCTGTGCCCGCTCAAGCCTCGAGACGTCAGCGGTCACGAGCGCTGAGACGCTGTCGACTGTCGGTCCATCCAGACGCGTCGCGAGACGGCCAAGGAGACGGAAATACCGACTTCGTTCTTCCGGAGATACAGTCTTCCTTGTCTTCCCGATTACCGCGGTTGCGACTTGTTGTGAGAAGCGGGGCCAATAGGCCGTTGCCGGCAACGTGAGAAACCGTTCGGCCAGCGACTCAGTCGCAGATAGCGAGATCGACTTCGTGATTTGGTTGGCGAGCGTCTCGGCGAGATCGTTGAGATCGGTGCTCTCGAGGCTTTCAGGACGACAGACGCCCAGCTCGGAGACCAGCTCCCGAGAACGTTGCTCATCAGCCAGTGCGATAACGTGTGACATGGCGAGTTGTGCGCTCTGCAGCTCCATGCCCTTCAGAAGCGTGCACAGCCCGTCCGTTGGCGTCGGGCGCGATCCGCTGGATCTTGAGCGTACAAGAGGCAGCATCTTTTCAAAGACTGTCAAGCGTCGATCGGGAGAGATTGATTGTGCAGCGAATCCGCGGTTGGCAAACCCATCGTCGAGAAGCAGGGCGACGGCCACCGACGGATCCACCGGCATACCCAGCACCTTCAACAGCAGGCCGCACGTACGCAGCCGCTGAACTTCTAAGCTGGCGACGTTGTCGCAATACGTCTGTGTGGTTTCGCCGAGTCTGGCGCGGCTCTGCGGCGAGAGGCCGTTGAAGAAGTACTCAAAGTAACGGTCGTTCCTCTGCAGTAAGTCGATGTTTCGTCTCTCGACGAACTTTCGAAGCACGCGTTGTTGAACGAACCACTCGGACTCGAATCTGTTGAGGGCATCGATTTGAGCAGGCGCGCTGTTGCTGTCGAAGTCGCTGACGATACTCTCGGCGCGCCTGTCCAACTGATTGTCGACGTACGGCCAGCCCAACAGGCCGAGCGCGTACAGCGGGACAGTCAGGCTGTTGAAGGCCAGGCGAAGTGCACCGGCAAGCACGAGTTTCTTTGGCCCGTAGTTCAGCCGGCCACGCAGATGGGCCGCCATCAATCGCAGTTGGACCAGCGGCGGCGGTAACGACAGCCACCATTCGATCCATCCGTCCGCGCTTTCCATCGCCGTCAGGTAGTCATTGGCTTGCTGTGCCAGCACGCGATCCGTGTTCAGCAGTGCGTATACGGCCTCGCAGAGATAGCCATGATTGAGCTGCCATCGCGGTCCTGCTTCGCGCACGATCTGAAAGTCCGCGAGATCCAGCAGGACGCTCCGAAGGCGATCGTGTTGAACTCCCAGATCCGCGAACAGGATCGTCTCGGATATAGTCGCCCCGATCGCCTCCGCGTCGGCGAGACGAGATAGCATGGTTTCGACGACATGCTCAGAAACCCGAGGCCGGACACTCTTGGAAGCCGCGCGCACTCGATTCCGCAGGAACTCCTGTTCCACCTTCCTGAATCGCGAATTGGTAAACCGCCTCGAGTCGCTGTCCCGTAGGGCCAAAAGCAGGTACTTCAAACGGATGGGAAGAATCGTGGGTTCCTGACGGACGGGGTTGAGGTATGCCGCAGCGCGCCTCGCAAGAGGCAACCACGTCGATGGCATGTCATATTTCACTGACATCGCGTGAAGCAATTCCTCAGCCTCCGCGATGCCCAACTGGCGAACGATTGTCGACTGGGCACCTGGTCCGAGCTTCGTGAGAGACTCGAGACCAACAGGCCGCGGCTCGCGCGTGACCATCACGCAAACCAGCGCACGGTTCCTCAGCAGAGTGTCTAGTGCCGCCCAGAACGGATTGGTCAGCAACTCGCTGTTGGTGATCGAGAAGCCGGATCGCATGAAGCGTTCGGAGTGAGCCAATACATGGTCATCGACCTGGTCCATCAGCAGCAAGGGCTTCCGCCCGGTCAAGTCCAGGACCGCTCGTAGAAATTTCAGCGGATCCTTGTCTTCCCTGCCCTTCGCGGCGATGAAGGACTCGAAAGCGTCCGGTACTTCCTGCTGAAGCGCCGCCCGGACGGCGTCCTCCACCGCGGCGGTTGGCGCGGTGACCCAGTCACCGTCTGCGCCGCCAAGACTCGGGACGAGGATCGGAAAGACATGACGCCGCTTCCTCAACGCCTGAAGTAACCCATCCTGCTCGCCTTCTGTCAGGCATCCCGCCAAAAGAGCGGATTTTCCAACACCGGCTTCGCCCGCGATCAGGACAAAGGATGAGGTCTCGCAGTTGTGAACAATCCGCTCGACATCACGGGCACGACCGGCAAACAATGCCGAATGGCTGATGAGCCAGCCCCCCTTACTCGGGGCGAGCGCCTCCAAACCCCATGTTCGCCACCGTGCGACCGTGACCAAAATCAGAACGGCAACGAGAATAGGAAGGGTGACAGCGAGGATTGTCGCCGGCTCGGGTAACGGCACCGTGTAGTTCACGGTAGCACGCAAGAGTGCCAATGTTGCGACGATGAGTGAGGCAACGGCCAGCCGGTCGCGCCACTTGTTGGAGGGGGACGTCGCCATTGCAGCTTGATGACGCTGCGGATTCTACCTTACTGAATTCGAGTCGCGATTCCTCTTTCTATTGACCTTCGTCGCTGCATGGCCTTAACTGGAGGCCCATGCTGCTGCGCGTCGGCGTTTTCCTCATCACGCTCTCTGGCCTCGTCTTCGAAATCGGTCTCACGCGGATCTACTCCGCCACCATCTGGTACCACTTCGCGTTCGTCGTCATCTCGATGGCGCTGCTCGGGTGGGGGCTGGGCGGACTGGCGGTCCACCTCCTGAAGCGGACGTGGCCGCTGTCGCCGCTGACGATGGACAAGGCGGCGGCCTTCGCGCTGCTCTACGCCCTCGCGATTCCCGGCTGCTTGTGGATCCTCGTGCGGTATCCGTTCGAGATCGACCGGCTGCCGCTGTACTTCCTCGCGCCGCTCGTGCCGTTCTTCCTCGGCGGGATGGCGCTGTCGATCGTCTTCGACCTGCACCGCGCGATCGCCGGCTCGCTGTACTTCGCCGATCTGCTCGGCGCCTCGCTCGGCGCCGTGACGGTGACCGTACTGCTCCAGACGATGGGCGGCGAGGCCTCCTTGTTAATCGCGGCGGCGGCGCCGATGTGCGCGGCCGCGTGTCTGTCGCCGCGCGTGCGGCTGGCCGGCATCGCCGGCGCCGTCGTGATGGCGGCGGCCGCCGTGACGAACGGCTCGACGGGTCTCTTTCACGTGATCCCGGGCACCATCAAAGCGATGCGCCGCCAGATGGAAGAGCGCCCCGGCGCGCGCGTCGCGCAGACCGGCTGGAACGCGTACTCGCGCATCGACGCCGTTGAAGGCATCGGCGGGCCGTTTCTCGCGCGGCTCTACATCGACTCGGACGCGTGGACGAGCATCCTGCCGTGGAGCGGCAAGCTCGACGAGCTGCACGAGCTGCGCGATTCGTATCGCGCGCTGCCGTTCCGCCTGACGCCGCGCGGCAACACGCTCGTCATCGGTCCCGGCGGCGGCAGCGACGTCCTCGCGGCGCTCGCGTCCGGCAGCCGCACGGTGACCGCCGTCGAGCTGAACCCGCTGATGATCCAGTTCGTCCGCCATTACGGCGAGCGGGCCGGCGACATCTATAACCGGCCCGAAGTGGAGATCGTCTACAGCGAGGGCCGCAATTTCATCAGCCGGACCGATCGGAAGTTCGACACGATCTTCCTCGGCTTCGTCGATTCGTGGGCGTCGGTGGCGTCGGGCGGGCTGTCGCTGTCGGAAAACTATCTCTACACGACGCAGGCGTTCCGGGCGTACTACGACCACCTCACCGACGATGGCGTGCTCGTGATCCTGCGCTGGGACATGGACATCCCGCGCCTCATCTCGAATTCGGTCGCGCTGCTCGGCGTCGACGAAGCCGCGAAGCGCGCGGTCGTGCTGAAGGAGAAGCGCAGCTCGCCGGCCGATCCGCCGCAGATGCTGTTCATGCTGCGCAAGCGTCCGTTCACGCCGGCCGAAACCGCCGCGATGGTGACCGACTGGACGATGGCGAATCCGTTCATCGTGCCGGGACGGCAGGCGCCGCCGCCGTTCGACGATCTGCTTGGCGGGAAAACCTCGATGGCGGCGTACGAGGCCGCCTCGCCGAAGCTCGTCGGCCCGGTGTTCGACGACAGCCCGTTCTATTTCGCGGTCGAGCGGCCGTGGGGGATGCCCGAGCAGATTGCGCGACGGCTGTTCAACTGGCTGCTCGCGCCCAGCCTCGGGCTGCTCGCCGTCTTCTCCGCGTTCGGCAAGCCGAGAGGCGGGCGCGTGGCGCCGTACGCGTCATCGATCGTGTACTTCGCGGCGCTCGGCTTCGGTTTCATCGCCGTCGAGCTGGCGCTGTTGCAGCATCTGACGCTGCTGCTCGGTCATCCGATCTTCACGCTCTCGGTGCTGCTGTTCACGCTGCTGGCCGCCGGTGGCGTGGGCAGTGCCGTGAGTGGACGCGTGGCGCCGCGCTTGGCGTGCCTGATCGTCGCCGTGCTCGGCGCGGTTGAAGCCCTCGCGCTGCCGCGGCTGGTGCCGCTGCTGTTGCCGCTGCCGCTGGCGGGGCGCGTCGCGATTGCGATCATCGTGATCGCGCCGCTGGGGTTCGTGATGGGGATGCCGTTTCCGCGCGGCTTGCAGAGCACGGGCCGCGGGGCGCTGCCGGCGCCGCCGTTCTACTGGGGCCTGAACGGCATCATGTCGGTCGTCGGATCGGTGACGACCGTGTTCGTCGCGCTGACGCTCGGCTTCCAGGCCGCGATGCTCGTCGGCTGCGCGTGTTACGTGATGGCGGCGCTGGTGTCGCGGACTGCGCTCACGTAGGGCGGGTCCTTTCCGCCTTCGCACGAGGCTTCGGCGGCCTACACCATGAAAATCGCGATCCTGCACCCGTCCTACGAGCAGTCGAACGCGCCGTTCAAGGATTTCGATCCGGCGTGCGTGCCCGATTACTACCTGCCGGGTCACGAGTACACGAGTTTTCAAATCCACAAGATGACCGCGGTCCGCCAGGTGGCCGACGTCGCGCGCATGGGATTCGACGTCGTGATCAACCTCTGCGACGGCGCGTGGGAGGAGGATCGGCCCGGCATCGAGGTCGTGCAGGCGCTCGAGCGGCTTGGCGTCGCGTTCACGGGCGCCGGATCCTCGTTCTACGACCCGTCGCGCGAAGCGATGAAGATGGCGTGCCACTCGGCCGGCGTGAAGTTCCCGGCCTACGTGATGGCGCGGACCGAAGACGAGGCGGCCTCGGCGTACGAGACGTTGCGCGCGCCGCTGATCGTCAAGCATCCGCACGGCTACTCGAGCGTCGGGATCACGCGCGACTCGCGCGTGACGACCGTCGAGGACTTGCGCCGCGAAGCCACCGGGACGATCGAGACATATGGCGCCGCGCTGATCGAGGAATTCATCGAAGGCCGGGAATTCACCGTGCTCGTGACCGAGCCTCGCCGCGCGAGCGATCGATATGAAGAGGCGTGGGCTTTGCAGCCGGTGGAGTTCGGCTTTCCGCCGGGCGAGTCATTCAAGCACTTCGACCTGAAATGGAAATCATTCGAGGACCTGGAGACGCGGCGGATCGTCGACGATGCGCCGCTGGCCGCGCGCCTGCAGCAGGCGTCGATTCTGACGTTCGTCGCGCTCGGAGGCTCGGGGTACGGCCGCTGCGACCTCCGCATGGACGCGGCCGGCGACATCTACGTGCTGGAAATCAATCCCAACTGCGGCGTGTTCTATCCGGAAGGGCAGCACGGCAGCGCCGACCTCTGTCTCGCCAACGATCCGGCGGGCCACTGCGGGTTTCTGGAGCACCTGCTCGCGTGCGCCATCCGCCGCCGCGATCGCGCCCGCAAGCCGTGGGCGCTCCAGTTCGTTCGCGACCGCGGCTTCGGCATGTTCGCCACGAAGGCCCTGCGCCGCGGCGATCTCGTCGAGCGCTACGAGGGCCGGCCGCACGTCCTCGTGTCGCGGCGCCACGTCGAGCGCCACTGGCTCGGATTGCAGCGGCAATGGTTCGAGCCCTATGCGTGGCCGATCACCAACGACCTGCACGTCGCCTGGAGCGACAACCCGGACGACTGGCGCCCCATCAATCACTCCTGCGATCCGAATACGTGGCTCGACGGGCTGGATCTCGTCGCGCGGCGGGACATCGCGTCCCGCGACGAGCTGACGATCGAATACGCCACGTTCTGCGCGTCGGCGATGGCGCCGTTCGAATGCCGATGTGGCGCGCCCGACTGCCGCCGGGTGATTCTCGGCGGCGACCATCTCCTTCCGGCCATTCGAGAACGGTACGGCGACCACGTATCGGATTTCGTGCGCGCCGCGTGGCACAACACCGCGCCGGACTGGCGTCCGCAGTACGAGATCGTGCAGAACAGCTTCGGGTTCGGCGTGGTGGCGCGGCGCGCGTGGCGCGCGTCCGACGCCATCGGCGCGCTCGAGTGGGGGCGCCGGGGCCCGGTTCCCGGCCGGTGGACGGTGCAGGTCGGCGCCGACGAGCATGCCGAGCCGATGCCCTTCGAGTTGCGCTACGTGAATCATTCGTGCGCGCCCAACGTGCGGTTCGACGTCGACGCCGGCGTCGTGCGCGCGCTGGTCGACATCGAGCCGGGCGACGAGCTGTGCGCGTTCTATCCGGCGACCGAGTGGGACCTGGCCGAGCGATTCGCGTGCCGCTGCAACGCCGTCGAGTGCCTCGGCGTCATCGGCGGCGCGGCGCAGACGGACCGGGACACGCTGACCCGCCACGAGCTCTCCAGCGTCATCCGGACGAAGCTGGCGTGAGATGGCGCGTCCTCGGCGTGCGGCTAGCCTCCATTGCGGACAGCGAGGCGATCAGTACGTAGGCCGGGTCCTTTCGGACCCGGCTCGCAGTCGCCGCCCGGCGGGTCCAAAAGGACCCGCCCTACGTACTCGGCGTGCGGCAAGCCTCCATTGCGGACAGCGAGGCGATCAGACGCGCTGCGGTTCGAGACTGAGGTAACGGAAACGGTAGACGTGCGCCCCTGCTGCGTCTTGCACGGCCCGGTCGATGATGGTCCGCAATGGCGTCAATGTGCACACGGGGTCTGGATTGGTCGCGTCGCCCGTCAGCGCGAAGGCCTGGCAGCGGCATCCGCCAAAATCGATCGCCTTCCGCGGACAGGTTCGACACGGTTCCTGCATCCACGCATCACCGCGAAACGCTTGGAACGCGGGCGACTCCTCCCAGATCCAGCGAAGCGGGCGATCCCGCACGCTATCGAAGCGTAACGTCGTGATGTGCGTCGCGCCGTGGCAGGGCAGCGTCCGGCCGTCGGGTGCCACCATCAGATAATGCTTGCCCCATCCGCCGTAGCACGGTTTGGGATACGTCTCGTGGTAATCCGGCAACACGTACACGATCTGCATGCGCCCGCGATGACGGCCTTTGGCGGCCTCGGCGATGTCAGCTGCGGCGTCCACCTGGGCCCGCGTCGGCATGAGTGCATTCCGGTTCTCAAGTGCCCACCCGTAGTATTGGGTGTTCGCCAGCTCGAGTCGGTCGGCGCCGAGGCTCGCGGCCATCTCGATCATGTCACCCACCCGATCGATGTTCGCGCGATGCAGCACGACATTGATCGAGAACGCGAACCCAAGTTCTCGCACGATGGCTGCGGCTGAGCGCTTTTGCGGGACGGCGCTCATGCCTGCGACGTGATCGGCGGCCGCGTCATCCGAATCCTGGAACGAGATCTGGATGTGCTCCAGCCCGGCCTCGCGCAGTTTCTCCGCTCGAGGCCGGGTCAGCCCCACGCCCGACGTCACTAAAGTGGTGTACAGCCCCACGGCGCGCGCGTGCGCGGCGAGCGCCTCGACGTCCGGGCGCACGAGCGGCTCGCCCCCCGAGAGGCCGAGCTGCAAGACGCCGAGTTCGCGAGCTTCGGTGAACACACGCGTCCAGTCCTCGGTCGTCAACTCACCGTCTGCACGAGTCATCTCGAGCGGATTCGAACAGTACGGGCAGTGGAGCGGACACCGATGCGTGATCTCCGCGAGCAGCGTCGTCGGATGATTAAGCAACACGGATCAGCTCTTGGTCGGCCAGCCTGGACAAGTACTCGATGACATCGTCTACGACCTCCCGATGATACCGCTCTCCTAAGATCGTGGCGACGTCACCGATCGAGCGACGGCCATCACAGAGATCCAGGATGGCCGCCCCGGTGTCGTTCAGGAGGACCACGCCTTCGGGATACAGGAGCACGCGCTGTTTGCGCACCGGGTCGAATTCGAGCCGCGCCAGCCGCCAGAGGACGGGCACCGACGTCGCGGTGAGCGTCACAACGTCACCTCAGGGCTCCAGGTAGGCGTGATGAATCGTGTCGATCATGAGCCACAGCATCTCAATCTTGAAGGCCAACGCGGCGAACGCCCGGTCTTGGGTCTCGACCGTCGTGCAGTGCGTCCGCACGAGCTGCAGGCCCTGCTGACTATCTCGTGGCGCTTGCGTCAGCCGGCTCTTGAAGTAGTCGAGTCCCTCGGGACGGACCCACGGGTAATGCTGCGGGAAGGCCGCGATGCGCTGCCGCATCAGATCGGGCGCAAACAGCTCGGTGAGCGAGGACGCCACGCTGTCGATCCACGGTTTGGTTTTACAGAACGTCACGTACGCTTCCGCGGCGAACCGCACGCCCGGGAGTACGTGTCGCTCGTCTTCCATCTCCTCGCGCGGCACGCCGACGGCCTCGCCCAGCCGGATCCACATCTCGATCCCGCCGGTCCCGGGTTCGGTGCCATCGTGATCGATGATCCGCTGCAACCACATGCGACGCACGTCGGGGTCCGGACAATTGGAGATGATGGCGCCATCTTTTCTGGGGATCGCGCGTTGGTACGCCAGCCGGTTCGCGACCCAGCCCTGCAGCTGCCGTTGTGTGAGCCTCCCCTCGTGCATCAGCGTATGGAACGGATGCTTCGAATGGTAGGACCGGTGGAACGCGCGCAGGGCCTCGACCAGATCGTCCGGGGCGAGCGCGTGAGTCAGGATGGGAATCGGAGGAGGCGGCGGCGCCGAGAGGACGGAGGCGTGCAAGGTGGTCATCGGTCGAATCCCATCACAGAGTCAGGCGCAAGCCATCGAAACCGATGGTGATGCCGGCTCGCGTCACGGTCGCGCGTTCAGGCGAATGTTCCAGCAGGATCGGATTCGTGTTGTTGATGTGCGTATAGATGCGATGGCGGCACGGCAGTGTGGTGAGCTGTTCGAGGCTGCCGCCGGGGCCGGCAATCGGCAGATGATCCAGCGCGCGTGCCGTTCGCTGCCCGATGCCCAACGCGATCAGCTCGTCGTCCGACCAGAACGTGCCGTCGAAGAGCAACGCGTCAGCGTCCGCCAAGCGCGTCATGAGAGCGTCATCGAGCGCACCGCATCCGGGGACGAACGCGCAGCACCGGCCGCCCGCCTCTTCCCGAAACATGAATCCCACAGTGTGCCCTTCTTCGTCGCCCGCGGCGAATCGAGGAGGTCCGGCCGGCACGGCAAACGCTTCCACCATCAGGCCGCTCAAGGAGCCGTCACGGTAGCAGAGCGGTACCGGCGTGTTCAAGGCCATGTCGCTGACCGACACGTCGCTGAACGCGCGAGTGACTCGCAGCAGGCACGAGTCACGGTCGAGGATGGATTGGACCGCGCGCGTCGCGTACAGGGAGAGATGTCCGGCCTCGCGGAGCAACACGATGCCAAGCGTGTGGTCGATCTCCGCGTCGGTCACCAGCACGCCTTCGATCGGCGTGTGCCGAACGGTGACGGGCGTTTCTTCCGTGCGCATCCACTGGAGTTGCTCGCGGACGTCAGGCGAGGCGTTCAGGAGGAACCACCGGCGCCCGTCGACGCTGATGGCGGCGGATGACTGCGTACGAGGCTGAGCGGCGGAGGGATTGGTGCGAGCGACGCGACAGCCAGGGCACCAGCAGTTCCACTGCGGAAAGCCGCCGCCAGCGGCACTTCCAAGCAGTAGAACCTGCACGCTAGCTCGAGACGGGGCTCATCGAGAGCCCCGCCTCAAGGCACCCTACTTGGTGGCCGCGTAGGCGGTCACTTCCATCGTCACGGCGACGACGGTGAACTCCGGCTTCGTCCATTCCATACAACCCTCCGCAGTATGCGTTGACCCGGCGGCGATGTATAAGAAAACCATCAGGCCACGAGCCCCAACGACCGCGTGAGTATATCGACTGATCGCGCTCGAACGCAAACCGGCACGGCCGTTTGCAGCCTCTCCAGCGACCTGAACCTCTCAGCGTTCGGCATCGGGGTGTGGCCGATGCGGACGAATCCGATCGAACGCGATCGGTGACAACCCGTCCGCGGGCACGAAACCGAAGACCGCGCCATAGAAGGCCAGCTCCGCTTCCAGGCAGCGCACGATCGTGTCGCTCCTCCGGAATCCGTGCTGCTCGCCTTCGAAGGTCAGGACCTCGACACGCACGCCCTTCGCGGTCAGGGCATCCGCCATCATCCGCGATTGATTCGGAGGCACCACGCGGTCTTCGAGTCCCTGAAAGAAAATAACGGGGCACGCGAGCTGATCGACGAACTGGATCGGCGATCGAGCCTTGTAGATGTCCCGTCGTGCCGGGTACGGGCCCAGCAAGCTATCGAGGTAGCGCGACTCGAACTTATGTGTCTCGCGTGTCATTGCCTCGAGATCGCTGATCCCGTAATAACTCGCGCCGGCCTTGAATACGCCCGGATAGAACGTCAGGGCCGCCAACGCCGTGTAGCCGCCCGCGCTGCGGCCTCGGATCACGAGCCGATCGGGATCGGCTCGACCGCCCGCCGCCAAGTACTCCGCCGCGTTCACGCAGTCCGCGACGTCGACGATGCCCCACTGCTCATTCAGCCGCCGGCGATAGGCCCGACCATACCCGGAACTGCCGCCATAGTTCACGTCGACCACGGCGAAACCGCGGCTGGTCCAGTACTGCACCTCCAGATTCAAGCGCGCGCTGGTAGACGCGGTGGGACCGCCGTGGCTGATCACGATCAAGGGAGGTCGCTCACCAGGCGGCGCGGCGAAGTCGTGATTGCGCGGCGCGTAGAAGAACGCATGCGCCGTCAGGCCACCGCCTGTCGGAAACTCGATGGGCACAGGGCGTGACAGATAACCGTCATCGATGATCACGTCCGTTGCCGCTCGGAACGTTTCGGCCGTGCCGGTTTTGAGCTCGACTCGGACCACGGCGTCGGGAGCCGCCATCGAGCCGCCGACGAAGACCGCATGCGTGCCGGTCGCGGTGATGTTCTCGCCTGGCTCCAACTCCGTGGGTACGGGCGTGAACGTGCCGGTCTGCACATCGAGCGTCGCGAGGCGCCAGCGCCCACGCTGCTGATAGCTCACCACCACACGGCCCGCATCGGCGAACGCCCAGGTTGACATCCCGAGTTGCCATTGCGGGCGGCCGACGTCGGCCGCCATCGCGTGCACCAGCTCCACCTGGTCGTCGCGTAGGCGATAGAGATTCCACCAGCCCGTGCGATCCGAGACAAAGTGCAACGTGCCATCCGGCGACCACCCGGGCTGAAAGATGGCGTCGGCCTCGTCACCGGCGATACGCTGCGGTTGATCCAACCTGCCGTCGGCGAGAACATCCGCAGTCCACAGCTCAGTGCCGTCCCACGGCATCCGCGGGTGATCCCACGCAATCCACGACAGACGCGAGCCGTCCGGGCTGAATCGCGGCGTCGAATAGAAATCGTGCCCGGAGGCGATGACGTGACCCGCGTGCTCGGGCCGATCGAGCGCCACGCGGACGAGCGTCGTCACAGGCTCGTGACCGTTGTTCGTGTGGTCCTCTCGCACGCACACGAGCCATCTGCGCGACGGGTGCACAGCGCCGTCAGCGTAGTACCAATCGCCGGGCGCGGTGACGGGCTCCGGCCGACCTCCGGGCCCGAGCCGGTACAAACGCTGATCAACGAACTCGGAGTAGAAGATCGTATCGCCCGAAACGACGTACGCCGCGCCGCCGTACTCGTGTACGCGCGTGCGAACGTTGGTTTGCGCAGGGGTCACATCCGCGATGTGACCGTCTGGACTTCGTTTGACGATCACGCTCCGGCCGGCTTCTGCCGGCCGCCCTTCGATCCAATAGATGTCATCACCGTTGAGGACGACGCTGCTCAGCCGAAGCGCGCTCGCCGCGACGGTTCGAGCCGCTATCGGTGACGTCCAAGAACCAAAAGGCTTTTGGGGAAGCGGGCGGTGACGGTCTGGAGGTCCGCTTTCGGCGCAGAATCGCATGGCGGAGAGACTATATCCAAGCCCGCGTCTAGTTTAGACGGGACCGGGCGCCGGATCGCTGACCGGGTATAGAATCCATCCGCCATGAAGACATTCTTTCTCTCCCTCGCCGCCGTCGCGGCCGTCGGTTCACTGACATCTTCAACAGGGCCCGCGCTGCTTCAGGAAAAAGGCGGCGACGATCGTACCGGCCCGTACGACGTCGTCGCGAACTGGCCGCAGCCGCTCGCCTACGCGAAGCCCGGCTACATCTGGGGATCGACCGGCGGCGTGTTCGCCGAGTCGCCGAACCGCATTTTCGTCGCGAATCGCGGCGAGCTGAAGCTGCCGAAGGATCTGCCGTTCGGCTTCACGGGCTTCTGGGGCTCGTTCGGCGAACAGGCGACGACGCCCACGCCGGAGTTTCGCAATTGCATCGTCGTCGTGGACGGCAACGGCAAGGCCGTTGAGTCGTGGACGCAGTGGGACCATCTGTTCGCCGACGGCCGCGGCCCGCACTCGGTCACGATGAGCCCGTACGATCCCGAGCACAACGTCTGGGTGATCGACGACATCCATCATCAGATCTGGAAGTTCAGCAACGACGGCAAGAAACTGCTGATGACGCTCGGCGAACGCGACGAAGCGGGCAACGACGGCACCCATTTCAAGCGCCCGACGGACATCGCGTGGCTGCCCGACGGGACCTTCTTTATCAGCGACGGCTACGGCAACACGCGTGTCGCCAAGTTCGACAAGAACGGCAAGTTCCAGATGATGTGGGGCACGCGCGGCACGGGCAACGGCCAGCTGCAGACGCCGCACTCGATCACGATCGACAAGAACCGCCGCGTCTACGTCGCCGATCGCGCGAACAACCGCATCCAGGTGTTCGACGAGAACGGCAAGTACCTCGACCAGTTCCCCAACATCCAGCAGCCGTACCACATCCGCGTCAGCGACGACGGGTTCCTGTGGGTGTTCTCGGGGCCGCTGGACAAGTTCCTCAAGTACGACCTGCAGGGTCATCTGCTGTACGCGTGGGGCACGCACGGCACGACGCCGGGACTCTTCTGGGCCGTTCACGAGTATTCCGCCGACACCGACGGCAATCTCTACACCGCGGAAGTGTTCGGCGGGCGATCGCAGAAGTTCAAGCCGCGCGCCGGCGCGGATCCGTCGCACATCTACAGACCGCAGCCGCTGACGCCGAAGAGCGCGTCAACGGCGGCGCAATGAATGAGATCGCCACAAGGGCTCAGGGCAAAGGGCTGAGGGCTCTCCGGATCCGGAAGGTGCTACGTTGATGACCGAATCACGCCTGTTGCTACTACTCGCGCTCATCGTCGTGGTCCCGGCCGTGACGCCGGCGCAGGGCACGGCGAATGTGACGAATTTCACGGGGACGTGGAAGATCGCGTCCGTCGATCCGCCGGCGCCCGCGGGCCGCGGCCGCGGCGCGGCCGGCGGCGGCATCGGTGGGCCATACGCCGACACGATGCTCGTGCCGGCGCCCGACACGATCACGATCGCGCAGGCGGCGTCATCGCTGATCGTGGAGATTGGCGGCAAGAAGATCGTCTACACGCTCGACGACAAGACGACGGAGCTGCCGCCGGGCGACGTGATGGCGTTCAAGAGCCGCGCGCACTGGGACGGCGCGAAGCTGCACCTGCACTACAAGCAGGGAATGAACTGGGGCCGCGATCAGCTGACGCTCAGCGGGACGACGCTGACGATCGTGCGCGATCTCGAGTCCGGCGGCCAGTCGACGACGAGGGTGTTGGTGTACAACCGAAATTAGGAATGAAGAATTAAACTAATTCCTAATTCCACTCTCATACCTCGTCAGAAACTCCTCCACCGCCCGTTCGTCGACTTCGAGAAACGCCATCCCCGCGCGGTACATGAGCGATCCGTGCGTCGGCTCGAGCCGCGCCCACACGACGGCGCTGGCGCAGGACACGGGACGCTCGCCGCCGGCCAGCTGAACGGTCAGCACGCGATTGGGCCGCAGCGCGCGCGGTGACAGCACCTGCGCGCCGCCAGTGGACAGGTTCACGAGCACGACGGTGTCTTCGTCGATCAGGACCTCGACGTCCTCGAAGGCGACCCGCTTCGCGCGGCGCGCCGGCTGATAATCGACCGGCGGCTCGGGCTCCTGATCAGTCGTGAATACGGGCTTGGCCTCGGGTCCAGGGTCGACGACGTAGGCGGCGTCGCGCTTCCTGATTTCGCGGTTGCGCTCGTCGATTTCGAGCTCCAGATCCAGGATGCGCCGGTCGGCCTGCTCGCGCGCGTGTTCGTATCGCGCTTCGGCCTCCGCCTCAGCGGCTCTGGCGGAGGAGCGCGCCGCTTCCAGTTCCTCCGTCAGGCGGTGCGCGACTTCTTTGACGCGGTCCGCGTCGCTCTTGACGCGGTCCGCGTCGCCCCTGGCACGATCGACATCGTCTCTGAGCCGGTCCGCGGCGATTCTGAAGCCGTCCGCCGACTTCTCCACGTCCGCGATTCTCGCCGTCGCCGCGCTCTGAACCGCCGCGAGCTCGAGTTCGAGATCGCAAATGCGCCCGTTCAGCGGCGCCTGCGCGTTCGCAACTCGGCCGTCAAGCTGCGTGCGGGCCTCCTCGAGGCGCTCCTCGATGTGCGCGCGGGCGTCCGCGAGGCGCTCTGCGAATTGCGCGCGATCGCTGTCGAGCCGCGCGTCGTAACGCGCGCGGGCGTCAACTTCGGCGGCGGCCGTGGCCTCGCGGCTCGCCTCGAGTTCCGCCTTGAGCGCGTCCATTTCCGCAACGTGCCGGTTGGACTCGGCCGTGGAGCGCGCCGACGCGCCTTCGAGCTCGGCGATTCTGACCTTGGCCGCGCGCTGGACGCCGTCGAGGTCCTGCCGCAGGCGCGCGATCGTCGCGGCGGCCTGCGCGGCCGCGTCACGCTCGCCCTTGCTCGCGGTGTGGGCGGCGGCCAGATCGCGCCTCAGCTGCGCGACGGTTCCGCACTCGGCTTCGTAGGCCGTCCGGAGCCGGCCGAGATCGCGCTGCAGCGCGGCAGTGGACGCGCGCTCCGCGTCCAGCGCCGCTGCGGTCTCGCGGAGCGTCACGGCGTGGTCGCGTACTTTCGCGGCCGCGTCCGCCCAGGCCTGAGCGGCGGATGCTTCGGCCTCGGCCGTCGCGACGCGCGCGAGATCGATTGTCAGGCGTTCGAGCACAGCGCTCTGACCGGGATCCGCGAGCGCGGCTTCGAGGGCCGAGAGGCGCGCGGTCAGCGCGTGGCGCAGCTCGTCCAGGTCGCCCGTGGCGGCGCCGGGGTGATCGCGCTTGATGTCTTCGACGGGCTTGCGGATCACGGCTTCAGGGGAAATGACACTCATGAAAGTGCAAGGCCAACGCCAAGGCCCTCAGCGGTTTTCTTCCGGATTCATGCCGGTTGCAACCTCCTGCGCGTCAGATCCTGTAAGCGCGATCACGATTCTGTCTCACGGTTTTTGCGGCCCGTCCACGCCATTGAACATCCGCGAAAAGCGTCTCTGGTTTAGCTCTTGCAGCCGCCGTCACCCGTGATGATCAATCGCCGGGCGCACGTGCGTGCAGCGGCGTACGCCGCCGCGAGCTGGGTGCGCGCGCGCCGCGCGGCCTGGACCGTCGTCGCCGACGTAGAAGTAGGCCGGGTCCTTCTGGACCCGGCAGTCGCGGCGGGTCCAAAGGACCCGCCCTACGTCACCATCGCGGCGGGTCCAAAGGACCCGCCCTACGTCACCATCGCGGCGGGTCCAAAGGACTCGCCCTACGTCACCATCGCGGCGGGTTCAAAGGCCCCGCCGCACATGGTCACCGTCGTCATCGACGCCCTCCGCATGCTGCCGGAGATCGCGCGGTCTGTCAGATTCAATCCCGCGCCCGTGCTCACGCTCGTCTGGCGAATGTCCACGGCGTTCGCGGCCGTCACGTCTCTGATCGTCGTCGCGATGCTCGCGCGTGAATACTGGCAGGCGGCCATGCAGACGCAGACGGCGGCGAAGGTCCGCGCCGCCGCCGTCCTCACGCCGCCGCCGGCGAAAGCGATCAGCGCGTCGACGGGACAGCTGCACGTCACCGCCGCGCCGGCGCCGGCCCGCGTCATCGTGGACGGCAAGCCGCGGGGCGTGACGCCGCTGCTCATCGAGGATCTCCACGTCGGATCCCACTCGGTGGTGTTCCAGAACACCGACGGCACGGTGGAAGAAACCGTCAAGATCGCGGGCGGCGACTCACAGGAGCTGGCCGAATCCATCTACCCTGGCTGGCTGACGCTGTACTCGCCCTTCGACGTCACGGTCAGCGAGCGAGGCCGTGCCATCACCGTGGACGAAAAGCATCAGGTGCTGCTCGCGCCCGGGCCGCACGATCTCCGGATCGAGAATCGCGCGCTGGCCTACGAGGACACGCGGCACGTCGAGATCAGGCCGGGCGACACCGCGCCGCTGTCGATTGTGCCGCCGAAATCGACGATGACCGTGACGTCGGACTCGGCGGCTCAGGTGTGGCTGGATGGCGCGCTGATCGGCGACACGCCGGTTGACGTCTCCGTCGATCTCGGCACGCACGCCCTGCTGCTGAAGTACGCCAGCGGCGAGCAGCGGCAGCGGTCGGTCATCGTCACGACGAAACCGCTCGTTATTGATATGTAGGGCGGGTCCTTCTGGACCCGCCGGTCATGCCGGGTCCGAAAGGACCCGGCCTACACGTCACTCAACCCGCCCTACTCCTCACTTCGATCCAAACGCACTCAGCAAGGTCGGCAGCAACGCGTGCATCTTGCTGAGCGTCGGCCGCTCGGGCGAGAGGCCGCGATGAAACCCGCGCGCGACCAGCGCGTCGAGCACGGCCGGACGGCTCGCGATGACGTGCACCGGCACGTCCCACGGCGCGCCCTCGCGGCTCACGGCCGCGGGCGGCTGGTGGTCGCCGAGCAGAATCATCACGACATCTTTCTCGGGTCGCCGCGTCAGATATCCGCCGATCGCCGCAAAGTCGTACGTCAGCGCGGCGACATAGCCCGGCCCGAAGTCCAGCCAGTCGGGCTGGGTCGAGTACGCGTCGTCAACCTCTGCCTCCGTGAACGGATCCGCGGTCAGCACGCGCGGCCAGTCGGGCTGATACGGCGGCGTCGGGCTGAACGGAAAGTGCGTGCTGATCGTGGGATAGAACACGAAGAGCGGCGCGCGCGCCGGCCGCGCCACCTCGGCGGCGTCAAGGCTCGCGATCGAAAACTGATCGGGAATCGTGAACCAGCCGAACCCGGGTCCGCGATATTTCAGCCGGTCCGCGTTGTAGATGTCGTCGAACTTGTAGAACACGCCCTCCGGCCACTGCTGTTTCAGCCCGGGCATCAACGCGACGGTGCGGAAGCCGCGGCGCTTGAACGCGGTGACCACCGTGTCGCGCGGCTTCGTCATCAGCAGCGCGTTCGTTTCCGGATCGCGGACTTCGACGCCGGACATCAGGCTGATGTGCGCCAGCCACGACGATCCGCCGAACGTCGGCGACTCGACGAACGCGGAAACGACGTCGCGTCCCGTCGCGTGGATGGCGCCGTCGAACTGACGGCGGCTGTCGGCGAGCGAGGCGGCGAACGCCGGCCGATCCCAGCTGACGGCGCCGTACGACTCGATGAAGATGAGGAAGACGTCCGCGCCGTCCACGAGCGCGAGATCCGAAGCCATCGATGGGCTCGGTGCGATCGCGCGCGATCCGGTGACGGCCTGGAAGACGAGCCGCGCCTGCCGCGCGTAGACGGCGGTCACGGGTGCGGAGAACGTCAGCACGTGCGGATCGTCCTGCAGCGGCGGGGTGGGCCGGACGGCGAAGAGCACGCCCATCGCGAGCGCGAGGACCGCGAGTGCGCGACGCTCGTGCGGCTGCTCCATGGCGCGGGCGAGTCGGGCGATCGCCGCCCGGAGAATCCCATAGAGCAGCAGGACCACGAGCGCCGCCACGACACACGCGAGCAGAATCAGCCAGGCGGGCGCCGCCCGGATCACCATCGCGGCCACGTCGGGGATGAACCGCAGGTCCCAGTACAGATTGATGTCGCGGCCGTAGAGTGCGGGCGCGGTGACGTCGGCGTACCGGCCGAGGACCAGCACCAGCCAGATCGCGCTCAGCCAGCCGATCGCCGCGCGCGACGGTGGCGCGACGAATTGGCGCACGACGATCAATAGAAGAATGCAGACGGCGAACTCGATCGACAGACACCCAAGCCACGTGATCGCAGGTGTCGGCCAGAGATTGTCGAACGCGAGCGACACGTTCAGCAACGCGACGGCGACCGCGAGTGTCCCCCAGCGCTGCCCGGGCCCGACGATATCCGGCGCAGGGGCCGAGCTTGCTCGGCCCAAATCCGCGGTAGGGGCCGACCTTGGTCGGCCCATCAGCCAGATCGTGTCGATAGCGAATGAAACAAAGAGCACGGCCAGTGCCGTCGCCGCAATCGCGATGCTGGTCGGCGGCGTGACGACCGGCGAGACCGTCGCAATCAACCCTACGACCTGGACGACGCAGATCGTCTGACGCCGGCGGCTGGGGAAGAGCGGCTGCTGGAGCCACGTCCACTGCCAGCCGGCGGCGACGAAGAGGTAGCGGAGCAGTCCGGAGAGGATCACCCACGCCCCGGCTTTCTCGTATTGCCACGCGAGGATCGAGAGAACGAGGATCAGCGCGCTGTCCACTTCCATGTCGAACCGTGCGCCGAACGCGGACACCGTGCCGGTGCGCCGCGCGATCCAGCCGTCCACGCCGTCGAGCGCCGTCACGAGCACGGCGGCGGCGACGACGGTCCACACGATGGGATCGGTGTGCGGCTGGAGCAGTGCGACCGCGATGCCGGCGGTCAGCGCCGCGCGGACGGCCGTGACAAGGTTGCCAGGTTTCAGAAGGTTCATTGTATCGTTTGACTCGTGGCACCTGACCAGGCGCGCGCCTTCTGGATCGCGGCTCCCGGACGCGGCGAGATTCGCAGCGAGACGCTCGCCGCCCCGTCGCCGGCGGACGTCGTCGTTCGCGCGTGCTACAGCGGCATCAGCCGCGGCACCGAGGCGCTCGTGTTTCAGGGCCGCGTGCCGCCGAGCGAGCACACGCGCATGCGCGCGCCGTTTCAGGACGGCGAGTTTCCCGCGCCGGTGAAGTACGGGTACGCGAGCGTCGGTCAGGTCGAGCGCGGCCCGCGCGAGTTGACGGGCCGTCACGTGTTCGCGCTGTACCCGCATCAGACGCGTTACGTCGTGCCGGCCGGCGCGGTCCACGTGCTGCCAGACAACGTCCCGCCCGCGCGCGCGGTGCTCGCCGCGAATCTCGAAACCGCGATCAACGGACTCTGGGATGGGCGGCCGCACGTCGGCGATCGCGTCGTGGTCGTCGGCGCAGGTACGGTCGGCTGCCTCGTCGCGTGGCTCGCCGGCCGCGTGCACGGCTGCGACGTCGAGCTCGTGGACGTGAACCCGCAGCGCGCGCCGATCGCGCGCGCGCTCGGCGTGCGGTTCGCGTCGCCGGACGCCGCGCCGCGCGAGGCCGACGTGGTGATTCATGCGAGCGGGTCGCCGGACGGACTCGCGGTCGCGCTGCGGGCCGCCGGATTCGAGGCGACGATCATCGAGATGAGCTGGTACGGCGATCGGAACGTGCCGGTCGCGCTCGGCGCAGAATTTCACGCGCGCCGGCTGACCGTGAAGTCGTCGCAGGTGGGGCACGTCGCGACGACGCAGCGCGCGCGGTGGGACACGCGGCGGCGGATGCAGTTCGCGCTGGCGTCACTCGCGGACCCGGCGCTCGATGTCCTGATCAGCGGCGAGAGCAACTTCGACGCGCTGCCAAGCGTGATGGCGGAACTGGCCGCATCACCCGGCAATACACTTTGCCATCGCATCAAGTACTAAATCTGTGGTGTCCGCCGTCAAGCGGACCCGGAGTGTTCCGATGTACAGCGTGACGGTTCGCGATCATTTCATGGTGGCGCACAGCTTCAAAGGCGAGGTCTTCGGTCCCGCGCAGAAGCTGCACGGCGCCACGTTCATCGTCGACGTCGAGTTCCGCCGGCAGAAGGTCGACGCGGACGGCATCGTCGTGGACATCGGCCGCGCGGCCGGGGCGCTGAAGACGATTGTCGCAGGCTTGAACTGCCGCAACCTCGACGAGGATCCGCTGTTCAAGGGCCACAACACGACGACGGAGTTTCTCGCGCGCGTCGTGTTCGACCGGATGGTGGCGGCGATCCGCCGCGGCGATCTCGGCCAGGCGAGCGCGATCGAAAGCCTGCGCGTGACGCTCCACGAATCGCACGTCGCGTCGGCCACCTACGACGACCGGATCACCGACGCGTTCCTGCGATGGGCTCTGCCGCACTCGTCGTAATCGTTCCAGGCGATCTCCGGACCCTGACCGGCGGCTACGCGTACGACCGGCGGATCGTCGCCGGGCTGCGCGATCGCGGATGGACCGTCGAGGTCCGCGGGATCGTCGGCAGCTTTCCCACGCCGGCGCCGGCCGCGCTCGCCAGAGCCGCCCGCGTCCTCAGCGAAATTGCGGACGGCGCGACCGTCCTCGTCGATGGTCTGGCGTTCGGCGCCATGCCGGCCGCGGTCGAGCGCGAGGCCGGGCGGCTTCGATTCGTCGCGCTCGTCCATCATCCGCTTGCGGCCGAGACCGGCATCAGCGCGTCGCTGGCGGCGACGCTCGAAGCGGGCGAGCGCCGCGCGCTCGCGTGCGCGCGGAAGGTCATCGTTACCAGTCGCGCGACGGCGGCCATGCTCGCGGCGTACGACGTTCCCGCCGATCGCATCGTCGTCGTGGAGCCAGGGACGGATAGACCAGTAGAGCGGGTCCTTTCGGACCCGCCTGTAGATCGGGACCAAGTAGGCCGGGTCCTTTCGGACCCGGCTGATCGCTCCGGCGGGTCCAAAAGGACCCGCCCTACATATCCAAAGGACCCGCCCAACTTCCGTCTGCTGTGCGTAGCGACTCTCTCCCCGCGCAAAGGTCACGACGTTTTGTTTCGCGCGCTCGCGATGCTGCGGGATCTTCCGTGGCGGCTGACGTGCGTCGGCGGTCTCGATCGCGATCCGGCGACGGCCGCGCGGCTGCGCGCGCAGGTGCGCGCCGACGGACTCGAAGGTCGTGTGACATTCGCCGGCGAGATGTCCGGCGCCGCGCTCGACGCCGAGTACGCGCGCGCGGACCTGTTCGTCCTGCCGACGCTGTACGAGGGCTACGGCATGGTCGTCGCCGAAGCGCTTGCGCACGGCGTGCCGGTAATCAGCACGCCGACCGGCGGCATCGAAGAACTCGTCGGTCGCGATGCGGGCCTTCTCGTCCCGCCCGGCGATGCAGACGCATTAGCGTCCGCGTTGACACGCGTGCTGACCGACGCGAACCTCCGCGCGCAATTGACGCATGGCGCTCAGCTCGCGCGAGATCGAATTCCGACGTGGGATCAGCAGGTGGAGAAGATGGCGGCCGCGCTGTCCGTGGACACTGCGGATGCAGGGCGGGTCGTGCGGACCCGCCACGACGCCATCTTCAGCGCCGACTGGCTGGCGCTGCGTGAGCCAGCGGACACCGCGGCGCGGTCCGCTGCGCTGACGCGCGCGATCGCGGACGGGCTGCCGCGGGCGCGGCCGCTGCGCATCCTCGATCTCGGCGCCGGCACCGGCGCGAATGCGCGGTACCTGATCGCTCGACTGCCAACGTCCGAGCAGGACTGGCTGCTCGTGGACCATGACCCGAGCCTGCTCGCGCGAGCGTCCGTGCGCGTTCCGTCGGCGAAGACACACGCGGCCGATCTCAGGGTCCTCGGTGACGTGTTCGCGGGTCGCCATCTGGTGACGGCGTCTGCGCTGCTCGACCTCGTCTCCGAATCCTGGCTCCGCGCGCTGGCGGAGCAGTGCGCCGCGAATCGCTCGGCCGTCCTGTTCTCACTGACGTACGACGGCCGAATCGAGTGCTCGCCGGCCGAACGCGACGATGAATTCGTCCGCGATCTCGTCAACCGGCATCAGCGGACCGACAAGGGATTCGGGCCCGCGCTCGGGCCCGACGCAGCGGGTGCGGCGGGGCGCTGTTTCACCGAGCGTGGCTATGAAGTGCGGCGCGAGCGCAGCGATTGGGAACTGACGCCCGAATCGCGCGACCTGCAGGAGCAGTTGATCGACGGCTGGGCGCGAGCCGCCGTCGCGATCGAACCCGCGCGCGCGGATGTGATTGCGGACTGGCGTGCGCGTCGCCTCGCACACGTCGCGGCCGGACGATCGCGGATGATCGTCGGTCATGAAGATCTGGCGGCTTGGCTGGCAGGCGGGTCCGAAAGGACCCGCCCTACTGATCTGCGGGAGTAGGCCGGGTCC
Organism: Acidobacteriota bacterium; assembly: GCA_016195265.1. GTDB lineage: Bacteria > Acidobacteriota > Vicinamibacteria > Vicinamibacterales > CAVVIG01 > SRVP-36. The sequence continues at coordinate 55,856 of JACPZW010000085.1, read as the reverse complement.
TTCTTGACCGCTGTAGCCGTGGCGAAAGCGGTTCGGACCCGGCTGAGCGCTGTGGCGGGTCCAAAGGACCCGCCCTACAGATCTAGAACACTGTGGCGGGTCCAAAAGGACCCGCCCTACAGATCTAAATCACCCGGGTGAGGCCCGGCTGGGCGTCGCCGGCCGTTTCGTCTCGCGGCGTGAGCTCGCAATCGAAGAGCACGTCGCCGCCCATGCGGAACACGCGATAGCGCGGACGATGGCATTCGTTCAGCGCCGCGGGCGGCGGGATGCGGATCGCCGGCCGGCCGTCGCCGATGAGCAGCGGCGCAATCGCGATGTGCAGGCGATCGAGCAGGCCCGCCGCGAGGAACGCGGACACGGTCACGCCGCCGCCCTCGACGAAAATCCGCGCGCACCCGCGATCGCGAAGCAGCCGGCGCAGCTCGACCAGATCCACACCATCCGCGTTGCTCTGGACGCCGACGATCGTCGCGCGGCCGAAGCACTTCTCTCCAGGCGTGACGAGCGCGCGCGAGCAGACGTAGAGGGTTTCCACGGATTCGTCCGTGAACACCTTGTGCCGCGGCTCGAGGCGCCGCGTCGGGTCGAGGACGACGCGCAGCGGGCTGGGGCCGGGGACCAGACGCGTGGTCAGCTGCGGATCGTCGGCGGCAACGGTCCCCGCGCCGACGACGACCGCATCGCTCAGTGCGCGCATGCGGTGCAGATGCAGGATGTTTTCCGCGCCGGTGACGAAGCGCGATTCGCCGGCGTGCGTGGCGATGAAGCCGTCCAGGCTCTGTCCGAGATGTCCGACCGTCACCGGCCGATCGGTCCGCGCCTGGCAGATCGGCAGATACAAATCGATGATTGACCGCGCCGGATCGCCGGCCGGCACGGCCTCGGCCTCGGCCAGGTGTTCGGCGCTGCGCGCGGCCGCGAGCAGCAGGCTCCACGCGCCCTCCGTCTCCCGCTCAGGGGACTGCGCGCGAGGCGAAGTTACGTCCCTTCCCGGCCTCATCGCTCATGTATGCTATCCCGGTTCGAACCGGTGCAAGAAGAGTCAATTGATCCGCCCCATGAAAGCGAGGATGCGTATGAAGGCTGTGCGTCGGCTCCTGCTTCTGACTCTGATGTCGTCTGCGCTGATGGCTGTCGACGCGCATGCGCAGTTGCAAAGCGGGTCGATCACCGGCGTCATCACGGACAGCTCCGGCGGGATTCTGCCGGGCGTCACGGTGTCGTTGTCGGGAGACACTTTGATCGGCGGCACACAGACCCAGATCAGTGACGGCAGCGGCCGTTACCGGTTCGATCGCCTCCCGCCCGGGTCGTACCGGGTCCGCATCGAGCTGCAGGGATTCAAGACCGTCGATCGCGCCGGCATCCTCGTCAGCGCGTCGTTCGTCGTCACGCTGAACGAGAAGCTCGAGGTGGGGAGCGTCAGCGAGACCATCATCGTCACCGGCGAATCGCCGACCGTCGACATCAAGTCGAATGTGCAGCAGACCGTGATGACGCAGGCGATTCTCGAGGGCGTGCCGACGGGCCGCGATCCCTGGTCGGTCGCGAAGCTCATTCCCGGCGTGCAAGTGGCGACGTACGACGTCGGCGGCACGCAGTCGATTCAGCAGAGCTCGCTGTCGTCGCATGGGTCGAGCACCAACGACGTCAACTACAACATCGACGGCGCGGTGGTGAACTGGCCCGGCGGCGGCGGCGGCGCGACGATGCTGTACTACGACCAGGGGATGTTCGAGGAAGTGAACTACATGACGTCGGCGATCCCGGCCGAAGTGATGGTCGGCGGTTTGTCGATCAACATGGTGACCAAGGACGCCGGCAACCGGTGGAAGGGCGACGCGCGGTACTCGTACTCGAGCGGCTGCCTTACGCCATCCGCGCCCACGCCGGGTTGCCTCGAGAGCGACAACCTGCAGAGCGGCATCGATGCGGGCGTGTTCCCGAAGCTCGGGACCGACGGGCAGCCGTACCCCGGCAACCCAACGAAGACCACGTACGACTTCAATGTCGCGGGCGGCGGCGCCCTGCTCAAGGATCGGTTGTGGGTGAACGGCTCGTACCGATACTGGATCGTGGACAAGCTCGTCAACTCCAGGAACCTCGACAAGACGCAAGCGCTCGACGACAACACGCTGAAGAACTATTCGGGCAAGGCCGTGTTCTCGGCGTCGGCCAATCAGAAATGGACGTTCTCGTACAACTGGAACAACAAGATTCGCGGCCACCGCCGCGATTCGAACGACACCATCCCGGACATCGCCGCGCTCGTGCAGACCAACCCCGCGTCGTCGACGCAGGCGAAGTACACGGGTATTCGCAACAGACTTGTGTTCGAGTCGTCGTTCAGCAACATGGACGGCCAGACGAACTACATGTATCAGCCGGACACGCCCGCGACCGCCATTCGCGTCGAGGATTCGACGCTGGGCGTGTTCAACAACGCGGCGACGCGCCACGAAGAGCAACCGAATTCCCGGCTGCAGTTCGACAACACGGTGACGTACAACGCGACGGGGCTCGGCGGCGATCACCTGCTGAAGGCCGGCGTGCAGTACGCGCGCCTGTCGTACGAGAGCCGGTACGAAGTCCAGGGCAACATGTACCTGCTCTACACGAACGGCCGACCGACGTCGGTGCGCGAATTCAACACGCCCACCGATTCGATCAACAAGGAAAACCTCGCGGGATTCTTCGTGCAGGACGCGTGGTCGGTCGGCGGCAGCCTGACGTTGAATCTCGGCTTCAGGTTCGATCACAACAACGGGATGCTCCCGGCGCAATCCGCCGGGCAGCGGCAGTACGTCGGGCCGCAGGCATTCGACGCCTCACAGCCGATCAGCCAGAACATCGCCGTGTGGCGCACCGGCGCGTCCTTCGATCCCATCAAGGACGGCCGCACGGCGATCAAGGCGAGCTACAGCCGCTACGGCCTGCAGGTCGGCATCGATCGCGTGACGAACGTGAACCCGCTCAGCGCGACGTCGCAAACCTGTCCCTGGACCGACCCAAACGGCGACGGCGTCGCGCAGGTGACCGAGATCCAGCAGAGCCAATGCAGCGGATTTCCCGGCCTCAGCGTGCACTACGCCGGCGCGAACGGTCCGAGCTGGCCGTACTCCGATGAAGTCACGGCGGGCGTCGAGCGCGAGGTGGTGCGCAACATGCGCGTCGGCGTAATGTATTACTACCGGACGAACCGCAATCAGATCGGCACGACGAACACGCTCGTGCCGTCGACCGCGTACACGCCGTTCACCTTCACCGTGCCGAACGGTCCCGGCGGAACGATTGCCGCGCCCAAGCCGGTCTCGGTGACCGTCTACAACCTGCAGGCGGCGTTCAACGGTCTACAGAACAGCGTCATCGACAACCAGCCGTACCTCGACACCAAATACCAGGGCGTCGAGTTCACGGCGGCGAAGCGGTTCTCGCAGCGATGGCAGATGGTGACGGGTCTGACGTTCGGCAAGAACACGGGAGGCATCAACAGTACCGGTGGCCAGTCGGCCACGATCTCGAGCACGACCGGCGGCGACCTGAACGATCCCAACTTTGTGGCGTACTCGAACGGGATCATCGGCAACGACTCGAAGGTCGCGTTCCGGCTCTCGGGCAGCTATGTGTTGCCCTACGATATCAGCGTCGCGGGAAGCCTGGTCTCGAACAACGGGTACCCCTACGTCTCCACGTACTCGGTGAGCCGCGCAGCGGCGGCGGCAACGGGCGTCGCGCTGACGCGGTCCACGCAGACAGTCCTGCTCAGCGAACGAGGCGCCGAGCGGCTGCCGGACGTGACGCTCGTCGACCTGCGCTTCTCCCGTTCCTTCAAGTTCGGCCAGCGCCGGATCGCCCCGCAGTTTGACATCTACAATCTGACGAACGCCTACACGATCACCGGGCTGAACAACGCCGTGGGCAACACGTACCTGTATCCACAGGCATTCGTGTCGCCGCGGATCATGAGGGTCGGGGTGGCGGTGAATTTCTAGCGATCGGATGTGAGGATGTGAGGAAGTGAGGAAGTAGGCCGGGTCCTTTTGGACCCGGCTTCCTCGTGTCCGACTTCAGTCGGACCGTGAGAAAAGCGTACATCGAGCCGTCCGGCAGCTTGACCGTCTTGTTGCGATAGCGAAGCGAACGGCTGAACACGTGGACGCCCTGGCGGCTGAGATGGAGCAACTTGCCAGCCCAGAAGTGATTCCAGAATGGGTTGTCGGAACTGTCCGGAATACCAGTGTAGAAACGAGTCTGGCTCAACTCCCAGTGATGAGCGTCGCAGACGGCTTGGGCTAAAGCGGGGAACTCGTAACGGCGGCGGGCGCTGGAACGACGTGACGAAGAACATTTCCGGCCTCCCGGCATGGGGGACGGTGCGAAAGATCGAGCCGTCGCATTTCGATCCGGGCACGGCGTACGTCGCGATCGATTTCCATCTGGTCGACAACCGCGAACCATTTCTCTACAAGACGATGGACTTCGGGCAGACGTGGAGGAAGATCAGCGAGCCTGCCGGCACGGCATCCGCTGTCCTACGCGCTGTCGATCGCCGAGAATCCGAATCGCCGCGGCATGCTGTTCGCGGGCACGGGTCACGGCTTCTTCTACTCGCTGGACGATGGCGGGCGCTGGACGCAGTTCAAGGACGGCCTGCCGGCGGCGCCGGTCACATGGATCGTCGTGCCGAAGCTCGCGCACGACGTCGTCATCTCGACATACGGCCGCGGGCTGTTCATCCTGAACGACATCACGCGGCTCGAGGTGTTGGAAGGGATCGACTGCGACCGTTCGGCCGCCAGAACGGAGTTCAGTCGCGTCATGGATCAGGACGTGCCGGCGTTCAACCGCTCGGCGAGCGCCGCGGGTCTTGCGCCGCTCAGACCGGATCGGTAGTGTCCGCCTTCAGGCGGACCTTGGCAGGAGTTCATATGAAGACATCATGGCTCGCCATCTTCGCCGCAGCGACCCTTAGCGCCTGCGCGCAGGCGCCGCCCGAGCAGCAGATCGTCAACGACGCCGCGGACGCACTCGGCGGACGCGTGCGCGTGCAGGCCGTCAGGACGATCGTCATGGAAGGCACCGGGACCAACGGCAACCTCGGCCAGGACATGACGCCCGATGCAACAGGGCAGGCGTTCACGCTCGCCCACTACAAGCGCGCGATCGACGTCGCCGGCGGCCGGATGCGCATCGAGCAGACGCGCACGCCGACCTTCACGTACTTCCAGGGCCAGCCGCCGCAGGCGCAGGTGCTCGGCATCGACGGCAGCGTCGGCTACAACGTCGCGCCGAACGGCACGGCGACGCGCGTCGCGAACGCCGCCGCCAACGATCGGCGCGCGGATGTCTATCACCATCCGCTCACGATCGTCCGCGCCGCGATGGACGCGGCAACGATCCTCTCCAACCCCCGCACCCACGACAAGGAGCGCATCGTCGACGCCGCGCTCGCCAACGGCCTCAAGTTCACGCTCGCGATCGACATCGCCACGAAACTGCCGACGCGCGTCGTGTCGATGACGGACAACCTCAACCTGGGCGACGTCGCCATCGAGACGACCTTCGCCGACTACCAGGACGTCAACGGCCTGAAGCTGCCGGCGCACCTCACGACGAAGACGGATCGCTGGACGACGGCGGACATCACGGTATCGAAGCAGCTGGTCGATGGCGACGCGGGTGACCTGGCGGCGCCGCAAGCCGCGACGTCGGCCGCACCGATCACCGGTCCGCCGCCCGCAGTCGTGTCGGCGCAGGAGATCGCGAAGGGCGTGTGGTTCCTCGCCGGCCAGTCGCATCACAGCGTGCTCGTGGAGTTCGCGGATCACCTGACGCTGATCGAGACGCCGCAGCACGACACACGCGCGCTCGCGGTGATCGCAAAGGCGAAGGAGCTCCGGCCGGACAAGCCGCTGACGACGGTCGTCAACACGCATCATCATTTCGACCATTCCGGCGGCATTCGCGCGGCGGTCTCCGAGGGCCTGACGGTCATCACACAGAAGGCGAATGCGGCGTTCTATCAGGATGCGATCTCGCGATCGCACTCGATCGTGCTCGACGCGCTCGCGAAGAACCCGAAGCCGCTGAAGATCGAGACCGTTGATGAGGAGATGGTGCTGAAGGACGGCGCGATGACGGTCAATCTCTACCGCATCACCGGCAGTCCGCACGCTGACACACTCCTGATGGCATACTTCCCGAAGGAACGTCTGCTCGTGGAGGCCGACGTATTCAGCCCGGGATCCGCGGTGAACCCATATACCGCGAATCTGCTCGAGAACATCAAAAGACACGACCTCAAGATCGATCGGATTGTGCCGATTCACGGGGCGATCGCACCGTACGCCGAATTCCTGAAAGCCGTGCCCGCCGCGGCGAAGTGACCAAGTAGGCCGGGTCCTTTCGGACCCGCCAACGTAGCCCTTTCAGTGTCGAGCGACGACACAGTCCTCCATGCTGTTCAAGCCTGCCCTTCCTCCTGCTGCTGCTGGGTTTCTTCAAGTGCGCGAACTTCGCCCTTGGCACGGGCGAACACGTTGCGTCGTGGCCGCCATAGCCTTCGCGGAGGCGGTTGGACCCGGCATGATCAGGCGGGTCCGAAAGGACCCGCCCTGCGGACTCGGAGCAGGGCGCTGCGGATCACCTGGTCACGCCGAACGCAAACACCGTCCGCGACTGAAAGCGCTCGCCGGGCCGCAGAATCGACGACGGGAAGTCCGGATGATTCGGCGAATCGGGGAAGTGCTGCGTCTCGAGACACAGCCCGGCGTATTGCTGATAGACGTGTCCGGATTTTCCAGCGACGGCGTTGAGAGAGTTTGCCGTGTAGAACTGGACGCCGGGCTCGCTCGTCGAGACGTCCAGCGTGCGGCCGCTCCCGGGATGGACGACGCGCGCGGCGTGCTGCGGGAGCGGAGCGCTTCCCGTGGACCCGCGTGGTCCGACGGTACGTGGGGCGGGCCCTCTGGACCCGCCCGATGTCTTGTTCAACACGAAGTTGTGGTCGTACCCGTTTCCCGCCTTCAACTGCGGATCATCCGCGCCGATACGTGCACCGACGGCGATCGGCCGCCGGAAGTCGAATGGCGTGTCGGCGACCGGCGCGAGCTCACCCGTTGGAATTAGCGTCGCACCCACGGGCGTGAAGCGATCGGCGTCGATCGTCACCTGATGACCGAGGATGTCGCCGCTGCCGTCACCAGCTAGGTTGAAGTACGTGTGCTGCGTCAGGTTGATTGGCGTCGGTTTGGTCGTCGTCGCGTCGTAGTCAACGGTCAACGCGTTCGACGATGACAACGAGTACGTCACGCGGACGCGCAGCTCGCCGGGGTACCCTTCGTCGCCGTCCGGGCTCGTGTGACTGTAAACGACGCCCACGGTCCCGGCGCGTTCGAACGGCGTGGCGCTCCAGACGACCTTGTCGAAGCCCTTCACGCCGCCGTGGAGGTGATTGACGCCGTTGTTCGTCGCGAGCGTGTACGTCGTGCCGTCGAGCGTGAAGCGTCCTTGCGCGATCCTGTTCCCGTAGCGGCCGGCGACGACGCCGAAGAAGCGGTTCTTCGTCACGTACTCGTCGAGCGTGTCGAAGCCGAGGACGACATCGGCGACGGCGCCATTGCGGTCCGGCACGCGAATCGACACGATGCCGGCGCCGTACGGCATCGTCCGCACGTCCATGCCCGCGCCGCTCGTGAGCGTAAAGATCTCGACTGCGGTGCCGTCGGCCATGCGGCCGAACGGCGCGCGGCTGAGCGTCGCTCGTTGTGCCGGCTGAAAACGAGCTGGTGTCGAGTTGCCGGCCGCGGCGGCCGCGACCGACGCGACGAACGCAATGATGATCGCGCGCGTGTTCATATTGATTATGGCCCCGAGAAGCCGATCGGGACGCCACCGGGCGCGCGGACGATCGCGACGGTCACGCCTTCCATCACGCGCGTCGGCGACAGCATCTCCTCCGCGCCTTCTCTTAGTGCCAGATCGAACGCGGCCTGCGCGTCAGCGACGTGGACGTACGGGATGCTGCCCGGAATCTCGGGCGGATTGTTCGGTCGAATCCCGCCGCCGCCCTTCTCGGAGTACGCGAAGAGATGTACTTCGCCGCCGCCCGGCATCGGCATGCTCGGCCGGAACGTCCAGCCGAGGACCTTCCCGCACCAGACCTTCGTGGCCGATGGATCGGCGCTCGCGAGGTCGGTGTGCGTGATCCAGCCGTAGAGGCCGCGCGTGAATTCGTGACGCGGCGTCGCCGAGCGCACCGCCGGCTTCGGCTTTGTTCGCGGCCGTCTCGATTGGCGTGGCGCCTTCTTCTGTGGCTTCTTCGCCATGAGGTGCTCCTGATGGGCCAATAGTTAACCACGGGGACACGGAGGACACGGAGGGAAATTCGCCACCGAGACACGGAGGAACACAGAGGGAATGGGCCACAGAGTCACAGAGGCACGGAGATCGGAATCACAGGCAGTCGTGTTCGACGCGGCGCCGCGAAGCGGCGTCGGTCGGCCGGACGCCGGCGCGCAAGCGACAACTGCATCCCGGCCCCTTGTCGTTTTGCGCACCGGCGTCCGGCCGATCATCGCGGCCTGCTCGGCAGGCCGCCCGCGTCGAACACCTCTGTGTCTCCGTGTCTCTGTGGCTATTCACCTCTTCTCCGTGTCCTCCGTGTCCTCTGTGGTTATCCGTCCGTCAAGGTATTACACTGCGCACGACACAGGAGGTTCGCCATGTGGAGTCGACGTTCTGTTCTGAAGCTGGCCGGCGTGGCCACGGGTGCGGCGTTTGCCGCGCGCAACAACTACGGCATCGAAGAGGTGGCGGCGGCGACGGCGGCCGTCGAAAGCCGGTCCCCGGACGAGGTCGCGGCCGATGAAACGTACTGGCGCGAGATCCAGTTCGCGTTCACGCTGGACCGCACGCTCATCAACCTGAACAACGGCAATTCGTGTCCCAGCCCGACGGTGGTCCACGAGGCGTACAAGCGCTACCTCGATTCCTCGAATCAGGCGCCGGTGTATCACCGCGGCCTGATCGAGCGGAACATCGAGACCGTGCGTCGCCGGCTCGGCGCGGAATTCGGCGCCGACCCTGAAGAGCTCGCCATCACGCGCAACGCGAGCGAGTCGCTGCAGATTGCGCAGAACGGCCTCGACCTCAAGCCCGGCGACGAGATCATCACCACCGAACAGGACTACGGCCGCATGCTGACGACCTGGGACCAGCGCGCGCGGCGCGACAAGATCAAAGTGACGCGGCTGGACTTCCCGTGCCCGACGACGCAGGCGGATCTGCTCGACAGGTTTACGAAGGCGATCACGCCGCAGACGAAGGCCCTGCACTTCTGCCACATCACCAATCAGACGGGACAGCTGTTCCCCGTGCGCGAGCTCAGCCGCCTCGCGCGCTCGCGCGGCATCACGACGATCGTCGACGGCGCGCACGCGCTCGCGCACTTCCCGTTCAAGCTGCGCGATCTCGAGATGGATTTCTACGGCGTGAGCCTGCACAAGTGGCTGCTGGCGCCGACGGGCACCGGGCTGCTGTACGTGCGGCGTGATCGCATCGCGGGCACGTGGCCGCTGCAGGCGGCGCCCGAGCGCGCCGACCACGACGTCCGCAAGTTCGAGGAGATCGGCACGAGTCCCGCGGCGACGAAGGCGGCGATCAACGAGGCGATCGCGTTTCAGCAGGCGATCGGCATCGAGCGTAAGGCCGCGCGTCTGCGCTACCTCACGCTGCGCTGGGCGAACCAATTGAAGGACGTCCCGCGCATCAAGATCCACTCGAGCCTCGACGCCGGGCAGACGTGGGGCCTCGCCGTCGTGTCGATCGACGGTGTCGACACGAACAAGCTCTCGACGCACCTCTGGGACAAGAACCGCATCATCGTCACGGGCGTCGGGCACGAGAACATCAAGACGCCGAGCCTCAGCTATCGCGGGCTGCGCATCACACCGAACATCTACACGCCGCTCGAGGAGATCGATTACTTCGTCGAGGCGATGCAGAAGGTTGCGCGGAACGGATTGCCTGGATAGGGCTGAGGGCTGAGGGCTGAACTGATCGATGACGCTCGCCGACATTCTGAACCGTCGCCCCGCACGGTCGATCGACGATGTCGTCTCGATGATGAGCGACATCGCGTCGACGCTGCCGGACGACGATGGGTTGAAGTGGTTCAATCATCTGTACATGCAAGTCACGCTCGGCGTCCGCGCCGTCGTCGGCGACGGCAAGGCGTTCAGGGATCCGGCGTTTCTCGCGAAGCTCGACGTCGTCTTCGTGCTCTGGAGCCTGCGCGGGACGCCGCCGCTGTACGCGGCGTTTCTCGACAGCCTGGATCGTCTTACGGGATTCGCCGGCCGCGGATTGATCGTCCGCGTGTAGGGTGTTGCGCTTCTTCGCATGACGATCAAGGCGCGCGTCCACGCCGGCCGACTCGTGGTCGACGAGCCGACGGACTTGCCCGAGGGCACCGAAATGCAGCTCCTGGCGCTCGATCCAGGCGACTGGCTCGATGATGCCGATCGGACCGCACTGCACGAAGCCCTGCGCGAGTCCGATGCAGATGTGGCCACCGGTCGCCTTATCGACGCTGAAGAAATCCTGAAAGACCTCAGATCGCGTTGACGCCGCGCCGCGTTCGATTCACGGCGACGGCGCGCAGGCACGTCAAACGCGAGAAGCAGTGGTGGCTCGAGAACAGGATCCACGTCGAGGTCTTCGTCGCCTGTCATCTCTACTACACGTTCGACGAACAGCACGTTATCGTTCGGGCGCTCTGGGGGGCTCGCCGACTGCACGGTCCGCGCCTGAGGCCGTAGCATCGGTAGCCGCCCGCATGTTCGAAAAAGAGAGGCCGTGCCATGGGCGGCGCGTCGTCTAGAGGACGACTTGGGTTACAGTCAACCGCGTGAACTGGCAGCACCTGAACATCCTCGCCGCCACGAACTACCTGCGCGAGCGGATCGCGAGCGGAGTTCCGGATTCCAGGGCGAAGGAAGTCTACGACGGTCTGCTCGACGTGCTCGATCCGTCGCGTATCGAGAGGCGGGCGAAGGGGATTTCCGTGGACGAGCCGGTACGGCTGCCGCCTCCGCGCGTTGCGCTACGGCGCGCCACGCCGAAGCCTGGCGCAGGCGGGAAGCCGGACGCCACGCAGCCGACTGACGCCGCGCCGAACGCCGCGAAGCCGAAGCAGGTGGCGCGCCGCAAGGCGACGGCGAAAAAGACTCCGGCGAAAAAGACGGCGCCGAAACCGCCTACGCCAAGGCTACGGCGGTCAAGGAAAGCACCGCGGGCCAAACCGCGGCGACGATAGCCGCCGTCCGAACCGTACTACTCTTCGCCTTCGGCAGTCCCTGATGCGGACTCGAGCGCCTCGACGTCCGCCAGATCCTTCGCGCGGCCGGCGGCGCGCTTGTTGACGATCAAATCCGCGCGTGCCATGAACCGCACCCGCACGTCGCCGTAGCTGCCGGCGATGGCCGAACGCCCGACCGCTTCATATTCCACGCCGCTCAACTGCAGGAGCACATCGATCTGCAGCGGCGGCTCTCCCAGCCGCAGCGTATGGCGCGTCCGTGCCCACACTTCAGGATCCAGCGTCTTCGTAAGATCGGCAAAGCCGAACATATCGAGCCCGGCTTTCACCCGAAACAGGTTCACCCTCGTGGAGCGCACGAAGATGTCGAAGTCGAGGCTATAGCGGGGCACGCCGTGGAACGCCACGGCCTCACTTCCGACGACGACGAATTCGACGCTGGCGTGGTTGAGACACTCGCACAGGCGCACGAAGGAAGGAGACGGCGGCCGCGCTGCCACCATCTACTGCTCGCCTGGCGGCAGGAAGCGCCAGGTCCAGACCGCCGGCTCCGGAATATCGCCGTGCCGGCGCCAGCGGTACTCCGCTGCTTGCGCGAGGCGCTCTTCCGGCGATCGAGTGCGCCAGTACGCGAGCTGGCGCGCGTCGTGCTCGGCCCAGTGCTGCTCGGGAGACTCGAGTGCCCACGACAGGCCGGTGGCTGAGTCGCGGCCGGATATCTTGCTCGTGTCGGCGCGAGGCGCGTCTCGCGAATCAGGCATCTACTCGAATTGTAGCGCCGTCCGGCTGCCGCCTCCGCGCGTTGCGCTATGGCGGGCCACGCCGAAGCCGGGCGCAGGCGGGAAGCCGGACGCCACACCGCCCGAGGTCCGGCTAAAGCCGGACGCCAACGAGACCGCGGAAGAAAGTGGCGGCTACTCGGCGCGCAACGCCTGGACGACGTCGACCCGCGCGGCCCGCGCGGCCGGCCACACCGCGGCGACGATAGCCGCGCCGAGCAGCACGAGCGCGGCGCCGATCGTCGGCAGCGGCCCCGGCAGCTGAACATCACTGATCATGCTGCCAATCACGCGCGACATCGCGAATCCGCCGACGGCCCCGCACACGACGCCCAGCCCGGCCATCCACGCGCCTTCCTTCAGCACGCTCGTGAGAATCGCGCGCGGCTGCGAGCCGATCGCCATCCGGATCCCGAATTCGCGCATGCGTGCGCTGACGGAAAACGCGAGCACGCCCGCGACGCCCACGATCGAAATCGCCAGCGCGACCGCCGCGAAACCGCCGAAGACGATCGTGTTCAGCCGGTTCGGCGACAGCACTTCGGCGCGCACGTCTTCGAGCGTCGCCGCGCGCTCGATCGGCTGGTCGGCCGCCATGTCGCGCACGGTCTTCGTGATCAGCGGCACGAGCGCGTACGGATCCGTCCGCGCGTGGACGAACAGCCGCCCGCCGCCGGTGGCCTGCTCGAACGGCTGGTAGATGATCATCGTCGGCGCGCCGCCGATCTGCTCGTCGTTGATGTCCGCGGCGATGCCGACGATGCGTCGCGGCTCCGCGCTCACGCCGATGAACTTGATGACCGGATCGGTCCAGTTCAAGTGGCGGTTCAGCACGCTCTGGCCGGGAAAGAGCCGCTGCGCCAGCGCGGCGCTGACGATCACCACGCTTTCCGTGCTGTTGCGATCGGCGTCCGTGAAATCGCGCCCTTCCAGAATCGGGATGTTGAGCGCCGCGAAGAAGCCCGGCGAAATCGACCGCGACTTGCCGTGCGGGTCGTCCTCGTCCTTGCCGCGCCTCCACCCTTCGACCGTGAACGCGAGACCCTGACCGAAGTTGCCGAGGTCGCGCCACGGCACTGCGCCGCCGATGGCCACCTGCGCGACGCCAGGAATGTCGGTCACGCGCCGCCGCATCTCGCGGTAAAACTCGCGAATCTGGTCGCCCGTCTTCCCGTACGACATCACCGGCACGTTGATCGCCAGCACACTCCGCGTTTCGAAGCCCGGATTCGACGCCTGCAGCGTCATCAGCGTGCGCAGCAGCATGCCGGCGCCGGCGAGCAGCATGAAGCACGCGGCCACCTGCACGACGGCGAACGCGCGCAGCTTGCGATTCGCCGTGCCCGTCGTCCGCGGACTGCCGTTGGCGAGGCCGAGGCCGTTCGTCGAATCGGTCGAGGGCAGGCGCGGCACGAACGCGAGCAGGACCGCCGACGCCAGCGCCAGGCCAACGCCGACCGCGATCATCGTCCAGTCGAGCTGCAGATCGAGCGCGCGCACCGAGAAGCGCGCCGCGTAGCGCGAAAGCACGGTCACCATCGGCTGCGCGATTGCCACGCCGAGCAGTCCGCCCGCGCCGCACAACACGAGCGACTCCGCCAGCAGCGTTCGACGCAACGCGCTAGTCGATGCGCCGAGAGCCGTCCTGACGGCGAGCTCCGACTCGCGACGCACGGTCCGCGCGAGGATCAGGTTCGCGACGTTCGAGCACGCGATGATGAACATCAAACCCGACGCCGCCAGCAGCACGAGCAGCACCGTGCGCGCCTTCGACGTGATCTGATCGCGCAGCCGCACCGCGTTGATCGTGAAGTTCGCCTTCTTCTGATACGACTCGGGGTGCGACTGGACCATGCCGCCGTACACGGTCGCCAGCTCCGCGCGCGCCTGGTCCAGTTCCGTGCCCGGCGCGAGGCGGCCGAAGACTTCCGTCATCCGGTGCTCGCGGCCCGTGACCATCGTCGCGGACAAGTGATGCGGGCTCGTCACAACGTTCGCGATCAGCTCCGTTTCGGAGGGATAGGGGACCGACGGCTCAAGGACACCGATGACCGTCGCCGACCGCGCGCCGAGACGAATCTGTTTGCCGATGACGCCCGGATCCGCGTGAAGCGTCGTCGACCAGAAGCGATGCGTGAGGACCGCCACGCCCGCCGCGCTCGGCCCATCGTCGCCCGCGTTGATCAACCGTCCCAGTACCGGGTGCAGGCCCATGGTGTCGAAGTACGCGCCGTCGACCACGCCCGCGCGCACCTGCTGTGGATCGCCGAGGCCGACCATCGTGAATCCGATCGTCGAAAAGCCGCAAAGACCCGTGACGTTTTTCAAGCCGGCGCGCAGATCGTCGATCTCGGGAACGGAAAACGCCGTGTTCTCCGTGCCGACGCCTGGCGCACTCTGGCGGATATAGACGAGGTGCGCCTCGTCCTTGTTGACGAGCGGGCGCAGCAGCACGCCGCGGACGATGCTGAAGATGGCGGCGTTGGCGCCGATGCCGAGGGCGAGCGTCAGCACGACCGTCATGGCGAGCCCCTTGACCCGCATCAGCGACCGCAGCGCGAACTTCACATCACTTGTCATTGGTGCTCATCCAATTCGTCGCGCGAGGCTTTCAGCCTCGCGGAGCAACATTCTAGCCAATGCTTTGACGTGATTCGTTCGGAAATCGCTGCATTCAAACGATGAATGCCGCGCATGTGTCCGGATCCGCGACGCCGGCTGTTCGGTTACGGGAGGTGCACCACGGAGGACACAGAGGACACGGAGGAGAAAACGCTACGGATGTTGTGGTGCGGGCAGCGTATCGCCCATCGCGCGGAGGACTTCCGTGACGGAGACGGGATTGGCCACGGTCCAGGCGGTGAGATTCGACAGCATGTTCACCTGGCGCGCGTCCAGCTTGATGAGGCGGAACTTGTCCTGTCCGAACGTGCGATACCACGGGAAATCGTCGAACTCCTTGGCGTCCTTGTCCCGATGCTCGAGCAGCCGCCGGGTCTCGGCTGGCAGTTGGGACATCCAGTTGGCCGACATGGCGTTGTAGAAGAAGCAGATGTTCAGTCCGGTGTATCCACGCACGTTGAACAACTCGTTCTCGTGAACGGTCCAGTTGGTGCCGCAGTAGACGAGCGCGTCTCCTTTGGCGGCGCTCGCCGCGAAGTGAGATTTCACCTCCTCATAGCGATCCTTGTCGAAGACGTGAATCATCGCGCGGTCGCCGCCGCCGCTGAAGATGTCGATCTCGCGGAACAGCGATTCGAGATCGTCGTTCCTCCTGAAATCACTCGTGTCGGTGTTGATGAACACCATGATGTTGTGCACGCGGCGCGCGAGGAGCGGCATGAGGCCGAGGTTGTCCACGCCTCCACCGTCGCCGTGCGAGACCAGCCGGCTCATCGCCGTCGCGTGGCCCTCTCTGACGGCGAAGTGGTTGAATTTCGGAAAGAAGTCGGTGAGCGCGTTGATCTGCTTGAGGACGATCGTGCCGAGCTCCGGCGCGGCGCCCACGGTGCCGGCGACGTCCGCCAGCGTCATCGCGCGTGTCACGGGATCAGTCGTCACGCTGACGAAGGGAGGGCGCTCGTCGCGCACCGTCGCGCTGTCGTACGCCCACGGCCACACGTACGTTCCGCCGACCTTGCCGGTGTACTGCTGGCGCACGCCCATGTAAAGCGGCGTGATCTCCACTGGCGCGAGCCGCGGGAATTCGTACGCGTCATGCTGATGGATGAGCGTGCCCTCGACGATCAGGAACGGCCGGTCCTTCGCGACCGTGACGAAATGCACGCCCGCGAGCGGCGGGTTGCGCGCGTTGAATTCGGTCACGGTCTCGTCGTCCCACGCGAAATTGTCCGTCGTGCCGTGGCTGACGTGCGGCGCGACGAACACGCTGCCGATCATGTGCGCGTAGGTCTTGTCGATGCGCGCGGGATCCGCGAGCGGCGTGCCGCTCGTCGCCGCGAGCCCTTTGCGCGCGAGGTCGACGTATTTGTTGAACTGATCGGACAGCAGCTTCTGCCGCCCGATGTTGAACGCCTCTTTCAGTCCTGACGAAAACAGGCCCGAATTGCCGATACTCGCGGCCAGCGAACGCGGCGTGACGTAGTCGAGCGCGACCTTGTCGAGCGAGGACGGATCCTGATACAGGTCGAGAAATCCATCCACCGGCTGGTCCGCATCGAGATATGTGTACGGAATCGCCGCCCAGGCGCCGCCGGACACCGCGGTCATGTACTTCACGCGTGACAGCCATCCGTTGCGGCGCAGACCGCGCAGCTGGCCCATCGTCGCCGTCGCCGATCGCGTGCCGCCGCCGGAGAAGGCGACGCCGAAGTCGGTCGTCCGCAGCTTGCCGGCGTACCGCGGCGCCATTTCCGGCGCCAGAAACGGCTCGGCGATCTTCCCGGTCCATTCGTCGGTGGGCACTTCCCAGAAGCGCGTGATGAAACAGGCCGGGCACGTGCGCTGGGCCGCGGGCTGCGATCCGGACAGCAGCACGCACGCGCCCGCGAGCACGTACGCGTGAAGATGCAGGCGCGTCGTCATTTGAACAGCTTGCTGATGTCGTACTCGACGCCGACGAAGGTCTGGACGGCGCTTGGATCGCTGTTGTTGGTCGCCCGGTCGACGTAGAACTCGACAAACATGCGCTCCGAACGCGTGAGGAATCTTATCGGGCCTGGCGACGAGAACGTCAGATACCCGTCGAGCTTGAAGCGATTCCAGTTGTTGAAGAAGCCGGTGTTGGGGGCCGTGACCACTGTCACCACGGCCGTTGTCGTCGTCACCGTCGCCGTCGCCGTGGTCGGCGTCCCTGACGTCAAGGGCGGCGCCGCGACGAGCGCGTCGGTCTTGCCGATGCCGGCTTCGATGAAACTGCGCTCGAACTTGCCGGCCGGCGCGAGCAGTCCTCCGGCGAGGTGATGCGACGCGGTAATCGTGGACACGTCGTCTTTCGAGAGCGCCACGTAGCCGATGCGCAGGTCCACGTACAGCTTGCCCGGGAACGGTGTGTGGCTCTGAAACGTGAAGAGCTCGAGGCGGGGGCCAAAGTAGAACTCGAGACTCGTGGCATGAGCCAGGATGTAGTTGGCGGCGTTCGCCGGATTCTTCGCGGGCGAACAGACGTCCTTGGCCTGGTCGGATGCGCAATCGACGCTCTGGCTGCGGACGCCGTACACCGTCTCGCCGAAGAGCCACAATTGCACCTGGTTCTCCGGCTTGCCCAGCACACGACCTTCGAGGTCCAGCCCCGTGATCAACCGGCTCCACGTGGTGCCCGCGTCCGCAGGGTTCACAGCGCTGTAGCCGCGGTAGCTTGGCGGCGCGAAGTTGTCGTACGCGGTGCCGACGTAGCCTGACGGTGAAAAAGCGTCACGCTGATCCGGCGCCGGATCTTCGCCGGCGCATTCGGGAACGCCGGTGCCCTCTTCAGGCTCGATGAACTCCGACCATGGACCGATCGGCTGGCCGTCAACGACGATGGCCGCCCGCAGGCGATCGGCGTCGACCAACGGCCCCTTTAATCGCACCGGTACCTTCGTCGAGGAATGGTCGAGCCGCTTCTGCGCCACGCTCTCGAGATTGAGCTGGATCTTCAGCCAGCCATGTTCCGGCGGACTCGTGATCGCGACCGTGAGGGTGCAGTCGCCAATGCGCGGCTTCCGGATGGCCGCGGTCTGCGCCGTGGCGGTCGCGGACGCGGCGAACAGAAACAGGACGGCCGTCGCGAGCGTTCGATACTTCATCGGCGCATGCTGCGCGATGGCCGGAGACCGATCAAGTAGAAAGATCATGCGGCCAACCCATTGTCCGCATCGGTCAATGGGCTGTCCGCCGAGCGACGTCAGATTCTGTGAAACCACGCGCCTGGAAAAACTAGAGTAGAGCCATGACGTCGTTGAAATGTAGGGCGGGTCCTTTCGGACCCGCCTCAACGTGTCGTCACGGGTGAGACCTTCGGCGCGCCTGCGGCCTCGACCCATTGCCCGTCGATCCGGACCAACCAGGTGCCTGTTCGCGCTTTTCCCTGCCAGCCTTCAGGCCGGAACCCGATGTCAGCGCCGGAAATCACGGCGGCCGGCTCGGCGCGGCGCGCCTGCGCGGACGCGAGCGAGCCCACGAGCGCGAGCGACCCAATCCACACGGCGGCCACGACGATGCGAATGCGCAGAGTCATTGCATGTCCTCCGATGAGGTTAGACGCGCGTCGCGATCGATCAGTCTTGGAAGATGGTCGAGAGAGGCAGATTCAGGCCGGGGAGCAAGGGGGTCGTGAGCACGTCGCCATGTTCGAGCGAGAGTTCCACAGTCCGTTCGTAGCGCTCGTTCACGCGGCGATAGACTTTGATGGTGTCGATCTCCGGATCGATCACCCAGTACTCCTCGACGCCGAACTTCTCGTACAGCCGGCGCTTGATCGTCTCGTCGCGCCTGCGCGTGGACGGGGACCCGATCTCGACGACGAGGTTCGGCGCGCCTTTCACCCACTGCGACGGCTCGAGTTGCGCGAAGCGCTCGTGAGAGATGTACAGGACGTCCGGTTCTACCACATCGAAGTGCGAGAAGATGACGTCGAGCGGTGCGCTGAAGGCGCGTCCAATCGGCTCGCGCTGAAGGAACGACCAGATCATCCCGAACACATTTCCGGAGACGGCCTGGTGCTTGAGATTTGGCGCTGGAGTCACGAAATGCTCCCCGTCGATCAACTCGTGCCGCTGTCCGTCTTCGGGGAACAGCACGTAGTCGTCGTAGGTGAGCTTCACGCCGGAACCCGCGGGTTTCATTTCATCGCTCCCAGGACTCCCAGGGCCGGGCATGCGCTCATTCTAGCGCGTCAGGAGCGAACGGCATGCCACATGGGATGACGCGGAATTGCTCAGGAATCCGGCGGATGGAGTACCCGAGGATGCAGAATCTGCCGCAACGGCTCAACTTCGTGTTGGCAGAACTTGCCACGTGCATGCAAAGGCCGCTGCCTCAGTCCTGCCGTAGCGCGACGACCGGGTCGACGCTCGCCGCACGTCGAGCCGGGAGATAACTTGCGCCGGCCGCGACGAGCGCCAGGGACAATCCGGCGATTGTCAGAGACAGCAGGTCGTGCGGCTCCAAGCCAAACAGCAACGCGGAGGCTGCCCGGCCTGCGGCGAGTGTGAGGAGTGTGCCGGCACACAAGCCGAGCACGAGCACTGTGGCTGCCTCACGCAGGATGAGCGCGATGACGCTGTTGCGTTCCGCACCCAGCGCGATCCGGATGCCGATCTCGTGCGTGCGCTGGGCGACTGTATACGAGATGACGCCGTAGAGTCCGAGCGCCGTCAACACGAGGGCGAGCGCGCCGAATGGGCCGGAGAGCGCGGCCATCAGCCGTTCCCGCAGCAGCGATTCCTGCACGACCGCATCGAAGACGCGAAACGAGTAGCGCATCTCCGGGCTCATGCCTTCAAACGCGCTCCGCAGCGATGAAACCAGCACATTGGTTGAAGCGCCGGACCGAATCACGAGCTGGCCGCCAGGTCTCCGAAGCGCCGCCTGCGACAGGGGCAGGAACACGACGGGTCGGAAGTCTTCCCGCAGGTCGCGATACTTCATGTTCTTCACGAGGCCCACGATCTCGTACGCGGTGCTGGGCTCGAATGGAGTGGCCTCCAACCGCACATGCTGGCCGAGCGCGCGGGGTCCCAACGCGAAATCTCGCGCAAACGCTTCGTTGACCACGGCAACCTTCAAAGACGACGGCGTCTCGTCCTGCTCCGTGAACTCGCGCCCCTCGATCACAGTCGCCCTCAACGTGCGGAAGTACCCGGTGCCGATCATGTTCCTGAACGCGACGCGCGCGCGACTCGCGTCTGAGCCCTCCATCCACATTCGGTTGTTCCAATTCCCACCGGTGAGCTGATCACCACGCCCGTGCCTTGCCCGCAGCCACGGCGATCATCTCCAGCCGTGAACACACGGCCAAGCATGGGCCGCACTCCCAGCACACCGAAGAAGTCACCGCTCACCCACAGTCCGTCCGCTTTCTTCACCTCACCGCTCGACGAGACGTCGAGGGACTCATCCGCCCAGGCGAACAGACCGGCGAACGCGTCCTGGTGCTCTCGGATCTTCTCCCAGAGCGGATTGGTCAGCGCGGCATCGCGCATCCACGTCCCCCTGGCGTGAGTCATGTCGTCGACGCGAATCTCGACGAGCTGCTCTGGTGCAATGACTGGAAGCGTGCGGAGACGAACGGCGTCGAGGAGCTGGAAGATCGCAGTGTTCGCGCCAGAGCCGAGCGCCAGCGAGAGGATCGCGACGGCGGCGAAGCCGGGATTGAGGCGAAGCAACCTCAGCGCGTAGCGGATATCTTGAAGAATTGAGTCGAACATCGGGAACCTACGGATCAGGCGGGTCCGAAAGGACCCGCCCTACACATCAACGCAAAGGCCCCGCCCTACAGGCGGGTCCAAAAGGACCCGCCCTACACATCAATGCAAAGGCCCTGCCCTACAGGCGGGTCCGGAAGGACCCGCCCTACAGATCACTGCGCCGACTACCGATCAGCCGACGGGTTCGTGCCGCGGCCGCGCTGCGGCGCGGGAAGCGCCTTGCGCGGCAGTTTTTCGTCGCACATCGCGGCCTCGTACGCGAAGACCGCTATGACGGCCGCCTGCTGCACCATGTCGTCGCGTTGAACGCGATCGAACGTGTCCATGTTCGAGTGGTGCGTGCGCGAGTTGTACTCGAGTCGATCGACGACGAACTGAAACGCCGGCAGCCCGACGTTGTCGAGCGACAGATGATCGGTGGACGTCACCGACCGCGGACCGAGGATCGTCACGCCGAGATCCCGCAGCGGCGCGATCCACTGCTCGAAGATCGGACGCACGGCCAGGTTGCCTTGCATCCACACGCCGCGCACCCGGCCGGTGCCGTTGTCGGAATTGAAATACGCCGCCAGCTTCGCGTGCTCGGGCTTCAGCGCCATCGTCTCGACGTCGGCATAGTGATCGCGCACGTACGCGCGAGAGCCCAGCAGGCCCTCTTCCTCGCCGCCCCAGAGCGCTACGCGAATCGTCCGCCGCGGTTTGATGCCGAGCGTCTTGATGATCCGCATTACTTCCATCATCGCCGCGCTGCCGGTCGCGTTGTCGGTCGCGCCGGTCGCGTAGGGATGCGAATCGAAGTGCGCGCCGAGCAGCACCACCTCCGACGCGAGGTCCGTGCCCGGGATCTCCGCGATCGTGTTGAAGCCGTTCATCGTGGCTTCATCGTAGAACTTCGTCTCGACGTTCAGCTCGACCTTCACCGGCACGTTCTTGTCCAGCACGCGCATCATGCGGTTGTAGTGCTCGACCGCGAGCGTCAGGCCGGGGACGTTCTTGCCGGCGTTCTCGTCGCGCGCGTAGCTGCCGCCGGGAAACACGGTGCCGCCGTCGGGATGCTGCTGCTGCCAGGTGAGATCGCTGCCGGCCGCCGCCATGTCGCTGTCGCTGCCGCGATCGAACGTCGCGACGACACCCTCGGCGACGTAGAAGTCTTCGAGCTTCTGCCGGAACTCCTGCGCGGCGCCGCGGCCGCCGCCGGCTCCGCGCCCCGTGGCCGGCGCCGGCACGGGCGTGGTCTCGGCCTCGGCCGTCCACTTGTCGTCCATCCGCAGGATGTTCGGCCCTTCGTACATTCGTACGACGCGGGCCGGCTGCGTCAGGGCGATCTTGCCGCGCAGTTGACCGCGGTAGCGCGCGAAGTCCGCCTCGGTGCGGATGTTCACGCGCACGACGTCCGCGGTGACCGGTCCCTTCGTGCCGGACGACCACTCCTTCGGGTACGCGATGACCGGCTGCACCTGCGGCTCGACCATCGTCACGTTCAGCTTGACGAGCGACCAGCCCTTGCCGAACTTCCATCGCTCCTGGTGGACGTTCGCGAGGCCCCACTCGGTGAACTTCTTCATCGCCCACTCGCTGGCCTGCTGAATCGCGGGCGAGCCCGTGAGGCGCGGGCCGTAAACGTCACTCAGCCAGGAGATGTGGTCCATCACCTGCGAGCGATTGAGGCCTTCGTCCTTGATGCGGCCGATCGTGGCGAAGTCCAGCTTCTCGGTCTGCGCTTCCGGCAGCGCGAGTGCGGCGACGATGGCGAGCGCGATCAGTGCGATGCGTTTCATTAGATCCTCTGACGAGTAGGCCGGGTCCTTTCGAACCCGGCACAACCAGGCGGGTCCAAAAGGACCCGCCCTACTTTTTCAATGTCGCACCCGTCAGCGTCGCGACGGCGCCGAGCGTCGTCTGCGCGGCGTTGAGGCCGAGACGGAAATCCTTGTCGTCGTACGTGCTGTAGAGATCCGTCGGCTGGTGCCACTGCGGATCCCAGCCGTTGCCGATCTGCGTGCCGCGCTCGTTCTCGCGCAGGCTGATGGACGGGATGATGTCCTGGAACGGCCCCGAGTCGGTGTTGGTCATGTGGCTGCTGACTGTGGCCGGATAATCCGTCGCGTACTTCTCGTTCGCGACCTCGAACTTCCACGCCAGCGCCATGGACTCCGCAGCCATCTTCGACGCGACCTGGAACTCGATGTTGACGTCGGCCTCGAGCCGCTGCTCCTTGCGCATCGTGCCGTCGGGCAGCGGCATGCCGTGATCGAACAGCATGATGTCGTGCTGGACCATGCCGAGCCACTTCGGCTCTGGATACTTGCCCGATCCCGGCGGATCCTCTTTCCCCTGCAGCGCCTGGCGCTGCGCGATGTACGCGCGCGCGCCGTTGGTGCCGGTCTCTTCGTTGTTCCACAGCGCGAAGCGGATCGTGTGATCGGTCACGACGTCCGGGCTGCTGAAGATGCGCGCCAGCTCCATCACGAGCGCCGTGCCGGAGCCGTCGTCGTTCGCCGCCTCGCCCCAGCCGTGGCCGTCCATGTGGCCGCTGACGATGTACATCTCTTCCGGATGCGTCGCGCCGACTTTGGTGCAGTAGACCTCTTCACGCGGACCGGGTGTCGTGGGCTCCATGTTGAGCAGGCGCAGCTTCTCGTCGGGCTGCTTCATCGGATCCGTGTTGACGCCGGTTGGGATCCGGTTGCCACGCGGCTTGCCGCCACCCTGCGCCAGACCGCCGCGTCCTCCGCGTCCGCCTGCGTTCGGATTCGGCGGCGGCGGGTTGAACTCGTATTTGATGCGATCGGTCGGGCAGCCGTAGCTCTTGAGCTGCGCCTCGATCCAATCGACGGCCGCGCGATTGCGCGACGTACCCTGACGGCGATCGCCGAACTGCGTCAGGCCTTTGATCGTCGCCTTGTATTTTTCGAGGTCGAGCCGATCGACCATCATCTTAATCGGATCGGGCGGCGCATCGGCCTGCGCGGGCGCGGCGGCGGCGCCACCGCGCTGCGCGAACGTGGACGGAGCGAGCGTGAAGATGAGGCCGCACGTGACGGCGACAAATATGTTCGAGCGCATGGGTCTCCTCGACGCGAGAGTGTATCGTAGGGCGGGTCGCGCCGGGTCCAAAAGGACCCGGCCTACGTACTCGCCGTAGCCTTGGCGGAGGCGGTCGGACCCGCCTGATTGAGAGGTCTTGAATGAAGCGGACGTCGGGAATCCTGGCGCTGGGGATGGTGCTGAGCGGTCTCATCGTGGCAGAACGCGCGCTGGAACGCGTGGCACGGGCGCAGCCGAAGCCGGCACCGTCCTTCCAGGTCGATCCGATGTGGCCGAAGATCCCGAAGCAGTGGATTCTCGGTCAGGTGTCCGGCCTCGCCGTCGACGCGCGCGATCACGTGTGGATCATCCAGCGGCCGTGGTCGCTCAATGATGATGAGAAAGCGAAGAATCCCGAGGCCGTGTGCTGCACGGCGCCGCCGCCCGTGATGGAGTTCGACGCGGCCGGCAACTATATACAAGGTTGGGGCGGCGAGGGCCAGGGCTACGAATGGCCGAAGGACGAGCACACGATCCACGTCGACTACAAAGGCAACGTATGGATCTCGTCGGCGGGCGGGCCGCGGCTGCGCGAGCGGACCGAAAATCAGATTCTGAAGTTCACGGCCGCCGGCAAGTTCCTCATGCAGATCGGCCATCGCGGCCAGAGCAAGGGCAGCCTCGACACGAACAACTTCAACAACGCGGCGGACATCTACGTCTACCCGAAGACGAACGAAGTCTTCGTCGCCGACGGCTACGTCAACCGCCGCGTCATCGTGCTCGACGCGGACACCGGGACGTTCAAGCGCATGTGGGGCGCGTACGGCAACGTGCCTGACGACAGCGCGCCGAACCGGCTGGCGGATGACGGACCGGGACCGCAGCAGTTCAATCTCGTCCACGGCGTCCGCGTCTCGGACGATGGACTTGTCTACGTGGCGGATCGCACGAACAACCGGATGCAGGTCTTCACAATCGACGGCACGTTTCAGCGCGAGATCTTCGTCGAACGGAAGACGAAGCTACTCGGCACGTCGTTCTCGGTCGCGTTTTCACCGGACGCGCGGCAGGAGTACCTGTTTCTCGCCGACGCCGGCAACGGCAAGGTCCACATCTACGATCGGCGGACGCTGAACGAAGTCGGCAGCTTCGGACGGATCGGCCGCTACGCCGGCGAGTTCATCTTTCTCCACAACGTCGCGGTCGATTCGAAGGGCAATGTCTTCACGGCCGAAGTCGGCAACGGCCGCCGCGTCCAGAAGTTCGTCAGACGCTGATGTAGGCCGGGTCCTTTCGGATCCGGCACGAATCAGGCGGGTCCAGAAGGACCCGCCCTACTTGGCTCTCCGACCAACGCGCGCCAGATCCTGATAGATGTCGCGCGGCGTGGGATAGTCGCCGTCGTCAACCATGAGAAACATCACGTGCAGATGCGTCGGCGATCTGGGCGCGGCGGCGTTGCGTCCCGATCGACCGACGGTCGCAATCACCTGACCGGGCGAGACGATGTCGCCCGGCTTCACCAGCAGGCTGCGCTGGTGCGCGTAGTAGAAGATCCCGTTCTGTGACGGGTCATATACATAAAGGTAGCGCCCGCCCCGCAGAATGCTGTCCGCCTTCCAGTCCGGCGAATACGCGACGACGATTCCGCTCGAGATGCTCAGGACATTGACGGGCTTACCCGTCCCATCGTCCAGTTCGTCCTGATTGCGATCGCGGATGAAGATGTCGTGGCCGGGGTGGCCCTTGCTCTTGTAGCCGTCGAACCAGTCGTAGCCGTTCGGCAAGTACCCGCTGCCGTTGGTGCCGCCGATCGAATTCGCCGCGTAGCCCGCGACGGGAAATCGCCACGCGTCCTTCGCCGCGTCCTTGCCGCCGCGCGCGTAGAAATCCTGTTTGATCTGCGGAAGGAGCTCGCGGACTTTCGCCCGCGCAGCGTCACGCGAAATGTGTTGGTCGCGGATGTCGGCGTACAGCGCGTCGAATTGCGCCGCCGGAGACGCGCCTTGCGCGAAGATGGCGAGGCCGACGATTGCCGACGCCAGACGCAGCATCGCGCGGATTATAGCGGCCACGGATGTAGGCCGGGTCCTTTTGGACCCGGCTGATCAGGCGGCTCCGAAAGGAGCCGCCCTACTGGGCTACGAGGTCCAAAATCCGATCACCGATTCAATCTTGCCGGTCGGGCCGAACGAGTACACGTTCGTCCCGCGCCCGCGCTCCTGATTGTCATTCGACAGGGCGGCCCACTCGGCGAGCACGGTGCCCTGACACTGGCGGACGTCGCCGCGCCGTTCCATCCGGATGCCCGGCATGAAGCGCTGCGAGGCGCCTATCTGATCGTTCAATTCGTCGACGCCGTCGATGAGGCTGAAGCGATCGCGGAAACGCAGGCTGGGCACGGCGATCGCGGACAAGCGGGCGCGCCGCTTCGCCGCGTCGGTCTCAGCCCACGCAGTGAACCAGGCATCGACCGCCGTCGCCGCGCTGGAGTGCAGTTCGTTGGCGACGACGTTCGCGAACACGGACAGCTGGTAGCGCCAGCCCTGCACGTGCATATCGCGCACGGCGGCGTCCGCGAATTCGTGCAGGAGGTGCAGGCGCGTGCCGCGCGAGTCCGCTTCGAGTCGAATCGTCACGCGCGAGCCGCCGGGCGGAATCATCTTGCCGGACGCGTACCCGTACGTGAACGCGATGCGCTCAGGCGCGTCGACGTCCAGCACTTCGCCGACGACTTCCGTGCCGTCGGGATAGCGGATCAACACGTGACCGCCCGGCTTCGGATCGATCGTCGATCCGGCGCCCCACCACGCGGCCCAGCGTTTCTCGTCGGTGAAGAAACGAAAGACGACATCGCGCGGCGCCTCGATCACGATCGTGCGATCGAGGCGATGGGGGAGCGCGGGCAACGAAGACGTACCAGTCATCTCTGTCCTCTCTCTCAGTGCTTCGGTGTGTGATGCTTCCGGCGCGGCGCCGGTCCGCGGCGCGACGCTTCGAGTTGCGCGGCCAGTTTCAGGCGCCAGAGCGCGTCGTCCCACATCCGCTCGAGCGATCTCCCGACGGGCCCCAGCGCGTCGCGCTTCGCCTTGTAGAAACGGTTCTTCTGGTCGGGCCGGCAGACGACGAGGCCGGCGTCCTGCAGCGCGCGGAGCTGGAGCGAGACGGCGCCGAAGGTGACGTCCGGCATGGCGGCGGCGATGTCGCCGGCGGCCATCTCCCTGCTCCAGACGAGCCGCAGGATTTCGCGGCGGCGTGGGGAGGCGATGGCGGCGAGGTGCGCGTGCTCCACGAGAACACTTTAGATGAAACTAAAATGACATGTCAAGAAAAAGGCGCGGGCCGTTTCCAGCCCGCGCCCAGGGTCAGGCGGGTCCGAAAGGACCCGCCCTACATCCGCAGATCACGCAAGGTCGTAGCGATCGAGGTTCATCACCTTGTTCCAGGCCGCCACGAAGTCACGCACGAACGCCTGCGGCGAGTCGCTGCACGCATAGACTTCCGCGAGGGCTCGGAGCTGGGAGTTTGAACCGAAGACGAGGTCGACGACGGTGCCCGTCCACTTGAGCTCGCCCGACGCCCGATCGCGCCCCTCCAACACGCCTTCAGATGTGGCGGACCGCTGCCACTTCGTGTTCATGTCGAGGAGGTTCACGAAGAAGTCATTGGTCAATGTCTCGGGCCGCCTGGTGAAGACGCCGTGTTGGATCTTCCCGAAGTTGGCATTCAGGGCGCGCAGGCCGCCGATCAGAACCGTCATCTCAGGGGCGGTCAGCGTCATTAACTGCGCTTTGTCCACCAGCAACTCAGCCGCCGATCCCTCGAGTCCCTTACGGGTGTAGTTGCGGAACCCGTCTGCGGCCGGCTTCAGCACGGCAAACGAGTCCACATCGGTCTGCTCCTGCGACGCATCCATGCGCCCAGGCCAGAAGGGAACCTTCACGTCGTGGCCGGCCTTCTTCGCAGCGGCTTCGACGGCTGCGCAGCCGCCCAGAACGATTAGGTCAGCAAGTGAAACCCTCTTGCCGCCAGACTGTGCGCTGTTGAAGTCCTTCTGGATCGCTTCCAGCGTCTGCAGGACCTTCGCCAGCTCGGCCGGCTGGTTGACTTCCCAATTGTTCTGCGGCGCCAGGCGGATACGCGCGCCGTTCGCTCCACCGCGCTTGTCGCTGCCGCGGAACGTTGCAGCAGACGCCCAAGCCGTAGTGACCAGCTGGGAGATGGACAGGCCGGATGCGAGGATCTTGGCCTTCAGGGAGGCAATGTCCTGCGCATCAATCACTCCATGATTGACTGCAGGAATGGGGTCTTGCCAGATGAGCTCTTCCGCAGGAACTTCCGGGCCGAGATAACGCGCCCGAGGGCCCATGTCGCGGTGCGTCAGCTTGAACCACGCCCGGGCGAATGCGTCCGCAAACTGATCCGGATTCTCGTGGAAGCGCCTCGAAATCTTTTCGTAGACAGAGTCGAACCGCAACGCGAGGTCTGTGGTCAGCAGGGCCGGCGCGTGACGCCTGGACGGGTCGTGGGCATCCGGCACTGAACCGGCGCCCGCGCCGCCCTTCGGTTTCCACTGATGCGCACCGGCCGGGCTCTTCGTCAGCTCCCATTCGTAGCCGAACAGGTTGCTGAAGAAGTCGCCGCTCCACTTCGTCGGCGTGGTGGTCCAGGTGACTTCCAGGCCGCTGCTGATCGTGTCGCCGCCTTTGCCCGTGCCGAAGCTGCTCTTCCAGCCGAAGCCTTGCTCTTCAATGCCGGCTGCTTCGGGCTCCGGCCCCACGTGTTTCGCATCGCCGGCGCCGTGGGTTTTGCCGAAGGTGTGGCCGCCTGCGATGAGCGCCACCGTCTCTTCGTCGTTCATCGCCATGCGCGCGAAGGTCTCGCGGATGTCCCGCGCCGCGGCGAGCGGATCCGGGTTGCCGTTCGGGCCTTCCGGGTTGACGTAGATGAGGCCCATTTGCACGGCAGCGAGCGGATTCTCGAGATTCCGGTCGCCGGTGTAGCGCTTGTCATCCAGCCACGTGTTTTCGGAGCCCCAGTAGACGTTTTCTTCCGGCTCCCAGACGTCCTCACGACCGCCGGCGAAACCGAACGTCTTGAATCCCATGGATTCCAGCGCGACGTTGCCACTGAGGATCATCAGGTCGGCCCAGGAGATCTTGCGGCCGTACTTCTGCTTGATCGGCCATAGCAGCCTGCGCGCCTTGTCGAGGTTGACGTTGTCGGGCCAGCTGTTGAGGGGCGCGAAGCGCTGCTGGCCGCCACCGGCGCCGCCGCGGCCGTCGCCGATGCGGTACGTGCCGGCGCTGTGCCATGCCATGCGAATGAACAAAGGCCCGTAGTGGCCGAAGTCAGCCGGCCACCAGTCCTGTGAGTTGGTCATCAGCGTCAAGAGGTCCTTTTTCACCGCCCCCAGGTCAAGGCTCTTGAACTCTTCAGCGTAGTTGAACGCCTCGCCCATCGGGTCGGACTTGGAGGAGTGCTGGTGCAGGATGTTCAGCTTCAGCTGATTGGGCCACCAGTCTGCGTTCGATAGGGCTCCAGCGAGGGTGTGTTTACGAGCGTCGCCCGAGAATGGGCACTGTGGTTCGGTTGACAAGGCTCTCTCCTATGACTGTTACACGTTGCTATTCGACGCACTACCGCCAGTGAGAATGAACATCAAATATAGGCACATCGCCGGCTTAGATCCAAGATCCTGTGCCTGACGCTGATAACCTACGGGTATGGACCGGCAGAGAAAATGAGGCACCTGCGGATAACAGCGATAGCCATGGCGGGCGTCGCCGCAGTGGTCTGCGCATGCCGGCGGCCCAGTCCGGCTCCGGAGACCCAGGCAGCGTCCACGCGCGCGGCGCTCGTCGAGCGCGCGGGCCTGGCGATGGGATCCGGGCTGCGCCTCAGCGCGTGGACCGCGGATCCGGCGGCCGCGCAGTCGGCGTTCGACGCGGTGTTCCGGGAATTCGATCGCCTCGACGCGCTGATGAGCGTGTGGAAGGCCGATAGCGACGTGCTCCGCGTCAACGCGGCGGCGGGCGAGCGCGCGGTCGCGGTCGATCGCGACGTGCGCGACGTCCTGCGCATCGCGCAGCAGGTCAGCGACTGGACGGGCGGCCGCTTCGACGTCACGTTCGGTCCGCTCGCCGACCTCTGGAAGTTCGATCAGGATCAAGACGACTCGATCCCGTCAGCCGACGCGATCCGCCGCCGTCTGCCGCTCGTCGACTACCGCCAGATTCAGATCGACGAGACCGCGGGCACGGTCATGCTGAAGCGGAAGGGTATGCGCATCCACCTCGGCGGCATCGGCAAGGGCTACGCCGTCGATCACGCCGTGAAGATCTTCCGCGACCGCGGACTGCGCGACTTCATGATCCAGGCCGGCGGCGACATGTACGCGGGCGGCCGTCACGGCGATCGCCCGTGGAAACTCGGCATCGCCGATCCGCGAGGCGAGCACACACCATTCGCGACGGTCGAATTGAGCGATGCGACGTTCAGCACATCGGGAGACTACGAGCGCTTCTTCGTCAAGGACGGCGTCCGGTATCACCACATCCTCGACCTCAGTGCCGGTCAGCCGGCACGCTTGTGCCGGAGTGTGACGCTCGTCACCGATCGCGCCGTCATTGCCGACGCGCTCGCCAAAGGTGTCTTCATCCTCGGACCTGAGGCCGGCATGGCGTTGATCGAACGCCTTCCCGGCGTCGCCGGCGTCGGCGTTGCTGGAGTGATTGTGGGCGCGAACAACAACGTCCTGGTTTCTGCGGCGTTGAAGAGTCGCTTCGTCCTCGTGGCGTCGCCGACTGAGGCTCCATGAATGAGTAGGGCGGGTCCTTTTGGACCCGCCGTCGATGCCGGGTCCGAAAGGACCCGGCCTACGAGGCCTACGAGGACACCCGGCCTACGAGGACACGAACAGCTTTTCGCTCTTACGGCGCAGGATAATCCAGTGCGGGCACTTCTGCTGATCGAGGTAGAGACGCTCGCAGTCGTCGCAGCGGACGCATTCGGTCTTGACGATCAGCGGTCCGCGAATCGCGCCCCACTCGCACGTCTTCTCGCAGATCTTGCACGTGTTGCACTCGGACCAACGCTTGATCTTGAACACCGTGAGGTTTGAGATCAGGCCGAGCAGCGCGCCGACGGGACACAGGAACCGGCAGTAGAGATTCCGGACGAAGACCGTCGCGAGCAGCAGCGCGCCGAGGCCGGCCCACATCACGGGCGTCCCGAACAGGCTGAACATCCAGAACGGCTCCACGAAGCGGTAGATCAGCAGATCGCGCGTCGCGAGAAAGTACACGATGACGGCGCCGAGCAAGCCGTACTTGATCCACGCCGCGCGGCGTTCGAGCGCGACCGGGACGTCGAACCGGATCTTCTCCGGGATGACGGCGTCCATGATCTGCGTCATCGACCCGAACGCGCAGATGCGCCCGCAGTACAGCCGTCCCCACAGGACGGTCGACGCGATCGTGAAGACCGAGAGCACGTACCACGCGACGTTGTATTTGAAGATCGGCAGGTCCCGGGACAGCAGGCCGAAGATGTCCACGACCGAGACGAGCCGGCTTTTGACGAAGCCCAGATAGCCGACCGACGCGGCCATCGTCGCGTATTTCAGCGGGACGCTCTTGCGGAAGAAGCTGACGAGCGCGAGGACAAGAAACGCGGTGAGCAGCCCGAGCTCGGCCGCCTGCGGACCGAGGATCTCGCGCCAGCTTTCTGCCGCCGCCGGGTCCACTGGTTCACGCTACTTCGTGAGTTCGGGCAGCAGCGACTTCGCGACCATGCGCGAGCTGTCGCGGATCGCGCGGGTCGCGCTGTTGATGCTGAGCGAGGCGCGCGACACGGCGTCCACGTCCACGCCGACCCGGAACGCATCGTTGATCGTCTTGCCCTTGAACTGCGCCGCGAACTTCGGCGGCTCGACCGAGAAGTACCCGTACGGCTCCGAGTCGTAGTCCACGACGACGCCGACGATTGTCGCTTTCGGATCCATGCCGACGAGGATGTGAATCGGACCGTGGTAGCCGTGCTCGTACGGCACGAGATCCGTCGTCCAGAACGCGATGCCGAGCTTCGGCGCCGGCGGATTCGCTTTCGGATCCGCCGCGTACGCCGTGAAGTGCAGCGGATCGCCGCCGAGCGCCGAGAAGGCCGCGGCGCTGGGGAACAGCCGCTTGAGATCTTCATCAGGCCGCGGATTGGTGGTGATGCGCTGTTCGGCCGCGACGAGGGCGATGCAGCCGGCGCCGACCAGCAGCGCGAGCGCCAGCAGATGCAGGCCGGGTCCTTCCGGCAGATGTAGGCCGGGTCCTTTTGGACCCGGCATCGGGGGCAAAGATCGCGACAATCGTGACAATCCTCTCAAAGCGGGCTCCCCGGTGATGTCGTCGTCTTGGCGCCGTCGATCAACAGATGTTCCGGCGACGGGCCGACCGACGGCCACGCCACCACGGGCGCCTGGTTCACGCCAGGCTTCGACCAGTCGCAGACGCCACCGGAGAAGATCTTGTTGAGGCGGGCGCGCTCGTCGGCCGAGAACGTTACTTTATAGTCTTTTGGATCGATGGGCTTCAACCGGCACTTCAGCACGTTACCCGCCACGGATCCGCCGGCTTCAGTCCGCGTGTTCGAGTACACCGGATAGAGCGCGGAGCATTTCGTCGTCGGCTGGCTGGTGAAAACGAGGTGTTCGGCCATGAACACCGGCGGCGTGGACTTGTCGTAACAGCCTTCGACGGCGTTCGCCGGCTTCGCGCGCAGGACTTTCGTCCGCTGCGGATCGTTCGACGTGTCGGCGGCGTACGCGGCCATCCACGTGTCGAACATCGCCTTCGCATCGGCCGCCACGGTGCTGCGCCACATCACCAGGTTGTCGGAGTTGCCGTTCGCCTGACTCAGCCGCTCACGCAGCGCGTAGTGAAACCAGCCGTAGTGATAGCCGCCGGCTTCGTTCGACGTCGCGTTGTCGACGATCGGAATCGACGCGAGGCCGCCCTTGCCGCTCAGCAGCAGTCCGCTCTGATACGTCCGCGCGATCGCGCCCGCGTCGCCGATCGTGCGCGACGCGATGTAGTTCGAATCCTGATCGACGCCGCCGATCCGTTCGTTCAAATCGAGGAACTGCGCCGACGTGATCGCGCCGCGGTTGAGCGCGTGCAGCCCGTACTGGACGCCGACGTTGTCGTACGGCCGCAGCGCGAAACCGGTCGCGGTGTTCGTGCCGTAGACGTTGCGCGCCACGTCGAAGACGGTCGGCCGCGCGCCACGCGGGTTGTTCATCGGGTCGTACCGCAGGTTCTCCGGCACGACCGCATTCCAGCGCGCCGACTGATAGCCCTCGATGTCCGCGCGATTCGGCACGGGATCGGTCCGCTGCGATTGGTTCGCCGCGTCCACGAACGCCTTGATCGTCGAGTAGCCCGTGATCGCGAGTTTTTGCGCGTCGGTGAACGCTGGGCGGGTGGGGCTGGTAGGGCTGGTGGGGCCGGTAGGGAGAGACGCGAAATAGTGCGTCAGCAGATGCGCGTCGAGACCGGCGAGCGCGATGGACAGCGCATCGGGGAACGTCGCGGCGATGCTGACGCCGTCGAAGAGACCGGGGAACGCGTCCGCGAGCTGCAGGCTCGTGTAGGCGCCGCCGGACGAACCGGTGCTGATCGTGTACGCCGGCATGCCGAAGGTCTCGATGAAGTGCTCCTTGCCCATCATCGCCGTCTCGCCGGCGACGATCGCGTTGCAGCTGTTGGTCGGATGATTCAGCGTGCTGACAAACAGCGCGTCGCCTTCGCCCAGCCGCGCGGCGTCGAGCGGCGACGTGCCCATCGCGCCGCCCTGGATGTACCAGCCGCCAGGGCAGCCGGCGCCGTGAATGGCGACCAGATGTTTGTTCCAGCCCTTCGGCGGCGAGAACGGCGACACCGGCGCGTCGACGGTCGGATCGTGAAGAATCGCATTCTGATAAATCGCGCGGTTCATCGTGCCCGTCTCCACGCGGACGATGAAGTTCACGGTCGCGCCGGCGCTGGTCGTTGTCGTGGCGAGATCCGGGGGCAGCGTCACGGAGGCCAGCGTCGTCAGCGGCTTGAACGCCGGCGGCGTCCCGGTCGTGCGATAGACGTACTGCACGACGGTCTTCGCCGAGCAGTTCGCGTCGAGCGGCGGACCGAGCGTCGTGCCGTCGGGCAGCTTGAACGTGTCGGTCTGACAGATGAACGGCTGAATCTGCGGCCCGGAGAAGACCGGGCCGGTGATCGGGTAGTTCGTGATCGTCAGAGACGCGTCCGGCGGACCGCCGGCCTTCGAGCGCACCTCGACGACGTTCTTCCCGTTCGCAAGGC
This sequence comes from Acidobacteriota bacterium, assembly GCA_016195265.1. Taxonomy (GTDB): domain Bacteria; phylum Acidobacteriota; class Vicinamibacteria; order Vicinamibacterales; family CAVVIG01; genus SRVP-36. The sequence goes on along the minus strand of JACPZW010000085.1, from coordinate 22,006 downwards.
CCGTTATCAATCCGACGCGAGCCGTCGACGAGGCGCCGGCGCGGAACGCATTGCTCACATCACGTTCGCCGACGGTCATTTTCGTGGAGGTGCCTGCCGGCGCAGTGACCTGCACGAGGACGTCGCCGCCGGTCACGCGCGTGGCGGCCGTGGAGAGTGTCTTGATCTCGACTCTGGATGCCGGCGTCATCCGGCCCGCCGCCAGGCCCGCCGCCACGCTCGCTCCCGCTAAGACGACGCCAACGCCGGCCGTCAATGTGTGTTTCATCATGCGCCTCGCATTCGTTCGCAGATTCTTGCACAATCTTCCCCGGCGTGGGAGTTTCGGTGCGGCGGTCGGGTTGGCGGCGCGCGGTTGCGGTGCTCACGGTGCTGGCGGCGGCGCTGGGCCTCTATTTCCGCTTCACGGATCTCATGGACGCGCTCTGCCGCTCCCCGGACGAAATGTCCGAGATCATGCCGGGCCTCCGCCTGCACGCGCTCCCGCTGCTGGATATCGCTCGCTGGGGCGACGGCGTCCGCTACAACTTCCTGCAGTCGATGTTCATCTCCCAGCACGGCCTGGGAGACACCTCCTTCTACTACCTGACGTCCGGCGCCCTCAGGCTTCTGCACCTGCCGATCTCCGAGCGCCTGTTGTTCACGGCGAGCGGCGTGACGAACATCGGCCTGGCGATCGCCGGCGTGTGGTTCGGCGCGGTCGTGCTCGAAAGCGCGGCGACGGGCTGGACGTTCGCGATCCTCGTGCTCGTCTCGCCGTACTTCGTCTTCGTGTCGAAGAGCGGATGGGGCCGGCTGACGTGGACGCCGCTGCTCCTCGTGCTGCTGTTCATCGCCGAGACGCGCGCGATGCGCACGCGCCGCGCGGCGTGGATCGCGACGTTCGTCGCGCTCGCCGGATTCATCTCGCTGACCGACGGCTTCATCATGCTGCCGATCGTGGCGGTCCTCGGGCTCGTGCTGACCGCCGGCGATGGCCTCGCCGATCGACTGCGGCGGCTCACACGCGATCGCGTCTTCCTCGCAGGATTCGCGATCTTCGCGCTCGGCGTCGCCTTCGACGTGCTCATCGGCGTCGCCGCGAAACGGCGCGGCACCGATCTCACGATGATCGGCTACGTGCTGCTGCGCGGAGGGCAGGGCGGTCTCGGGCCGCCGAGCGCCGCGTGGGCGGCGTGGACGCGCGCGGTGGACTGGTACTTTCCGTTACGCGGCGCGTGGATCGGCGTGACGCTCGCGTGCGCGCTCGCAGCCGTCGAGGGCCTGCGCGGCCGCGCGGTGGGCGCGCTCGCCGCGTGGTGGCTGCTCGCGTCGTACGGCGTTCTCCGCTACGTGACGGGGTTGATTGCGGTCGGTCACGTGCCGGAGGCGACGTGGCTCAACGCGTCGCCGCTCGCCGTGCCGTCGCTGTTCCTCGTCGCGTGGACGATCACCGCGATCGCCGAAGGCCGCGTCGCGCTGGCCGATCGTCTGCCGCGGGTGGCGCGCGGTGGATTGGCGCTCGCGCTGCTGCTCGCGCTCGCCGTGGCGATGGCCCGACAGGCCCACGCGGTCGCGTTCGCCTCCGCTGCCCGCGCCGGCCTGCTCCCGGAGCAGTTGACGCACGAGATGGGCTCCGATCTGAACATGAGCGCGTGCCGTGCGACGAAGGCGGCGGCGTACTACGTGCGGTCGGCGTCAGACGCCAATGCGCACCTGCCGTTCGTGTTTCATCTGACGACGCTGACGGCGCTCGGGCACTTTGGGGAGTTCTACTACGGCCTGAGCTACGGCGGATCGCTGGCGCCGCCGGATCCGAATCATCTGCTGGACTTCGGCAAGGATCAGTTCGGGACGCCGCGGGCGCCTGAGGCGTTCTACAGGGCGTACGGCGTCGATCGATTCGACTACTACGTCGAGTTCGTCGACGGCCGCGATCGCGATGGATTCGTGCGACCGTCGGTCGATCGCCTCGTCGCCGAAGGCGCGCGCGTCGTGTGCACGATTCGCGATGGCGGACGCCCGATCGGCCGCATCTATTCGTTCAGGAACGATCCGCCGGTTGATCTCGAGTATCGGGACGCGGAACAGAGGTGGGACTGGACCGTCGGCCGTTCGGCCAACCGCCAGCTGCAACCGCTCGTCGGTACCGCGTACCACTTCGGCTACAGCTGGCGAATTCCTGATCAGTAGGCCGGGTCCTTTCGGACCCGGCATGAGTCAGATCAGGCGGGTCCAAAAGGACCCGCCCTACAATTCCTCTACGGCATCGCGCACGAGAAATTCGACGCCTCGTCCGTGCTCCCGGCGCCCTTGTACTTCGCGACCTGCGGGAATGGGCACAGCGGACGCGTGCGATCGACCTTGCCGGCGGTCAGATGCGACGCGACAATCTGCTTCGGCGCGCTGCCGGACGCGACCCACTGTTCGATCGCGCCCATCTTGTCGAACGTGTCCGCGCCGGCGCCGCCCTGGCAGTGATTCATTCCCGGCACCATGAAGAGCGCGATGCCTTTCGCGGCCGCGTCCTTGCCGACCTTCTTCAGGACTTTGTCGTAGTAGATCGTGCTCATCTGCGGCGTGACCTGCTGATCCTCCAGCCGTGATACATCAGCAGCTTGCCGCCGTGATCGAAGAACGGCTTCAGGTTCGGATCGCCGGAGAACAGCGCGCCGCCGTCCGCTTTCGCGGCTTCCTCGTATCCCTTGGCGATCTCGAACGTGCGCCAATCCCACTTCGGATCCTTGAAGAGAATGTTCGCGAGCCCGGACACCGACAATCCGAGCGGCTCGGCGCCGCCCAGCGTCGCCCAGCCCAGTTCCGAGCCCGGCCAGAGATGACGCTCGTCGACCACCCTGCCGGTCTTTGTGTCCGTCATCGGCGACGTCAACGCCTTCGCCGACTCGACCTGTCCCTGCGTCAGGCAGTCCGGACCGTCGGCGCCCTTGCACGCGAGCTTCGCGTAGTCGAAGTGGCACTGCAGCGGATTCTCGATGACGCCGTCCTTCACGCCGTCGAGCGCGTCGCACGCGTCGAGCACCGCGTTGTGGATCATCGGGAACTTGCTCGGCGGAATCACGCCGTCGGCGTTCCTCGTCACGAGCTTCGTGAAGCCGACGCGCACCGCGTGCATGCGCATGCCATCCCACGCGGACGCGCCCGCGACGATGGCGTCGAAGTCAGCCGGATAGCGCTGCGCTTCGGTGATCGCCTGACGTCCGCCGGTCGAGCAGCCGTTGAAGAACGAAATCTCCGGCGCGCTGCCGTAGAACGCGTCCACGACCGGCTTGGCGAACACAGTCGTCTCGTGAATCGCGCGGTAGCCGAAGTCGACCAGCTTCTCGGGATGGCCGAGCGCGAAGTCGGCGGTGCCGCCGGTGTGGCCCGTGTCCGTGCTCGCCGTGGCGTAGCCCGCGGTCACCGCCGCGGCCATCGCCGTGTACGAAATCACGCCGGCCCAGCCGCCGCCGCCAACCGCTTGATACTTGCCGTTCCATCCTGACGCGGGCAGCCAGACTTCAGCTTTGATGTCCGAATCGGGGCTCGGCTTCAGCGTAGCCGACACGCGGCAGAACGCGGGCACGTTCGCGTACGGATTCGCGGGCGGGCCGCCGCCACGTCCCGCTCGTCCTCCAGCCGGGCCGCCGCGGCCGGCGGCTGGCGCAACGAATGCACCGGCAGCCACGGGCTCCGCGGAATTAATCGTCGCGTGCGGCGGCGCGAGCGACGCGAGGTTCTCGCACGAGGTCGATGCTGCCAGGGCGGCCGGCGCCGCCGGAGGCGCCGCGGACGCTGGGATCTGAATCGCGACCAGGATGGCGATGGTGACGGCGAACAACGCCGCGCGCAGAATCCTCATACGTTCTCCTTGGAACAAGAGCAAAAACAGCGGCTTAGTGTAGCGCGATGCGGGGTCCAGTAGCGCGAGGCTTCAGCCGAGCGATTACTTCAGTTCAATCAGAATCGTCAGGCTTTCCGTCGTGCCCACATTTGGTAGTGGTTGACGTCGTTCAGCGTGACGAGATGGACGCGCAGGAACGGATTGTCGAGCAGCGTAGCGTCGATCTGCCGCGGCGGCTGCGCGGCGAGGGCAAGCAGGAGCGTCAGGAGCCTCGGCGGCATCGGCCAGTCACGCGGCACAGACTACAACAGGAGCTCGTAGTAGAGGAGCGGCACGATACGATAGGTGACCGCGCCTTTCGGCTGATAGCCGCACTTGGCGTAGAACGGGCCGGCGCCGGCGGGCGAGTCGTACGCGTCGAGCCGAATCGCGTCGCCCGGCCACTCGCGCGCGATGCGCGCCGCCTCTTCCATGCACTGGCGTCCGATTCCTTCTCGCTGCATCGTCACGTCCACCGCCATGTCCAGCAGGTAGAGCGGCCGCGACACGACGGTGAAGTACGACCGTTCGATCGCCCACGGCTTCTTCGTTGTGAGCCGCAGCGTGGCGATGATGCCGGAGGGGCCGCGCGCGACGAACACGCGCGATTCGCGCATCGACTGCAGCACGCCGCGCTCGGTCGGAAGGTGCGACCAGTGACCGTTGCCGAAATCCGCGGTCAAGCGCTGGGCGGTGGCCGTCTGCAGCGCGACGATGGCTGCCACGTCCTTTTTCGTCGCGTCGGTCAGCGTCACCCGCGCGCGCGTGGATGTCACCGGGCGTGTGCGGGCTCGAGGCCGGCTTTCGCGATTGCCGCGGCGGCGGCCGGCGACGCGAGATAGGCGATCAGCGCGCGCGCGGCGTCCGGCGCCTTCGCGCCGGCGACGATGCCGGCCGAAAACACCGTGATCTTCTGGACGTCCGCCGGCAGCGGTCCGACGACGTCGATGCCTTTTTCCGGCAGCAGCTCGCTGATTTGCTGGAAGCCGATCTCGGCCTCGCCGCGCGCGACGACGGCGCCGACGGGCTCGCTCTGGATCCGCTTGCTCTTGGGCATCACGCGGTCGGCGATGCCGAGGCGCTGGAGCAGCTCGGTCGAAATGTAGACGCCGCTCGCGCTGTCGGAGAACGCGACGGACTTCGCCTGGAGCAGCGCGCGCGTGAGCGCGGCGACGGTGCTGATGTCGGGTTTCGGCGCGCCTGTGCGGACGGCCATGCCGATGCGCGACCGCACGAGATCCACGCGGCTGCCCGCGACGACCTTGCCCGCCTTAATCAGCGCGTCGAGCGCGGTGTCGGCGAGGATCACGACGTCGAGCGGCTCGCCGCGTTCGAGGCGATTGGGAATGGAGGTGGGCGTGCTGCCCATCGACGCGCCGTACACCGTCGTGATGGTGTGGTGCGACGCGCGCTCGAAGGCCGGCGTGAGTTCCAGATACGCTGCGGTGAACGCGCCGGACGTGACGACCTTAATCTCATCCGCGCGAACCGGCGCGGTGACGAGCAGTACGCCGGCTGCAAGAAAGCCGAGCGTCTTCGTGAGCATGGGCCGCATGTGCGGATGCTCTCACGATACGGCGACTAATCCAAGAGCGAGGTGACCTCCGGCGTTGGCTCGCCGCCGGCGACGACACGATAGTGTCTCGCGGCGGTCGCCCACACCACGATGACGCCGGCTGCGAACAGGTGCGGCATGAACGCCCGCCAGGGGACCCGCTCGCCGCGATAGCTGACGTGCTGATTGCCGACGCGAAAGACTTCCGCCGCGCCCGCCCAGATATGAAGGAAGGCGACGCCGAGCACACTGAGGACAATCGACGCGATGACGACAGCGGACAGGACGAACGCGGGATGGTCCGGCGCGCTGCGAAAGATACGACGGACGACGCGGCTGACGACGAACACGTACATCGCGAGAAACGACAGCAGGACAACACCATCGAAGGCGACGCCGCGATGTGTGAGGGCTTCGCGCACGCGCGCGGGCGTCACATGGTGCGCGTCAGCCACGACGGCGAAGAGCGTGGCCATGCAGGTCTCGCGCGCACCGTCGTACTGGTCCCAGTCCACGAAATGGCCTGATCGGCGGCCTCGATGCGCGTCGGCGTAGCGAATCGCCAGATCCTCTGCGAAGAGGGCATTGTCGTTGAGATTTCGCAGCCGTTCGGTGCGCGGCCATTCGCAATCCGAGTTGACCAGCGGGCGTGAGCAACCGGCGGCGCAGACCAGAAGAACGCACGCCGCGAGGCGCGACCAACGCATCACGCCTGCCTCAGCACGCGAATGCGGTGGGCCTCGCTGTCACCGACATAAAGAAGGCTGCCGTTGGCGAAGAGGCCATGCGGGCGTGACAGCTTGCAGCGCTGCGGATCCGTCTCCGGACCGTCGCCGCGCTGACCGGTGCCGAGCACGGTCGTGATGACGCCGCTCTTCAGATCGATGCGACGGATGACGTGATTCTCCGTATCGGCGACGAACAGCCGTCCGCGCGCATGGGCGAGGCCTTTCGGCCCGCCGAGCGTCGCGCGCTTTGCAGGTCCGCCGTCGCCCGAGTAACCCTGCTCGCCTGTGCCCGCGACGTGATGGATCGTTTCTGTTTTTCGATCGATGCGATGGATCGCGTTGCCTTCGCGAAGCGCGAGATAGAGGTTGCCGTCGGCGTCGAGGGCGATCGTGCGCGGTCCGTTCAGCGGCGTACCTTTCAGTGACGCGCCATCAGGCGTCGCCTGCCTCTCGCCGGTGCCCGCGAAGGCGTCGATCGTGCCGGTCGCGAGATCGACCTGCCGGATGCGGTGGTTGCCGATGTCGCAAATGAGCAGCCGGCCGCGCGCGTCGATCGCGATGCTGTGCGGCTGGCGCAACCGCGCGCGCGACGCGGGTCCGCCGTCGCCGGAGAAACCGGCCACGCCGGTGCCGGCCAGCGTCGAGAGGACGCCGGTCTTCGCGTCGACCTTCCGGATCACGTGATTGTCGCGCTCGGCGATGTACAGGTTGCCGCGCCCGTCGAACTGAATCTCGTGCGGCATGTTCAGCGATCCAGCGGTCGCCGGTCCGCCGTCGCCGGCGTACGCCTTCTCTCCGTTGCCAGCGACGGTCGCCGTCCGACGCGTCTTGAAATCGAATCGTCGAATCCGCTGGTTGTCGAGATCACAGAAGTACAGCGCCCGGTCAGGTCCGATGAGGAGCCCGTAAGGATTGTTGACCTGCTGATCCGAATAGCCTGGCTGACCGTCGCCCAGCAGGGTCGAGACCGAAGCCCTCGCAGCGATCGCGGGCGACGGCGCCATCGCGATCAACAGTGCGCGGAGCACCTGGCGGCGATTCATTGGTCGATCGGAGGTGCGGCGCGCACCTCCAGCCTACGGCTTCAGCGCCTCCCGTATACGCGCGAGGTGGTGATAACTGTGCCGGACGGCGTGATCCTCGAGCATGAACTGGCACGTGAGCGGGGCATCGGCGTTGAGCGACACCGGAGCCGCCCGATCGAGCTCTTCATCGCTGAGCGCGCGGATTGCAGCCGCGGCAGCCGCGCTGTTGCGCCGGAGCAACTCCAGCGCCGTTTCTTTCGTGACGGCGTCGTTCTCCTTGGCGTGCCCGGCATTCATCTCGTGGACGGCATTCCAGGTCACGCCCGCCACGGGCTGCCCCTGGGCCAGCGCCTGTGCCAATTGGATCTCCAGCGGGTAAACGCTCGCGACGTGATGCACGACGACGCCGACCTTGCGCCCGTCCTTCGGAACCCGGGTCTGCCACTGCGCGTCCGTGACGGCACTCGCGAAGCTGGCGAGGGCGCGAGCCCCTTGTTCGAGGCGATCGGCAAGAGCATTTGTTCGTTGGCTCATCACTTACCTCTGTGCGTCTGACTTCACTTGACGGCCGGCGGATATTAGCACCTTCCGAGGGGCGTTACGCCGACATCGAAAAGGTCTCTCGAGGGACGCCGCAACGACGAAGAGCCGCGCGATTTCGGCCTACGGTACGCGGAGGGCGACGATCGGATCGACGCGCGTTGCACGGAGCGCGGGAACGATGCTCGCGACGAGGCCCGCCGCGACGAGCAGCGCCGAGACGCCGGCGAAGACGACCGGATCGAACGGGCTGATGTTGTACAGCAGCACGCCCATCGCGCGCGTGACCGCGACCGAGAGCACGATGCCGAGTGCGGCCCCGCCGCCGACCAGCATCATGCTGCGTCCGAGGACGAGCCGCAGCGTCGCGCCCGCGTCCGCGCCGAGCGCCATCCGCACGCCGAGCTCGCGCGTCCGCTGCGTTACCGAGTACGACACGACGCCGTAGATCCCGACAACCGCGAGCAGCAGCGCCGAGACGGCGAACGCGCCCAGCAGCACCATGCTGATGCGCGGCAGGAAGACAGACCGCGAGACGACGTCCACCATTGTGCTCACATCGAAAATCGGCTGCTCGGCGTCGACCGCGAGGATCTCGCGACGAATCGATTCCACGTACGACTTGGGATCGGCCGTCGTCCGCACGACCAGCGCCATGCCGTTCAGCGGCTGCTGCCACGCCGGCATGAACAGCTCCGCGCGCGGACCGCCATCCAGCCCGTAATGCTTCACGTCGCCGACGACGCCGACGACCTCGCCCCTGCCGTGCGGATTGCGGACGATCTTCCCGATCGGATCCTCGCCGCCGAAATACCGCCGCGCCATCGTCTCGTTGATCACGACGACGCCCGGCAGCCCGGGCAAATCGTGATCGTTGATGAAGCGGCCCTTGCGCAGCGCCATCTTCATCGTCTCGAAGTAGCCGGGCGACGCAACGCGGATGTCGGCGCGCGGCTCCTCGCCGTTGGTCGGCGGCGCCTGGCCGTCGATCGTGAACGGCAGCGCGTAGTCGATGCCGACGGGATACATCGGCAGCGCGCTGACGCCCGCGGCCGACGTCACGCCCGGCAGCGCGCCGACGCGGTGCAGCGCATCCATATAGAAACGCGTCCGCTCGACGGCGTTCTTGTACTTCGTCGTCGGCAGGTAGATCTGGACGGCGAGCAGATTGTTGGGCTCGAAGCCCGGCGAGACGCGCATCAGCTGCGCGAAGCTCCGCGTCATCAAACCGGCCGCCACGAGCAGCGTCAGCGCGAGCGCGACTTCTACGACAACGAGCGCGCCGAGCAGCCGCGTGCCGGCGCTCCTGTTCGTCGTGCCGGAGAACGCGCGCATCGTGTCGCGCATCCCGCTGCGCGACGCCTGCAGCGCCGGGACGAGACCGAAGATCAGCGCGACCATCACCGAAATGCCGAGCGCGAAGAGCAGCACGCCGCCGTCGAGGCGGACGTCGTTCATGCGGGGCAGGCTGCCTTCTGGCAGCGCGTGGACGAAGCGCACGCCAGCCCACGCGACGAACAAACCGAGCGTGCCGCCGATGCCGGCGAGCAGGAAGCTCTCCGCCATCACCTGACGCACGAGCTGCCAGCGTCCGGCGCCGAGCGCGGCGCGCACCGCAATCTCGGTCTGGCGCGACGAGAGCCGCGCGAGGATCAAATTCGCGACGTTCGCGCAGACGATGAGCAGCAGAAATCCGACCGCCGCCGAAATCAGCGCGAGCGCTGGACGCACCGTCGTCACGAGCTGCTCCTGCGCCGCGATCACCCGGGCGCCCCATCCGGCGTTGCTGTCCGGATACGTCGTCGCGAGCCGGCTGGCGACGAGCGTCATCTCGCGCTGCGCCTGCTCGAACGACGTGCCGTCAGCAAGGCGGCCGACGACGTTCAGCGACCGCGCCTTTCTGGACCGGCCGTGCTGATCGTTGGGATCGAAGCTGAGTGGGGTCCAGACGTCGATGTTGCCGCTCGGCGGGAAATCGAACACGGCCGGCATCACGCCGACGACGGTGTAGGGCTGCGCGTCGAGCTGGATCTTGCGGCCGATCACGCTCGGCGATCCGCCGAAGTGCCGTTCCCAGAACGCCTGGCTGAGAATCGCGACGTGGTCCGCGCCCGGCTCGCCCTCTTCCTGCAGGAACGCGCGGCCGAGCAGCGGGGTCGCGCGCAGGAGCGAGAAGACGTTGGGCGTCGCACGAACGCTCGGCACGTCGAGCGGCTGACCGTCGCCGGCGAACGCGTAGCGCAGGCTGCGGTACGCCGCCAGCGACTGCAGCGCCTTCGACTCGTTCTTCCAGTCCACGTAGGTGAGCGGCGCGACGAGATCGGTCGCGCCCGTCGGGCTCTGCTCCCACAAGACGACGAGACGATCGGGATCCTGATACGGCAGCTGGTTCAGCAGCACCGCCTTGATGACGCTGAAGATCGCCGTGTTCATGCCGATGCCGAGCACCAGAGTCAGTACGGCGACGGCCGTGAACGTCGGCTGGCGCAGCAGCGACCGGAGCGCGTAGCGGAAGTCGCCCAGTAGGTTTCCCATTTGTGTCCAGTAGGGCGGGTCCAATTGGACCCGCCTGTCGAATTGTAGGGCGGGTCCTTTCGGACCCGCCGGTCGCGAATTGTAGGGCGGGTCCTTTCGGACCCGCCGGTCAGCCGGGTCCAGAAGGACCCGGCCTACTTGGGCTCCAAGGACCCGGCCTACGTGGTGCGCCTACTTTAGAACATCCGCGACGGCGTCGCACACATAGTCGATCTGCGCGTCGCTCAGCTCTGCATACATCGGCAGGGAGAGAATCCGCCCGGCCGCGGCCTCGGTGACGGGGAAGGTCCCCAGCTTGTAGCCGAGGTACGCGACGCATTCCTGCAGGTGCGCCGGCACGGGATAGTGGATGCCGGTGTCGACGCCGCGTTGCTTCAGCGCCTCGCGCCTCGCGTCGCGGCGCTCGGTTTCGATCACGTAGAGATGAAAGATGTGCTCCGCGTCCGCGGCGGGCGCGGGCGTGTGCACGATGTTCTTCAATCGCCCGCTGTACGCCGAGGCGTGACGCCGGCGCGCCGCGTTCCAGCCGTCGAGACGCGGCAGCTTCACGCCGAGGACCGCGGCCTGCGCCGTGTCGAGCCGCGAGTTGGTCCCGGTGATCGAATGGTAATACTTCACACGCTGACCGTAGTTGCCGAGCAGCCGCATCTTCGCCGCCGCGGCATCGTCATTCGTGGTGATCATTCCACCGTCGCCATACGCGCCGAGATTCTTTGCGGGATAGAAGCTGAACGCGGCGGCGTGCCCGAACGTGCCGACGCGCGTCCCCCTGTACTTCGCGCCGTGCGCCTGCGCCGCGTCTTCGATAACCAGGAGATTGTGGCGGCGCGCGACCGCGAGGACGCCGTCGAGATCGGCCGTTTGGCCGTAGAGATGGACCGGCACGATCGCGCGCGTCTTCGGCGTGATGGCCGCGGAGATCGCGGCCGGATCGATCGTGTAGCGCTCGCCGTCCATGTCCACGAACACCGGTGTCGCGCCGACGGCCGTGATTGCGAGGACCGTCGCGATGAATGTGTTGGCGGCCGTGATCACTTCGTCGCCCGGTCCGACGCCGTACGCGCGCAGCGCGATCTCGATCGCGGCGAGCCCGGTGCCGACGCCGATCGCGTGCTTCGCGCCGATGTACGCGGCGTAATCCGCCTCGAACTTCTCGACCGCCGCGCCGAGAATGAAATCTCCTTTGTCGAAGACGTTCAGGACGGCCGCGTCAACCTCCGCCTGAATGGAGTCACGTTGTGCTTTGAGATCGACGAACGGAACTTTCGTGAGAGTGGCCATTCCCTCTATTTTCTCAGACCGAGACCCAGATAGACGACGGGTTTCAGGATGCTCCACCAGTCGACAAACGGGCGCATCTTCGTGTAGCCGAGATCGTGCTTCGGATAGATCTTGGTCACCGGGACTTCGCAGTGCCGGTAGCCGAGGCGGATGGTCTTCAGCAGCACGTACGGCTCGAGCTCGTACCGGTCCAGCCACGGTTGACGCCAGTCGATCCGCGGGTCGCGCAGCAACTCGACCTTGAACGCGCGGAAGCCGTTGGTACTCTCGGTCACGCGCTTGCGCGCCGCGAGGGAGAACACGCCCGGGTGGACGACCCTCGTCGCGAACATCCGGTACGCCGGCATGTTGCCGAAGCCGCCGCCGCGCAGGTACCGCGATCCCTGCACGAAGTCCGCGCGGCCGCTCTCGATCGGTTCGAGCAGTCTCGGAATCTCGAGCGGATCGTCCTTGTCGTTGCCCGCCTGGATGACGAGGACGTCGTACTGCTTGTCGATCGCGTACTGAAAGACGTCCTTCATCGCCGAGCCGATGCCGCGGTTGGTCTCGTTCCGCAGCACGATGACTGTCGGATCGATGCCCTCCAGCGCGCGATCCCTCGATCCATCGTCGAAGACGAGCAGATCGTACGCGCGCGGGCTCGGGTGGCGCGCGAGCGTTCGCCGGATCTTGTCGCCCTCGTTGTAGGCGAACGTGGCGGCTAAGACGCGCATCCGCCTATCGCTGCGTCCTCGGGGGAAGGGTAACGGGCCGCGGGAGGGGAGCGACGCTCGTCCACTCGGGCCGGCGCCGCACGTCAAGGCCGTGCTCGTCGTACGGAATGACGATGCCGAACGGACACTCGACTTTGCCGACGGGACCGAGGATGCGCGCCGGTCTCGAAATCCTCGCCGATGTCCACGGCGGCATAGATGATCGTGCCTGCGCGAATGCGGGACGCGCGGCCGAGGCGTGTAGGCCCGAACCTTCCTGGCCGCCCGGGCGGAATAGTTCGCCGGCTTGTCACCGTTTATCACGAGTGCCTGTCACCTGCCTGTCACCTGCCTGTCACCTACCAGTCACCTCGACGGCAGCCCCGCGGCTGCGCATCGACTTCTCGATTGCGGCAAGCGCCCGAATCACGCCGCCGCCGAAGCGCCCGCTGGCGAGCGGCGTCTTGCCGGTCGCGATGGCGTCCACGAACGCCAGACACTGGGTCTTGAGCGGCTCGCTCGGTTCGACCTTCGGGCTGATGATGTCGCCGTCGCGCACGAGCAGCTTGAACTCGCCGAACGTGTCGGCGACGGCCTCCGCCGCCGACACGCCGCGCTCGAAGACGCGCACGCGCTCGACGTCGTTGAGATCGTCGAACACGACGCGCCGGAGGCTGCCGACGGCGACGACCTCGCGGACCTTGTTCGGATCCGCCCAGCTGACGTGGATGTTGCCGACGACATCATTCTTATAGCCGAGCGTGGCGAACGCGATGTCCTCTCGATCGTTCTTCAGCACGCGCGTGCCGATCGCAGAGGCCCACAGCGGCTGTTCGCCGAGCAGGTAGCTGAAGATCGCCACGTCGTGCGGCGCGAGATCCCAGACGGCGCTCACGTCCTGGCGGATCGGTCCGAGGTTCGTGCGCGTGGCGTGCAGGTAGTACGCCTGGCCGAACGCCGCTGGCGCCATCCATTCCTTCATCTTCCTCACGCCGGCGTTGTACAGAAACGTGTAGCCGACCATGAGCACGCACTTCATCGAGTCCGCCAGATCAGCCAGCGCGTCGCAGTCGGCGGCGTCGAGCGCCATGGGTTTCTCAACAAGGACGTGGCGCCCGCTCTCGAGCGCGACGCGGACGATGTCGCACTGCGTGGACGCCGGGGTGGCGACGACGACGGCCTCGATGTCGGGGCGGTCGAGCACCTCGGCGACCGATGCGACGGCATCGACGGCGGGGTAGCGCTCGCGGATCTGCGCGAGCCGATCGGCGCGCCGATCGCAGGCGGCCGTCAGCTCGACGCCGGGCAGATCGTGCAGCACGCGCGCGTAGTTCGGTCCCCAGTACCCAAAACCGATCAACGCAATTTTCATCGGGCGATTCACAGTAGTCTGCGGCTTCGCGGCGCGTCAACCAATTCGCCGGGTCCGACCGCCCCCGCCAAGCCTACGGCGGTCCGCCGAAGCATTCCGCGAAGGTGAAAAGGACACGGCCTACTTGTCGACCAACCGCAGCGCGCGCGTCCAGTTGGTCATCACCGTGACGGAGACTGCCGGTACCGGTCCGGTGACGGCGTTGACGAGGAAGCGCTGACCATCGGGGGCCATCGCGTACTGATACCGGCCGTCGACGACGCGCGCCACGCGGGTCTCGAACAGCGTCCGCGGACCGTCCATGTGGAAGCCGCCCCGTGTATCGACCGTCGTGGCCGTCATCAATCGATTCGAGACCACGAACGCGATCTCGCGTCCGTCCCCACGCCAGCGCGGCTGGTCGCCGGCGTCCGGGGACACCGTCCACCGGTCGCCGGTCGGCGGGTACGGTTCGACGTACACCTGGCGCACGTCGCCGCGCTTTCGGTCGACGGCGCTGTACGCGATCCACTTGCCGTCCGGCGAGAACTGCGCCTGCGTGGCGAGCGGCGCGTCGCGAAACAGCCGCTCGGGTGGGCCGCCGGCGATCGGCACGGCCCACACGCCCGGCGCGTCGCCATACACGGTTTGGTACAGCAGGATTCGGCCGTCAGCCGACCAGCTCGTCGGCGTCGTCGCGGCCGGCAGGTTCGCGACGAGGGTGCGACCGGCGCCGCCGCCGGCGGGCTGCGCGCGAATCTCCCACAGTCCGGTGTCCGTCGGCCGGACCGTCAGGGCGATCTGTCTGCCGTCCGGCGATTCGACGCGGCCTATGGCGTCGGGATCGGCCGCGCGGTCGATTGGACGGCCGGCGCGATCGTACCAGCGCGCCTGCGCGGGCGCCGGCGCGTCCGCCCGTGATGCATCGGGCCCGGCGAACGCCATCGCGCGCGCGGTGGCAGTCATCGCGATGCGGCTGAACGCGGACGACGCAGCAATGGGCAGCGACGTCGCATGGTCGGTCGGGAACATCGTCCGCCGGCGCAGGTCGAAGGGCTGGACGCGGACGGCGTTTTCCCGGGCGAAGAACACGAGGCCGGGTTTCACGTAGAACCCGCCGTACGCGTCCTTCAGGAGCCGACGGCTCTCCCGCGATCCGATCGTCCCCAGTCGCAGCGCGCCCTCGCCGAGTGCGGGTCCGACTTCCGTGAAAAGAAAGTGTTCGCCGTCGGGGAGGATTTGCGGCCACCGGTGCGACGCGCGAGGCTGTGCGCGATCGAACGCGGTCGCCGGCGTCGCCGGACCGCCGGCGTCGGGCACCTGTTGAATGGGCGACTCGGATCCAGCGGCAAAAAGGATCGTCCCCCGCGGTGACCACGTGCCGCCGTGCGACGCCGGCGCGTCGGCGAGCACGCGCACGCTTCCCGAGCCCAGATCGATTCGCTTCAACTGGCCGCCCGCAAAGAATCCGACGGCTCGTCCGTCGGGCGACCAGAACGGCGCCGTCGCGTTTTCGGTGCCGGGGATCGGTTCGGACGCCGTCGATCCGATGGACGTGAGCCAGAGCTGTCTGGCGCCGGGATCTCCGCGACTCCCCGTGAAGACGATCCGCGTTTCGTCAGGCGCGAGGGCGAGTCCAGGCGCGCCGGCTTCGTCCACGGCGATCATGCCGGAGGGTGGCACGGCGAGCGTCGATGGCATCGCGGACCGCGCGGCGAGCAGATCGCGGCCGATCACGCCTATCAGCAACACCGCCACGGCGACTACGCTCGTCGCGGTCCACCACCCGCCGGGTGATTCCGGCGTGGCCGGCGTCACGCGCCCGTGATGATCGTTGCGCGGCGACCGCGCGTCGCGCCATCGCCACCATACGCAGCACGCCGTGAGCGCCAGAAGCAGCGCCATCAGGATCGGCATGCGCGGCAGCCACGACACGGTCGCGCTCATGCGAAGGGTGAACGCGGCGTTCACGACCAGCACGGCGGCGACGAGCGGCGCGGGCAGCGGCGCGAGATACAACGCGGCCGGAATCGCCATGGCGAACGGGTACGACGTGATGGCGCGATGCGGCTCCTGGTACATGCACAGGAACAGAATCGCGGGCGAGGCAGCCGCGACAAGCGCGCGTTGCCGCCGGTTCGCCGACGCCAGACCGAGGATGCCGAAAATCCAGCCGGCGCCAAATGCGGTGAACACGTAAAGCGCCGCGATGACGGCGTTGTGAGGCCAGGGGCCGAGCAGACTGAACCAATAGCCGATCGTCGGCCACAGCACGGCCAGACCCGTGTTGGGAACGACGGGTCCAGACGTCGAGGCCGCGCCGGCCGGCAGGTAGTCGAACGAGGCGATCAGACCTCTTCGCGCGAGCGCCCAGGCCAGCAACGGCGCGCCGATGAGCCCGGCGATCCACAACAGTCGTCCGCGGACGCTTTCGCCCGACAGAATCAGGAACGCGGCATAGACGCACGGGACGAGCACCACGCTCTCCTTCACGCCGGCGCCGACGACCAGCACCGGAAGCGCGGCGGCATAGCGGCGCTCGATCAGGAGAAACAATCCCGCGATGACCCACAGCGCCTGGACCGGATCAGCGATCAACATCGGATCGCGCAGCGCCGGCAGCGGTCCCCAGAACGTCCAGAAAAGGGCGGTCGCCAGGAAGGCCACTTGGCGCGAGCCGCCCAAACGCCCGGCGATGTGCCAGAGCAGCGTCCCTGCCGCGACCTGGCACAACACTCCGGTGACGATGAACGCGTCGACGATCTGCAGCGGGAGGAGCGACACGAGCAGCGGCGGCACGAACCGGAAGCAGTGAAAGCTGGGACAGCTCGCGTACGGGAAGAACAGGCTCATCATGTAGTACAGATAACGCTCGCCGCCGTCGGCAAGCGTCACCGGCAGGATCAGGCGGGCTGCCGCGGCGATGGCGAGGTTGAGCAGGAACGGCGTCAGCGGGCGCAGTCGTATCACGCGCCTCACATTATCAACTGTGCGAGGATGTCAGGACATGCGGAGGCACGGATGCGAAAGATGATGCTGGCGATGGGGGGGCTGGTGATTATCGTCATGGCGGCCATGGTCGGCCGGGCGGACGCACAGGATCGCCTGCCGCCGATTCCCGCGGGACAACTGACGGACGCGCAGAAGCAGGCGGTGGCCGACTTCAAAGCCGCGCGTTCGGTGGACATCTCGGGTCCGTTCGTGCCGCTACTGCGCAGCCCCGAACTGATGAACCGCGCGCGCGCGATGGGCGACTACCTGCGGTACAAGAGCGCGCTGCCGCCACGGCTCAGCGAGTTCGTGATCCTGCTGACCGCGCGGCGATGGACGCAGCAGTACGAGTGGAACGCGCACGAACCGCTGGCGCGCCAGGCCGGCGTGCGCGCCGACGTCATCGCGGCGCTCGCGGAGGGCCGCCGTCCGGCGGCCATGACGGAGAACGAGGACGCGCTCTTCACGTTGTGCGACGAGATCGCGCGGACGCAGGCCGTCGGCGATGCGACGTACGCGCGCGCGGTCGCCAGCGTCGGTGAGCAGGGCGTCGTCGACGCGATGGGGATCAGCGGGTACTACACGATGCTGGCGATGGTGCTGAACACGGCGCGGACGCCACTGCCGCCGGGTGTGACGCCGGGGTTGAAGCCGCTCCGGTGATATGTAGGCCGGGTCCTTCGGACCCGGCGGTCGCGATGATCAGTAGGCCGGGTCCTTTGGACCCGGCGGTCGCGATGATCAGTAGGCCGGGTCCTTTGGACCCGGCACGGTCAGGCGGGTCCCAAAGGACCCGCCCTACAGATCGGCATGTCTACATCTGATGCCCGAGCGCCGCGCGAATGCGCTGGCGCAGCTCGGTCGGCGAGAACGGCTTGCGCAGCAGGTTGACGGGATCCTTGAGGCCGCTCACGCTGAGCGTCTCCTTCGTGTAGCCCGACATGATGATGACGGGCAGGCCGGGCCGCGCCGCGACCATCGCGCTGGCGAGCTCGATGCCGCTCTTGCCGGGCATGATGGCGTCGGTCAGCAGCAGATTGATCGGACCGTCAAGGGCCGCCGACACCCGCGCGGCTTCTTCGGCCGACCCGGCCAGCACCAGTCGATACCCTTCGTTGCGCAGCGCGGACGCGACGAAATTCCTGACCGCGGGTTCGTCTTCCACGACCATGACGGTTTCCGCGCCCCGCTTCGATCGCTGCGGATCGGGCTCGGGCGGCGGCGCGCACGGCTGTCCTACCGCGGGCGGAAAGTAGAGGTGGAACGTGGTGCCGCGATCGATCTCGCTGTCCACGAAGACGAAGCCGCCGATCTGCTTCAGCGTGCCGTAGACCATCGACAGACCGAGCCCCGTCCCCTTGCCGACGTCCTTCGTCGTGAAGAACGGCTCGAAGATGCGCGCCTGCGTGTCGCGCGACATGCCGTGGCCCGTGTCGGCGACGTGCAGCGCGACGTAGCGCCCCGGCGTCATCGGCACGTGCGCCCGCGCGAACGCGTCGTCGAGATCGTCGAGCGACGTCGTTAGGTCGAGCCGTCCGCCGGCCGGCATGGCGTCGCGCGCGTTGACGGCGAGGTTGATGATCGCCTGCTCGACCTGGCCGGGATCGCCGACGATCGGCGGCAGCGACGCGGCGAGCGTCGTGCGGACGTCGATGTCCGCGCCCAGCAGGCGCGAGAGCAGGCGCGCGATCGCCATCACCGTTTCGTTCAGGTCGAACACCCGCGACGCGATGAGCTGTTTGCGGCTGAACGCGAGCAGCTGCGCCGTCACTGATGCGGCCCGCTCGGCCCCGCGCTTGATCTCCTCGACGTCGGTGCGCGCCGGATGGTTGACCGAGATCTCACCGAGCGCCAGATCCGCGTAGCCGGCGATGGCGGTCAGCGCGTTGTTCAGATCGTGCGCGATGCCACCGGCGAGGCGGCCGATCGCCTCCATCTTCTGGGCCTGGCGGAACTGTTCCTCGAGATCGCGGCGCTCGGTGATGTCCTGCACGACGCCGATCATGCGGACCGGTCGCCCGTTCGCGTTGCGCACGATGTCGGCCTGCTCGTGGACCCAGCGCACCGTGCCGTCGGCACGGACGATGCGGTGGTCGATGTCGTACGGCCGGGCCTCGTCCACCGCCGCGGCGCTCGCCGCGCGCACGGCGTCACGGTCCGCGTGGTGGACCAGGGAAAGAAACGCTTCGGAGGTGCCTGCGAACAGGCCGGGCGTCACGCCAAAAATGCGGTACGTTTCCGGAGACCAGCTGAGACGGTCGGATCCGTCCAGCTCGGCGACCCAGCTGCCGACGTGGGCCACCTGCTGTGCCTTTTCGAGCAGCGCGACGTTTTCTTCAGGCGTCGGTCGAGGCTCGGACACTGGGGTGCCTCAGTATGCCAGAACTCCTTGGCACGCTTGCGCAGGCAGCCGACGAGTAGGGCGGGTCCTTTTGGACCCGCCTGATCGCGCCGGCTCCAAAAGGAGCCGGCCTACATATCACCCGTACCGGCGTTATCCGTACGTGCGCCACGCGCGCGTCAGGTAATCGCTCATCGTCAGCGCGAGGAGGATCCCGAGCCAGAAAACGCTGCCGAGGACGACGGCCCACGTCAGCTTCGTGCTGTACTTCACGTGCATGAAGAACAGCACCACGAGCGTGGCCTTGAGGACGGCGATCGTGAGCGCGGCGACGACGTTCAGCGGTCCGAGATCGAAGAACGCGATCCGCACGGTGAGGTAGGTGCAGAGCATGAGGATCGCGAAGATCGTGTAGTAGACGCGCGTGGGAACGATGTGCTCAGCCATCAGCCCTCAGTGTGCGTGCCGCCCGATCAGGTAGAGCAGCGGGAACAGGAAAATCCACACGATATCGACGAAGTGCCAGTACAGGCCGCTGATTTCGATCGGGCTGTAGTACTCCTTCGTAATCGTCCCGCGCCACGCCCACCACAGCATCACCAGCATGATCCCGAATCCGATGATCATGTGGAGCGCGTGGAGGCCGGTCATCATGAAGTACAGCGAGAAGAAGATCTGCGCGTGGCGCAGGTGCTCCTTCTCGAACTGGAATCCGGGTCCGGGAATCAGGTGCTCGGTGAACTTGTGGTAGTACTCGACGCCCTTGATGCCGAGGAACACGCCGCCGAGCGCCATCGTGAGCACGAGAAACACCATCACCTTCGTGCGCCGGCCCAGCTGCGCCGCGTGCACCGCGAGCGCCATCGTCAGCGAGCTCGTGATCAGCACGGCGGTGTTGATCGTGCCGAGCGTAACGTCCAGCTCGTGGCTCGCCGCGGCGAACGCCTCCGGATACCAGCTGCGGTAGATCGCGTAGGTTGCGAAGATCCCGCCGAAGAACAGCACTTCGGTGACCAGGAACACCCACATCCCGAGCGTGGCCGCCTCTTTCTGCTCCTCGAGGCTGTCGAAGTGATGCGCGAGCGCCGGGTGCGCGTGGATATCAGACATGTTCCACCACCGCCGGCGATCCGTAGTCGTACGCCTCCCAGGTGACCTCGGGCGGCTCGGCGAAATTCGCGGTCGGCGGCGGCGACGTGGTGTTCCACTCGAGGCCGACGGCGCCCCACGGGTTCGCGCTCGCCAGCCGGCCGTACCGCAGCGACCACGTCAGGTACATCATCGGCAGCAGGTAGCCGACGCCGAGGATCGAGGCGCCCGCCGACGACAGCACGTTCAGCACCTGGAACTCGGGCGGATACGCGTGATAGCGGCGCGGCATCCCGAGGTAGCCGAGGATGAACTGCGGGAAGAACGTCAGGTTGAAGCCGACGAAGATGACGAGCGCGCTGACCTTCGCCAGCCACTCGTTGTAGAGACGGCCGCTGATCTTCGGCCACCAGTAGTGCAGGCCGCCGAGGTACGCCATGATCGTGCCGCCGACCATGATGTAGTGGAAGTGCGCGACGATGAAGTAGGTGTCGGTGACGTGAATGTCCAGCCCGACGGCCGCGAGGAACAGGCCCGTCAGTCCGCCGATGGTGAACAGGCCGATGAAGCCGATCGCGTACAGCATCGGCGTCTGCCACGACACCGATCCTTTGTACATGGTCGCGGTCCAGTTGAAGACTTTCACCGCGGACGGAATCGCGACGAGGAAGCTGAGAATCGAAAAGATCATCGCGGCGTAGACGGATATGCCGGCGACGAACATGTGGTGGGCCCAGACGAGGAAACCGAGCACGGCGATTGCGAGGCTCGCGAACGCGACGAACGGATAGCCGTACACGGGCTTTCGGCAGAACGCGGCGATGAGCTCGCTGATGACGCCCATCGCCGGCAGGATCATGATGTAGACCGCCGGGTGCGAATAGAACCAGAACAGGTGCTGGAAGAGCACCGGGTCGCCGCCGACGGCCGGATCGAAGAAGCCGAAGTGGAACACGCGCTCGGCCGCGACGAGCAGGATCGTGATGGCGAGGACCGGCGTGCCGAGGACCATTATTAAACTTGTCGCGTAGTGCGACCAGATGAAGAGCGGCAGGCGGAACCACGTCATGCCGGGCGCGCGCATCCGGTGAATCGTCACGATGAAGTTGAGGCCCGTGAGGATCGACGAGAAGCCGGTGATGAAGATGCCGAGCGCGGCCGGAATCACGGCGCTGGTGGACGCGACCGTGCTGAACGGTGTGTAGAACGTCCAGCCGGTGTCGAGGCCGCCCGTCACGATCGCGTACGTCGTGAACGCCGCACCGAGCATGTAGATGTACCAGCTCGCGAGATTCAGCTTCGGGAACGCGAGGTCCTTCGCGCCGATCATGATCGGGACCAGGAAATTCCCGAGCACGGACGGGATCGCGGGGATGAGGAAGAAGAACACCATCATCACGCCGTGCATCGTGAAGAGCTTGTTGTAGGTCTCGTCGGACACGAGGTCGCCGACCGGCGTCGCGAGCTCCAGGCGAATGAGCACGGCGAACGCGCCGCCGATGAAGAAGAAGAACGTCACGCCCGCCAGGTACAGCAGTGCGATGCGCTTGTGGTCGCGCGTCAGCAGCCACGACTTGATGCCGTAGCCGTCGTTCAGATAGTGGCGCGCCGGGACGAGGGCGGTAGTCATAAAATCTATCGGGCCTGCGTTTCCGCGCCGCTGACGACAGGAAGCGCTTTCAGTGATTTCACGTACTCGACGAGCGCGAGGAGCTGTTCCTCGGACACGATGCCCTGGAACGTCGGCATGATCGGCTGGAAGCCGCGCGTGATCTTCGCGGCCGGCGTCAGAATCGATTCGCGCACGTACGCTTCATCGACCGTCACGGTCTCGCCGCTCTGCAGCGATACCGTTTTCCCGAACAATCCGTCGAGCACCGGCCCGCGCCCCTGCGCGTCCGGCCGGTGGCACGTGTTGCACGCGAGGTCCGTGAACAGTTTCGCGCCGGTCGTCGCGAGCGATCCTTCCGGCGCGCCGCCGCTCAGCCACGTCTGGTAGTCGTTCGGCTCCATGACGAT
>JACPZW010000084.1 GCA_016195265.1 Acidobacteriota bacterium | reverse complement strand
TTGGCCATGATCGTGCGCTCCTTGCGGAGCACCGTGCCTTCCTTGCGAATCTTGTCCTGCAGCCGCATGAGGCCGTAGAGCAGCGCTTCCGGACGCGGCGGGCATCCCGAGACGTAGACGTCCACGGGCACCACCTTGTCCACGCCCTGCAGCACGCTGTAGGTCGGGAACGGCCCGCCGGCGTTCGAGCAGCTGCCCATCGAGATCACCCACTTGGGCTCGGGCATCTGGTCGTACAGCCGCCGCAGCACCGGCGCCATCTTCTTGGTCACCGTGCCTGCGACGATCATGAGGTCCGACTGCCGCGGCGAGGCGCGAAACACTTCGGCGCCGAACCGCGCGATGTCGAATCGCGACGCCGACGCCGCCATCATCTCAATCGCGCAGCACGCCAAACCGAAACCCATCGGCCAGATCGACGATTCGCGCGCCCAGTTCAGCACGCGATCGATGCTGGTCGTGATGAAGTTGTCTTCGAACGAGTGGTCGATGAGGCCCATGACTCTCCGGTGACTGGTGCCTGGTGGCTGGTGGCTGGAAAATGCTTTCCCCAGTCCCTAGTCTCTAGCCTCCATGCTGTTCATATAGTAATCGCGATTCTTTCCAATGAACGACTCCCATTTTCGGGGGGTCTCATCCAGCACGAAGATGGCCGCAACCGGACACGCCGGGACGCACGCGCCGCAGTCGATACACTCGTCGGGATGAATATAAAGCATTTCGGCGGCGGCGAACCGAGCTTCGTCCTTCCGGGGATGAATGCAGTCCACCGGGCAGACGTCCACGCACGCGGTGTCCTTCACGCCGACGCAGGGCTCGCAGATGATGTAGGCCAAGGCGGTCATTCTATCCCGCGGACTATAATTTGCTTACCGGCATGAAAGTGATGAAGGCGTGGTGCGTGGCCCTCGGGCTCGCCGGGCTCGGCGTCGCCCCGGCGGGCGCACAGACGCTGCCGTCCGAACCGATTTCGGTCAGCGGCGGCCGCATGACCATCAGCGGCGATGTGTCGGCGACCGTCGGGTCGGACGATCCCGGCTTCTTCGACTACACCGACTACGAACATTCGGCGCTGCGCCTGCTCCGCGCGGACGTCTCGGCGGCCGTCAACGGCGGCGATCATTTCACGCTGCTCGGCGAGCTGCGCACCGAGAACCTCGACAGCATGCAGGCGTACGCGCTGTACGTGCGGATCAAACCCTGGACGAGGCGCGCAATCGACATCGAGGTCGGCCGCATCCCGCCGGTGTTCGGCGCGTTCGCGCGGCGGACCTACGGGAGCGACAACCCGCTCATCGGTTACCCGCTCGCCTACCAGTACCTCACGTCATTGCGACCCGATTCGCTGCCGGCCTCGGCCGACGAGCTGCTGCGCAAGCGCGGGCTCGGCTGGCTGACCCGCTACACCGTCGGCAACGCCTCGCTCGACAAGGGCGTGGCGCTCGTCAGTGCCTTCCGGTGGGACACGGGCGTTCAGGTGCACGCGACGGCCGGCGTCGTGAACGCGTCGGTGGCAGTGACCGCCGGCACGCTCTCGAATCCGCTGTTCCACGACGACAACAACGGCCGGCAGGTGGCCGGGCGCGTCGAGTTGCGCCCGGTG
The DNA here is from genome assembly GCA_016195265.1 of Acidobacteriota bacterium. Taxonomy (GTDB): domain Bacteria; phylum Acidobacteriota; class Vicinamibacteria; order Vicinamibacterales; family CAVVIG01; genus SRVP-36. Next base: position 73,621 of record JACPZW010000084.1, on the reverse strand, counting down.
GGGGCGTTGAGCGGCCTGATCGCCGGGACGTCCGTGGCGCGCGGACCGTTTGTCTCGGCCTCCGCCGTGCGCGCCGCCCTGGGCGACGACAGCCGCGCCGGCGACTTCACGCAGACCGCCTGGGGCGGCGACCTCGAGTACTCGCGCGGCTACTACCTGCTGCGCGTCGAAACCATCGTCAGCGACTGGCAGCTGCCGACGGTCCGGACACCGGCGCTCGACCGTCCGCTGCGCGCGGTCTCGACGTCGCTCGAGGGCCGCTACAAGATTCGACCGGGCCTGTTCGCCGCGGGCCGTGTGGATCATCTCGGATTCAGTGACGTCGCCGGCACGCTCGTCATGGAGCCGTGGGATGCGCCCGTCACGCGCGTCGAAGTCGGCGGCGGCTACTCGATCCAGCGGAACCTGCAGCTGAAGCTGTCGTACCAATACAACCACCGCGACGGCGGCCCCCTCGAACAGCTCGCGCACCTGAAAGCCGCGCAACTGGTGTTTTGGTTTTAGAGGACACAGAGAGACGTGAGAACACCGAGACAAGGGGGATTAGCCACAGAGGCACAGAGACGCAGAGAAGAAAATGTACAACACATTCTCTGTGGCTCAGTGACTCTGTGGCCTATTTCCCTCTGTGCGCTCTGTGGCCTCTGCCTCCTCGGTGTGCTCGCCGCGGATAGTCCGAAGCTTTCCGCGGCACGCAACGGCGCCATCCGTGGCCGCGTCGAGCTGCGGCACGTCGTCACGCCGCCGGAACGGCGGCCGACCGTCGCCGAGCTGGGCACGCCGAGCGGCCGCGATCTGCCGGACGTCCTGCGATCCGTGGTGTACCTGGAGTCGGCGCCGCGCGGCGCGTTCGAGGCGAGCGACGGCGGGCACGCGGTGATGGATCAGCGCAACGAGACGTTCGTGCCGCACGTGCTCGCCATCACCACGGGCACGACCGTGGACTTCCCCAACAGCGACAAGTTCTACCACAACGTGTTTTCGCTCTCGAAGACGCGGCCGTTCGACCTCGGCCGCTACGCCGCGGGCAACTCGCGGCAGGTGCGCTTCGATCGTCCCGGCATTGTCCGCGTGTTCTGCGACATTCACTCCCACATGAACGCGTTCATCCTGGTGTTCGGCCATCCGTTCTTCGCGATGACGGACACCGAGGGCCGCTACCGCATCGACAACGTGCCGCCCGGCACCTACGGCGTGATCGCCTGGAACGAAGGCACTTCGTCGGACTCGAAAGCGGTCACCGTGCCCGACGGCGGCGTCGCGGAAATGGACTTCACGATTCGATGAACGTCCTGGCCTCGCTGCGGAGCCGCTTCTTCCTCGCGAGCGCGGTCCTCGCGATGCTGTGCATCGGCGTCGCGATCGCGCTCGTGAACGTGACGGTGACGCAGGAAGCCGAGCGCACGCTCGAGCGCGAGATCGTCGCGACCGGCGCGCAGATCGATCAGCTCCGCGCCGAGCGCACGCGGACGTTCACGCTGATGGCGCGGCTCATCGCCGACCTGCCGAAGCTGAAAGCCGCGGTCGAGACCAACGATCCGCCCACGGTCCAGGACGTCGCCGTGGACTACCAGTCGCAGCTCAACGCGAATCTGGTGCTGGTGACCAACCGCCGCGGCGACCTGCTCTTCACGGCCGGCGGATCGCCGCGTGCCGCGGAGATCGCGGCGCATCAGCCGGCGGTGCGCGACGCGCTCGCCGGGCGCGACAGCATCAGCCTGCTGCCGCAGCCCACCGGCATCCTGCAGATCGTGACCGTGCCGGTCGCGGTGGACCGGCCGCGCCGCCAGATCTTCGGCACGCTCGGCGTCGGCTTCCTGCTCGACGACGGGCTGCTCGCCGATCTGAAGCGCATCACCGGCAGCGATCTGGCGTTCGGCATGGACGGGCAGATCCTGGCGTCCACGCTGCCGCGCACGCGCTACGCCGCGCTCGCCGAGCACCTGCGCCACCCCGGCATCTCCCGCGTCCAGCTCGACGCCGAGGAGTACACGACGCTCTCGCGGTCCCTCTCGTCGGACATGAATGGCGCCGGCGCGGCCGCGCCGGGCGCAAGCGACACAGCCGCGGCGCTGACAGCGATGTCCCCCGGGCCCGTCGCGCTGATCCTGCGGTCGCGCACGGCGCAGCTTGAATCGCTGCGCGCGATTCACACCGGCTTCGCGGTCACCGGCGTCCTCGCGATGGTGCTCGCGATGGCGCTCAGCTTCACCGTCGCCCGCACGATCGCGCGGCCGCTCGCCGCCATCACCGACGTCATGAAGGAAGTCGCCGCCACCGGCGACCTGACGCGCAAGATCGCGCTGCGCTACCGCAACCGGTGGGATGACGAGGACGCACGGCTGCTCGCGTCCACCTTCAACACGCTGACCGATTCCGTCGCGCGGTTCCAGCGCGAGATGTCGCAGAAAGAGCGGCTGACGTCGCTCGGCCGCCTCTCGACGGTCATCGCGCACGAAGTGCGCAACCCGCTGATGATCATCAAGGCGACGCTGCACGCGCTGCGGCAGCCCGGCGTCGGGATCGACGCCGTCCGCGAAGCCGTGGCGGACATCGACGGCGAGGTCGCGCGCCTGAACGGCATCGTCAACGACGTGCTGGACTTCGCGCGGCCGATCAAGTTCACGCTGGCGCCGGTGGACATCAACGCGCTCTGCCGCGAATCCGCCGCCGCGGCGGTCGCGGCGGGCCCGGGATCCGAGATCGCGGTGCAGCTGGATTCCACGTTGTCGACGGTGACCACGGATCCCGAGCGCCTGCGCATCGCACTCGTCAACATGCTGGTGAACGCGCGGCACGCGGCGAACGGCGCCGCGCCCACACCCGCAGGGCGGGTCCTTTCGGATCCGTCTGCCGCGCCCACCACCGTAGGGCGGGTCCTTTCGGACCTGCCTGCCGCGCCCACCACCGTAGGGCGGGTCCTTTCGGACCCGCCTGCCGCGCTCGTGACGCTGACGACCCGTGCCGGCGGCGACCGCGTCCAGATTGTCGTCACCGACCGCGGCGTCGGTATCGCGCCGCAGGATCTCCCGCAGGTCTTCGACCCCTACTTCACCACCAAGCACGGCGGCACGGGGCTGGGCCTGCCGATTGCGAAGAACATCGTCGAGGGCCTGGGCGGGACGATCGCCGTCTCGAGCGCGCCGGGGCTCGGCACCCAATTTCAAATCGACCTGCCCACACGCTGATGCATCGCGGATCGATTCTCCTCATCGACGACGAAGACAAGATCCTCAAGGCCTTGGGCCGCGCCCTGCGCGACGCGGGCCACGCCGTCGTCGAGACCACGAGTCCGCGCCAGGGCCAGCGGCTGCTCGCCGAGCGCAACTTCGACGTGCTGCTCGTGGACAACATGATGCCCGAGCTGAGCGGGCTCGATCTGATTCGCGAGGTTGTTGCCTCAGGGGCGTCCACGGCCGAGGGCCGGGGGGACGCGGCCCCCGGCTCAGGCGACGACCGTCCGCAGATCGTGATGATGACGGCGCACGCCACAGTCGAGAGCGCGATCGAGGCCATGAAGCTCGGCGCGCTGGACTACCTGCAGAAGCCGTTCGAGATCGACGAGCTGCTCGTCGTCGTCCGGCGCGCGCTCGATCATCAGCGGCTGCGCACCGAATACCGCTACATGGTGAGCGAGCGCGACGAGCAGTTCGATCACTACGGCATCATCGGGCGCAGCCGCGCGATGGAGGACGTCATCCGCCGGGCCGAGCTCGTCGCCGACACGAAGAGCACGGTCCTGATCACGGGCGAGACCGGCACGGGCAAGGAGCTCGTCGCGCGGGCGATCCACGCGCACAGCGCGCAGCACGACATGCCGCTCATCAAGGTCAACTGCGCGGCGATCCCCGAAACGCTGCTCGAGTCCGAGCTCTTCGGCCACGTGCGCGGCGCGTTCACCGGCGCCACGGCGACGAAGAAGGGCAAGTTCGCGCTGGCCGACGGCGGGACGATCTTCCTCGACGAGATCGGCACGATGACGCCGACGCTGCAGTCGAAGCTGCTGCGCGTCCTGCAGGAGCGCGAGGTGGAACCGCTCGGCTCGGAGCGCACCGAGAAGATCGACGTCCGCGTCATCGCCGCCACCAACCGCAACCTGCGGCAGATGGTCGCGGACGGCAAGTTCCAGGAGGATCTCTTCTACCGCCTGAACGTCATCCCGATCGAGATCCCGCCTTTGCGCGAGCGGCGCGACGACATCCCCGCGCTGGTCGAGCACTTCGTCCAGAAGCACGCCCAGCGCACCGGCCGGCGGATCGAGAAAATCGACGAGGGCGTGCTGGCCGGCCTGCAGGCCTACGACTGGCCGGGCAACGTGCGCGAGCTCGAGAACACGATCGAGCGGGCGGTCGTGCTGTCCACCGGGCCAATGATCACGGCGCGGGCCGTGTCGGTGCTCGGCGCGACCGTGCCGCAGGCGAGCGGGCTGCCGTCGCTGAAGCTGCGGCAGAACATCGAATGGGTCGAGCGCGAGACGATCCGCCGCGCGCTCGAGAACGCTGGCGGCGTCAAGAAGGACGCGGCCGAGCTGATGAGCATCAGCCAGCGCGCGCTGTCGTACTACCTCGCGAAGTACAGGCTAGAATCGTAGGAGAGGGGTGCTGAGTGCTTGGTGCTGGAGTGCTGGGTGCCGTGCGGGGTGCGAGCGTGCGGGGTGCGAGGGTGCGGGGTGCGATGGTCGCCGCCTCGCTCGCAGGACTGATGTTCGCGTGCGGCGGCAGCTCGGACAGCACGAGCTCGACAACGTCGCCGTCGGGCACCTGCACGACCGGATCGAACGTGACGACGATCGTCATCACGTCCGCCGGTGCCGTCTGTCCGGTGAACATCACCGTGGCGCGCGGCGCGCAGGTGACCTTCGTCAACCAGGACTCGCGCGGCCACGACATGTTCTCCGACCCGCACCCCGAGCACAACGACTGCCCGGAGATTAATCAGGTGGGCCATCTGGAGCCCGGGCAGACTCGCCAGACCGGCAATCTCGTGATCGCCAGGAAGTGCGGGTTCCACGATCACAACCTGCCCGACAACAAGTCGCTGCAGGGCGCCATCACGATTCAATAGAGGCCGGGCAGGGCTCCTGTTCAAAACTTCAATTTCACGCCGCCGTTGACGTTGCGCCCATCGAGCGGCGCCCGTGCGTCGACGGTCCAGCGGCCGTCCGCGCTCCGGGCCGGCCGCAGCAGCGGATCCCGGTCGCTCTGCTTCACGTTCGCGAGATCTTCGGCGTTGACGCACTGCCGAAAGCAGCCGACGCGGCTGGTGCGTCTGGCTGCAGTGGTCTTTACAGATAGCCTGTATGGTCACATAATATGTCCATGTCAACGCACCGGGCAGTTTCCGCGTCGGTGTTCAAGTCGCGATGCCTCAAGATGCTCGACCGCGTGGCCCATACCGGCGAGTCGCTGATCGTCACGAAGCGCGGCCGCCCGGTCGCGCGGATCGTGCCCATGGCGCCGGCAGGCGGCTCGTCGCTCAAGCACAGCGTGTCGGTGCACGGCGACATCGTCGGACCGTTGCTCGACGACTGGGAACTCGGCCGGTGACGGTACTCGACACGCACGCCTGGATTTGGTGGGTCAGCGACGCGTCCAGGCTGGGAAGGAAGGCCCGCACGCGGATCGACGCCGCGGAACGGATCGGCGTCGCCGCAGTGAGTTGCTTCGAAGTCGCGGCTGCGGTCGCCAAGGGCCGCATCAGCCTCGACCGGGCGCCACTCGATTGGCTGCGGCAGGCCCTGGCGATGCCGCGTGTCGAGCTGCTCCCGCTGACGCCGGCGGTCGCGGTCAAGGCCACGCAACTCGGATCGTTTCACGGCGATCCCGCCGATCGCCTCATCGTCGCGACGACGATGCTGGAATCGGGAACGCTGGTCACGCGAGATCGGCGTCTGCGCGACTACGGGGCGCTCGAGACCGTCTGGTGAACCCGAGTGCGCGCCGGTCTACGCGCTTGACCTGCCTTACCGGACGATGTCGATGTAGTACAGGTCCGTCGCGACCTGGAATTCGTCTTTCTTCAGCGACGTCGTCATCGTCTTCCACTCGGTCGTCGGCTGGATGATTTGCCAGCGGCCTTTGGTTCCAACGCGAATCGGCATCGCGAATGCCGCCTCGTCCGCCTTCCAGCGATACGCGACCGTGCGCTTCTGTTCGTCGAAGGTCAGCTCGAGCGCCGGCAGCGAGGCGTGGCGGAGGTATTGATCGAAGATCGGCGTGAGATTCCAGCCGAGATACTGGTTGAAGAACCGAACCAGATCCTCGGTCATGATGGTCCGATACTTGAAGTGCTGAAAGTAGTCGTGCATCAGCGCCCACCACTGCGCGTCGTCGTTGACGACGTTCCTCAGCGTGTTGAGGAAGAGCGCGCCCTTGAAGTACTGATCTTGCCCGGGGCCCCGGTGGATGCCGCGCGGCGTGATGATCGGCGCTTTGTTCGCGACCTTCGTCTTGTACCCGTTGACGTACTTGAGCGCGTCGTCGTAGCCGAACGTGTACTCGACGTACAGACTCTCGAGGTACGTCGCCCATCCTTCATGGATCCACATGTCGGACACGTCGGCGGCCGTGACGGCGTTGCCGAACCACTCGTGCGCGCTCTCGTGGATGATGATGAAGTCGAACTTCGGGCTCACGCCGACGCCGGTCCAGTCGCGCTCGAGGTAGCCGTTCGCGAAATGGTTGCCGTAGGTGACGGCGCTCTGATGCTCCATGCCTGAGTACGGCGCTTCGATCAGCTTGTAGCCGTCGTTCTTGAACGGATATTCGCCGAAGTAGTGTTGATACGCCTCGAGCATCCCCTTCGCCTGTGCGAACTGCCGCTTCGCCTTGTCGAGATCCTCAGGCAGCGCGTAGAAATCCATCGGCGCGTCGCCGAGCCGATCGTCGAAGTGCGCGTAGGTCCCGATGTTGAGCGAGACGTCGTAGGCGTTGATGGGGTACTGAATGCTCCAATCCCAGCGCGTGTAGCCGTCGCCGAGGTCGGTCTTCACGACGAACTTCCCGTTCGACACGTCGACGAGACCATTCGGGATCGCCACGCTCAACTCCATCCGCTCGACCTCGTCGCGCCACTGATCCTTGTTCGGCCACCAGATCGCGGCGCCTTCGCCTTCGCACGCCGTGAAGATCCAGGGCCGGCCCGCCGGGTCCTTGCCGAACGTGAACCCGCCGAACCGCCCGGTCTGCGTCGGCGTGCCTGAGTAGGAGAAATCGATCGCGTATTCGCGGCCCTTGACGAGCGTCTCCGGAAAATCCACCCACACCGTGTTGAGCTCGCGCTCGTAGGTGAGCGGCGTCCCGCCGAGGAGAATCCTGTCGACGTTGAGATTGGCGTAGAGGTCGAGCTGAATGCGCGTGTCGTCGGCGAGCATGCGGAAGCGGATGGTGTTCTTCCCGCTGATGAGCTTCTTGTCCGGATCGACGCGCACGTCGAGATGATAGAAGAGGACGTCGTTGTTGGCGCGATAGCGTCCGTACTCGCCGCGCAGAATGTCCGCGCGCGTCGGAGCCGTGGGCACGGGCGCCGTCTGAGCCGACGCAGACGCTGTGATGAGTGCGGCCGCAGCGAGCACAACACTGAGCGCACGCCTCACGCGTTTCATTCGCGACATCATACGTCCAGCCGCCGCCAGCGGGTGAAGGCTCAGAACCGAACGCCGATCTCGACGCGCACGGTCCGGGGCGTGACGAAGTGCGTCCCGGAGAACGTCGACAGGAAATTGTAGAGGGCGACCGTGTCGAACAGATTGATTACCGTTACCCGCGCGCGCAGCGGCAGCTTCCCGATCGACAGGTGATCCAGGCCCGCCGCGACGTCGACGACGTGATGCGGCACGATCCGCGGCGGATTGGAATCGTCGTTTTCCGTTCCGGGCGCCGGGATGTTGATGCGCTGCGCGCCGAACGTCGATGACGCGCAGCTTCGAATTGGTTGCGCACGCGTGGCGAGCGTGTCGCCGCAGAACAGCCCCATGGCCGCCTGCTGATCGCCGGTCAGCGTCAACGCATCCGCATACGCCGGCACGGCGACCGCGACCAGGCCGCTGTCGTACCTCCACGTCAGGCCACTCCAGAAGGCGAGACCGCCGCTCGCGCGGTACTCGACGTGCGTGTTCGCCTGCAGCGCCTCGTCGTGGTCGGGCCGCGCGACCGGCGCGTAGCTCGCGCTGAAGCGGAGGCCGCCGAGCTCGGGCCCAAACAGCCGTGACCTCGAGTGCGACAACGTGGCATACGCCTGCCATCCGTGAGATTCCGGGAGCGTGACGCGCAGCAGGCCGCCGTCGGCGCGCGACTCGCGGAACTGTACGGGAAAGGCGAGCGGCGTGTTGAAGATCACGTCGAAGTCGAACGCGCCATCAGTGACTTTCCAGAAGTACTCGCCGTCGAGGTGAATGCCGCGCCACAGGGTTTGCTGCCCGCCTGCGTCGACCTGCTGACGATGGCCTGGCGTCAGCGGCGCACCGGCCACGCTGCCGAGCACGCCGCCACCGAGACCGCCAGGTCCTGTCGAGCTGGCGAGAATGAGGTTCTCGTTGTACGGCGTGAGGAACATGCGGCCGTACGAACCGCGCACGACCGTCTTCGTGCGATCGATCGTGTACGTCGTGCCGAGCCGCGGCTGCCAGCCGACCGCACGGCTCAGTCCGCGATAGCTGTCCACGCGCAGCCCGGCCGTCACGTTCCACGGGCCGGTGCTCACTGCACCTTGCGCGTAAGCGGCCCATTGGCTGACGACCGCGTCGCCCTGAAAGTCGAAGAACGCGCCGCCGCGCGTCAGATCGTACGGGAGCAGTGCAGGAAGAAATCCTTCACTCGATGGCGAGTTGAATGCCGGATCGGTGAGGCCCGTCCGAAACTGTTCCGCCAGCCATGTCGTCGTCTGCTGCAGACCGACCTTGAATGCATGCGCGCCGGCCGTCGCCGTGAGGCTGGCTTTCACGCCGGCATTCGTGAGGCTGCGATGCTGCGCGAGGACGGCGGGCTGATCGGCGTACAGATCCGCGCTCGGCAGATAGTCGATGACGTCGCGTCGTGCCCATCCGGTGCTCTCGACCACGGCGTGCGGACCGAGCACGTGCGTCAACGTCGGCGAGAGATTGAAGCTGTGCTGCCGCTGGCGCTGATTCTGACCGGCGTCCTGCTGATCGTAGGTGTTCGGCGTCTCGAACGCCGACCGCGACGCCGACGCGCCGAGCTGCAGCGTCGTTTGCGGCGACCATCGCGTGTCGAACCGATCGAAGAGGTTGAACACGTTACCCTGCGCGTGCAGCGCCTCGGGCTCGGGCGCGTCGAGAAAGCGCTGGCTGGCGACGCCGTCGAGCGACAGGAAATTGCCGGCGCGCGAGTTGCCAAGGCCGACAGCCAGCGAGGCGATCGGCGTGCGGAACGAGGCGTACCCGACTGTCAACGCACCGTGCGGACGCCCGACTCCGAGACCCGAACGCGTGATCGCCCTGACGACGAGACTGGTCTTGTCGCCGAATTCAGCGGGAGGCACGCCGGTGATCACATCGAGCGACTGAATCGCATTCGGCGACAGCTGATTCGAGAACGTCCGGCTCTGCTGATCCGTGATCGGCTGGTTGTCGATCACGAACGACGTCTCGGCGTGCTCGCCGAGCGGATGAAAGCCGCCGTTCGAGTCGGCGGCGACGCCGGGCGCGGTCAGCGTGATGACCGAGCTGAGGCCCGCGCTGACGCTCTCGCTTGGCAAGGTGTCGATCTGCCGGCGGCTGACGGGCGATTGCAGCGTCGGGGTCAGCGGGACGTCCGCCGCGGACGCGTGAACGGAAACCTGCTCCTCGATTCCGGAGAGACGAAGCACGATGGTCACCGCAGGATGCGGACCCGCGGCGATTTCGATCGACGAATCAGACGGTTCGAAGCCGGGGCACGTCACCACGAGCCGGTACCGGCCGAACGACACGTCCGTGAACGTGAACGTGCCGTCTGCGGCCGCCGGGACATTCGCCACCGACGCCGAGGACGCGAGCGTGCGCAGCTCGACGCCGGCCCCAGGCAGGACAAGTCCCGTGGAATCTCGAACGATGCCGGCGAGAAGACCCGTGTGTTCGCGACTTTGGGCGAGGGCGATCGTAGGGACGAAGTGCAACAGGAGCAGGCCAGGGAGCAGGACCGACTTGCGGCAGTTCATCCATTACTTATAGTCAAATCAATCTATTTGAGCAATCAAAATGACGCCTACTGCGAAAGTAAACGACGCAAATCCTTCTTCGCCTCATCGAGCTGCGGGCTGAGCCTCGTCGCCTGCTCGTACTCTGCGATCGCCTCGGCTTTCTTCGCCTGCTTCTCCAGGGCCTGACCGAGGCGCCAATGCGCCGCGCCCGGTGCGGGCTGGCCGCCTTCCGGCTCCTGTGTGAGCTACCGGCGGAAGTCCCGCTCGGCGCGCGCGGCCTCTACGCGCGCGGCCTCTACGATCGAGACGGGCGATCTCGTCCGCCATCCGATCGGCTTTTTTGCGATCGCCGCCGATGATGCCCGGCGCGCGATGTAGAAGGTGATCATGCCTTCGCGCGCGTCGATCAGCAGGAGGACATGTCCGCGTTAGACGACAGGCCGCCGAGGCGCGTTGCAGGGTGAGCGGCCCTCGAGTGAGCGGCCCTCGGCTTGAAGCCGCTGCGCAACTAGCACAGAATCCGTGAGACCGATGTCTGCCGACGCTGCGCGCCCGTTCGAACCGCGGACCGTCGAGATCCGTCCGCCCTCGCTGCGCGAGGAAACCACGATCGTCGTGCGGCTGGCCGTCGTCATTGTCGCGATCGTCGGCTTCTATCTCGCCAACACGGCGTGGCGCGTGGACGGCGCGCCCGCGCGCGCCAGCGGCCTGCTGCCCTACCAGACGCTCGTCAGTGACGCCGTGTCCGGGGCGCAGTTGATGTTCCGCGAGTTGCAGGAGGGACTGCTCGAGGCGGAGCGCGTGCGCAGTGACACCGGCGAATGGCCCGCGCCGGATGCGCTCGCCGATCAGGGCGTTCCGCCGTTTACAAAGGATCCGACCGCGAGGGGACCCGCGTATCGCTGGATCGTCACGCACCGCGGCGCCTTCATCAACTATCGCGGCATTCCGGGCGTGACGGGCGCGCCGGCGTGGCTGCTGCTGATCCAGGAACCGCTGCCCGACTCACTCCCCGATCCGTCCCCTGAAGACGAAGAGCACCATCGCCTCGCGGGCGGCATGATGCTGCACGTGTCCGTCTGGACACATGCCGACGGCTCGGAGTTGTCGCCGGCGTTGGTCCAGATGCCGCAGAACGAAGGGTGGATTCAGATGCGGGTGAATCCACCGAGCATCGGTTACGCTCCACCGCCTACGGTGAAGACGCCATGAAGAACGACAAGACCGTAGCGCAGCCCTTCAGGGCTGCATCGCCAGCAGGCCTGAAGGCCTGCGCTACCGGGTTGCTGCTGCTCATCGCCGTGTTCGCGTCAGCGCAGACGCGCCCGACGCTGAAGATCGGCGTCACGTTGCATCCGTACTATTCGTGGACCGCGAACGTCGTCGGCACCCTGCCGGGGTATGAAGTGCGGTCGATTCTGCCAGGCGAAGTGGACGCGGGCGACTACCAGCCGCGGCCCGAGGACATCAAGAAGCTGATGGACCTCGACGCGATTGTCATCAACGGCATCGGCCACGACGATTTCATCACCCCGATGATCAAGGCGTCGGGCAACAAGAAAATCGTCATCATCCGCGTGAACGAGTCGACGCCGCAGATCCACGCGGCCCACGGCTCGGGCGTCAATTCGCACACGTTCATCTCGTTCACGAACGCGGTTCAACAGACCTACGCGATCCAGAAGGCGATCGCCGCGCTGCGGCCGTCGGACGCGGCCGCGCTGCAGGCCAACGCCGCCGACTACGCGCGGCGGCTGCGCCTGATCAAGGCCCGCGCCGCCACCGCCCTCGCCGACGCGAAGATCACCCGCGTCGTCACCGTCCACGACGGCTACGGGTATCTCTTGCAGGAGTTCGGCCTCGAGATCGCGGGCGTCGTCCAGCCGCAGCACGGCCTCACGCCGTCGGCCGGCGAGCTGAAGGACATGGTCGCGCTGCTCAAGCGCGAGAAGATTCGGGTCGTCTTCAGCGAGGAGACGTTTCCGCCGGCGCTGCTGAAGGTGGTGCAGGACGAGGCCGGCGTGCAGGTCTACACGATTACGCACATCGCGTCGGGCGCGTACACGCCGGACAAGTTCGAGAAGGAGATGCAGCGGAACGTGGACACGATGATCCGGGCGCTGGTGACGCCGGCGATATCGAACAAGGCGGCATGAGCGGCGGCGCGACGTCCCGGGCGTCCTTGTCGATCCTTGACGTCTCGAACCTGACGGTCCGGATCGACGGCCAGACGCTGCTGTCCGACGTCTCGCTGACGGTCGCCCGCGGGACGCTGCACGCGATCGTCGGCCCCAACGGCGCCGGCAAGAGCACGCTGGTCAACGCCATCCTCGGGCAGATCAGATTCGACGGCCGGATCCTCGCGCACTGGCGGCGCAACGGCCGCATCGGCTATGTGCCGCAGAGCTTCGCGGTCGATCGTACGCTGCCGGTCACCGTCGCCGATTTTCTCGCGCTCACGCGACAGCGCCGTCCCGTCTGCTTCGGCGTCGGCCGGGGCGCCGCGCGGCGCATCGGGGCGATGCTCGAGCGCGTCGGCCTCGCCGGATTCGAACGGCGTCAGCTGTCCGTGCTCTCGGGCGGCGAACTGCGGCGCGTGCTGCTCGCGCACGCGCTCGATCCGCTGCCCGAACTTCTGATCCTCGACGAGCCGGCGACGGGGCTCGATCAGACCGCGAGCCAGTGGCTCGAGGACGTCCTGCTCGCGGCACGCGATCGGGACGATGTCACCGTGCTCATGGTGTCGCACGATCACGAGCGCGTGAAGCGCCACGGCGATCGCGTGACCGTCCTCGACAGACGCGTCGTGGCCGACGGTGCGCCGGCGGATGCACTCGCATGACGTCCTTCTACGCGTGGGTGACGGGGCTCGCGCGCAGCGGCGTGCTGCCAGCCGACTTCCAATATCCGTTTCTCGTCCGCGGCTTCCTGTGCGTCCTGCTGCTGACGCCGATGCTGGGCGGCCTGAGCCATCTGGTCGTCGCGCGGCGCATGGCGTTCTTCAGCGCGGCGCTCGGACAGGCGGCGCTCACGGGCGTCTCGCTCGGACTCCTGATCGGCGAGCCGCTCAATTCGCCCTATGCCGGCATGTTCGGCTTCTGCCTGCTCGCGACGCTCGGCATGGTGTACGTGAAGCGGCGGTCGTCGCTGCCGCCGGACACGTTGATCGGCGTCTTCCTCGCGCTCTCGCTCGGCCTCGGCCTCGTGCTGCTCGTCGCGGTCACGCGGCAGTTCAACGTGCACCAGGTCGAGGCGATCCTTTTTGGCAGCCTGCTCACGGTCACCGACAGCGATTTGCTCCTGCTGCTCGCGGTCGGCGTCGTCGTGATGGTGCTGCTCGCGCGCGAGTACAACCCTCTGCTGCTCGACAGTCTGAGCCCGCCGCTCGCAGGCGTCGAGGGATCAGACTCGCGATTCCTCGACTACTTCTTCGCGTTCCTGCTCGCGCTGTCGATCGTGGTGAGCTTGAAGATCATCGGCGCGCTGCTCGTCGAGGCGCTCGTGGTCGTGCCCGCCGCGGCGGCGCGCAACGTCGCGCGCAGCGCGCGGGGGTATCTGGTGTGGAGCGTCGCGGTGGCGTTCGTCGCGGGCGCGGGCGGGCTGATCGTGTCGAACCGATTCCTGGTGCCGACCGGCGCAGCCGTCGTCCTCGGCGCGAGCCTCGCGTTCTTCGTCACGCTGATCGCCGGCGCGCTCGGACGCGACTCGCTCGGGCGTTTTCTGCGCGGGCGCCGGGCCGCCGGCATCGCGATCGCGCTCGCCGGCGCGGTTCTGCTCGCGAATCGCATGTGGATCGGCGCGCTGCTTGTCGCCGCCGGCGCGTACTTCTTCAAGTTCGGCTGGCCAGGCGCCCGAGCTGGCCAGACAAGTAGGCCGGGTCCTTTCGGACCCGGCTGATCAGGCTGGCTGAGCAGGCGGGTCCAGAAGGACCCGCCCTACAGATCATTTCAACCAGCTCCAACGCACGCCGGCCCGAATGGCCCTGCCGAACTCCGGCCGATAGATCGGGAGCGCGGCACCGGTCGACGAGCGGATCCCCGTGTTCGGATCCTGGCTGTTGGTCAGGTTGTCGATCGCACCGAACGCCTCGGCGCCTCGCAGAAGCGTCTTGGCAACTGTCACGTCCCACAACGCAAATCCAGGCACGCGCGTGTCGACGGCACCGGCCGCAGTGGTCGCACGCGACACGATCCAGGAGCTGTAGAAACCACTTCGAAGATTCGCCCGCAGGCCAGTCCGGGCCGGAGTCCAGTCCAGACGAATCATCCCCTGCTGGTTGTTGCGACCGATCAGGGCCAGGCCGGACTCCGCGTTGAGCGCATCCAAGTACGCGTACGAGCCGCTGAGCCGCACCGCAGCGGAGAGGCGCACGTCGCCATTCAGTTCCACGCCTTTGGTCCGCGCGTGCGTGACGTTCTTGTACAGAAACAGCAGACGATTGAGCTGGACGTTGAAGTCAGGGTCGAGATGTTCGGCGGCGCTGACGGCAGCAAGTTGCGCGGGCGTGATGATGAAGCCCAGGCTCGTGGATTCGATCAGATTCGTGACGTCGTTCCGGAAGACGTTCACGCTCATGTGAGCGCGACTGCCATGTCGCGTCTCGAGGCCGATCTGCCACGAGCCGGATCGCTCCGGCTGCAACAGCGGATTGCCAATGACCTGATAGAGATTGGTGGGGTTGAGGAAGCGGTAATACAGCTGGCCCAGATCCGGCGCGCGGAATCCGCGACCGAAGGAAACGCGCGCGCTCACGCTGTCGGCGAGCCGGAGGTTGGCGGCGGCTTTCGGCGAAACGGCAGTGCCGAAGGCCGAGTGATTGTCGACGCGCACGCCGGTCGTCACGGTCAGCGCGCTCGCCGGATGGACTTCGTACTGGCCCCAGGCCACCCGCGTCGTGGCCGTGTTGCCTTCGGCGTCGCGAATGCGGTTCCGGCCGCGATAGGTGTCGTGCATCCACTCGACGCCGCCCCGCAACTGGTGACGGTCCGCGAACGTGCGGGCGATCGATCCGTCGACCTTGGAGAGTCCCTGATACAGATCGCCGGGCTCCAGGGGCGTCTGCGCCGTGTTCAGCAGAAAGCCATCGGACGTCTCCTGGTACCGTCCGCGGTAGGCGCGCACCTCGCCGGTCGTCTGCGAGTCCGGTTGCCATTGCGCACGCGCGCCATAGGTCTGCGCGTCGCTCGGCGTGCGATCCTCCTCCGGGCCGAGCTCGCCCACCGATCGGCCGCTCTGGGTATTCCAGTAGCCGGTGATCGTGCTGCTCAGTAGCAGGGGCGGCGTCGGCGAGGTCGAGACGCGGGCGGACACGTCATGCCGCCGCAGCGCGGCGCCGGTGGTATCCGGCGTCGACGGCGTCAAGTCGAATGAATCCCGTTGATGCCGGCCGGCGCTCATGAACATCGTGCCCCAGCGCCCGAGGCCGCCCGCGTCAGCCGTGACGTCCGCCGCACCCTGACTGCCGCTCGACGCATGCGCATCGAGTTCAAGCGGCCGGTGCGGATCTCGGCTGATGAGGTTGATCACGCCTCCGATCGCGTCCGAGCCGTACAGCGCCGAGGCGGCGCCCTTCACCACCTCGACGCGATCCAGCCGCAGCGTCGATTCGCGATCGAGATTGAGGACGCCGCTCTTGACGCCGCGCGCGCCCACGACGGGTTGGCCGTCGATGAGCACGAGCACCTGGCGCGAGTCGATGCCCTGGATCTGCTCGCCGGCCGCGCCTGTCCCTTCCGATCCCCTCCTCGTCACGACGCCCGCGACCTCGCGCAACGCGTCGCCGACTGTCTCGTGCCCAGCATCGCGAATCGCCTCGCCGCCGAGCACGGTGACGGGCGCACTCTCCGAGGTGCGGAGCCGGTCTCGCCGTCCGGCCGAAACGACCGTGACCAGTTCCTCGTACGCCGCGGGCTTCAGCACGACCTCGACGGGCACCACCGCCGGGACAGTGAGTGCGGTTGAGGACGCGGCAAAGCCGGCAACGCTCGCGACAATCTGATAACGGCCGAACGCAAGCTCACGAAATGAAAACGCGCCGGTCGTCGTCGTACGGTCGGTGCGCTCCAGACCTGTGGCCTCGTTGCGCAGGATGACGACCGCGCCGGCAATCGGCAATCCCGTCGTGTCGGTCACACTCCCGACGACGCCCGACGCCGAGGCGTCAGGACCGGGCTGCGGGCGCAGCGATGCAGACGACGCCGCCGCCTGCCCCGCTCGCGCGAGAATCCACTGCGCGATGCGATCATCGGGCAGCAGGGTCCGGCCGTCCCAGGCGAAGTCGAGGCCGCGGAGCGCCGCGGGGATCTCGTCGGCGACGGAACCTCGCGACAGAAGCAGCGGGACGACCACCACCCGGCCGGCCTGGGCGTGCGCCGCCACGCTGTCGTGCAGTTCCGCGAGCGCCCGATCCTTCACGGGCTTCGGCGCGTCGTCGCGCAATAGTCGAACCTCGATGCGCCGGAACGGCAGGTTCCTGTGAACCTGGTTGGCAAGGCGCTCGATCGTGGCTGTCCATACGGCGGCCTCGTCGTCCTCGTTCGGGCCGTGCGCCACGATCACCAGCGTCTCCCGCGCAAGGTCGCGGCTCAGCACTTTCGCGCGGTCCGCAAGGATGTCGGCGATCAGCGGATGGTCGTCCATCGCGGCTGTCACGCTCGCAATGGGCACCGGACCTTTCACCTGGGTCAGGGCCATGTGCTCGGCGTGCGGATAATCGGGCCGCGCGCCGCCAATGAAGCGGATTTGCTCAGCGTGCGGGCTGGTCGAGGAAATCAGAAGCGGCACGACGACCACGCGCGTCGCGCCCGCCTGCACCAGACGGTCGTAGGCCGCCTGCGGCT
Source organism: Acidobacteriota bacterium (assembly GCA_016195265.1). GTDB lineage: Bacteria > Acidobacteriota > Vicinamibacteria > Vicinamibacterales > CAVVIG01 > SRVP-36. Next base: position 56,645 of record JACPZW010000084.1, on the reverse strand, counting down.
TCGAGCCGCTGCCCATCAGGAACGCCACCTCCGCGGGTGTGGTCTCGCGAACCGATCGCACCGCCGATTCGACCGGCGCGTTCCACGCGGGACCGGCGCCGTGCGCGATCACCAGAACGCCCAGCCTGTCGGCAGGTGCCGGCTGTGCGGGACTCGTGGAGGGATTGAACAGGAAGAGGGAGAGGGAGAACGCGATGAAGAGCGGAAGTCGGCGCATAGAGCACTCCTTCGGTGGCGCCGACGAAAGCCGCTCTACAATGAGAGCGTCGGATGCGTCAGGCGCGTGAGCGGTTGACAAGGTCTGTCCGGACCAGCGTTCGACGTGGCCCGCTCCGTGTTACCGCACGGGGCGGGCTTTTGTTGTGTCGTCCCGCGTGTGCGAGTCGACCTGACGAGGACACTAGCACGAATATGATTGACATATCAATCACGTGAGCTGTATATAAATCACATGGACACGTGGAAGCACTTCGAAGCCAACGAGCTGACGCACAGCGCCGCGCATCATCTCTTCGCCATCTATCACGTGGGCGCGGCCTACGGCGGCTGGGCGCGCGTCTCGGACATCGCGCGCCGGCTCAACATCACGCGCGGCAGCGTGTCGATCAACCTGCGCGCCCTCAAGAAACGCGCGTGGGTCGAAACCGACGAGCATCATCTGGTGAGACTCACGCCCAAGGGTCTGAAGATCGTGCGATCGGTGCTGGCGAAGCGCCTCATCCTCAAGGCGTTTCTGTCCGACGTGCTGGGCATTCCCGACGCGCAGGCGGAGATCGACAGCTGCAAGATCGAGCACCTCATCAGCCATTCGACCGGCGAGCGGCTGGCGCAGTTTCTCCGATTTCTGATCTCAGGTCCCCCGGCCGCCAGGAACCTGGTCGAACGGTTTCGCCGCTTTCACGACACGTGTCCCAAGAGCCGCACCTGCGATCTGTGCAAGGGCGAGTGTCCGATGGACGAGTTGAAACGCGCCGTTTAGGGGGCACGGACCAATGCGCACGGATGGCACCGACGTCGTGGAGGACTTGAATCGCCTGATGGCCGAAGAGGCCGAGGCCTGTCTGCGATATTTTCAGATGCGCTTCCGGCTGCGCGGAAAGGGTCGGGCCGCCGCGGAGAAGTTCTTCGACGAGGCGCTGAAGGAAACCCTGGAACACGCGGATGCGATCGCGAGGCAGATTCGTTCCCTGGGTCATGTCCCGACGCTGCGGATCAACCTGTCGCTGAGCGGCGGTCCGATGCGTCCTGAGGACGCGCTGGCGGAAGCCCTTGAAGTCGAGCAGCAGGCGCTGGACGCCTACGAGGAGTTTCTGCCGCGGGTGTCGGGCCACGGGGCGCTGGAGGATTTCATCCGCAGGCAGATCGCGGTGGAAACCGAACACGTGCAGGAGATCCTCGAGGTCGTGCGCGAGGCGGCCCCCCTGAAACTCGTGGCGAAGCCGACGACCTGACAGACGGAGGGCGAGACACGTAGGCCGGGTCCTCTCGGACCCGGCTGATCAGGCGGGTCCAGAAGGACCCGCCCCACAGGCCTCAAAAGCCGATCGTCAGACTGATTCTCGCCGTCCGCGGCAACGTGGGATGCAGGTGGATATCGTCGACGCCGTCGGCCGGTTCTCCGCGCAGGCGCGACGTGTAGTAGTAGTCGATGTCGCTGTCGGCGGCGTCGAGCAGGTTGAACACATCCAATCCGAAGCGCACGCGCGCCGACAGCTTGTAGCCCGCCTCGAGATTGAGGAGCGCCGTCGCCTTCGAACGCACGGAGCCATCCTCGATGAGCGCGCGCGGTCCGAAGTAGCGGAGGCGGACGCTGCCGAAGACGTTGTGAAGACTGTCGAGCGTCGCACCGGCCGAGATGACCGTTTGGACGGAGCCGGGAATTCGATCGCCGGCTGGATCGAAGTCCGTGAAGTGCGCCTGCGACCACGACACGTCACCGTCGAAGATCAGCCACGGCCGCGGCGCGAGATAGTTGGCCCACTCGACGCCGTAGCGACGACTCGGACGGCTCGCTTCGGTCGTGCCGGCATCGCCGGTGAACACGAGCTCCGAATCGAGATTCAGCGACCACACGGACACGCTGCTCTGCGCGTGCGGGATCGCCACGGTGCGCACGCCAACCTCGGCGCCCTTCGCGCGGACGAGCGGCGTCACGCGATCCGCAGTCTCGCCCGTCGACGGATCGCGCGTGATCGTCGTGCCGCGCGCGTCGTTGCTGTGAAATCCGAAACCGCCGTTGCCGTAGATCTCGGTCCCCTTCCACGGGCCGAGGACCGCGCCGCCCTTCGGGCTCACCAGGCCCGCGGTCTCTGTGCCGCCATTGACGGGATCGCCAGCGGCGATGTTGAAGCGATAGCCGTCGACGCGTGCGCCCGCAAGCGTCCGCAACCACGGCGACCACGCGATCTCGTTCTGCGCGTAGACGGCGCCGCTCGTCTCCACGACCGCGTCCTGGCGGATGACGTCGAGCAGGTTTCGCTGTTGCGTGTGGTACAGCCCGACGTTCGCGATGTCGTCGTTGCGCACCTGGACGCCGACCGTGTTCTGCACCTCGTGGCCTTGCCACCGATCAATCCGCCGATAGCTCACCTTCCCGCCCGTGATGAACCGGTGGTCCGCCTGATGAAGCTGATCGCCGTGCACGGAATCGTCGAGGAAGAACGTGAAGTTCGAAAACAGACTCAGGTCGTAGCCGATGCCGTACGCGGTCACCTTGGTGGTCGCGTTGCCGTTCGAGTGCTGCCATTCCACCGATCCGCTGTAGCGGTACGAGTCGCCGCCGTCGCTCGGATCGAGCGCGCCGAATCGGTTGATCAGTCCGCTGTCGACGGCGCGCTGGGGCACCTGGTCCGTCGAGTTCCACGTCCCGCGATACGCCATGCCCGTGATCGCGAGATCGTTGACCGCGTTGCCCAGGCTGTAGCGCACGACGCCGTTGACCTTTTTGAATGCGTCCGGATTCACCCACGGACCGTCGCTGTGCTCGACCTCGAGCGCCGCCAGCAGGCGTCCGCGTCCGGCTGCGGATGATCCGGCGACGATCGCTCGGCCGAATCCTTCGTCGCCGCCGGAGACGCGCGCCATCGCGTGATCGAGCACGTTCACGTAGTTGATGTTCGCGGCGCCCGCCGTCGCGAAATCGCCCTGGTCGGCGAAGTACGGGCCCTTCGAGAACTGCACGCCGCTCACCAGCTCGGGAATCATGAAGTTGAGATCCGAGTAGCCCTGGCCGTGCGCGTGCGTCGGCAGGTTGACCGGCATGCCTGCGACCGTCGTCGCGAGGTCCGTGCCGTGATCCAGATTGAAGCCGCGCAGGTAGTACTGATTCGCCTTGCCCTCGCCGCTGTGCTGGCTGATGACGACACCGGGGACGGTCTCGAGGACCTCGCCGGTGCGCATCACCGGACGCGCATCGAGCTGACGGGCGGTGATTGCGCCCTGGCTCGCCGACTGCGCGATGCCGACGAGATCTTCGGCGGGGTTTTCCGCATCGGCGAGATTGGTGAACGTCCGCTTGCCAGTGACCACGACGTCGGCGTTGAGGGCCAGGTGCATCACGACGTCGACGCGGATCGCCGCGCCGGCGGCGACGACGTCACGCCGGGCTGACGCAAAGTTGATCAGCGAGAACGAGAGCTGGTAGCGGTCACTCGCGACGCCGTCGATGCGATACGATCCCGTGGCGTCCGTCACCGCGGCCTGCGCCGTCCCGCTCGGGCTGCGCAGCTCGACGGAGACGCCCGGCAGCACGCCGCCGGTTTCGTCGTGCACGGTGCCGCTGACCGTGGCGGTTTGCGCGAGGGCCGTCGATGCGGTGAAGATGATTGCGGAAATGATGACGAACGCGAGCGGCCCGGTCCGACGCATGCAGACCTTAGTTTACAGGCTGGCAGCACGCGCGTGCGTCCTCTGGCCTCGAGCGCTGCGCGCGTTCTGGCTCGGCTCGTGGATTACGTTCGAGAAGACATGTAGGCCGGGTCCTTTCGGACCCGGCTGATCAGGCGGGTCCAGAAGGACCCGCCCTGCTCATCAATGTCGCGCGACGATCGCAATCCCCCACGGTCCACGGCCGACCGCAATCTTCTTCGTCAGATTGCCCGTGATGACGTCGAGGACGGAGATGTCGTTCGACGGACCGTTCGCCGTGTAGATCGTCTTTCCATCCGCCGCGATCGCAATGCCCCACGGCCGCGGTCCAGCCTCGGCAGAGGCGATGATCTTGTTGGTCTTCGTATCCACCGCCAGCACCATCTTGCTGCGGCCGGTCGAGACGTACACGCGCGAGCCGTCGGGAGCCATGACGGTGCCCATCGGCCGCATGCCCTCGCCGAGGTTGATCGTCTTCAGCACGGTCAGCTTCTTCACGTCGATCATCGTCAGCGACGCGCCGTTCTCCGCGGGCACGTACGCGCGCGAGCCGTCCTGCATGAACGCGATCGATCGCGGCCGCGGTCCCGTCTTCACGGACTTGACGACTTTGTGCGTCTCGAGATCGATGACGTAGACGGCGCCGTCTTCCTCCGACGTGACCCACACGCGCGTGCCCGACGGCTCGAGCGTCACGCATTCCGGCTCGTCGCCGACCTTGAAGCGCTCCGCGATCTGCCCGGTGGCCGCGTCGACCACGCTCAACTGGCCCGAGTCCTCGTTGGCGACGAACACCTGCGTGCCGTCCTTGCTGACCGCGACCTGCTCGGGATCGTTCCCGCTCGTCATCACCTTGATCAGTTTGCCTTCCTTCAGATCGACGACGCCGATGCCGTCGGCCGTGCGATCGGGCGGCGGCAGCGTCTTCTCGTCGACACCGGGTCCGGCGCTCGGCGATCCGCTGAGCGCCACGTACAGCCGCGTGCCGTCCGGGCTCGCGGCGATTCCGCGCGGCCGCTTGCCGAGCGGGATCGTCGTCACGGGCTCCAGCGTCTCGGTGTCGATCACGGTGAGATCGCCGGACTGTTCATTCGTGACGTAGATGCCGACGGCCGGCATCTTCGGCGGCGCGGGCGGAGGCGGCGCGGCTTTCGTCGCCGCGGGTGGCGGCGGGTTCGAGCACGCGAACGCGGCCGCGGCAACGACTGATAAGAGAAATGTGAGCGTGAAACGTCCGGATCGCGTGATGCACATGACGGGCAGTGTACTACCCGGCCGGGCCGGCAGATATGTAGGCCGGGGCCTTTCGGACCCGGCTGATTACGGGTGCTCGAGTTATGTAGGCCGGGTCCTTTTGGACCCGGCTGATTACGGGTGCTCGAGCTCGGTGAGGACGGCGGTGGAGACGATGACCGCGGCGGCGAACAGGAGTTCGAGCGCGACGACGCGGCCCTGCCCCGCGCCGGCGTCCGCGCGGCGCCAGTTCACGAGCCCGCAGACCGCGACGCACGCGACGAGGATCACCTTGATGGCGAGCGTGCGGCCGTACGGCGTCTGCCAGATCTGATCAACGGCGCCCAGGTACATCCAGGCGGTCGTCGCACCAGCGGCGGCGGCAAGCCCCGCGCCGGCGAGCGCCACCGGCGAGAACGCGCGGAACAGCGCGACGCGCGACTCCGCATCAATCGACGGCGTCACGAGTGCCAGCGTCGTCAGCGTCCCGAGCCACAGGCTGCCGCCGGTAAGATGCATCGCGTGGACGGTCATCCGCCACGGATCGCCGGACGCGTGCCCCGTCAGCGTCAGCGCCACGCAGAGCGCGACGCCTGATGCGGCCGCGGCGAACCACGCGACGCGGCGTCCGCCCCCCGAGCCGGCGTACGCGATCGTGCATGCGACAGCCGCCAGCAGCTGCCAGTCCCAGCGCAGCCCCCAGCGGCTCGTCAAGATGGTGTGGAGAGACTCCGGCGAGAAGGAATCCGCGAGACCGAACGTCGCGTCCGCCTGCGCCCAGGCTCGCAGCGCGAGCGCGACGACGACGCCGCTGGCGGCGATCAGCCCGACGCGGCGAATCGAGGATTCAACAGATGCCGGCGCTTGAGGTCTCAGCCTGGCGGCCACGAACAGAAACGCCGCGCTGGCTCCCACGGTGGGAAGCAGCGCGGCGTACAGGATCGCTTTGGTGGCCGCCTCCGTCGCGACGGCGTTCACAGGGCGATTACTTCGCCGCGCTCAGTTCCGCGTGAATCGCCCGCAGGAAGCGCTCGGACGTCGTCGCCGCCTGCGGCACCTTCGCGTCGTAATCGGCCGTCGGCTTCGCGGCGACCACTTCGTCGGCGGTCTTCCCCGCCTTCACCATCGCCGCGACGCGATCGCGAATCACGATCGCCATCGCCTTGTGCTCGGCGACCGCCGTCTTGTTTACGATTTCGCCGTGACCGGGAATGATCTTCGTGTCCGGCTTCGCGAGATCGACGACGGCTTGCAGCGCGTCGAGCAGGCCTTTCAGCGAGCCGCCGTTGGCGCGATCGGGGAACGGATAGCCGACCGACCGGTAGAAGTCGCCGGTCATCAGGACGTTCGCCGTCGGGAAGTACACGAGCGTATCGCCGTCCGTGTGCGCGACCGGCATCGGAATCAGCCGCACGTCCTCGCCGTTCATATGAACGGTCGTCGTCTCGTTGTACGTGATCGTCGGCAGCGCGATCGGCGGCGCGGGACGCTGACCGCCGGCCAGCCGCATGCGCAGCTGATCGCGTGACAAGATCGTGACGCCGAGTTTTCCGAGGTTCTCGTTGCCGCCCGTATGATCCGGGTGCACGTGTGTGTTGACCATGAACCGGATGCGGCCGTCGGAGATCTGCTTGATCGCCGCGACGATCTTGTCCGTCAGCGGCGCATACTGCGAGTCCACGATGAAGACGCCGTCGGGGCCGGTCAGCACGCCGATCGCGCCGCCCGCGCCGTCGAGCGCGTAGAAGTTGCTCGCAATCTTCGTCGTCTTGATCTCGACCTTGGTGAAGTCGATGTTGCCTTGCGCGAATGTCATCTCGGCGCCGGCCAGGCCGAAGGCGAACAGCCACGCCGCGACGAGAATACCGGTCCGCCGATCTGTGAGCGTCGTCATGATGGATGCTCCTCACTCGCGGCGGGTCCGAAAGGACCCGCCCTACTCGTCAGTCCAAAAGGGCCCGCCCTCCTCATCAGCCTTGCGGCTGCTTCGTCACGCGGAGGTACGGCTTCTTCGCCACGAAGCCCGGGAAGCGCTTCTTCGCGTCTTCATCGGACACCGCGGGCACGATGATGACGTCCTCGCCCGCTTTCCAGTCGGCCGGCGTCGCCACCTGGTGCTTCGCGGTCAGCTGCAGCGAGTCGATCACGCGCATGATTTCGTAGAAGTTGCGGCCCGTGCTCGCCGGGTACGTCAGCGTGAGCTTCAGCTTGTTGTCCGGGCCGATGATGAACACCGACCGCACGGTCGCCGTGTCGCTCGCGTTGGGATGGATCATGTCGTAGGCGTTCGCCACGCTCTTGTCGGGATCGCCGATGAGCGGGAAATTGAGCGTCGCGCCCGTGACGTCCTTGATGTCCTGCGCCCACTTCGCGTGCGAGTCGAGGGGATCGACGCTCAGCCCGATCACCTTCGTGTTGCGCTTCTCGAACTCCGGCTTCAGCTTCGCGACGGCGCCGAGTTCCGTCGTGCAGACCGGCGTGAAGTCGCGCGGATGCGAAAAGAGCACGGCCCACTTGCCGGCCTTCCATTCGTGGAAGTTGATCGTGCCCTCGGTCGTGTCGGCCGTGAAATTCGGAACTTCGTCGCCAAGTCGAATTGCCATGTCCCTGCCCTCCTGCGTACACGGGATGTGAAACGCTGATTCTACTTCGGCCGGCCGCTCGCCGGATCAGAACCCTCATCAGAACCTGAACCGCAGACCCAGCTGGAGTGAGCGCGGATCGCCCAGCGAGGTAATCTGACCGAACGCCGGCGACGGACTCGACGGGTAGGCGCCTGCACCGAAATTACCGTTCAGCGTGACGATGTTCCGGCGATTCGTCAGGTTGAAGGCCTCCACCAGCCCGTCCACCCGCACTCGATCGCCGAACCGAAACGTCCGGCTCACGCGCGCGTTCAACGTGAAGAAGTCCGGGCCCTCCCCGGCGTTCCGATCGACGAACGCGCCCGCGACGATGGGCCGGCCCACGGTGCCCTGCACCGTGTTCACGCCCGAGGTAATGTTGAACGGCAGCGCCGAGTACGCCTGAACGATCGCGCTCAGCTGGAATCCGTGCGTCAGCCGCTCCCACCTCGTCCGCGCCGGCTCCATCGAGGCGTTGATCGCGCCGCTGACGACGAGCCGGTGCCGCTGGTCGTCGTCGGACCGGCCCCAGTCCTTCGACAGGTCCGTCGGATCGATCGGCGAGCTGAAGAAGAACTCGCCGACGTTGTCCATCGCGTTCGAGAGCGAGTACGACACGCGATACGACCCCCATCGCGTCGGCCGCTGCACGAACGACAGGTGCAGTCCGTGATAGGTCGAGTCCGCGGCCGACGAGTACTGACTGTTGTTCGCATAGGCGGCGTTCGGTCGGCAGCCGTTGTTGGTCCCGGCGGCGACGCACGTCGGCACGTTCTGGTTCACCGACATCAGCAGATGGAGACCGCGTGTGTACTGGTACCCGACGCTGACTCTCGCGCCGCCCACGAGCTCGCGCTCGACTTCGGCGCCCGCTTGCCGCGAGTACGCGTTCTGGAGACTGCGGTCCATGGTCGTGAAGTTGACGAGCGTCACGAGGGGCACCGGCGCGCTCAGGATGTTCGGAAAGACCGGCGCGCTCGCCTGCGTCGGCGACAGGCTGATGCCGATCTGCTGCAGATTGGCGAGACCCGTGGTGTTGCCGGCCGACAGCAGCGCGTTTGCGAGCGCACGCAGCGGGACCCTGTCGTAGTACAAACCGGCGCTGCCCCGCACCACCGTGTGACTCGATTCGGAGGGCGCCCACGCGAAGCCGGCGCGCGGCGACACGTTGTTGGCGTCGGTGGCGATCGTCTGCAGGAACTGCAGGTCGTAGCGCACGCCGAGATTCACCGTCAGACCGGGCAGCGCCTTCCATTCGTCCTGCGCGTAGACGCCGACGTTCGGGTTCGTCTGCGAGACGACGCTCGCGCCGAACGTCTGCGTGAAGCCGGCGTTGCTGTACGCGCCGGAGAGAAAGTTCGCCAGCGAGGAAAACGTGTACGCGCCGCGGATCGATCGCGGATACGTGATCGTGTCGTCGTTGTAGAGCACGTCCACGCCCGTGCGCAGCGCGTGCGGGCCCGCTTGATGCGAGAGGTTGTCCACAATCTCGTGCAACTTGTTGACCCGGCCGGTGGGACTGCCGGAGAGCGTGCCGAACGACGCCACGCCGGAAATCGTGACCGACGGGCCGACGGGATCCGTCGGCGGCGCCTGCAGATTGCTGTATGCGATCTGCGCCCGCGTTTCGTTGACGGTCCTCGCCGACAGGCTCATCGTGTTGCTGAACGCGACTGTCCGATCGACGTTGTCCAATCCGGCCGATGCGGTCGCCGCGCTGAGCGCGCCCGCGCCGCGCGAGTTGTCGGAGCTCACGTCGTACTGCCCGTATCGAATACTGAACTGATCGCTGCCGCTCGCCTGATGATCGATCTTCGCAAGCACGTTGGTGCTGCGGACCGGATTCGCGTAAACGCCGGTCGCGATCGGCGAGCCTGGATAGCGGACGGCCGCGAGGCGAGCGTTGATCGCGCTGACCGCGCTGTCGGCGATCGTCATCAGGCCGGTCTGATCAAGACGGCGCTGCTCGATGTTCCCGAAGAAAAACGTCCGGTCCTGTTGCACGGGTCCGCCGACGCTCGCGCCGTATTGCTTCTGGCTCATCGGCAGCGTCGTGCCCGTCAACGCGTTGGCCGCGTTCAGACGGTCGTCGCGGACGTAGCCGTACACGTCGCCATGCGCCACGTTCGTGCCGCTCTTCGTCACGATGTTCACATAGCCGCCGAGCGCGCGTCCGAGCTCCGCCTGTCCGCCAGACGTGACGACCTGAACCTGATCGACGGCGTCCACGCCGTATGGAATGCCACTCAGCCCTGCCGCATCGTCGTTCGCCGACAGGCCATCGACGATGAAGTTGTTGGAGAAGTTGCGTTGACTGCCGATGGAGAGCCCGCCGCCGGGCACCGCTGACGTTTCGGCGAAGAGCTGCGTGCTGGCGACGTTGGTCGGCGAGACGCCGGGCACGAGCAGCGCGAGATCCAGGAAGTTGCGGCCGTTCATCGGCAGATTGCGCACTTCGGTCTGAGACACCGTGCCGGCGATCTGACTCCGCGCCGTTTCGAGGATCTCGGCCTGGCCGCTCACGGTGACGCTCGCGTCCACGCCCCCGACGCTGAGCGTGACCGGCAGGTCGTACGCGCCCCCGGCGGCCGCCGTCACGCGACGCGTTGCGTCGGCGAAACCCTGCACCCGCACGGTGATTTCGTACGGACCGACTTTCAGAGGCGCAAACCGAAACCGTCCTTCCTGATCGGTCGTGGCCTCTGCGGCGACGTTCGTCTCGGTCTGGCGCGCCGTGACCTGCGCGCCTGGGATGACCGCGCCTTGCGCATCCGTGACCCGGCCGCTGACGCTGGCGGAATTGATCGTCTCTTGCACGACGACGGCGCGCGCTGGCACGGCGATACCGCTGGCGACGATCGCGAGGGTCGCGATGACTACCCGTCTCATACTGGCACTCCATTCGTTTCCCGATGAGAGATCCGTGCGCGCGGACGACGGCGCAGCGCGCCGACACACCTCACCGCACGCGTGGCAGACGGAAGAAACGTCAGGCTTTGGGAGGCGGCGCGGAGGGAGGACGAACGATGGGAACGAAGGACGTGGACGAGATAACGAAGATCGCAGCCTCGGGTTGAGGCGCAGCGAGATCGAATGGCGTGATGACCGGCGCGGCCAGACCGGTCATCACCAGCAGCGCCGCGTCGGACGGATCCGAACAGCCTGAGCAGTACGCCTTCCCTCTCACCGGCGCGGACGGCGCGGGGCGATCGCGCCTGGTGGCGCTCTTATGGTGCATCGGGCATGTGCCGGTCTCGTCGCCGCACGGACAGTCGGCGTCGACACCCGACGCCATCGTCGCCTGGCCCTCGGCACGCGACGCGGAGCACAGCGCGAGCGGCGCGGCAAGCAGCGTCGCGCTCTCGCACACCACGACCCAGAGCGCGAACACGGCGAGGCGGGAGCGCAGGATGCGCATCAGGCGGTGACCGTCACTCTTTCGGCTTCGTCGAGCTCGGCTTCGTCGAGCCGGCCTGTTTCAGCGTGAAGGTGAACGAGCCCTTCTGCACGTGGCCGTCATCGCCGGCCGTCTGCCAGTCGACGGTGTAGGCGCCGTCGGCCATCTTGCCGGTGATCGGGCCCATCAACTGCTTCGGCTCCATCGCGTGGACCACGCCCAGCGCGACCTTCCCGGCCGGGCCGGTCACTTCGACTTTGCTGAGCTTCACGTCGATCGCCTCGTTGAACCACAACTGGACGCTCGCCGGCGCCTTCGTCACGGTGGCCTTGTCGGCCGGCGACGTCTTCATCAGCTTCGCGTGCGCCTCGACGGCGACGCCGACCGCCACGGCCGCCAGCGCGGCAGCCGCCAGGGTCACTAGCGACGACTTCGTTCTGTGCATCACTCCTCCAGGGCGAGGATCCGACATACCATCGCCTTCCGATGAATGTCCTCAGCGTAACACGGCGCCTCCACAGTAAGACGCGGCGTCCGCGACAAGGGTCCGATGGGGTGCTCGCGGTCGTGCTTCTGCTGCTCACCCCTTCGGTCCAGGCGCAGGATCAGGAGCAGCACCCGCCCGAGCATCATCACGTCGCGGATCCGGCGCCCGTGGCCGCGTGGACGTGGACGAGCGATGCCAACGCCTTCTACGGCTACAACTACCAGCAGCGCAAGTTCGCGGATTTCTGGGCGTGGGAATCGCAGAACTGGTTCATCCGCGTATCACCCCTCGCCCGATCTCCTGCAGTACTACGACGGCGCGCGTTCGTATCACGTGTTCCTGCGCTGGCGTCCGACTCGATCGACGGCGCACGTGCACGTGCACTGATCAAAACGCGCGCGACACGACATTTTTCGGAAGTTTTTCTTGACTCCATACGCGTGAGCGCGTGACACTGGGTGAAACGCGATTGGATCGCGCGCGTGCGCACTCGATCGCACGGGTCCTCGGTAGGCGAGGCTCCCGCGCAACACACACGCCACTGTCCCGCCGGTTTCGAGAGAGACCGCGCGGGGTAGAACAGGAACTCCCGGCTCAAGGGTTTTCCTAACGTGGCTAGGCCGCCGAACGTCGAGGCCTTTACGGAGCGCGGTGCTGAAGCTTGGACGAGAGGGGATACTCCTTCCACAGCTCCGCCTGCCTGATCTCCCAGTTTTCAGTTTTCACTTTTCTCTTTTAAGTTTGGACGCCTGTCATGTCCCTTGTCGCCCTGTCCGAACTGCTCGGCGCCACCGTCCGCGATGCCAGCGGCACCGTGCGGGGACGCGTACGCGAGCTCGCGATTGCGCCGCAGGACCACCCGACCCGCGTCGCCTTCCTCGTCGTCAAGACGAATGACGGCGAGCGCATCGTCCGTCCGGAAGTCCTCAGCTCGGCGGGCACGACCGTTCGCGCGGAAACCGAGTCGTCGTCGTGGGAGGCGTACGCCGCCTCGGACGGCGTGCTGCTCCTCAAGCGCGACCTGCTCGACCAGCAGATCATCGACGTCCACGGCCGCAAGGTCGTCCGCGTCAACGACGTCGAAATGGAATCGACGCCGGTCAACAGCCACCTGATCCTCAACGTGGTCGCCGTGGACGTCGGCGCCCGCGGCGCCATCCGGCGCCTCTCAAAAGGTGTCGTCCCATCGTTCACGCTGCGCGCGCTGCTCGAGCGGATTCCGCCGCGAGTGATTCCGTGGCAGTACGTGGACCTTCTCGAGACGGATCCGGCGCGTCGCGTCAAGCTCAACATCGCGTACGAGGGACTCGAGAAGCTCCATCCTGCCGACATCGCGAACATCGTCGAGGACCTCCCGCCTGCCGAACGCGAGGCCGTCTTCGAGACGATCGACGAGGAGGTCGCCGCCGAGACGCTCGAGGAGCTCGATCCGGACGTCAAGATCTCGGTCGTCGAATCGCTCGACAAGGATCGCGCCGCCGACATCGTCGAGGAGATGGACCCCGACGCGGCCGCCGACCTGCTGGGCGACCTGACGGAAGACGAGTCGGGCCAGATTCTCAAGGAGATGGAGCCCGACGAGCGGCGCGAGGTCACGCAGCTCCTCGAGTTCGGCGAGCACACGGCCGCGGGCCGCATGACGACCCAGTTCATTTCTGTTCGAGCCGAAGCCGTCGTCGACGATGCCATCGAAGCGCTGAAGCGATTCGAAGGCGGGTACGAGGCGGCCGCGACGATCTACCTGGCCGGCGAAGGCCACCGGCTGGTCGGCGCCGTCCCGCTCTTGAAGATTGCGACGAGCTCGCCGGCCGCCCCGCTCGTCGACCTGAGCGAAGACGCCGTGTCGTGCCCCGCCGACACGCCGGAGACGGAGGTCGCCGCGCTCTTCGACAAGTACAACCTGATCACGCTCGCCGTCGTCGATGAGCACAGCCGCATCGCCGGCATCATCACGGCCGACGACGTGATCACCATGCTGCGGCACGACGACTGAGGCCGGCCATGAACTTCCTCAAGACCTGGCGCGGCCGGATTGTGTTCTTTTTGGCGATCGTCGGGCCCGGATTCATCACGGCGAACGTCGACAACGACGCCGGCGGCATCTTCACGTACTCGCTGGCCGGCGCGCAGTACGGCTATTCGCTGCTCTGGACGATGATCCCGATTACGATTGCGCTCGTGGTCGTGCAGGAGATGGCCGCGCGGATGGGCGCGGCGACCGGTAAGGGACTCAGCGACCTCATTCGGGAGGAGTTCGGCTTCCGCGTCACGTTCTGGCTGATGCTCGCGCTCGTCGTCACGAACTTCGGTAACGTCGTCGCCGAGTTCGCGGGCGTGGCGAGCAGCATGGAGCTGTTCGGCCTCTCGAAGTACATCGTGGTCCCACTCGCCGCTGGCGTCGTGTGGCTCATGGTCGTGCGTGGCACCTACAACAGCGTCGAGAAGCTCTTCCTGCTCGCGTCGGGTTTCTATGTCTGCTACATCATCGCGGGCCTGCTGGCGCATCCCGACTGGAAGGCAGCGGCGATCGCCACTGTCAGCCGGCCCTCGACGATCGGCATCAGGAACTACGGCTATCTATTCATGGTGATTGGCCTGGTCGGCACGACGATCGCGCCGTGGATGCAGTTCTATCTCCAGGCATCCATTGTCGAAAAGGGCATCACGCCGAAGCAGTATCGGACGTCGCGGTGGGACGTCATCCTCGGCTGCCTGTTCACCGACGTCGTCGCGTGGTTCATCATCGTCGCGTGCGCGGCGACGCTCTACGCGACGGGTCGCAACGAAATCAAGGACGCTGCTGACGCGGCGCAGGCGCTACGACCGCTCGCCGGCGAGTACGCCTACCTGCTGTTCGCGGCCGGCCTGTTCAACGCGTCGCTGTTTGCCGCGTCGATCCTTCCGATCTCGACGTCGTACGCCGTGTGCGAAGGACTGGGGTTCGAATCAGGACTCGACAAGAACTTCCACGAGGCGCCGGTGTTTTATTGGCTGTACACCGTCCTCATCGTCGCGGGCGCGGGCGTGCTGCTGATCCCGCGCTTCCCGCTCGTCCACATCATGGTGCTCTCGCAGGTCGTCAACGGCGCCGTGCTGCCGTTCGTCCTCATCTTCATGCTGCTGCTGACCAACGACAAGGAGATGATGGGCGAGCACGTCAACACGCGGACGTTCAACGTCATCGCGTGGATCACCGTGGTCGTGATGATCGTGCTGACGATCGCGATGGTCCTGACGCAGCGATGATCCGACGTCGGCCCGCCGGGTGCGTCTCGGTCGCGAGCGTGGCACTTGTCACGCTGTTGTGGGCGCGTTCCGCAACGGCACAGACCGCGGAACTTGCCAGCCCGTCGATGTTCGATCGTCCGGCGGACGCGTGGTGGTGGGTGTCCGGCCAGGCGAACTTCATCTTCCAGTGGCACCCGGCGTTTCAGTCCCCCTATCAGGGCGAGAACAGTCTGCGCGGCGAATCGGAGTCGGCGTTGTCGCGGGTGTTGACGCTCTACCTCGGCGCACGCATCGGACGCGACACGGAAATCCTGTTCGACGTCGAAGCCATCGGCGGGCGCGGCCTGAGCGAGGCGCTCGGCGTCGGCGGGTTCACCAACCTCGATGTCGTGCGCAATCCGAACCTCGGATCCAAGCCCTACATCGCTCGCGTCATGCTTCATCACACGGTCGCGCTGACCTCCACGCGCGTGCCCGCCGAGCGCGGTCTGCTCTCGCTGGCCGCGGTGGTGCCCGAACGTCGAGTGGAGTACCGCGTCGGCAAGTTGAGTACGGTCGACAGCTTCGATCTCAACGGCGGCGCAAGCGACAGCCATCTGCAGTTCATGAACTGGACGGCAGACAACAACGGCGCGTACGACTACGCCGCCGACACGCGCGGCTATACGTTTGGCGCGGAGATCGAATATCACGAGCCGCGCTGGGCGCTCCGCTTCGCCGAGATGCTCATGCCGACGGTCGCCAACGGAATCGATCTGGACTGGCACGTCGCACGATCGCACGCCGAGAACTTTGAGGTCGAGCGCCAAGTGCAGCTCGTATCAGGCCGTGATGGCCGCGTGCGGCTGCTCGCGTACCTGAATCACGCGACGATGGGCGACTACCGGGACGCGATCAACAGCGCGCCGGCCGGCGGCGTGCCGGACATCATTGCGTCTCGGCGCGAAGGCCGCGTGAAATACGGATTCGGCGTCAACGGTGAGCAGGCGGTGAGCGACGACGCGCGTGTGTTCGCCCGGCTTGGATGGAATGAGGGACGCCACGAATCGTTCGCGTACACGGAAGTGGACCGCGCGACAGCGCTTGGCTTCGACCTGAGCGGACACCGCTGGACGCGCGACGGCGACAGAGTCGGCCTCATGCTGATGATCAACGGGCTGTCAGCCGATCACAGCGAGTACTTGTCGCGCGGCGGACTTGGATTCCTGTTAGGGGATGGCGCGCTGCGGTACGGCGCCGAGCGCATCGTCGAGAGCTACTACACGGCGCACGTGACACGCGGCGTCTCCGCCGCGTTCGACGTCCAGGCGATCGTCAACCCGGGGTACAACCGCGATCGCGGCCCGGTGCTTGTTCCGGGCTTGCGGCTGCACGTCGACTTCTAGGAAGCCGGCCGGCGGCTCGTCGCGTGCGAGACGATCATCCGCCAGCGGCCGTCGCGTTTCACGTAGACGCGCGTAAAGCGCAGCGGACCGCCTTGCACCTGACCTTTGAACGTGACCTTCGAGTCACTCAGACCAGAGGCGACGGCCGTGTCGCCGTAGATCCGGACTGTGAGCTCGTCTTCTTTCACGTCGGCGCTGAACTTGCGGTCCCCCGACTTCAGATCGGCGAGGTACTGCGCTTTGGTGTCCATCGTGCCGCCGCCGTGCGTGACGGTCCAGCCGTCGGCGAGCAGGCGATCGAGCGCCGCGACGTCCGCTTTCACGCGCGCGTCGTTCCACAACCGCTCGGCCGCGCGGATTTCCTGCTCGGCCTGACTCATCTTCTGAGCCGACAGCGGAAGCACGACCAGGGCCGCCAACACGAAGCCGAGGGAACGACGTCTCATCGCATCTCCTTCTGCCTTCTGCCTTCCCCACCAGCCACCAGCCACCAGCCACTACTGATTGAGATCCACCCATACCGTCTTTACTTGGGTGTAATGCTCCAGTGCATGCACGCTCATTTCGCGGCCGAACCCGCTGTGCTTGTAGCCGCCGAACGGCGCCGCCGTGTCGTAGATGTTGTACGTGTTGATCCAGACCGTGCCGGCCTGGAGCTTGCGCGCGACATAGTGCGCCTTCTTGATGTCCTTCGTCCAGACGGCCGCCGCCAGGCCGTAGCTCGAGTCGTTGGCGCGCGCGATCGCTTCGTCCACGTCCGCGAACTCGATCGCGGCGAGCACCGGCCCGAAGACCTCCTCTCGCGCGATCGTCATCGAGGGCGTGACACCGTCGAACACCGTCGGCTGCAGAAAGTAGCCCTTGCCCGTCCCGATATCTGCGCGGGCGCCGCCGGCGACCAGCGTCGCGCCTTCCTTCTTCGCGGTCTCGATGTAGCGGAGGTCGGTCTCGAGCTGCTTCTTCGACGAAATCGCGCCGAGCCGCGTCTTCGGATCCATCGGATCGCCCGGCGCCATCTTCTTCGCCCGCGCGGCGACCTTGTCGATGAACTCGTTCTTGATTGATTTGTCGACGAGCAGCCGCGATCCGGCCGCGCAGACTTCGCCCTTGCCGTAGAAGATGCCCGTCGTCGCGCCGCGAATCGCCGCGTCGAGGTCGGCGTCCGGAAAAACGATGTTGGGCGACTTGCCGCCGAGCTCCAGCGTGATGCGCTTCAGCGACTCCGCCGAGCCGCGCATAATCTGCCTGCCGGTGGACGTGTCGCCGGTGAACGCGATCTTGTCGATGCCGGGGTGATCGACGAGCATCTGGCCGACTTTCGATCCCGGGCCCGTGATCACGTTCAGCACGCCCGGGGGCAGGCCGACGTCCTTCGCCACCTCCGCGAGCGCGATCGCGGTCAGCGGCGTCTGGCTCGCCGGCTTGATGATGACCGTGTTGCCGCACGCGAGCGCCGGCGCGACCTTCCACGACGTCAGGAGCAGCGGGAAATTCCAGGGGACGATCGCCGCGATGACGCCGACCGGCTCGCGCAGCGTGTACGTCAGGTAGTTGCCCTTGACCGGGACCGTCTCGCCGTGAATCTTGTCGGCCCAGCCGGCGTAGTACTGGAAGCACTCGGCGGACGCCGGCACTTCGATCTGGCGCGACTCGAAGATCGGCTTGCCGTTGTGCAGCGTCTCGAGCCGCGCGATCTCGTCGGCGCGCTCCATCAGCCGCTCGCCGATCTTCCAGACGAGCGTGCCGCGCTCGCGGGCCGACATCTTCCCCCACGGGCCGTCCAGCGCCGCGCGCGCCGCCGCGACCGCCGCGTCCACGTCGCTTTGTTCGGCCGACGCGACCTCGGCGATGACGTCTTCAGTCGCCGGGTTCACGACCTCGATGGTCTTGCCGCCGGCGGCGTCACGCCAGTCGTTGTTGATGAAGAGTTGTTTCCGCGTCACGGCCGTCGTCATATCGTCACGAATTCTCCACCGCGAAGGACACGGAGCAAAGGAGGATAAACCACTGGGGCTTCCCCTCCGTGTCCTCAGTGTCCTCCGTGGTTAACAACGTTCAGCTTGCCGTTTCGCCAGGCTTGAGCTCCAGCACCTGCACGCCTCGTGGTTCGACGAGCTCCCGCAGCCGCGCGGGCGTGCCGGTCAGCGCGGGGAACGTGCCGTAGTGCATCGGCACGACCTGCGTCACGCCGAGCATCTCGCACGCCTTCGCCGCCTGCTCCGGTCCCATCGTGTAGTGGTCGCCGATCGGCAGAAACGCGATCTGCGGATGGTGCATCTCGCCGATGAGCCGCATGTCGCCGAAGATCGACGTGTCGCCCGCGTAATAGATCGTCTGGCCGTTCTCGAACGTGACGACGTAGCCGGTCGCGACGCCCATGTAAACGATCTGGCCATCTTCTTCCACCGAGCTGCTGTGCTGCGCGGGCACCATCGTGATCGACAGTCCCAGCACCCGCAGCGTCCCGCCGGGATTCATGCCCGTGACGTGCGTGAGTCCTTTCTTCTGAAGCCACACCGACAATTCGTGCGGCGCCACGACGTGCGCGCCCGTCGAGCGGCCGAGCGACACGGCGTCGCCTGTGTGATCGCTGTGCCCGTGCGTCACGAGCATGAGATCGAGCGCGCCGATCGTCTTCTTCGCATCCGGGGGCGCCGACGGGTTACCGGTGATGAACGGATCGAAGATGAGGCGCCTGCCGCCAGGCGACTGAAGAACGAACGTCGAGTGGCCGAGCCAGGTGATCGAGAGAGAAGCCATGGTGATTTGAGGATCTGAGGATATGAGGATGTGAGGATTTGGAACGTTGCCGAGCCGGTCGATTCTTCCCCTCTTCAAATTCTCACATCCTCAGATCCTTACATCCTCACATTCTCAGATCCTTACATACTCAAATCAGGCCTCCGTCCTCACATATTCAAAGTCTATGGATTGCTGATTGATCCCGCGCCGTGGCGGCGCGATGTAGTTCGCGAACTTGCCCGGCTCGTAGATCGGCGTCGCCATGATGCTCAGCAGGTACTCGCTGTCGGCGACCGACGGCAGCCACTCCAGCCGGCGCCGCTCCCAGTCGTTGTTTGAAACGGGAGCGCCGTGCGGATCGAAGTGGAACCCGGAGTACATGCCGATGTTCCGGTTGAACTTGCGATCGGGCAGCGTCAACCGATCCGACATGCCGTGCTGCTCGAGGACCCGGTTCCAGCGCTCGATGCCGGCTGCGCAATCGCCGACGTACCAGTCGCGAAGGATCTCGTTCATCGCGTGACGCATCAGGACGTCCTTCGTCGCGGCCTTGCCGTTCTCGAAGAACTCGATCGAGTAATGCGAATTCGTGATCAGGTGGTCCCCGAACGTCTCCTCCTTCGCGCGGCCCTTGAGGCCGTTGGCGAAATAGGACGCCGCGTTGCTGGACACCTCGCCGCCGTGCAGGTCGAGACTGAGGCTGAACCACTGGTTCAGGTGTTTCTGAATCGTCGGCAGGTCGATGCCGCCGAGCTTGCGCACGTCGCCGGAGAATCCGGCCTCCTTCATCAGCTGGCACGTCCGCTCGAGAATGCGCGCGACGCCGGTCTCGCCGACGAACATGTGGTGCGCTTCCTCGGTCAGCATGAAGCGGGTCGTCCGCGACAGCGGATCCAGCGAGCTCTCCGACAGCGACATGAGCTGCGACTTGCCGTCGCGGTCGGTGAACATCGTGAACATGAAGAAGTCGAGCCAGTTGTCGATCGGCTCGTTGAAGGCCTGCAGGATGCGCGGCTTGTCGCGGTTGCCGCTCTGCCGCTCGAGCAGTTCCTCCGCCTCGTCGCGGCCGTCGCGGCCGAAGTAGGAGTGCAGCAGGTAGACCATCGCCCAGAGGTGGCGGCCTTCCTCGACGTTGACCTGAAACAGATTGCGCAGATCGTAGAGGCTCGGGCACCGCTGGCCGAGCAGCCGCTGCTGTTCGACGCTCGCCGGCTCGGTGTCGCCCTGCGTCACGATCAATCGGCGCAGCTGATTGCGAAATTCGCCGGGGACTTCCTGCCAGACGGGCTGCCCGAAGAAATCGCCGAAGCCGATGCGGCGATCGTGAACCGGATCCGCGAGGAAGATCCCCCAGCGGTACTCGGGCAGCTTCACGTACTCGAAGTGCGCCCAGCCTTCCGGATCGACGCTGACCGCCGTCCGTACGTACACCTGGTGGTAGTCCTGGAAGCCCTGTGGCCCCATGTCGCGCCACCACTGGATGTACTTCGGCTGCCAGTGCTCGAGCGCGCGCTGCAGGCGCTTGTTGCCCGAGAGGTTGACGTTGTTGGGGATCTTCTCGGCCGAGATCATCTTCTTTCTTATGTCCTCTTCCAATCGAACTCGGGTCTCCCCTGCTGTCCGTACGACTGCAGCGCGCCCTTCGCGCCGACCGCGTTCGGACGCTGGAAGATCCAGTTCTGCCACGCCGTCAGGCGTCCGAAGATCTTCGTCTCCATCGTCTCGGGTCCCGCGAAGCGCAGGTTCGCCTCGAGCCCGGTCATCGCGTCGGGCGAGAACGCCGCGCGCGCCTCGACCGCGACCCGCACTTCGTCGTCCCAGTCGATCTCGTCCGGTGCGAACGTCACGAGGCCGGCGTCCTCGGCATCGCCCGCGTTGAACGGACCGTCGTGCGCCAGCAGTCCGGCGATCGTCTCCGGGCGATCGAGGAAGCGCGTCTGCAGGCGCGTCAGCCCGTTGCTCATCAAAAGCGGACCCGCCTCCGCTCGCATGCGATCTCGGCGAGCTTCGGCGGGGCTCGCCGAAGCGCCTTCGGCGCGCAGGCGGCCGTTCATCGGCGACAGCGCGACGACGTTCTCCTCCTGATCGTCGTGGAACATGTACGAGCGATCCGCCGCCAGCGCCAGTTCGAAAAGCGAGCCCGCGAACGCCGAGCCCGGCTCGATGAACGCGAAAAAGCTGCGCGCGGTCAGGTCCAGCCGCTTCAGCGTCCGCTTCATGTGATGGATGATCTCGCGCACGAGCCAGTGCGACTGGTGCGCGACGAGCGTGCGGTCGACGGCGAGCACGGCGTCGCGGTCGCCCTCCGCGCGAATCACCACCGTGCCGACCTCCAGCTCGTTCACACGCAGCCGCAGCAGCGCATCGTCGAGCTCCCGGAACGCGCGCAGCGCCCAGAATTGATCGCCGGCGGCGAGCATCGCCTCGGGCGTCGCCGGTTGAGGACCGGCCGGCGCGTGGACGGTGAGGTCGGCCGTACGCTTGTCGCGATGCAGCGCGAGCGTGACCGCCGAGTACGTCACGGCGGCGTCGGTCACGGTCGGGTTGAGAGGCTTCAACGTGATCCCGGGTCCACTCGCCGGGCGATCGGAGGCGGCGGCGAGTTCGCGCGCGCGCGCCTGCACCCCGTCCTTGAATCGGCTCCTCGGCGCGACGGCGTCCACCAGCCGCCACTCGACCGCGCGCTTCCCTTTCACGCCTTCCACGAGCGTGCTGAAGAAGTCGGCGAGATCGCGGCGCACGCGCCGCTTGTCGACGAGGCGCGTCAGGCCGCCGGTGCCGGGCAGGACGCCGAGCAGCGGCGCTTCCGGCAGGCTGACGGCCGAGTTGCCGTCGTCGACGAGCAGGATCTCGTCGCACGCGAGCGCGAGCTCGTAGCCCCCGCCCGCGCAGATGCCGTTGAGCGCCGCGAGGAATTTCAGCCCGGAATGCGCGCTGGCATCCTCCATCGCGAGGCGCGTCTCGTTGGTGAACTTGCAGAAGTTCACCTTCGCGCCGTGCGACGAGCCGCGCAGCATCATGATGTTCGCGCCCGCACAGAAGATGCGCTCCTTGAGCGACGTGACGATGACCGCGTGGACCTCGGGGTGCTCGAAGCGGAGGCGCTGCAGCGCGTCGGCCAGCTCGATGTCGACCGCGAGATCGTAGGAGTTCAGCTTGAGGCGGTAGTCGCTGGAGAGCCCGGCGTCCTCGCGCACGTCCATCGAGAGCGTGGCAACCGGACCGTCGAACGTGAGTTTCCAGTGGTGATAGGCGTCGGGGCGCGTCTCGAAAGTGATCATTGAAATTGAACGGCGGGTCAAACTAACTTTAGAGCCGTGACAACCAGCGAGTCAACGACAACCACGCGGGCCGCGGCCGCACGGCGCCCGCGGCGGCGCCCACGTCGGCCGCACAACGCCGACCCGACGGCGTCCACCCGCGTCGACATCCTGAAGAGCGCGGCCAAGGCGTTCCGGCGCCTCGGCTATCACGGCGCCACGGTCGAGCAGATCGCCGCGGCGCTGCACATGAAGAAGGGCAACCTCTACTACTACTTCAAGAACAAGGAGGAGATTCTCTTCGCCTGCCACCAGTACTCGCTCGACCAGCTGGTCGCGATCCTTGACCAGGTCGAGCGCAGCGGCCTGGCCGCCGACGAGAAGCTGCGGCGCCTGATCGTCGCCTTCGTCCACACGATTCTCGATGAGCTGCACGGGACGGCGCTGTTCCTCGATCTGGAGGCGCTCTCGCCCGCCCACCTGCGCGCCGTGATCGCGCGGCGCGACCGGTTCGAGCACGGCGTCCGCATGGTGCTCAGCGAAGGCATGTCCGCCGGCACGTTCGCCCCCGGCGATCCGAAGCTGCTCGCGTTCGCGGTGTTCGGCGCGGTGAACTGGATTCCGCGCTGGTTCAGCCCGCGCGGCGCGGCGACGTCGCAGGAGATCGCGGACCGCTTTGCGGACTACCTGATCGGCGGTTTGCGGCGTTCTTAGCTTCGTAGGCCGGGTCCTTTCGGACCCGGCTCCACCGGCGGGTCCAGAAGGACCCGCCCTACATCTGCCGCAGCGCGCGGATGGGATTGAGGCGCGCGATCCTGAGCGCCGGTGCAAGCGCCGCGATCAGCGCGACGAACAGCACTGACGTTGCCGCAACGCCGAACGTCACGGGATCGGTCACCGACACGCCCCACACCAGGTGCTGCAGCGTCGCCGCACCCAGCCGCGCGGCCGCCAGGCCGATCGTCACGCCGGCGAGCGCCAGTGCGATGCCCGGCGCAGCCGCTGCTGTCACTGTCTGCCGCGACGAGGCGCCGAGCGCGATGCGGATGCCGAGTTCGCGCGTGCGCTCCGCGACGGAGTTCGCGACGAGACCGTAGAGGCCGACGGCCGCGAGCAGTAACGCGAGCCCCGCGAGCGAGCCGAGCAACACCGCCTGCGCGCGCGGCGTCGCCACGGCTTCGCCCCGCACATCGTCGAGCGTGCGGAACTTCGCGAACGGCAGCAACGGATCGACCAACTGCACGGCGTGCTGCATGTTCTCGACGAGTCCCTGCGGCGTGCCGGCGGTGCGCACGAACCAGCTCGGCGAGAACCACGTGTGGACCGTCTTCAGAAATGCCGCGTTCACCTGCGTGGCGGGTACGTACGCGGCCGGCGCGGCGCCGATCGGCCCGAAGTTGCCGAACGAGGTCTTCGTCTGAATGTCGCCGACGATGCCGACGACGGTGCGCGCGGGAGAGCCGGCGAACTGGCGGCCGATCGGATTCTCGTTCGGCGAGAAGCGGCGGACGAACGCTTCGTTCACGACGACCACCGGCGCGGCTGTTGGCGAATCCGCATCGGTGAAGACGCGGCCCGACATGACGGGCACGCGCAGCGTGGCGAAGTACTCCGGCGTGACGTAGGTCATGTTGATCGTGTGGCTCTGCGGATCGCCGGTCGCCCAGCGGAAACCCGAGTTGAGCGCGCGTTCGTACGGCAGCGTCAAGGCGATCGCGGCGCTCTCGACGCCCGGCACCGCGCGCACCCGCGCGAGCGATTGATCGAAGAGCTGCGTCACGCGATCGGCGCCCTGATACCGCGCGTCCTGCAGCGACAGCGTTGCCGTCATCACGTGCGTGCCGTCGAAGCCGGCGCGCAGCCGCATCAGATGATCGAACGAGCGAATCAGGAGTCCGGCGCCGACCAGCAGGACCACGCCGAGGGCGACTTCGGCCACCACCATGACGCGGCGCGGCCAACTGCGCGCGGCGCCGGCGATCGACGCGCTGCCCGATTCGACCAGCGTCTCACGCAGGTTGACGCGGCTCGCCTGCAGCGCGGGCAGCAGGCCGAACACGACGCTCGTGCCCAGCGCGATTGCGGCCGTGATCGCCAGCACGCGTGCGTCGAGGCCGACGTCGCCGGTCAGGCCGAACGCGTCTTCGAGCAACACGGCGAACGCCTTCGAACCGGCATAGCCGAGCGCCAGTCCGAGCACGCCGCCGGTCGTCGCCAACACGAGACTCTCGGTCAGCAGTTGCCGCACGATCGCCGCGCGTCCGCCGCCGAGCGCCATCCGCATCGCGATCTCCGGCGCGCGCGCCGCACCGCGCGCCATCAAGAGCCCCGCGATGTTTACGCAGCCGATGAGCAGCACGAGCGCGACCGCGCCCCACAGGACGAGAATCGGCTCGCGGACGTCCTCCGTTTCAACGCGCTGCAGCGGAATCAGGCGCAGGCGCGCCGCACTCTCCGGCGATCGGTACAGATCGCGCATCATCGGATCGCCGATCGCGGCGACCTGCGCGTCCGCTTCGGCCCACGCCGCACCCGGACGCAGACGCGCGATGATGCCGTAGTTCTGTCCGCCGCCCTCGCCGCCCTTCCACGGACGCAGCGGCGTCCAGACGTCGACCGGCGATCCGCGCGTGAAGCCGGCCGGCATCACGCCGACGACCGTGTGCGCTTCTCCGCGCAACGTGATCGCGCGGCCGACGATCGCCGGGTCCGCGCCGAGGCGCGTCCACAATCCGTGGCTGAGGACGGCGAGCGCCGGTCCATCGGGACGATCCTCGGCCGCCGTGAACTCGCGGCCCATCATCGGGGCGACGCCGAGCACGCGGAAGAATCCGGCGGACACGCGCTGCTGCTTCACGTACTGCGGCTGATCGCCCGCGACGAGATTGACGCCCATCCCGAGTCCGCTGAACGAGGCGAGGTCGGCCGACGTCAGGCCGTCGCGCAACACTTCCCACGTCCCGCCCGTCTGCCCGCCTTCATCGTCGCCGCGGTGCGTGAAGTGCGTCATCACTTGCGCGAGGCGGTCCGGCTGCGGGTACGGCAATGCGCGCAGCAGCACGCGGTCGACGACGGAGTAGATGGCGGTGTTGGCGCCGATGCAAAGGGCCAGCGTCAGGACGGCCGTCGCGGTAAAGACCGGGGCCTTCAGGAGGACGCGAACCGCGTAGCGAAGATCGCGCATCATGTCGCGGTTAGACGGCTGAAGCCCGCCGGACGTTGACCTGTCGGGCGGGTCCTTTCGGACCCGCCGGATCAGCCGGGTCCAAAAGGACCCGGCCTACGTCTGCCGCTCCGCGAGTGCGCGCAGGCGAAATCGTTGGATTTTTCCGGTTGCGGTCTTGGGCAGCTCCGGCAGGAACTCCACCCGGCGCGGGCGTTTGTAGTCCGCCACGCGCTCGCGCACGAATTGCTGCAGCTCCTTCGCTAGCTCGGGCGTACCCGCGAGGCCCGCGCGCAGGACGACGAACGCCATCGGTTTGACCAGGCCGTCGCGATCCTCGTGGCCGACGACGCCGCTCTCGAGCACGGCGACGTGCGCGGCGAGCACGTTCTCGACTTCGACCGGACTGACCCACTGTCCCCCGACCTTGAGCATGTCGTCGGAACGGCCCGCGTACCAGAAGTAGCCGTCGTCATCCCGCGTGTACTTGTCGCCGGTGCGAATCCAGCGGCCTTCGATCGTGTCCTTCGTTTTCTCGTGCTGGTTCCAGTACGACGCGCACACCGAATCGCCCTTGACCCAGAGATTGCCAATCTCCATCGGCGGTACGCGCTGACCGTCATCGTCGAGCAGCCGCGCTTCGTACCCGCGGACAATCTGTCCGCTCGACCCCGGACGGATCGCGCCGGGGCGATTCGAAATGAACATGTGCAGCGCTTCGGTCGATCCGATGCCGTCGATGATGTCGACGCCGAAGCGCTGCTTGAAGCGCTCGTACAGCGCCGGCGGGAGCGCTTCGCCCGCCGAGACCGCGAGCCGCACGCTGGACAGATCGAAGTCGTCGCGGGGGCCGACCTTGGTCGGCCAAGGCTCGGGCGGAGCAAGCTCCGCCCCTACGCGCGGTGGCGCGCCCGGCCTTGTGTGCGCCAGCATCATCCCGTAGCCGGTCGGCACCGACGAGAACAGCGTCGGGCGATGCCGTTCGATCACGGCGTACACGTGCTGCGGCGTGGGCGGGCCCGGCCAGTGGATCGCCGTCGCTCCGACGGAAAACGGAAAGTACAGTGCGTTGCCAAGCCCGTACGCAAAAAACAGCTTCGCGACACTGAAGCAACGGTCGTCCGGCCCGATGCCGAGGATGCCCTTCCCGAAGAGCTCCGCGCACATCACCATGTCGTGCTGCAGGTGTACGCAGCCCTTCGGCGCGCCGGTGCTGCCCGACGAGTAGAGCCAGAACGCCGGCGCATCACGGCTCGTCGACTCGGCTTCCAGCTCCGGCGACTCATCCCCGATAAGCTTGTCGAGCGGGTCGAACGATCTGTGCGATGGCCCGGACCCGGCCTGACCGACGACGATGATGTGACGCAGCGACCGCCGATCGTCCGCTGGGAGGCCCTCGATCTGCGGCAGCAACTCGGCGCTGATGATCAGCACGGCCGCGCGCGAGTCGTGAAGAACGTGTGCGTAGTCGGCGGGTTTCCAAAGCGTGTTGAGCGGCACCGGCACCGCGCCGATCTTGATCGCGCCGAAGAAGCAGGACGCGAACGCGGGACCGTCGAGCAGGAGCAGCAGGACGCGCTCCTCAGGCCTGACGTCCAGACGCCTCAGCGCGTGACCCACGCGGTTGACGTCGCGCAGGACGTCGGCGTACGTCAGCCGGAGGTCGCCGCATTCGATCGCGACGCGGTCGCCGCGCCCCTCGGCGACGTTGCGGTCCACGAAATGCACGGCGGCGTTGAACCGCTCCGGGATCCCGAGCGAGGCGGCGGTGAGGGCGGAGGCAGTCATGGCGCCAGGAGGAGCGGTCGATATAATAAAGCAAGTGGCCACGGTCATCCCTCTCACCACACTTCCCCAGCGGCAGCCGCGCCAGCCGAAGCCGGACTGGCTGAAGGTGCGCGCCCCGGGGTCGCCCAGCTACCTGCGCCTCAAGTCGCTGGTGCAAGGCCTGAACCTCCACACCGTGTGCGAGGAGGCGCAGTGCCCCAACATCGGCGAGTGCTGGAACCACGGCACGGCGACGTTCATGATCCTCGGCGACGTCTGCACGCGCGCGTGTTCGTACTGCGCGGTCTCGCACGGCCGGCCAGGTGCCGTTGACGAAGCCGAGCCCATCCGGGTCGCCGACGCCATCCGCACCCTCGACCTGAACTACGTCGTCGTCACGTCGGTGGACCGCGACGATCTGCCCGACGGCGGCGCGTCGATCTTCGCCGCGACGATCCGGGAGACGCGCGCGCGCCGCCCCGGGTGCCGTATCGAGGTGCTGATTCCTGATTTTCAGGGTAACGAAGCGGCGCTGCGCGCCGTGCTCGACGCGCGGCCGGACATTCTCAACCACAACACCGAGACGGTCCCGCGCCTGTACCGGATGGCGCGCTCAGGCGGACGCTACGCGCGCACGCTCGAACTGCTCGACCGCTCGCGTCGGTACACGCCCGGCATCCCAACGAAGACCGGGCTGATGGTCGGCCTGGGCGAGGAATTCGACGAGATCATCGCAACGCTTCAGGATCTGCGCCGCGTCGGCTGCGAGATTCTGACGCTCGGCCAGTACCTGCGGCCGTCGCCCGCGCACGCGCCGATGGTCCGCTACTACGACCCGGGCGAGTTCCGCGCGCTGAAGCAGGCGGCGCTGGAGATGGGATTCGTCCACGTGGAGTCCGGTCCGCTCGTCCGCAGCTCGTATCACGCGCACGAAACCGCCGACGCGTACGACATCGCTTCCAGGGCATCCGCCAACGCGTAACGATCCGACGAACGTGTCCATCACGAATGTCGGCGCCTCATGCGTCTCAGACAACTTCGTCTGACGCGAACTTGCCGCGCGCATCACGGCGGCGTCGAGAACCTCGCTAATCCCGAGTAATTCCCGCGAAAAATCGCGAGACGCGCGCGGCGGCGGCGGTGGCCCGGCTCTTGCTCTTTCCGCCGCATGCCCATCGTCTCCCGCACGCGCGCGGCGGTCGCCGCGCTGAGTCTTCTGATCCTTGTCCCGCCGGCAACCGCGAGCGAGTCTCCAGTGTTTCCTTCGTCCAGCGTTCGCGCCGACAACGCGCTCGTGCAGCAGTTGATCGCGGAGGGTGCGGCGGGGTCTGCAGCCTTTCGATCGCTCGTGGACCGCATCAACGAGTCGGACCTCATCGTGTACGTGCGCTGCCGCGTGTTCACGACACTGGAACTGCGGGGCCAGCTCACGTTCCTGTCGGCGACCGGCGGACGCCGTTATGCCGTGGTCGAGCTCGCGTGCCTGTTGCAGACGCACGTCGCGCAGATGGGCATCCTCGCGCACGAACTGCAGCACGCGGTGGAGGTCGCGTCGGCGCCGTGGATCACCGATACCAGGACGCTCGATCGCTTCTACGCCGAGCACGGCCACCTGGTGCGCAGCGACCCCTGGACGAAGTCGTACGAGACGCCAGCGGCCGTCGAAAGCGCGCGGCGCGTCCAGCGCGAACTCGGGGAGGCGGACAAGACCCACGCGGCGCAGCGGGGCCTGGCCGAGAACCTCGCCCTACGGTAACGCGCTGCCGATCTGGCGGAAGAAGTCGTCGGCGAGTTTGCGCGCGGCCGCGTCCACCAGCCGCGATCCGATCGCCGCGATGAGGCCGCCGACGTGGACGTCGGCCGCGCAGTCGACGCGCGTCGCGTCGCCGTCGGCGGTCAGGGTGATCGCCGCGGACCCGCGGACGAATCCGGGTCCGCCCTTGCCTTCGAAGCTCAGCGTCAGCCGCTCGGGCGGCCGCTGATCGGTGATCGCGGCCTTGCCCGTGTACGTGCCCTTGAGGCCGGCCACGCCGATCTTGAGCGTGGCTTCGTACGCATCCGGACCGGTCGCGGTCAGCGTTTCGCAGCCGGGGATGGTCCGGCGCAGGACCTCGGGATCGGTCAACGCCGCAAAGACGCGGGAAGGATCGGCAGGAACGGTGGACGAGAGCGTCAGTTTCATTGCGGATTGAGGATTGCGGACCGCACGCTCGAGCGAACCCGCGGCGATCTCCCAATCCGCATTCCGCACTCCGCAATCCGCAATTTCAGGCCCGCGTCAGCGCTTTCTCGATCGCGCGCCGCGTGTTCACCTGCGCGAGGTGCGCGCGGAATTCCGGAGACGCGTGGATGTCGCCCAGCGCGTCCACACCGGCCGCGGCCTGCGCCGACGCGCGCGCGATCAGATCGGGCGTCAATGACGTCTGGCCCGCCAGCGCTTTCTCGACACCCGCGGCGCGGTAGGCCGTCGCCGCGACGCCGGTGATGCCGACGCGAACGCCGCCCGGTCCGATGACGACGGCCGCGCCCGCCAGCGCGAACCCGCTCGCCTTCTGCTCGGTCTTTACGTAGGCGACGGTCTTCGCGGTCGCCGGCACGCGAATCTCGGTCACGATCTCGTCAGCGGCCACCGCCGACTGCAGAAGATCGACGAAGAAGTCCACGGCCTTGATCGTCCGCTTGCCGCGCGGCCCGACGACGTCGATCTCGGCGTCGAGCGCGAGGATCGACGCGGGATAGTCGGCGGCCGGGTCGGCGTGCACCAGGCTGCCGCCGATCGTGCCCTTGTTGCGCACCTGCGCGTCGCCGATGTGCGACGCCGTTTCGGCGAGCAGCGGGCTCTTGTCGCGCAGCGTCTTCGACGCCTCGATGTCCGCGTGCGTCGTCATGGCGCCGATGGCGATCGCGCCGCCGGTCTCGCGGATGTAGCTGAGGTTCGCGATGCGGCCGATGTCCACGACAACCTGCGGCCGCGCGAGCCGCAGCTTCATCGCGGGAATCAGGCTGTGCCCGCCCGTCAGCAGCTTGGCATCGTCGCCGTGTTTCGCGAGAAGCTTGACGGCTTCCTCGACCGTCGCCGGCCGGACGTAGTCGAAATGAGCGGGAAACATCGTTCGCTCCTGGTTCAGGGTTCAAGGTTCAGGGTGTTCTTGGTTCCGTCTCTTCAGTTTTCAGTTTTCACTTTTCACGTCTTAGTTTTGATCGCCTGCCACACCTTCTCCGGCGTCATCGGCAGATTCATATGGGTGATGCCGAGCGGTTCGAGCGCGTCCATCACGGCGTTGGCGATCGCCGGCGTCGCGCCGATCGTGCCGGCCTCGCCGACGCCCTTGACGCCGAGCGGGTTGATCGGCGACGGCGTCACGGTGCTTCCGAGGATGTAGTCCGGGATGTCGTGCGCGCGCGGAATCGCGTAATCCATGAACTCGCCCGTTACGAGCTGGCCGTCTTCGTTGTAGATTGTCTGCTCGAAGAGGACCTGGCCGATCGAGTGCGCGATGCCGCCCTGCACCTGCCCTTCGACAATCAGCGGATTGATCTGCGGCCCGCAGTCGTCGACCGCGACGTACTTCGTGATCTTCACGTGGCCGGTGTCGCGATCGAGGTCGACGGCACAGATGTGCGTGCCGAACGGGAACGTGAAATTCTGCGGCTCGAAGAAGCTCGACGCCTCGAGTCCGGGCTCGAGACCGGGCGGCAGGTTCTTCGCGACGTAGAACTCGCCGGCGAGTTCAGGCCACGTGATCACCCGATTGGTCACACCGGGTGACGTGAACCTGCCATTCTCGAAGACGACGTGGTCCGAGGTCGTCTCGAACAGGTGCGCGGCGAGCGTCTTTGCCTTCGCGATCATCTTGTCGATGCACATGACGATCGCCGTGCCGCCCACCGCCGTCCCGCGGCTGCCGTACGTGTCGCGCCCGTAGTGCGCGACGCTCGTGTCGCCGTGCAGGATCACCACATCTTCGATGGGCACGCCGACACGATCGGCGACGATCTGCGCGAACGTCGTCTCCTGGCCCTGTCCGTGCGGCGACACGCCGGTGATCACGGTGACCTTCGCGGAGATCTCCATGCGGACGCAGCCCCACTCCCAGCCGCCCGCCGGCATCGCTTTCGATGGTCCCATCGCGCAGATCTCGACGTAGGTCGAGACGCCGATGCCGGACAGCTTCCCGGCCGCCCGCGCGGCCGCGCGATCTTTCAGGAGCTGGTCCCAGTTCGCCAGCTGCTTGGCCTTCGTCAGCGCCGCGGCGTAGTTGCCGCTGTCGTAGACGAGGCCACAGGACGTCGGGAACGGAAAGTCGCCCGGCGCCGGGAAATGCTTCAGCCGGAGATCGAGGCGATCGATCTTCAGCTCCTGCGCAACGACGTCCATCAGCCGCTCGATCAGGTACGTGGCTTCGGGCCGGCCGGCGCCGCGATACGCGTCGGTCGCCATCTTGTTGGTGTAGACGCCGACGATCTCCATCTTGACCGCGGGAATCGTGTAGCAGCCCGTCAGCACGAGGCCGGTCAGCGTCGGCACCGCCGGCGTGAGCAGCTGCAGGTACGACCCGAGATCGGCGATCGTCTTCGACTTGAGGCCGAGGATCGTCCCGTCGTTCTTGACGGCGACTTCGTACTCGCCCACCTGATCGCGGCCGTGAATCGTCGCGGCCGCGTTGTCCCGCCGCGACTCGATCCACTTCACCGGCGTGTGGAGGCGCATCGCGAGGTGCGCGATCAGCGCCTCCTCCGGGTACACGTTCAGCTTGGCGCCAAAACCGCCGCCGACTTCCGGCGCGACAATCCGCATCTTGTTTTCCGGCACGCCGATCATGCCCGGCAGCAGCGTGCGGATGAGATGCGGAATCTGCGTCGCCGTCCACAGCGTCAGCGTGCCCTCGCCGGTGTGGTACGAGGCCACGACGCCGCGCGGCTCTATCGGCATCGGCGTCAGCCGCTGGTGATACAGGCGGTGCTTGACGATGCGATCCGCTTTGCGGAACGCCTCGTCGATGTTGCCGCCGCCCGAAACGTTGTGCGTGTAGGCGACGTTCGAACCGAGGTCCGGGTGCGTGAGCGGCGAGCCGATCTTCACGGCGTCTTCGGCATTCGTGACGACCGGCAGCGGATCGTAGTCGACGTCGATCGCCTCGATCGCGTCGCGCGCGATGTACGGATCGGACGCGACGGCCACCGCCACCGCGTGCCCGACGAAATAGACGCGATCGCCCGCGAGCACCGTGTGCTTGGGCGCCTTGAGATCGGGAATCGCGGCGGCGCACGGCACGAGGCCGCACGACGCGTTGACGTCGGCGCCGGTCAGAACGGCGACGACGCCGGGAATCGCCTTGGCCGCGGTCGTGTCGATCTTCCTGATGCGCGCGTGCGCGTGCGGACTGCGCAGGATCGCGGCGTGCACCATGCCGGGCAGTCGCAGATCGTCGGTGTAGGTGCCCTCGCCCCGAATCAGGCGCGGATCCTCGATGCGCTTCATCGCGCGGCCGACGTAGGGCGTCGTGTTGGGATCAGCCACGGGCCACCGCCTTCGCCGCATGGTTCACGGCGTCAATAATGTGGGAGTAGCCGGTGCAGCGGCAGAGGTTGCCGCGCAATCCTTCGGCGATCTGCTCGCGGCTGGGCGCCGCGTTCCGCGCCAGCAGTGCGACCGACGTCATGATCATGCCGGGCGTGCAGAAGCCGCACTGCAGGCCGTGGCATTCCCAGAAGCCCTGCTGGACGGCGTGCAGTTGGCCGTTCGTCGCAAGCCCTTCGATCGTCGTGACGGAAGAGCCGTCCGCCTGGACGGCGAACATCGTGCACGACTTGACGGCCTTGCCGTCAACGAGCACGGTGCACGCGCCGCACAGGCTGGTTTCGCAGCCGACGTGCGTGCCGGTCAGGCCGCACACGTCGCGCAGGTAGTGGACGAGCAGCAACCGCGGCTCGACGTCGTGATGCTGGTCGGCCTTGTTGACGGTGACGTGAATGTGAAATGGCATCGGCACGAGCGCCTCCCGGAACAACGTGGGGCGCTCATGCTCTGTGATTCACTTACCAGTGTCAAGGCGGGTCCGAAAGGACCCGCCCTACTCCACCTGCCTCCCACCCACGTGCCCTGCCCGCCCTGCCACGCCCTACCTGCCCTCCCTGCCCATCAGGGCGTAGCAAGCTCCCCCCTACTTGAATCGCTTCGCGTCGATGCCGTACTGCCGCACCTTGTAGTTAATGATGCGCTCGGTGGAATCCAGCAGCCGCGCCGCCTTCGCCCGGTTCCCGCGCGTCGTCTTGAGCGCGTCCTGAATCAGGTCTTTCTCGTACGCCCCGACCGCGTCGCTGAGCGACACGCGCGTCACCGTGCCGGACGCCTCGGCGGTCTGCAGTGACGGCGGCAGGTGGTGCCCGTGAATCACCTCGCCGTCGCAGATCACCACGGCGCGCTCGAGCGTGTTCTCGAGCTCGCGCACGTTGCCCGGCCAGTGGTAGCTGGCCAGCATGTCGATCGCGGGCGTCGAGATGCGCTTGATGCTGCGCTTGTGCTCGCGCGAGAACTTCTCGAGGAAGTGATCGACGAGCATCAGCAGGTCGGCCTTCCGCTCGCGCAGCGGCGGCACGAACATGGTGAAGACGTTGAGCCGGTAATAGAGATCCTCGCGGAACGTGCCGGCGGTGATGGCCTTTTCGAGATCCTTGTTCGTCGCGGCAATCACCCGGACGTTCGTCTTGATCGTCTCGGTGCCGCCGACGCGCTCGAACTCCCGCTCCTGCAGGACGCGCAGCAGCTTGACCTGCGTCGCCAGGTTGATGTCGCCGATTTCGTCGAGGAACAGCGTGCCGCCTTCGGCCAGCTCGAAGCGGCCCTTCTTGCGGGCCTCGGCGCCGGTGAACGCGCCTTTCTCGTAGCCGAAGAGCTCGGACTCGATCAGGCTGTCGGGCAGCGCCGCGCAGCTCACCTTGACGAACGGCTTCTTGGCGCGAAGCGAGCTGTAGTGAATCGCGTGCGCGATGAGCTCCTTGCCCGTGCCCGACTCGCCGCGGATCAGCACGGTCGTGTTCGTGCCGGCGACCTGCGTCACCTGCTCGAAGATCTGCCGCATCGGCCCGCTCGCGCCGACGAAATTCGAGAAATCGTACCGCTCGCGCAGCTCCTGGCGCAGGTGCGTGTTCTCGTCGACGAGCCGCCGCTTGTCCTCCTCGATCAGCCGGTGGATCTTGATCGCCTGCGCGATCATCGACGCGACCAGCGCGAGAAACTTGACCGTGCGATCGAAGGTGCGCTCCGGCTTGAACTTGAGATCGATGCCGAGCGCGCCCACCGCGCGGCGGTTGAGGACGATCGGCACGCAGATGAAGCTCAGCTCCTGGTGCGTCAGCTCGGGCCGGCGCGCCGCGCGATGTAGAAAGGTCGGCTCGCGGCTGACGCGCGGGACGACGATCGGCTTGCCGCTCTGGACGACGCGGCCGGTGATGCCCTCGCCCATCCGGTAGGTCACCACGCCGGATCGATCGCCGAGGCCGTCCGACGCCTCGACGCGGAGCTCGCCGTCGGGATGCAGCAGCGACACGATGCCGCGCACCGCGCCGTAATGGGAGGCCAGAATCTCGAGGACCCGGTGGAGCGAGGCCTTGAGGTTCAGCGTGCCCGAGAGCGCCTGACTGAGCTCGAGCAGCGTCGAAAGGCGGCGGGTTTCGCGCGCCGGCCCGTCGATCGGCGCCGGGGGCGCGGACGCGGACAGCCTGCCGCTGGCAGTACTGGGGGTACTCGTGACGCGAGCCATGGTCTCCATCCTACATTCCCGTCTCTACGTGGCAGATGTCAAACAATTTTGTTGTGATGCGGACTATCCGCCGGCCTGTGCGTCTGACGTGTGTGAGACATTTATGTGCGATCACTATGTGCTTGTAACATAAATGTCTGAGCAGACATGAAACCGCCCGGCGCGGGCGGCCCGATCAAGCGAATTCCGCAGGAATTCCGAGGATCAGACCAGCTGCCCGCGCGCCGCCCAAGTGGACTGCATTTTGCTGGCCAGATCCCGCATGGAACTAGAACGAGTCGTCTGGCGGGTGCGCGAGGAGTTTCTCGAGATGCCGGGGCTGCGGCTGACGCCGGCTCAGGCGACGAGACTGTGGGGACTCGAGTACGAGACGTGCCGCGTCGTCATCGAGCGGCTGGTCGCGTCGGATTTCCTCCGGTGGACCACGGCCGGACTGGTGACGAGGGCGGAAAGCTAAAAGCTACGTTCTACGTTTTCACTTTTCTCGGCTTATAGACGTGCGTTGCCTGGCCGAAGAACACTTCGGCCGACTCCATCATCGTTTCGGTGAGCGTCGGATGCGGATGGATCGTGAGCTTGAGGTCCGTCGCGTTCGCGCCCATCTCGATCGCCAGGGCGCCTTCCGCGATCAGCTCGCCTGCGCCGGGACCGACAAGGCCGACGCCGAGCAGCCGTTCGCTCTCCGGATCGATCACGAGCTTCGTGAGACCATCGGTGCGATCGAGCGTGATCGCGCGGCCCGACGCCGCCCACGGAAACTTCGCGATCGTGACCGCGCGATTCCCCTTCGCGGCCTGCGCTTCCGTCAGCCCACACCAGGCCAGCTCGGGATCGGTGAACACGACCGCCGGGATCGCGCGCGGCGCGAACGCCACGTTCTCGCCGGCGATGACTTCGACGGCGACGCGCCCTTCGTGCGACGCCTTGTGCGCGAGCATCGGCTCGCCGACGACGTCGCCGATGGCGAAGATGGACGGCTCGTGCGTGCGTCGCTGCTCGTCGACCATGATGAAGCCGCGCTGATCGACCTGGACCTGCGTGCGCTCGAGACCCGGGATCTTCGAATTGGGCCGGCGGCCGACGGAGACGAGCACTCGATCGAAGAGCTGGTCATTACCGGCGCCGCCGCGAGCGGCGGCGCCCATACTCTCAAACGTGACGCGGATGCCCGTGGCCTCCGCCTTCATCCTCACCACGCTCGTCTCGAGCAGCACGCCCTTCATCGTCTGCGTGATGCGGCGCGCGAGGACGTCAACCAGATCCCGATCGGCACCAGGCAACAGGCCGGGCGTCATCTCGACGACCGTCACGGCGCTGCCGAGCGCGGCATAGACGCTGCCGAGTTCGAGGCCGATGTATCCGCCGCCGACAACGAGCAGGGACTTGGGAATGTCGGGCAGTTCGAGCGCGCCGGTCGAGTCCATCACGCGCGGGTCGTCCAGCCTGAGCATCGGCGGCATAGCCGGCACCGAGCCCGTCGCGAGAATCGCGTGCTCGAACTGGACGGATTCGACCGCGCCGCTCGTCAGCGACACCTTCAAACTGTGCGCGTCGACAATCTCGGCCCAGCCCTGGAGGTACTGGACCTTGCGATGCTTGACGAGCTGTCCGGTGCCGCGCGTCAGCCGGCCGACGACGGCGTTCTTGAACTCGCGCAGCTTGGCGAGGTCGATCTTCGGCTCGCCGAACTCGATGCCCCACGCCTTCGCGTGACGCGATTCGTCGACGAGTTTGGCGACGTGCAGCAGGGCCTTCGAGGGAATGCACCCGCGGTAGACGCACACGCCGCCCGGGTTGGCTTCGGGATCGACGAGCGCCACGCTGAGGCCGAGGTCCGCGGCGAGAAACGCGGCGGCATAGCCTCCCGGCCCGCCGCCGACAACCACAAGCTGGACTGATGTCATGTCTGGGAAATGCAACCACGAAAACACGAAGACACGAAGAAGACAAACATGGTGATCTCCTCTTCGTGGTTTCGTGACTTCGTGGCCAAAGGCGCTGGAATTGGCACGGTCGCCCGGATCTAGCCCTGCAGCGCGAGGACAAAGGGCTCCTCAAGGGCTTGGACGACCCAGCGGAGAAACCGGATCCCGTCGGCGCCGTCGACGACGCGATGGTCGTAGGACAGCGAGAGCGGGAGCATCAGCCGCGGAACAAACGCTCCGTTTGCGGGGCTCCGCCCCGCCGCGCCGTCTTTGTAGTAGACCGGCTCCATCCGCGCGCGCGAGATGCCGAGGATCGCCACTTCCGGCGCGTTGACGATCGGCGTGAAGTAGGTGCCGCCGATGCCGCCCAGGTTCGAGATGCTGAAGCAGCCGCCCTGCATCTCCTCGAGCGCGATCTTGCGCGTCCGCGCCTTTTCGGAGAGCTGGCTGAGTTCCACCGACAACTGGAGGATGTTCTTGCGGTCGGCGTCGCGGATCACCGGCACCAGCAATCCGCGATCGGTGTCCACGGCGATGCCGATGTTGACGTACTTCTTGAGGATGATTTCGTCGGCGCCGAAATCGATCGACGCGTTGAACTGCGGGAAGACGCGCAGCGCTGAGGCAACGATCTTCGTGGCGATCGCCGTGATCGTGAGATTGCCGCCCGCCGCCTCGACCTGCTTCGTGTACTTCTTGCGCAGTTCCTCGAGCCCCGTCACGTCGGCGAGATCGCACTGCGTGACGTGTGGAATCGTCGCCCACGCCGCGCTCAGATGCTCGGCGGTCTTGCGGCGCACCGCCCGCATCGGCTGGCGCTCGATCTCACCCCAACGTGAGAAATCGGGCAGCTGGACGGTACTGCCAGGGGTGACCGGCGCCGCGCCGCCGACGCCGCGGCTCGCGCCGGCGAGCAGCCGCTTGGCATGCGCTTTCACGTCCTCGACCGAAATGCGGCCGCCGGCTTCGGTGCCCGGCACCTGATTGATGTCCACACCCAGCTCGCGCGCCATGCGGCGGACCGACGGCGCGGCCGGCGCGGGCGGAAATTCCGAGCTGACGACGGGCTCGGCCGCCGAGCGCGCGCCGCGGCTGATGTCCACGACCTTGTCCTGGCGCGGTGCGGGTTCCGCCGGTGCAGCTGGAGGCGGAGGCGGAGGCGGAGCAGCTGCCGCGGGCGCCGGCTTGACCGCCGCGGCCTTAGGCGCGGGCGCCGATGCGCCGGCTGCGCCTCCGTCCTCGACCGAGAGAATCGCCTGGCCGACCTTTACCTTGTCGCCGGCCTTGACCTTGATTTCCTTCACCTGGCCGGCCACCGACGAGGGCACTTCGATCGTCGCCTTGTCGGTCTCGAGCTCGAGCACGGGCTGATCTTTCGCCAACGTGTCGCCGAGTTTGACGAGGATGCGGAGGACATCGCCTGCGGCGATGTTCTCGCCGAGTTCGGGAAGCGTGAAATCGATCACGAAGAATCTCCACCACGGAGGACACGGAGGACCGTGTCCTCTGTGGTTAATCGTCGTCTCATGAAATTGCGGGGTTGCTCTTTTCAGGGTTGATGTTGTGCGCTGCGATGGCCTGCTCGACCACCGTGGCCTTCACCGTGCCGTCGCGCGCGAGCGCCGCGAGCGTGGCGACGATGACGTAGCGGTAGTCCACTTCGAAGAACTCGCGCAGGCTCGCGCGGTTCTCGCTGCGGCCGAAGCCGTCGGTGCCGAGCGCGGTCAGCGGACGCGGCAGCCAGCGATCGACCGAATCGGGCAGCGCTTTCAGGTAATCGGACGCCGCAATCAACACGCCCGGCGCGCTGCCGAGCTGCCGCGTGACGTACGGCACGCGCGGCGCATCGCCGGGGTGCAGCACGTTCCAGCGTTCGCACGCGTGGCCGTCGCGGTAGAGCTCGCTGTAGCTCGTCACGCTCCAGATGTCCGCGCCGACGTCGTACTTCGACTCGAGGATCTCCTGCGCCTTGATCACTTCGGGCAGGATCGCGCCGCTGCCGAAGAGCTGGGCGCGCAGCTTCGCGTCCGGCTTCGACGTCGCGCGGAACTTGTAGAGACCCTTCAGGATTCCGTCGCGCGCGCCGGCCGGCATTTCCGGCATCGCGTACTGCTCGTTCATCACCGTCAGGTAGTAGAAGATGCTCTCCTGATCGATGTACATCCGGCGGATGCCGTCTTCGATGATGACGGCGAGCTCGTAGGCAAACGCGGGATCGTATGACACGAGGTTCGGCACCGGGTACGCCAGCAGGTGGCTGTTGCCGTCCTGATGCTGCAGCCCCTCGCCCGCGAGCGTCGTCCGGCCGGCGGTGCCGCCGAGGACGAAGCCGCGCGTCCGCGCATCCGCCGCCGCCCAGATCAGGTCGCCGATGCGCTGGAAGCCGAACATTGAATAGAAGATGAAGAACGGGATCGTGTTGACCCCGTGGGTCGCGTAGGCGGTGCCCGCCGCGATGAACGACGACATCGATCCGGCTTCGTTGATGCCTTCCTCGAGAATCTGGCCGTCCGACGCTTCCTTGTAGTACAGGAGCGTGTCCATGTCGACGGGCTCGTACACCTGGCCGGCGTGCGAGTAGATGCCGACCTGCCGGAAGAGCGCCTCCATGCCGAAGGTCCGCGCCTCGTCCGGCACGATCGGCACGACCAGCTTGCCCAGATCCTTGTCGCGCAGCAGCTTCGAGAGCAGGCGCACGAAGACCATTGTCGTGGACGCCTTGCGGCCTTCCGTGCCTTTGTGGAACTCGTCGAACAGCTCGTGCGATGGCGTCGCCAGCGGCGTGCTGCGGTTCTTGCGGCTCGGCACGTACCCGCCGAGCGCCGCGCGGCGCTCGCGCATGTACTTGGTTTCGGGGCTGTCGTCCTTGGGGCGATAGAACGGCGTGTGGCCGACCTCCGCGTCGGAAATCGGGATGCCGAAGCGCGTGCGGAACGCCTTCAGCTCCTCGTCGTTCATCTTCTTCTGCTGGTGGGTGATGTTCTTGCCTTCGCCCGCCTCGCCGAGGCCGTATCCTTTAATAGTACGCGCCAGGATGACGGTCGGCGCGCCTTTGTACTCGACGGCGGTTTTGTAGGCGTTGAAGACCTTGATCGGATCGTGGCCGCCGAGCGTCAGCTTCCGGAGCTGGTCGTCGGAGAGGTGCTTCACCATCTCCAGCAGCCGCGGATCGGCGCCCCAGAAGTGCTCGCGGATGTAGGCGCCGGACTCGACCGCGTACTTCTGATACTGGCCGTCGACGATCTCGCCCATCCGCTTCACGAGCAGGCCGTCGCGATCCTTGGCGAGGAGCGCATCCCAGTCGCGGCCCCACAGGACCTTGATCACGTTCCAGCCCGCGCCGCGGAACGCGGCCTCGAGCTCCTGAATGATCTGGCCGTTGCCGCGGACCGGACCGTCGAGGCGCTGCAGGTTGCAGTTGATGACGAAGATCAGGTTGTCGAGCTTCTCGCGCGCCGGCAGCGTGATCGCGCCCAGCGCTTCGGGCTCGTCGGTCTCGCCGTCGCCGAGAAACGCCCAGACCTTGGCGTCCGAGTGCGGCTTCAGCCCGCGATCCTCGAGGTAGCGCATGAAGCGCGCCTGGTAGATCGCCATCAGCGGCCCGAGGCCCATCGACACCGTCGGGTACTCCCAGAAGTCCGGCATCAGCCACGGATGCGGGTACGACGACAGGCCGCCGCCGGGTTTGGTCTCGCGGCGGAAGTTCTCGAGATGCGTTTCATCAAGCCGGCCTTCGAGGTACGCGCGCGCATAGATGCCCGGCGCCGCATGGCCCTGGAAGAAGATGACGTCGCCGTCGCCGTGCTCGCCGTGGCCGCGGAAAAAATGATTGAAACCGACTTCGTAGAGAGTCGCGGCCGAGGCATAGGTCGAGATGTGACCGCCGATGCCCTCTTCGGCCTTGTTCGCGCGGACGACCATCGCCGCGGCGTTCCAGCGGACGAGGCTCTTGATGCGGCGCTCCAGATCCGGGCTGCCGGGCATCAGCGCCTGTTCGTCGGCCGCAATGGTGTTGATGTACGGCGTGTTCGCCGTGAACGGCATCTTCACGCCGTTCTGCCGCGCGTGCACGGTCAGTTCGCGCAGCAGGCGTGCGACCTTTGCCGGCCCGCCGCTTTGCAGGACATAATCGAGCGAATCCAGCCACTCGCGCGTTTCGGTGGCGTCGAGTTCGGCGGCGTCTTTCGGGGCGATGTATCTCACGGGCGTGAAATCCTGCTTTCTCTCTGGATATGGGCGTCGCTTCTATCGGGATATGTCGGCCGGCCGTCGTGCCAGCTGTAGGCCAACCACTTATTGTAACGTGACTTGCGGGGAAGGGGAACCATGCGCCGCCTGATCGTGGCCGTGACGTTTGTGACATTACTAATGGCCGCGGCGCTTCCGCTCGCCGCCGCGCTGGCCGGAGCGCGGGGGCTGAAACCCACCGCCGCCCCCCCGGCCGGCATCGAGATCGACGCGCTGGATCGCGCGGCCGATCCGTGCGCCGACTTCTACCAGTTCGCGTGCGGCGGCTGGATCGCGAGGAACCCCCTGCCCGCCGACCGGCGCTCGTGGGGCCGGTTCCAGGAAGTCCAGGATCGGAACTTCACGATCTTACGACGCATCCTCGAGACACCCGGTGCCCAGGGAGATCGGCAAAAGGCCGCCGACTTCTACGCGGCCTGCATGGACGAGTCCGGCATCGAAGCCGGCGGCCTCGCGCCGCTCGGGCCCGAGCTGGCGACGATCAACGCGCTCAGCAACCCCGACGATCTGCCCGTGCTCGTCGCGCACCTCCACAGCATCGGCGCGCCGGCGCTCTTCCGGTTCGGCTCGCAGACGGACCTGCGCGACGCGACGCAGGAGATCGCGGACGTCGATCAGTCCGGCCTCGGCCTGCCGGATCGCGAGACGTATCTGAAGACCGACGCGCGGTCCACGGATCAGCGCGACAAATACGCCGCGCACGTCGAGAAGATGTTCACGCTCGCCGGCATCGAGACGGATCGCGCGGCGGCCGACGCGAAAGCGGTCCTCGCGCTCGAGACGGCCATGGCGAAGGCGATGCTCGATCGCGTCCAGCGGCGCGATCCCTCGGCGACCCATCATCCGATGACACCCGCCGACCTCCAGGCGTTCACCCCGGATTTCGACTGGAGGAAATACACGGCGGCGTCCGGGGCGCCGGCGTTCCATTCGATCAACGTGTCGGTGCCGGAGTACATCAAGGCGCTCAACGGCCTGATTGCGTCCACGCCGGTCGGCGACCTCAAGGCCTACCTGCGGTGGCACCTGCTGCACGCGTCGGCCGATCTGCTGCCGAAGCGATTCGCCGACGCCGACTTCGACTTCTTCAGCAAGACGCTCAACGGACAGCAGGCGGAGCTGCCGCGATGGCGGCGCTGCGTGTCGGAGACCGACGCGAGGCTCGGGGAAGCTCTGGGCAAGGCGTTCGTGCAGGAAGCCTTCGGTCCGCAGGCCAAAGCCGACATGCTGAAGATGGTCCAGGGCATCAAGGACGCGATGCGCCAGGATATCGACGCCGCGCCGTGGATGAGCGGTGAGACCAAGAAGGCCGCGATGGCGAAGCTCGATGCCATCGTCGATCGCATCGGCTATCCGGACACCTGGCGCGATTACTCGGCGCTGCGGATCGCACGAGACGAAGCGCTCGGAAACCGCCAGCGGGCGGCGGAGTTCAGCCGCGATCGC
The DNA here is from genome assembly GCA_016195265.1 of Acidobacteriota bacterium. Lineage (GTDB taxonomy): Bacteria > Acidobacteriota > Vicinamibacteria > Vicinamibacterales > CAVVIG01 > SRVP-36. The sequence continues at coordinate 14,110 of JACPZW010000084.1, read as the reverse complement.
AACTTGAAGAAGATCGGGCAGCCGGTGGACCGCGGCGAGTGGAGCATGACGCCACCGACCGTGAACGCGTACTACAGCCCCAATCGCAACAACATCAACTTCCCCGCCGGCATCCTGCAGCCGCCGTTCTATCGCGCGGGCCGCGACGCCGCCGTCAACTACGGCGGCGCTGGCGCCGTCATCGGCCACGAGCTGACGCACGGCTTCGACGATCACGGCCGGAAGTTCGACGGCCAGGGCAACCTGCGCGACTGGTGGACGGCCGCCGACGGCAAGGCCTTCGAAGAGCGCGCCAGCTGCGTTGCCGATCAGTATTCGAGCTACATCGTCGCCGGCGACACGCACGTTAACGGGCGGCTCACGCTCGGCGAGAACACGGCGGACAACGGCGGCCTGCGGCTCGCGCTGATGGCGTACCTGGCCGGGCCCGGCGCGAAGGCGCCGAAGCTGGACGGGTTTACGGGCGAGCAGCGCGTCTTCATCGGGTGGGCGCAGGTCTGGTGCGAGAATACGCGGCCCGAAGCCGAGCGCTTGAAGGCCGCCACGAATCCGCATTCGTCGAACAAGTACCGCGTCAACGGTCCGTTATCGAACATGCCGGAATTCAGAAAAGCGTTTTCGTGTAAACAAAACGCGCCGATGGTGCGGCCGAACGCGTGCCGCGTGTGGTGAAGTCACGTAGGCCGGGTCCTTTTGGACCCGGCACTCAGGCGGGTCCGAAAGGACCCGCCCTACAGGTGCAAGGACCCGCCCTACAGATTGTTCACGATCAGATCATCTCCTGCGAGCAGTGTCCACGACTGCAGAAGTACTGTCAGAAGATTGCGCGCGAGAAGCGGCGCGCGTTTCGTGACGAGATCTACTGGGGCAAGCCCGTGCCCGGCTTCGGCGATCCGCAGGCGCGGATGTTGCTGATTGGTCTCGCGCCGGCGGCGCACGGCGCGAATCGCACGGGCCGCGTGTTTACGGGCGACGGTGTCGGCGGATCGGGCGACTTCCTCATGTCCGCGCTCCATCGCGCGGGCTTCGCGAACATCCCGACCTCGCATCATCCCGACGACGGCTTGCAGTTGAAGGACGCGTTCATCGCAGCGGCCGTGCGATGCGCGCCGCCGGACAACAAACCCACGCCTGAAGAGATCGCACGATGCCTGCCGCATCTCGACGCCGAGATCGCCGCGCTGCCGCGCGTCCGCATCGTCGTCGCGCTGGGGCGGATCGCGTTCGATGCGTACCTGCGGCTGCTCAAGGAACGCGGCGTCCTCGTGCGGCCGAAGCCGGCATTCGGTCATGCGCTCGCGCACGACCTGCCCAACGGTCAGACGCTCATCGGCTGCTACCACCCGAGCCGGCAGAATACGAACACCGGCAAGCTGACGCCGCCGATGATGGACCGTGTGCTCAGAGCCGCGCGCAGCCGTCTATTGTGACCGGCCTGAGCGGGACAGGCGTTCGTGACGGCGCCGGCGTTCCACGTTCGAGCGGCCGACTACGCGGAGAGAATGCGTGCGAGCGTGGCGCGATCGATGTTGCCGCCGCTCATCACGCAAGCTACTTTCTTCCCCGCAAGCTGACCGTGCAGCTTCATCGCGGCCATCAGCGACGCGGCGCCGGCACCTTCGGCCAGATTGTGCGTGGCGCGTAACGCGAGCAAGACGCCTTCGGCCAGCTCATCGTCGCTCAGCGTCACGATGTCGTCGAGTCCCTGTTTGAGGATCCCGAACGGCAGATCGAACGTGACGCGCGTCGCCATGCCTTCGGCGAACGTGTCCGCCTTTTCGCCCGTCACGCGCGCGCTTCCCCGCCAGGATCGCGTGAACGCGTCGGCGCGCGCGGCTTGTACGCCGATCACCTTCGCATGGCTGCCCAGCCCGGTCCGTACGATTGTGCAGCCGCACGCGCCGCTGCCGCCGCCGATCGGCACGAGGATCACGTCGACATCCGGCATCTCCTCGAAGATCTCGAGCGCGTACGTCGCGACGCCGGCGATCAACAGCGGCTCGTTCGCCGAGTGCACGTAGCGCAGGCCGCGCTCGTGCTGCAACTGCTCCACGCGTTCGCGCGCCTCGTCGAAATCCCTGCCGAACTCGATGAGCTCGGCGCCGAGCGAACGCATCGCCGCGTTCTTCTCAGGATTGTTTCCGACAGGCACGACAATCGTGCACGGCACGCCGTCGCGTTGGCACGCGAGCGCGATCGACTGACCGTGGTTCCCCGTCGTCGCCGTGATCACGCCGCGACGTTCGTCGGCCGGCAGGCTGCCGATGAGATTGAGGCCGCCGCGAACCTTGAACGCGCCCGTGGGATTGTGATTCTCGTGTTTGACGACGACGTCGAGTCCCGTTTCAGCCGCGAGCAGCGGGTGCCGCATGAGCGGCGTCGGTCTGACGACGCGGTAGACGCGTTCGCGCGCGGCGTACACATCTTTCAGGGTCGGTGTCTGCATCTCGCTATGGTTTGTCGGCCACGATTGCAACCGCGGGACCTCGTGAAACCCTCGCAATGAACGGCCGGCCGCGCCGGCGAGCGCACAGGAGCTTCATGCGGCTCAGAGCGGACACCAGAATCGCCCAGCTTCTTCGCCGGTGACGCCAGAGGAAGTCAGCGTGAAGCATTGGACGTTCGCTGTTCTAATCCGGCTCCTCGTCGATCTGCTCCTCACTCGATCCCTCGAAATCCAGCGGGCGTCCTTTTATTGCGGGAGCTTCGGCCTTTGGAGCGCGCTTGAAGGTGACGCTCGTCTGAGCGGGCGGCCGGTCGATTGTCTTACCGGTCAGCAGATCTTCGATCGTGAGGATCTGCAGCTTTGGATGTTTTCCCCACGGAGACTTGTAGAAGCCCGCGCTCGCGGCTTCCTTGCGCATTGGGCCGGTGGGCTCCTCCATGCACAACAGGACGCCAATCTCAGCGTGCTCACGATCGAGAACGCCTCGAAGGTCGCGGAGATGTCCAGGCGTGAGGTGTCCAGCCTTGACGGAAAAGATGATCTGCTTCGTTTTCGATCCGGCGCCTTCGTCGTGAAAGTAGATGCGCCCGTCGATGCCTTTGTCTGCGCCCTTCTTCTGCTCGACGGGTCGGGCGTGGACCAGGCCAAGTGCCCACCACTGGAACTGATACGGATCATCGTGCGCAAGCTTCACGGCATCCGGCAGCGAGACAGGCTCGCCGATAACTTCGTACGCGCCAGCACTACCGAATGCGTCGGTTAGCCGATGGCGGATGAGGCCGATTGCAAGGTACGTGATGTCGATGCCGATCCAACAGCGGTTGAGTTTCTGTGCCGCCGCGATTGTCGTGCCGCAGCCGCAGAACGGATCGAGCACCACATCGCCTTCGTTGCTGCTTGCGCCAATGATCCGCTCGAGCAAAGCTTCAGGCTTCTGTGTGGGGTAGCCGAGTCGCTCTTGAGCCTGCGAATTGATCGGAAAAATATCCGTCCACACGTCTTGCAAGGGAACGCCCTTCGCCGTGTCAAAGTATTTCTTGAGCCTCGGCCATCCGCCTTTCTTTTCAGGCCAATAGATCATCTCCGCTTCGTCGAGCTTGTTGAGCTCACTCGGCTGGTACGCCCAATGTCGGCCCTTGGCTGTCACATCGAAACCGCGCCACACTTCGCCGGTTTCGCCGTGTCGCACGCCTGAGCCCGTCAAATCGGCGTCCTTCCACGGCCGCTCGTCGCCGCGAGCGAAACGCTGCTTAACGTAAGCCTCGTCGTAGGCTTCATAGCCGCCGACCCATTGCATCTCGTCTGAACGACCGTAGAACAAGATCACGTCGTGAACCGGGCCGTACCGCTTCGCGCTGCTATGGGCGCTCGTTCGTTTCCACACGATCTCGTTGCGGAACTGTTCGGGGCTAAACACGGCGTCCATCAAGAGCTTGAGGTAGTGGCTCGCAGCGGGATCACAATGCAGGTAGATACTCCCTGTTCGTTTCAGCACGCGACGGATTTCGATCAGTCGCGGGGCCATCATCGCCAAGTACGCGAGCATGTCCGTCTCGCCCAGGAACGTCCGAAACGCTTGCATCGCTTGAGAGACGCGCCCGCCCGTCTCAACGACTTCCTCGAACGCACGGGCAGCGCCTTCGTCCCATCGCCACGTATCCTCAAACACCTTGATTTGTGAGGCGGCTTGTGTGCCGTCCCGCTCGGCGAAGAGGACGTTGTAGCTGGCGTTCGAGTTGAACGGGGGATCGAGGTAGACGAGATCGACGGATTCGTCCTCGATGTGACGACGGAGCACGTCGAGATTGTCGCCGTAGTACAGGCGATTCATCGCGCTGAGTATAGTACGGCTGGACCACGGCCGGACAACGCGAACTACAGTGTTCGGACGAGCGGGACGATGACGTCCGGACGGTCGGTGATCAGCGCGTCGACGCCCCAGGCGAGCAGGCGGCGCGCGTCCTCCGCTGTGTCGACGGTCCACACCTGGACGCCGAGACCCGCGCGATGCGCGGCGTCGATGAAGCGCGGCGACACGACGCGCGTCCGGCCCGCCATCTCGGGCACCTGAAAGCCGGCGTACCCGACGCGCGGAACCGGCCAGCGCACCCACGATCGATACAGCGCCCAGCGCACTTCCTCGCGGGCGGCGCTCGTCGCGATCGACGGCTCGATCGCGCGCGCTTCCCGCAGCACGCGCCGGCCGAAGGCGCCAAGGCACACGCGATCGACGGCGCCGGCGCGGCGCACGGCGTCCACCGTCGCGCGTGCCAGCGCGGCGGCGTTCTCCTTCATTTCGATGATGATGCGCGCGTCGCGGTACCGCGCCAGCACGTCCGCGATCGCCGGCACGTCCGCCCGCGCGAGCTCGTCTGCCGTCCGGTCCGCGACCGGACCACGCAGAGGCGTGGTGCGATCGAGCAGCCGGTCGTGATGGACGACGACCACGCCATCACGCGACAGGCGGACGTCCAGCTCCAGGCCGTCCGCGCCGAACGCGATCCCGGTGTCGAACGCGGCGATGGTGTTCTCGGGCGCGAGGGCCGCGCCGCCGCGGTGCGCGAAGACGAGCGAACGGGAGGATTCAAAAAACCGATGGCGCATCGTTGCAGTCGCCAGTCGCAAGTTGTAGTCAGCGGTCTAGCCACCAGCCACCAGCCACCAGTCTAGTTCGGATAGAATCGCGCAATGGCGGTCATTCACACCCTCGGCGAGCTCAAGCAATCCGGTTATCGCGCGCGGCCGGTCAAACAGGAAATCCGCGACAACCTCGTGTGCAAGCTGCGCGCGGGCGAGCCGCTGTTCCCCGGCATCATCGGCTACGACGACACGGTCGTGCCGCAACTCGTGAACGCGATTCTCTCGCGCCACAATTTCATCCTGCTCGGCCTGCGCGGCCAGGCGAAGTCGCGCATCCTGCGCGGTCTGGTCGGCCTGCTCGACGAGCGCATCCCGGTCGTGCCCGGCTGCGAGATCCACGACGACCCGACGGCGCCGCTCTGCGCGGCGTGCCGCGCGCGGATCGCGGCCGAGGGCGACCGTCTCGCCATCGGCTGGCTGCACCGCGAGGATCGGTTCGTCGAGAAGCTCGCGACGCCCGACGTCACGATCGCCGACATGGTCGGCGACATCGATCCGATCAAGGCGGCGCAGGCCGGCCTGAATCTGTCCGACGAGCTGACGATGCACTACGGGCTGCTGCCGCGGGCCAACCGCGGGATCTTCGCCGTCAACGAGCTGCCCGACCTCGCGGGCAAGATCCAGGTGGGTTTGTTCAACGTCCTTCAGGAAGGCGACGTCCAGATTAAGGGCTACCCGATCCGCCTGAAGCTCGACGTGATGCTCGTGTTCACGGCAAACCCGGAAGACTACACGGCGCGCGGCAAGATCATCACGCCGCTGAAGGATCGCATCGGCTCAGAAATCCGGACGCACTACCCGGCCACACGCCACAGCGCGATGGCGATCACGAAGCAGGAAGCGTGGACCGAGCGCGCCGGCGGCATGAACGTCGACATTCCCTCGTACGTGCGCGAGGTCGTTGAAGAGGTCGCGTTCCAGGCGCGTGCGGACCGCAAGATCGACAAGCGGTCCGGCGTCAGCCAGCGGCTGCCGATCACGACGCTGGAGCTGATCGTCTCGAACGCCGAGCGCCGCGCGCTCGCCAGCGGCGAGCAGATCGTCGTGCCGCGCGTCACCGATTTGTACGCGGCGCTGCCGTCCATCACCGGCAAGTTCGAGCTGGAGTACGAGGGCGAGCTGCGCGGCGCCGAACAGGTCGCGCGCGATCTGATTCGCTCGTCGGTGGGATCCGTGTTCACCGGCGTGTTCGACGGCGTGGACACGAAGACGGTCATCGAGTGGTTCGACCTCGGCGGCTCGCTGCTGCTGAGCGACAGCACGTCGGCCGACGAGGTCATCACCGAGACGCGCGGCGTCCAGGGCCTGCGCGAGCTGGCCGAGCAGGCCGGGCTGCCGCCGGGCGCGCCCGCGCCGATGGTCGCCGCCGCGATCGACTTCGTGCTCGAAGGGCTCTGCGCGCAGCGCAAGATCAGCCGCAGCGACGAGCGCGGCTACGCAGCCGCCGAACAGCAGCGCCGCGCGCCGCGCCGCGAAGAGCCGCAGATGGAAGAGGAAATCAGGATTCCTGGAAATAAGAAGAAGTACTACAACTGAGGCTGGGTCTGGAGGCTTGGGCTTGGGACTGGGAAGAAGCACCTCCAGCCACTACCCACCAGCCACCAGCCACCTGACCATGAAATATCGATACACGAAATTCACCGGCGACGTGCTCGACGATCTGGATCTCGAGGATCTGGTGTCGAAGCTGTCCGATCTGCTGCTCTCGAGCGGCTTCGGCAGCCCCTACGCGATGGACGACGAGGATCGCACGATGCAGGCGCTGCACGACGCGATCCTCGACGCGCTGTTCAACGGCGGCGTGCTGCCGGAGGAGACGCTGGAGCAGCTGCTCGGCGATCCCGCCGACGGCGATCAGGCGGACGCGCGCTCGACGCTCGAGGAGTTGATCCAGCAGATCATCGAGCGCATGACCGAGCAGGGCTACATCTCGATGCCGCCCGATCTCGAGGCCGAACGCCAGCACCGGCAGGGCCGCGGCGGCATGGGCCAGGATCCGGGCCAGGTAAAGTTCGAGGTCACGGACAAGGCGCTCGACTTCCTCGGCTACCGCGCGCTGCGCGATCTGCTCGGCTCGCTCGGCAAGAGCAGCTTCGGCCGCCACGACACGCGCGAGCAGGCGACCGGCGTCGAGACGACGGGCGCGCCGAAGCCGTACGAATTCGGCGACACGATGAACCTCGATCCGGCGAGCACGCTGCTGAATGCGGTGCAGCGTGAGGCGCGAGAATCTTCAGCCACCAGCCACCAGCCACCAGCCACCCGAAAGATTCATGTCACGCATGAGGACTTGATGGTGGTTCAGGGCGAATATCAGAGCTCGTGCGCGACGGTGCTGATGCTCGACTGCAGTCACAGCATGATCCTGTACGGCGAGGATCGCTTTACACCGGCCAAGCGCGTCGCGCTCGCGCTCGCGCAGCTCATCAAGACGCAGTACCCGGGCGACGCGCTCAAGGTCGTGCTGTTCCACGATTCGGCCGAAGAGATTCCGCTCGCCGAGCTCGGCCGCGTCCGCGTCGGGCCGTACTACACGAACACGCGCGAAGGCCTGCGGCTCGCGCGGCGGATTCTCGATCGCCAGGCGAAGGACATGAAGCAGATCGTCATGATCACCGACGGCAAACCGTCGGCGCTGACGCAGCCCGACGGCCGCATTTACAAGAACGCCTTCGGCCTCGACCCGTTCATCGTGGCCGAGACGTGCGCCGAGGTCGCCGCGTGCCGCAAGAGCGGGATCATGATCAACACGTTCATGCTCGCGCGCGACTACGACCTGGTGAGCTTCGTCCGCCGCGTCGCCGACATCTGCAAGGGCAAGGCGTACTTCACGACGCCCTACACGCTCGGGCAGTACGTGCTGATGGATTACATGGACAAGAAGACCAAAACCATTCACTGAGATTGCAGATTTCAGAGTGCAGATTTCAGATTCACGAAATCCTGCAGTCAATCTGAAATCTGAATTCTGAAATCTGAAATGTCCGACCTGCTCCCGCTCTTCCCGCTGCCCAACGTCGTCCTCTTCCCCAACGTCTTTCTCGCCCTGCACGTGTTCGAGCCGCGCTACACGGAGATGGTCGCCGACGCGCTGACGTCCGACCGGATGATCGGGATGGTGCTGCTGCGCCCCGGTTGGGAGACCGAATACGAAGGGCGGCCGCCCGTGTACGAGATCGGCTGCAGCGGCGTGATCACGCACGTCGAAAAGCACCGCGACGGCCGCTACAACATCGTCCTGCGCGGGCTCGACAAGTTCCGAATCCTCGCGGAGGATCACGGCCGGAGCTACCGCCGGGCCAGCGTGGATCTGCTGCCGGAGCCGGCGCCGTCGGCCGACGAGCGCGCGGCCATCCACCAGCAGCGATCGCGGCTCGGGGCCCTGCTGAGCCCGGGTTCGGACGGCGGCGCGGCGGAGACCCGCACGCCGGCCGCGATGTCCGACGACGATCTGGTCAACGCGCTCGCGCAGTATCTGGACTTCGAGCCGCTCGAGAAACAGGCGCTGCTCGAGCGCCCGTGCCTGCGGGCGCGCGCCGCGTCGCTCGTCGAGCTGCTCGAGATGAAGATCATCACCGCGCGCACGCCGGGACCGTCCAACCTCGCGCACTGAGCGCCACTCCATCTGATGGGCGCCACCGCGATCGTCGCCGCTCTGCTGCTGCTCCTGGCGCCGCTCGTCACACCGCGCCTTCGCTATTGTGATCACCGGGGCCTGTTTCTCGGCGGCGTGCTCGCGCTGGTGATCGCGCTCGTCGCGCAATCGACGCCGCGCGTCATCGGCGACAGCGGCGAATACCTCGCCATGGCTCTCAACGTGGCGCGGGGCACGGCGCCCAGCCTGTCACCCGACGACCTGCGTCGCGCGGCGGAGATCATGCCGCGCGAAGTCAGCGCGCACCTCGTACTGCCCGAGTACGTCGGCAGTGACGGCCGGCAGGACCTTCCGCATTTCTGGCTCTATTCGACGGTCGCCGCGCCGTTCGTCCTCGCCGCCACGGCGCTCGGCAAATCGCCGCTCGTCGGTTTCGCGGCGCTCAACGTCGTCATGCTGCTGTGCGCGGCGGCGGTGCTCCGCCGCTACACATCGGCCATGACCTCGCTCCTCGTCGTCGCCAGTCCGATCCTGTGGTGGATCGACAAGGCGCACACGGAGGTGTTCACGTTCTCGTTGGTCACGATCGGCGTCGTGCTCTTACGGCCGGCGCCGTGGTGGTCCTCGCTGGCGCTGGGCGTGGCGGCGACGCAGAATCCGCCGATCGCGGGCGCGATGGCGATCGCGATCGTGCACGCCTTCGTCTCGTTCGGCTGGAGGGAACGGCGCGTGTGGCTCGGCGCGGCGGGCGGCACGGCGATCGAGTCATTGCATCCTCTGTACTATTACGTGCGCCTCGACCGATGGTCGGCGCTCAACGAAGGCGTCGATCAGCATTGGCCGTCGCTGCGCGAGTTTCTCACCGTGCCGTTCGATCCGAACCTCGGAATGTTCGTGCACGCTCCGTTTTTGACGGCGGCGCTCGTGATCACGATCGCGGTCGTCGTGCTCGATTCGCGGTCGCCGCTCCGCCGCGTTCTGCACGGCGGGCGCGGCGCGATCGTCCTGATGGGGGCGCTATTTCTGCTCAGCTTCACGCAAACCATCAACGTCAACGCCGGCGGGACGACGGGGCCGAGCCGCTACGGCGTCTGGCTGCTGCCGCTGACGATCCCCGTTCTCGAGGCTGCGCCTGCCGGCACCCTCTGGCTGCGCGTCGCCGCCGCCGCGTCGGTCGTCTGGTGCACCGTACTGTTCGCGCCGCGACACCCCGAGGCGTACCTGGAGCCGACGCCGCTCGCGGCGGCGATCTGGCAGCACGCGCCCGCCGTCGACAATCCGCTGGCGGAGATCTTCGCCGAGCGGGTCGCTCGCGTCGAGCCCTCGCCCCAGCCGCCGATTGCCACGGCTGGCTGCGAGAAGATCCTGTTGATGGGTGTGGGCGACTCGGCGTCGTGGCCGAGTCGCTGTGGGACGGCGGAGATTCCGCCGTCGTGTCGTTCCGCCGGCGCTCTGTGCTACGCCAACCGGAGCGGGCCCTCGTACGAGTTCACGCGGGCGCCGACGTCGCCGGCCTGGCTCGTCAGCATCAAGCGATCGCAGGAGGGCGTCGGCGTCCGCAAAGAGACGCCCACAGCGGCGTACGTGCTCCCGCCGGATCAGCCACCGTCACCGGCGATCTGGTTCGCGGATGGATGGTCGTACATCGAGCGGCTCCCGGCGCCGAACCCGCTCGAGCGGACGATGGCGTGGCGGTGGATGGCGGATCGCGCGCGCGTGGCCGTGATGGCGGGGGGACCGTCAACCGTGCATCTCAGGATCGTCGCGCGCGCACACGAGCATGCGCGCGGTCTGCGTGTGTCAATCGGCGCAACGGAAGTGGCGCGCATCCAGGTGTCGCCGATTCGCGACGAGTACGACACCGGCACATTCGCGATCGAGCCGGGCACGACGTACCTGACGTTCGAGAACCTGGACGGCTCGGCGCCCGCGGGCGGATCGGATCCGCGCCGGCTCGGCATCGCGATCTTCCATCTGGAACTGATGGGTGACAGGTAGGTGACAGACACCCGTTACAAATGCGCTATTTCATCGCCACCGGCGTGACGTGCGGCGGGCTTCCGCCTGACGGCAGTCCGACGAATTCCTCAACGGGCCCCCTGTGCTTCTGGCAGAATTCCCGTCGTGCTGCAGCGCTTGACCGCGCGCAAAGAGTGGACGTTCTTCGCCGTCCTGCCGAAGGCGGACGCCGGCCTGGCGGCAGCGTGGTGGACGGCTCTCCTGCTGCGCGGGATCCTGCCGGCGGCGTTCGCGATCGCGATGGGCGTGTTGGTCGGCGCCGTCCAACGCGGAAGCGCGCTCGCCGGCCCGCTCGCGCTCGCCGGCACGATCTTCGTCCTGCTCCAGATTCTCAACCCGATTCATCAGGCCGTCAGCGCGAACCTCGGGGACCGCACGGCCGCATGGTTGTACGACCGGCTCACCGAGGCGTGCGTGCGGCCGCCCGGCATGGGACACCTCGAAGATCCGTCGCTCACGAGCGACCTGACGGTCGCGCGCGATTTCGATCTCGGCATGACCGGCCCGCCGCTCTCAATCTCAATGGACTTCATCGCGACCGGCATGGTCGAGATGATCGGCGGCGTCGCCTCGGCCGCGATCCTCGTCCGATACGCGTGGTGGGCGCCGATCGTCCTCGGGGGCGCGTGGATCGCGACGCATTGGCTGCTGCGCGAGAGCGCGGTCTGGCACGATCGCAACACCGACGAGGTGCGCGCTGCGCAGCGCGACGCCGAGTACGCCTACCGCCTGGCCGTCGATCCTCCGGCCAGCAAGGAACTGCGGCTGTTCGGCCTCGCCGGCTGGACGATCGACCGCTTCGTCGCCAGGCGCACGCGCCTGCACGACCTGCAGTACGCCGCGACGCGGCTGCGAGAGCGGCCGATGATCTGGAGCGTGCTGCTCGTCGTGTCCGCGAACCTCCTCGTGTTCTGGGCGCTGGCCGCCGCCGCCGGCGGCGGACGCATCAGCCTCGGTGAGGCGGTGGTTTACGTGCAGGGCGCGATCGGCGTATCGATGATCGCGTTCGGCGGATTCAGCTGGGCGCTCGACGGCGCGGCGGCGCCGGTCGCCGCGGTCATGCGGCTCGAGCCCGCGATGCGTCCGGCCGGCGCGTTGCGCTCGGGCGATCGCCGCGCGGACGCGACGCCGGCGCGCGAGATTCGTCTCCGCAACGTCACGTTCGGTTATGCGGCCGGTTCTCATGGGCCGGGCGCATCCGCGCCCGCGCCGGTACTCGTCCACTTCGATCTGACGATTCCCGCCGGCTCCTCCCTCGCCATCGTCGGCCAGAACGGCGCGGGCAAGACCACGATCGCCAAGCTGCTCTGCCGGCTCTACGATCCGCAATCGGGCGCGATTGAAATCGACGGCGTGGATCTGCGCGAGTTCGATCTCGCGTCGTGGCGCTCGCGCGTCACGGCCGTGTTTCAGGATTTCATCCGCCTCGAGCTGTCCCTGCGCGAGAACGTCGCGCCCGGCGGCGCGCCGGATGACGTCGTCCGCGCGGCACTCGAGTCCGCCGGCGCGACGAACCTCGCCGCGCTGGACACCGTGCTCGCGCGCGGGTACGACGGCGGCACGGATCTCTCCGGCGGCCAGTGGCAGCGCGTCGCGCTTGCGCGGGCGCTGGCGGCCGTCTCGCTCGGCGCCGGCGTCGTGCTGCTGGACGAACCGACGGCGCAGCTCGACGTGCGCGGCGAAGCGGAGATCTTCGATCGCCTGCTGGCTGCGACGCGGCCGTGCACGACGATTCTGATCTCGCACCGCTTCTCCACGGTCCGCCACGCCGACCGCATCTGCGTGCTCGAGCACGGCCGGGTGATCGAGCTCGGCACGCACGACGAGCTGATGGCGCTCGGCGGACGCTACCGGACGATGTTCGATCTGCAGGCGCAACGGTTCAGCGATCCGGTCGTCCAGGGTGACGCCGAGGGCACGACCTATGACGTCCTCTTCTGATCGCGGCGCAGCCGGGGAAATAGCGCCGCTGCCGCCGGCGCTGTCGTCGATGTGGCGGCTGTGCCGCCTGGGCTACCGGCACGAACCACGGCTGATGCTCGTCTCGTTCGTGCTCTCGCAACTCGCGGCGCTGCCGGACGCGCTGCTCGCGCTGTGGCTCGCGCTGCTCGGCAAAGGCGTGCTTGAAAGCCGGCCCACGCTCGTACAGGGCGCCGCGATCGGCCTCGGCGTGTCGGCCGCGGCGACGTGGTTTCTGCGGACGGTCAGCACGCGCGTCCAGCGCCGCTTCCGCGACAAGGTGACGATCGCGCTCGAGTCGCACGTCGCGCGGCTGCAGGCGTCGGTGGCGACGATCGCGCACCAGGAACGTCCGGAGTATCTCGATCGGCTGTCGATGCTCCGCAACCAGGTCTTCGTCCTCGACCACATGTACATGTCGGTGTTCTCCACGCTCGGGTGGATTCTCCGGCTGGGCGTGACGATGGCGCTGCTGGCGTCGATTCATCCGGCGCTCGTGCTGCTCGCCGTGTTCGCGATCCCGACCGTGCTCACCTCGACGTGGCGGCCCGACGTCGAGCGATCCGCGCAGATGCGCGGCGCGCAGACGCAGCGGCGGGCGCGCCATTTGTTCACGCTCGCGACGACGGCGCCGCCCGGCAAGGAAGTGCGGGTCACCGGCATCGGCGAGCGGCTGGTGTCGGAACGCCGCGCGGCGTGGGAGCGCTGGTACGTGCCGGTGGCGTCCGCGCGCTGGGGCTCGGCCTTCTGGCACGCGGCGGCGTGGGCGATCTTCGGCCTCGCGTACGTCGGCGCGGTCGTGTTCGTGTCGTCCGGGCTCGGCGCGACGGCTGGCGCGGTGCTGCTGGTGCTCGCGGCGGGCGCGCGGCTGTCGTCGTACATCGGCGCCACCGTCGGCGAGATTGGATTTCTGCGCGGATTCTGGATGGACGGATCGCGGCGGCTCGCGTGGCTCGAAGATTACGCCGCGTCCGTCGCCGCGGCCGGCGATCAGCCGCTTCCAGCTGTTCTGAAGCGCGGTATCAGGTTCGATCGCGTGACATTTTCGTATCCGGGAACGTCGAAAGTCGTCCTGGACGACGTGTCGCTGACGCTGCCGGCGGGCGCGGTCGTCGCGATCGTCGGCGAGAACGGCGCCGGCAAGACGACCCTCATGAACATCCTCTACGGGCTCTACCGCGCGGACGCCGGGTCGATCCGGATCCGCGGCGCCGAGGCGCGCATCGGCGGCCCGCGCGACGCGATCGCGCGCGGCATCGGCATGATCCACCAGCACTTCATGCTCGTCCCGCCGCTCACGATCGCCGAGAACGTGGTCCTCGGCGACGAGCGGAGCGGCTTCGTCCTGGACCGCCGCGCCGTCGAGGCCCGCGTCCGCGAGCTCTCCGATCGCTTCGGCCTGGCGATCGACCCCGCGGCACGGGTCGAGGCCGTCCCGCTCGGCCTCCAGC
>JACPZW010000086.1 GCA_016195265.1 Acidobacteriota bacterium | reverse complement strand
ACTAGCCGCCCGCTTCGCCCGCGGCCAGCAGGAGTTCGTCATAAAGCTGAGGGCTGAGGAAAAACGATGTCCTCACGAGATTAGCGAGTTCGGGGCGGACCTTGCCGATCAGTCCGATCCTCTTGGCGCCAAGCAGCACACCTAGCGTGCCGATCACAGTCAAACCTGCCTCGTGAGCAATCCTCCTGGCCGGAAGATCATCGAGGACGAGCGCATCGACACGGGTTTCCAGGGCCAGAGCAATCGCGTGCCGCTCGCCATCGGCCAGAGATCGGCGCAAGACAATCGGCGGGAGCATGGCTTCGAGCGGTCGCACCTGCAACCAGGCGGGCGCAACCGGAACCGAGCGTCGGATCTCGTGCGCGACGGCAGGCGGAATCAGAATGGATGTGAAGAGAGCTGGAAGAAGGTCCAGACGCTCAATTGCGACAAGGGCAATCAGCGGACTGGAATTGGAGACGGCCGACACTCAGAACTTCTTGCTTACGTCCAGCTCCCGCCGTAGCTCCTCGCCCTGGAGTTGGAAATACGGAATGCCCTTCGCAGATGCCTGCCGAATGAAATCCTCGCGCTCTAGACCAAGTAACTGGGCCGCCTTCCCGCTGGACAGTTCGCCCTCACGATAGAGTTCGAGCACGATCAGCTCGCGGGCTGCTTGCTTGGCAGGCCGGTGCAATTCTTCAAGGATGCCGACCAAGTCTTGATCCAGCTCGATTTGAATGGCTCCCATGCAACGCTCCACAGCCATTTTACATGGTCTCGAACCTCGCGGAGGCCGACTTCCCGGCGCGCGATGCGGCGATGACGACCGGCACGAGAAATTGCGGAGGGCGGATTGTGGAGTGCGGATTAGCCGGAGGAACGCGGAGTGCGGTCTTGAATCCGCAATCCGCATTCCTCAATCCGCAATGACTATTGTTGTTTCGTCACCGTCATGTCGGTCAGCACTTGACTGTCCACCGAGTACAGCGTGAACGGCTGGTACATCTCGTCCCAGCTCTGCTCGGACCAGTACACCGGAAGATTGGGCGCCGGATTCCACTTGTTCTTCGGCGAGTTGTCGTACTTGCCGATGCCGAGGATCTTGCTGCCCGCCGGAATCTTCAGCGGCTGTTCGAGCTCATACTCAATCTGCCAGTTGAAGTCGAACTTCGGCACGTCGAGAATCGTCTGCTCGCGGCCATCCGGATAGACGATCACCCACTTCAGGCTCTTGCCGCGCAGGTGCATGTGCGGCGACATCGCGTAGAGCGTGATGTCCTCCGTCACCGGCGTGATGCCCGTCAGCGACCAGTCCTCGGCGTACGGCGGGATATCGGGCGTCTTGCTCCGGCGCCGCGTGCTGCCCTCGTCCGCGCTGTACTCGACTTCCTTGCCTTCCGCGCGATAGAGCGACAGACCGCCCTTGGTCGTCGCGAGCGCGTCGCCCGCCTGACGGATGAGCAGCTCGTGCGTCACCTGCTGCCTGTTGAACCAGATCCCGAGGCGCGAGCGATCACTCGTCTGCCTGCCGTTCGGGTTGTAGTGCATCTGCCAGTTGATGTACTTGCCCGCGGGAATGCGCTTGCCGATGTCGGCGCGATGCTGATCGACGCCGCGGCCCGGCACCCACGAGAGCAGCTTGTTCGCACCCGGCAGCGCCGTCACGTCCGCGCGCCCCGCGAGGCCTTGGCCGCGATCACTCGACGCCTTGCCCTCCGCGTTCACGAGGCGGCCGTGCTCGTCGATGTGCGCGCCTTCCGGAATGTCGACGACGAAGACGCCCGCGTGGTGGACGACGGAGCGATTGCCCGGACGAATCTCGAGCGTCTCGGCGAAGCGATCCTCGCTCCACGGCACCTTCGAATAGAACATCTGGACGCCGAGCTCGCCTTCGGCAGGAATGGCGAAGTCGACGGGCATCTCAAGAATCACATCGGGCTCGCGGCCCGCGGTCCAGCCCGCGGCGAACTTCGGCGCCGGCGGCATGTCCGCGGCGTTGCCACGCGGCGCGCCGCCGTCGACCCACGCGGCGATGGTGTCCATCTCGGCGCGGCTCAGGCTGCGGTCGTTGCGGAACTTCAGCGAGTGCTCGGGGTCGGCGCCCCACGGCGGCATCTCGCGCGCCATGACCTTCGTCTTGATGACCTTCGCCCACGGCCGCACGTCCTCGTACGTCATGAACGCCATCGGCGCGACTTCGCCGGCGCGGTGGCACATCGTGCACTTGTTGTAGACGATCGGCGCGATGTCTTTGGTAAAGGTGGGCACGACGGGCGCCGCGCCTGCTTTCGCGCTGACGCCGCTGAGGATCACAGCGGCCGCCACGGCCAGGGTCCCGACGAGGATGGGAACAACGCGCTTCATGAGCCCTCCTGCAGGCCTGAAGGCCTGCGCTACCAGTAGATCGCGTAGCGCAGCCCTTCAGGGCTGCCGCAGTTTAGCCTATTTCGCTACTTCGCAGGCACGGGCGCGCACGTGGCAGCGACCATCGTGACCGACGTCATGTTCACGCGGCTGACCGGCGTCGCCTTGATAAACAGGCCCTTGATGATGACCGTGTGGCCCCGGTGCGCCGCCAGGTTGAACTCGGACACGCCGATCAACCGGTACTGATTCTTGCCGGCCGGCGGCGTCGCGGGGATCTCTTTCGCCGGCGGCGCGTTCGCGCTGCTCGGCACGGGGTCCGTCGCGTTTTCGAGCGTCCACGCGTTCGGCGTGGCCTCGCGCAAACATCCCGTCACGCTGACGATGTCGATCTTCTGCGACGGCGGTATCTGCGCGGCCGCGACCGTCGTCAGGCCAAGGAAGAAAACGATCGCTTTCATGGCGCGTATCATAACGTCGAGACCTCAGTGAGACGACGATCAACGCAGAACTCGCGGAACCCGCGGAGTGGACAGCCACATCTCTTCTCGCTGCGCGTTCTGCGGTTTCTGCGTTTGCCGTTCGTCGCGGTCTTCATCGTCCTCGAAGTTCCGGCGTCCGCACACGACCTCGAGCGGACGCGCGTGTCGCTGACCTTCGCGCGGGACGGCGCCTTCGTCCTCGACGTCGCCAACGATCCGGACTGGCTCACACTGCGCCTTGAACGATTCGCGCCGGCGGGTCCAAAGCGACTCCGCCAAGGCTTCGGCGCTCAAGAAGGACCCACCCTACAGGACCTGATCGCGCCGGCGGGTCCGAAAGGACCCGCCCTACAGGACCTCGGTCCCGTGTTCATCGACCGCGTCGTGCTATGGGTGGATGGACGCGAGATCCGCCCCGCGTCCGTCGAGTACATCGCGCCGCCGCCGGCCCTGCCGGGTGACCTCCCCAACCTCGGCGTCTACCGCATGCGCGGCCGCATGCCGATCGACGCGCGCACGCTGCGCTGGTACTACGGCCTCGTGATCGATCCGTACCCGCTGACCATCCGCCGCGCGGACGGCCGCATCGTCGTCGAAGAAATCGCCGGCGACGCCTGGTCCGGCACGATCGATCTCTCCGGACAATTCCGTGCGTCGCCATTCAACGGCACGCTCGCGTCGATCCTCCTCGTCGTCGTGCTGCTGATTATCCCGCTCGCGCTGCGCTTACGGTCGGCGCTCGCATAAGAAGAAGTAGAACCACGGAGGACACGGAGGACACGGAATGGAAGTGGTACAAAGCAACAATACGAGTTTCTTCCTCCGTGTCCTCAGTGTCCTCCGTGGTTGCTATTTTCCAGCGGCGGTCGAGGCACTCGCGCTCTTCACGAACTTCTGAATCCGCTGACCGTACGTGTCCGCCGCGTACACCGCGCCCTTCGAGTCGACGACGATGCCGTGCACCCAGTCGAACTCGCCCGGGCCCCAGCCCTGCTTGCCCCAGATGGCGAGCAGCTTGCCGGTCTTCAGATCGAACTTGAGGACGCGCTCGTCCTTGTGATCTGCGATCCAGCCAATGCCGTCGGTGCCCTTGCGCGAGATGTTCACGTCCCACGGATTCCAGTCGTTGCGAATCTCGCGGAGATAGTTGAGGTTCCTGTCGAACACTTCGAGCCGGTGCCCCTCGCGGTCGATGATGTAGAGGTTCTCGTCGGCGTCGACGGCAATCTTGTGCGGCAGATTCCACTCGCCCGGTCCCGTGCCCTTGTCCGTCGGTCCGCCGGCGCCCTTGCCCACCTGCTTGATGAACTTGCCGTTCTTGTCGAAGAAGACGACACGATTGTTGCCGTAGCCGTCGGTGACGACGATGTTGCCGTTGTGCAGGATGGCGATGCCTGACGGCAGATTGAAGTGCGTCGCGTCGTTGCCCTTCTCGTTCGTCGTGCCGAGCTGCATGAGAAACTTGTCGAGCTTCGGGCTCAGTTTGACGATGCGGTGCGCGTCGCGTTCGATGACGTAGACGTTGCCGTCCCAGTCGACGCCGCCCGAATGCTGCCAGTTCGGATTGATTGTCTTGCCGTTGATCACCTGATCGGCGCCGGACAACACGAGGTTGCCGTCGGTGTCGAACACCATCACTGGCTTCACGCCGCGATTGAACACGTAGATGCGGTCGTGCTGATCGATCGCGAGACCCGAGATACCGGGTTGGTTCGTCGGGCCCATCCCGTTGTTGTTGCCGCCTCCACCACCGCCGCCCGCTCGTCCGCTGGCCCGCCGCGCGGCCGCCTGCGCATCGCGCTCGGCCGGCGGCGGCGGCGGTACTTTCAGCCCGAAGTACATGCCGGCCTGCAAGTGCGGCCAGTTCGTGACGAGCTTGTACCCGCCGTCGCCTTGAGCGAAAGCGGTCCGGCTGAAGCCGGACGCCACCAATAACATCGCCGCTGCCGCACCAAGCACCAACGTCGCGAGCGCGCGTCGCATGAGGCCCCTCCTGACATTGCAGATTTCAGAATTCAGATTTCAGATTTCAAATGCGTACTTCAACTTCACACTTCAACTTCCAAGTTCAAAGTTTCTCTTTTCACTTTCCTACGTCCTTGCGCCACCACGGGTTGCCGTAGTTCACGAACGGACCGCCGTTGTCGGACACGCTGACGGCGACCCGATAGTTCAGCGGTGAGAGCAGGCGCAGACTGTGTTTGATGCGGATCGTGTGGCCGTTGTACGTGAACGGCGAGCTCTCGAGATAGATGTAGTAGATACCGCCGGCGTCGCCGCTGACCGGCGCGGACTGTAGGTACGCATAGCCCCGACTGTCGGTCACGAACCGCGAAAGGAACTTCTCGTCGCGGTTGTAGCCGATCACCTCGTGCAGCGTGAACGGTCCGGCCGGGCCGGTCGCGGTGGTGTCCGCTTCGAAAAAGCGATCGTCGATCTTCTTATACGTCGTCGTACCGGTGATCCGGCCCGACGGCCCGAGCGGGCCCTCTGGCACGTCCCACTCGAACGTCCACGCGCCGGGAAAGTACGCGCTGAAATCGAGCGGCGGGGCGACGTCGCCGGGCCGCGTCGGGCGGCCGAGGTCCGGCATCTGGCCCTTCGGCATCGGCTGCTGCTGGGCATGCGCGGACGCGAATGCGAGCAGCGAAAGGCTCATGACGCCTGCCGACAGCGTCCACCTCACGGGATCCTTCCTCACGTGGCGAAGTTTACCGCACGTGGCGTGGCCACGTGCGGCAACTCTGGCGCGTCAGAACCTGAATTGCAGCCCGACTCGGACGATGCGCGGCTGCAGGATGGTGGTCGGCGTGCCGCCCGTGTTGGGATCGGACGACAGGAACGGCGCGAGCGTCGTGCTGAGCGACGTGCCTTCGGTGAGCACGGGGTTCGCGTTCAACGCGTTGAACAATTCGACTTGCGCCTGGATCCGCACGGTGCTGACTGTGAAGGTCCGGCGCAGGGCGACGTCGAGCTGATTCCACCGCGGCTCGAATCTGATCCCCGGCGACACCAGCTGCACGGCGATTGCCGGATCGCCCGCGAACCGCGACGGCAGCACGATTGCGTTGGGCGCGCACCCGGGTACCGTGCAATCGGCCGGATACCGGGTGCTGCCCCGGTTCACCGTCCAGCTCAGGCCGCCTCCGGCGGCTTTCACCGCCCCGGCGTAGCTCTGGAACGACCCGCTGATCTCGAAGCCGTACCATAGCGGCACGCTGCCATTCAGCTTGAACTCGTGCCGGAACGGGATGTCCGCGTTCTGCCCGAGGTTCTGAAACGTGCCGCCCGACTGATCGCAGAACCGCAGCGTGTTCGGGTTGTTCAGCGTCGCCGACGCGCTCGCAGTGTTGAGCGTGCAATCGACGTCGATCGTGCGCTCGAACGTCCAGCCCGCGAAGAAGTTCGTGCGGCGCGGCAAGCGCGCCGACGTCCCGACTTCGAACCCCGTGTAGACGTTGCGCCGCAGGCCGGTGTCGGTCATGGTCGTGAGATACAGGTCCGCCGCGATCCCGTTTTTGTTCTGATTGATTTGATACGCCGTGATCGGATCGCCGGTCAGCGGGTTGACGAGCGATACGGTCGTCCAATCCGTGACCGGGTCGACGGCGCGGTTGCGGGTGTACGCGGTGTCGTACAACTCGCGACGGTACCAGTTGAAGTTGACGGCCATTCCCGGCCGCAGCTCGTGCTGCACGCCGGCGTTGTACTGCAGGTTGTATTCACGCTTGAAGTCCGGGTCGAGCGTGCGGCCCGTGATCTTGCCGAAGTTCGGGTTATTGCTCGGGCCGATCTCGTTGTCCTGCGCGATGCCGTCGCCGTTGGTCGCCAGGGTCCGGCCCGTGAGATCGGTGTCGGTCCACGTGCGGGTGTCGGTAAACGTGGCGATCGGGTTGAACAGGTTCGCGAACCCGCTGACATCGGGCGTCATGTACTTGCCGAAGCTCGCCTTCAGCGCCGTCTTGCCGTTGCCGAACACGTCGTACACGACACCCAGTCGCGGCGACCATGACGTCCAGCACGTCATGCCCGGGATCGACTCGCACGTGATGGCGCGGAAGTCCTGGGCCGGCGCAAAACGGCCCGCGTCGCGGTGCGCCGCCGGGATCTCCTGCTTCAGGTACTCAAAGCGGACACCGTAGTTGATGGTGAATCTATTGATCGCCCATTGATCCTGCGCGTACAGACCCAAATTCGCTCTCAATTCCGGCGACCGGACGATCGGCGTGTTGTAGGCCCGAATCTGGACGGGCCGGCCGAGGGTGTACTTGCCGTTCACGAACGTTCCGCCCTGATAGATCTGGTACAGGTCGGCGTTCATGTCGAGCTCGGATGGATTGTTGCCCCAGCCCCACAGAATGCCGGTTTTGACGTTGTGCGTGCCCGTCACATAGGACAGCGAGGCCACCGCGGAATGCTGATCCGGGGAGTTCAGCTGGTTGATCTGGCCGACCCCCGTGCGCACGAGCGTGCCGCCCGCGATGGTGTCGAGCCGTGACGCGTTGGCGTACCAGGCCGGCGTGCCGCGCGGCTGCGCCGTCCCGGGCTGGACGAAGTCCGAATAGTGCAGGATGTCGCCCGAGTAGCCGACTTCGGCCAGCAGCCGGCTCGTGATCGGCGAGGTCCACTTGGCCTGCGCGATGTAATACAGGACCGGTTCACGATAACTCGCCGATTGCTCCGGGAAAATCGGCAGCCCTTCCTGGCCGCCGCCGAGGATCTCGTGGATCTTCCACTTGTAATTCCGCTGGTACGTGACGGCGAACTTGTTGCGCGGCGTTGCCTGCCACGTGCCGCGGACGACGTAACTATCGATCCAGGCGTCGTCTATGCCTGGCGAGCTGTCGTTCTTGAACGTGTTCGGCACCTGCACGAAGGTGCCCTGATGACGGACCGACCCGAACCACCACAGCGCGTCCTTCATGATCGGCCCGCCCGCCGAGGCGTTGAGGTCGTTGAGATGCTCGACTCGCGCGCCGCTCGGCAGCCCGCGCGCCCGCAAGGCGTCGTCGAGGTTGCTCGATTGAAGGTGCCAGTTGTCGGAGGACCCGCCAAAAAAACCGGCCCCGCGCAGCACGTTGCCGCCGTCTTTCGGGATCAGATTGAGGCGCACACCACCGGTCGGCGTTTCGGCCGACACACCGCTCGTCTGGTAGGTCGCCTCGGCGACCAGCGCGTTGTCGATGTAGTTCTGCACCGCGCCATCGGCCAGGTTGGTCTGGGCCGGCATCCCGTCGAGCAGGATGGTGTTGTGCAGGGCGGAGTTGCCGTGCGTCGCCATGTAGGTCTGCTCGGTCTGCTGCGCGCCGCCGACGTCCGGCACGTTGAGGCGGATGCCCGGCACGAGCGCACCGATGGACTGGAGGTTCCGCGCGCTGGGAATGGCGTCGATGAGGTCGCGCGTCATCACTTGCACTTTCGACGTGTTGGACACGTCGACGACGGGGGAGGCGCCCGAGACCGTGACGGTCTCCTCGACGGCGCCGACACGCAGCTCGGCGTTGATGGGCACGGTCACGTTCGTCGGCACCTCGACGCCGTCACGCTGGAACGTGTTGAAGCCCGGCAGCGCGAACGTGACCGAATACGTGCCCGGCCGGAGGTCGACGATGGCGTAGCGGCCTTCGCTGTTGGTCGCGACGCTGCGCACTTTCTCGATGAGGACCGGGCTGGCGGCTTCGACGGTCACGCCCGGCAGGACGGCGCCGGTGGTGTCCTTCACGACGCCGGCAATCGTGCTTTGCGCCAGCGCAGAAGTGGGTGCGAGTGTGAGCCAGAGCGCGGCGGCGGCGAGCGACCCGAGGAGCGATGTCCTGCGCATACGCGAGGTCTCCTTAAGTGAGCCGGATGCAGCGAAAATCCCCAGGGACACGGAAGATTAAGGCGCCGACGCGGTAGGTGGCGAGCATTCTGCCCAACCTGACGGACGTTAGTAAAGCGATTTGTTCCCCCCATTGACACGCCGTTTCGGCGGCGGTAAGGTCGCGCCGGGTCGACCTTCGCGACGCTCGCGTATTCGAAAGGAGTCCGCCGATGCGCTGGATCCTGACCGCGCTGCTTTCGCTGCTGGCGCAGACCGCGACACCGCCGGCGAATCTGCCTCCCGCCTACCCGCGCGCGGGCGCCACGAAGATCCTCGACAACGAAGGCGTGCAGGTGTGGAACATCGCCTGGCTCAAAGGCCAGCCGTCGCCGCTGCACCGGCACCTCTACGATCTGGTCGGCGTCTACTACGAGCCGGGCGACCGCATGATCATCTCGCCGGAGGGCGCCAGGCGGCCCGTCTCGACCAAGGCCTGGGACATCGCGTTCCAGCGCAAGGACGTCACGCACATCGAAGAAGGCGTCAGCGACGCGCCGCTGCGCGCCGTGTTCGTCGAGATGAAGCAGCCCGGACCCTACGGCGGCGACACGGCGGCGAGCGATGCGCCGGCGTTCGCGGGTGCGGGCGCGACGCAGAAGCTCGACAACGAACGCGTCACGGTGTGGGAATACGCGCGCGTGCCGGAGGGCGTGCGCCACCGCCATCTCCACGATGCGGTGGTCGTGGCGATCGACGGTCAGCGATCGCGCGCGACATGGGTCGGTCGAGGCACGGCGCACGCCGACGAAGGCGCCGGCAACGCGTCACGACTCTACGTCTTCGAAATCAAGTAAGAGGAAGCCGCCACTTCGCGGATGCCGACCGTCACCGCGCCCGAACCGCTCCGCGCCCGCGTCGAGTCGATCGACGTCCTCCGCGGCATCGTGATGATTCTGATGGCGCTCGATCACGTCCGGGACTTCTTTGGTATCGCGGCCGATCTTACGAATCCTGCACGTGCCAGCGCCGCGCTGTTCTTCACGCGCTGGATCACGCACCTCTGCGCGCCGACGTTCTTCCTGCTGGTCGGCACGGGCGCGTTTCTCTCGCGCGGCCGGCGATCGACCCGCGCGCTCTCGCGTTTTCTGCTGACGCGCGGCATCTGGCTGATCGTGCTGGAGCTGACTGTGCTCCGCTGTTTCGGCTACCAGTTCAACGTCGACTACCGTCTGACGTTCCTGATCATCCTGTGGGCGCTGGGCTGGTCGATGGTCACGCTGGCCGGACTGGTTCATCTGCCGGTCGCGGCGATCACCGTGTTCGGCGTCGCCACGATCGCGCTGCACAACCTGCTCGATCCCGTGCGCGCGGCTTCGTTCGGCGCGTTCGCTCCGCTGTGGACCATCCTTCACGTGCAGAACATGGTGGTGAACACTCCGCGCTTCGCGGTCTTCGTCGCCTACCCGCTCGTTCCCTGGATCGCGGTCAGCGCGGCGGGATACGGATTCGGTCAGGTGTTCACGTGGGAGCCCGATCGCCGCCGCCGCTTCCTGCTCCAGCTCGGCATCGGCCTGACGCTTGGGTTCATCGTCCTGCGATTCGTCAACGTGTACGGCAATCCCGTCCGCTGGTCGACACAGGCGTCGGCGATGCGAACCATGCTGTCGTTCTTGAACACGACGAAGTACCCGCCGTCGCTGCTCTACCTGATGATGACGATCGGGCCGGCATCGTTGATTTTATGGATGCTGGAAGGCGGCACGCCGACGTTTCTCAAGCCGGCGCTGACGTTCGGCAAGGTGCCGCTCTTCTACTTCATGCTGCACCTGCCGTTGATCCATCTCGTCGCCGTCGCGGTCTGCGCCGCGCGCTACGGAGCGGCGCACTGGATGTTCGAGTCCGCGCGGCTGGATCAGTATCCGTACACGCGGCCGCCGGGATGGGGCTACTCGCTGCCGGTCGTGTATGCGATCTGGATCGGCATCGTGCTCGCGCTGTACCCGCTGTGTGTGTGGTTCGCGGGAGTGAAGCAACGCAGACGGGATTGGTGGCTCGGCTATCTGTGATCAGGCGGGTCCAAAAGGACCCGCCCTACAAATCTAGCGAGCCGGTTTTGGTAGCGCGAAGCTCAGAATCAGATCGCCGCCGCGGCGGCCGCGCTCGCCGCCGCCCGACCCGACGGCGATGAACTCTTCGCCGTTCACCATGTACGCCGAGGGCGACGAGAAGACACCGCCGCCGGTGTTGAATTTCCAAAGCAGCTCGCCGGTCTTCGCGTCGTACGCAAAGAAGTATCCCGCGGTATTGCTCCCGGTGCCGACAAACACGAGATCGCCGGACGTGACGACCGATCCGGCCTGGCCCCAGCCGTCGAACGTCTGCTGCCACTTCAGATCGCCGGTCGCCGGATCGAACGCCGAGAAATAGCCCCGTGCGGGGCGGCCCGATCCGAGCGGGCTGTCGACCGCGTTCACGTACAGCAGACCCGTCCGCGGGCTGTACGACATCGGCCCGTAGTTCGCGCCGCCCTCGGTGCCGGGCGCAAACATCACGTTCGGACCCGGCGGCGTGAACACCGGGACGAGTGTTCTCGTCGCGGCGCGGTCCGCCGGAATGTCGACCGGGAACGTCGGCGCCACCGGCTTCATCGGCTCACCGCCCGCCGTGAACGGAATCGGCTGCGTCGGCCACATCTGCTCGCCGGGCCGCGTCGATTCGGTCGGCACCGGCATTTCCTTGATCGGATGGACCGGCTGCCCCGTCTCGCGATTCAGGATGTAGAGATGACCGTTCTTGCTCGCCTCGGCGAGCGCCCGCACGCGCTGGCCGCGCACCTGCATGTCGAACAGGATCGGCTGATTGCCGGAGTCGTAGTCCCAGACGTCGTGGTGCGTCTGCTGGAAGTGCCACTTCAGTTTGCCGTCGGCGAGCGAGAGCGCGATGATCGAATCGGTGAACAGGTTCGTCCCGATGCGCTTCGTGCTGTCGCCGAACGGATTTCCGACCGCGGCGTAGATCAGTCCCAGCTCGGGATCGATCGACGGCGTCTCCCAGATGCCGCCGCCGTTGCGCTCGCCGCCGACCCACGTCGAGCCCGCGATGTCCCAGCCCTGATCGCGTCCGTCCTGCGGAATGGTGTTGAAGTGCCAGAGGACTTTGCCCGTCTTCGCGTTGACGGCGAGGACATGGCCGCCCGGGATATGGCTCTCGCTGCGCGTGCTGCCGATGTAAATCACGCCGTTGTAGATCTGGGGCGCCGTCGTGAACCAGTAGCCGAGCGAAATGGCCGCCGTGACGTCGGGATAGCGCTCCTTAATCACGTCGAGAATGACGCTGGCCTGGCCGTCCTTGCCGAACGTTTTGATCGGCTTCCCCGTCCTGGCATCGAGCGCGAAGAGAAACGATCCGGCGCCCGTGTAGACGATGCCGTCCGCGTAGCAGACGCCGCGGTTGCGGAAGATGTAGCCGGCTTTCGCGCCGCCGCCGATGAGCTCGGTGACGTCGAACGTCCACAGCAGATGGCCGTCGCCCGCATCGAGCGCGTAGACACTGCCGCGCGGATCGGTCACGTACATCGTGCCGTCCACGATGACGGGGGTCGTCTGGTTGCTGACGCCGTCGATGACACCGGTCTGGAACAACCACCGCGGCGAGAGCAACGCGACGTTCGACGGCTTGATCTGGTCGATCGCCGCGAACCGGCTGCCGGCGAGGTCGAGGTTGTGCAGCGGCCAGTTGAAGGACTGGGCAGCCAGCGAGGCGGATAGGCACGCGGCCAGCGCGAAGAGAGCGCCGAACCCCGAACCACGAACCCTGAACCCAGCCATTTGCGCGGTATCCTACCACCCACGGTGACTGGTAGGTGACAGTCACCGGTGACAATTAAAGAAGAGGAGTCGACCGTGCCCTCGCTGGTAACGGGATTGCTCGGCTCCCAGCCACCAGCCACTAGCCTCCAGCCACCTACACTAAGGGGTCTTGACTGCTCTGATTTCTCTTCCGCCCTGATGCAGCACGAGCGACGTCGTTCGCATCTGGCTGTCCACGTCGAACGTGATCTGCGCGTCCACGACCTTCAGGAAGTACTCACGGTCGTTCTTCGCGAATATCTCGAACGTGCTCTGGCCCGTCAGCTGCTCGTAGAAGTGCGTGCCCTCGCGGCTGATGGTGATCACCGCTGTCGGCCCGAATTCATACTCCCCCACGTGCCGGTCGAACACGTCCGGCGCGACGGTGACTTCCTGCGCGACGGCGACGTCCTCCGGCGCCGCCGGCTCGAGGTCGATTCTCGGCGCGCGCTGATCACGCCCCAACTGATGCAGGACGAGCGCCGTTGCGCGTCCCTTGTCGTTCACCTCGAACGTGACCTGCGCGTCCACCACCTGCAGGAAGAACTCGTGGTTGCCGTCGGGATAGAGCTCCACCTTCGGCTGGCCCGTCACCTGCACCATCAGATGCCCGCCATCACGCGAGACCGTCATGATGGCGGCTTGTGCGAGCTGGTAGCGGCCGACGTACTGATCGAGGATGGCGGCGTCGACGCCCGTAGTCGCCGGCGGCGGCTTCGGCGGCGCCTGTTGCGCGGCAAGCAGCGCGAGAAACAGTGTCGCCAGGTATGTGGTCATGGTTGAGGGGTCCGACCGGGGTCCCGTGGCATCTTTAGCAGGCCGTCGACTTCAGCCGGACTTGAGGCGCACGCCCTTCGTTTCCGGCAAGGCCCACACCGCCGCAGCCGCCAGCACCGAAAACGGCACCGCCAGCGCGATGCCCGCGCCGAACGTGAATCGAGCAGCCACCATCGAAATCACGACCGGCGCCGCGAACTGCACGCCGCGCGCGACATTGTAGATGATGCCCAGCGCCGCGGCGCGCACCGACGTGGGAAACACCTCGTTGATCAACGGCCCGATGCAGCCCCAGTTCCCTTCGCCGAGCCCGACGACGAACATGAACACGAACATCGGCGGCGAATAGCCGCCCGCCACCGTCCAGCCGAGCGTGACCATCGCCATCCCGACGGCTTTGAGAAGCGTGAACGCGGTGAAGCTGGGACGCCGGCCGAAGTAGTCGCTCGCGTAGCCGAAGCCGACATACCCGACGACGGAGCCGACCTGATCCATGAAGAGCAGCCACGCGGAGTCCCCGAGCGACAGGCCGCGGATTTCGTGGAAGTACGTGGGCAGCCAGATCGTCTTGAACCAGTAGGCGGCCATGTTCAGGAACGTGACGGTGAACGCCATCGCGGTCGTCGCGCGAAGCGCCGGCGCGATCATCTGGCCGAGCGCTTTCGCGTAACTCACCGGCGTCCGGCCTTGCCGCTTCTGCTCGAGCCAGATGTCGGACTCCGGCATCTGGCTGCGGATCAGCACGACCATCAGCGCCGGCAGCGCCGACAGCATGAACGCGAGCCGCCAGCCGATGATCGGCGCGAGGAGATTTCCGACCATCGTCGCGAAGAAGCGCGCGAACGCCGATCCGCTCTGCAAGTAGGAGCCGTAGCGTCCGCGCACGTGCGGCGGGACCGTCTCTCCCACGAGCGCATGCGCGACGGCCCACTCGCCGCCCACGCCGATGCCGGTCACCGCGCGCGCAATGAGCAGCGTCCACATGCCGATCGCCATGCCAGACGCCAGCGTGCCGATGCTGTAGATGAGAATCGTGATCATCAGCAGCGGCTTGCGGCCAAAGCGATCCGCGAGCGCGCCACCGATCAGGCCGCCGACGGCGGTGAACGCGAGCGCCGTCCCGAGGAGCACGCCGACCTGATCGCGCGACAGCGCGAGATCCTTGACGATGGACGTCGACGAGACGACGAAGCTGAGGAGCAGGAGATCGTAGAAATCGAAGATCCAGCCGATGAACGAGAAGGCCAGAATCTTGCGGTGAATTGGAAGGACGTCGCGGCTTTCTGAAAGCAGGGTCAACGCGCGCGCCTCGTCCGGTTCATTGTGGCGCCTATGTTAAGGTACGGCCCGCCAAGGATGACAGAACAACCTGGAGCTGTCGCGCGCCTCGCGCTCGCGCTGACCGACTGGACCGAGCGCTGGGTGCCCGACGCGTTCATCTTCGCGCTGCTGGCCACCGTCCTCGTGATCGTCGCCGGCGTGACGGCGACGCCGGCGACCCCGATGCAGATCGTGGACGCGTGGGGCCGCGGATTCTGGGAGCTGATTCCGTTCACGCTCCAGATGGCGCTCATCATCATCACGGGCCACGTCCTCGCGACGTCGCCGCCGATGGGCCGCCTCATTCGCGCGATCGCCTCGTGGCCGCGCACACCGCGCGGCGCCGTCGCGCTCGTCGCTGTCTTCGCGATGGCGAGCTCGTGGTTCAACTGGGGCTTCAGCCTCGTCTTCAGCGCGATGATCGCGCTCGAGATCGCCCGGCGTCAGGACATCGACGGCGGCGTGGACTACCGCGCGCTCGCGGCCGCGAGCTTTCTCGGCCTCGGCAGCGTCTGGGCGCAGGGCCTGAGCGGATCCGCCGCGCTGCAGATGGCGACGCCCGGCGCGCTGCAGCCGCAGATTCGCGATATCGTCGCGCACGGCGGCCTCGTCGCGGGCGGCATCATCCCGTTCCGCCACACGATCTTTCTCTGGCAGAGTCTGGTCTCTGTGCCGATCGAGATCGCGATCGTCACGCTCGTGATGTACCTCGCCACGCCGCCGGCGGGTAGAGGCAAGGCCGCAAAAGACCTGGGAATCACTCTTGAAACTGAAAAGTTAGAACTGAAAACGGAAAACCAGGGATCGCAGACGCCGGGTGCCTGGCTCGAGCACTCGCCGATCCTGACGTGGTGCGTCGTGGCGCTCGGCGGGACGTACCTGGTCCGCTACTTCCTGCAGGCCGGCGAGCCGCTCAATGCGATCAACCTCAATATCCTCAATCTCGCGTTCCTGCTCGTCGGCTTCGCGCTGCACGGCACGCCCGTGCGGCTCATGAAGGCCGTGCAGAACGCGACGCCGGCGATCTGGGGCGTCATCCTGCAGTTCCCGTTCTACGCCGGCATCGCGGGCATCATCACGGGCACGCATCTGAGCGACCGGCTCGCGGATGTCTTCGTCCGCCTCTCGACGCAGGCGACCTTCCCACTGCTCGTCGCGGTCTACTCAGCCGTGCTCGGTGTGTTCGTGCCGTCAGGCGGATCGAAGTGGGTGATTATCGCGCCCTACGTGATGGACGCGGCGCACAAGCTCCACGTGCACCTCGGCTGGATCGTGTCGACCTACGATCTCGGGGAGGCGCTGGCCAACCTCGTGCAGCCGTTCTGGATGCTGCCGATTCTGGGACTGTTCAAGCTCGGCGCGCGAGACGTGATGGGCTACACGATCGTTGTATTCCTTGTACTGACGCCGGTCGTGCTGATCCTCGTCACCCTGCTGGGAATGACGCTGGGATATCCGTTGTAATCGTCAGGTGGCTGGTAGCTGGTGGCTGGTAGCTGGTGGCTGGTGACGGTGGCTGGCAAGTTGTAGTACGTAGGGCGGGTCCTTTTGGACCCGCCGGGTGGCGACTGCGAGCCGGGTCCGAAAGGACCCGGCCTACGTACCGCTACGCCGTTGTGAAAACCGCTCCAGCCTCTCATCGCTCTTTGGTAATCACGCTGACCAGCGAGATGCCAAACGGGGATCGGTTCCGCTCGATCCGGCGCTGCACCGGCACGACGTAGCGATCGAACCAGCCGACTTCGGCGGTCGCGTCGGCGCGCGGCGGCTTCTTCAGTATCCGGTAGACGACGAAGTACCCGAGCGCGCCGATGCTGTTGAAGTAGAACTGCCGCACGGCGAGAGGGGTCGCCCGCGCGGCGCGATCAATCAGGCCGCGCATGTGCCGCTTGTTGTACCGCCGGTAGTGTCCCCCTTCGTGATCGAACTCGCTGTACAGCGCCTGGTGCGCGGGGACGAGGAGAAACAGCGTGCCGCCCGGGCGCAGCCGCTCGATCATGTGCCGCAGCGCGCCCTCGTCGTCTTGGATGTGCTCGAGCACGTTCATGCAGATGACGGCGTCGAACGCGTCGGGCACGTCGCGCACGTCGGCGTGCTTCAGTTCGAGCGACGGATGGCTGATGGCGGCGCGGCAGTACGCGACGGCTTCGGGCGACACGTCGATGCTCAGAATGCGCCGAACCGCCGGCGCCGCGACGAGGAGTCTCGTAAATGTGCCCACGCCGCAGCCGACTTCCAGCACGTCGCCGCGCACGTACGGGGCGAACAGGCTGAAGGTCCAGTCCGCGTAGTTGGCGGCGTCGGCCATCCCGGCGGCCGACTCGAATAACGCGGTGTCCATGGCGGGCGGACGCACGCTCACGATATCGCGCGCGGCGCGCCCAAGGCGCCGGCCTTTGACTCTCCGCGCTTCCGGATGACACGCGCGGGGGCGCCGACGGCGACCGCGTACGGCGGGATGTCGCGGGTCACGATCGACCCGGCGCCGATCACGGCGCCCCGGCCGATGGTGACTCCCGCCAGCACGACGACGTTGCAGCCGAAGTACACCTCGTCTTCGATCACGATGGGCGCCGGCCTGCGGCCCTGGTCCCAGATCGACCGATTCGGATCGTCGAACTGATGATCGTCGCTGAAGAGCGTGCACCGGTGCGCCAGCAGCACGCGATCGCCGATCGTGACGCCGCCGAACCCGTTGATCACGATATCCTCGTTGATCGAGCCGTTGCCGATCGAGATGCGCTCCGGCCACCAGATGGTGACGCCCGGCCGGATCCACATCGTGCCGATGCTCTTCATGAAGACCTTCAGCACCGCCCACCGGAAGACATCGCCGATCGGGGTCGGCAAATACTTCACGAGCCCCCAGACGGTCTGGAAGAGCCCGGCGCGCAGATACGTGACTGCGTCGTACTGCATCGCCGGTTACTTCCGCATGATCTGCCGGAGCAGATCCGCGACGAGGCCCAGGCCGAACAGGCCGAGCGCGCCGACCACGCCGATGAACCCGACGATAGCCGCCGTGCTGGTGCTGATGGCGAGCGAGGCGGCGGCGCACACCACGGCGAGCACGAGGCAGCCGGCCGACAGCAGCAGGAAGATCTTGGTCGGGTTGAAGTACACGATCGACTGGACGATGTACTGCAGCGTCCGAAGCGCGTCGCGAAACAGCCGGACCTTGGTCTCGCCCACGCGCGTGCCGTACCCGATCGGCACGTAGGTGACGAAGCGCGCCGTCATCATGTACGCGAGCGTCATCGACGTCGTGAAGCTGAACGTGTCGCACAGCTGCGGAAAGTACGGCTGGATCGTCCGCTTGTCGAACACGCGGAGGCCGGAGTTGATGTCGGGGATGTCGCGGCCCGCGGTGAACTCCACGAGGAACGTCAGGATGCGCCGGAGCGCGGACTTGAAGATCGAATCCTTCAGCACCGCGCCCGATCGCGCGCCGACCACCATGTCGAACCCGCGCGCGTAGACGTCGAGGAGCTTCGGAAGATCGGTGACCGGATACGTGCCGTCGGCGTCGATAATCGCGATCGTGTCGTGACTGGCGGCGTTGATCCCGCTCTTGAGCGCGCGCCCGTAGCCCAGATTGTGCGGGTGGCGCACGACCGTCACCCCCCGATCCGCCGCGGCCTTGGCCGTCCCGTCGCTCGAGCCGTCGTCCACGACCACGATCTCGCACCCAAGGCCGTGGTCGGCCGAAACCTTGCGCACGTCGTCAATCGACCGGCCGATCGCGTGCTGTTCGTTGTACGCCGGGATCACGATGGAGATCATGCCGGCTCCCGCTGCAGCCACAGGCCGAGACACGCGAGGCCGAAGAGCTTGAGCCCGTGATCGCGGCGCCGCGCGCGGTGCTCGTCCCACAGGCGCGCGACGGCGCCCGGGTCGAACCACTCACCGAGCGCGCGCGGCGCGGTGGCCTCGCGGCCGAGATCAGCGAGCACGCCGTTGAACCAATGCGAGACCGGGGCGTTGAAGCCTCGCTTGCGGCGGAACACGAGCGAGTCCGGCAGCCGATCTTTCTGGCTGCGCTTCAGCAGGAACTTGGTCGTCGCGCCGCGCACCTTCATGTCCGCCGGCAGCGAGGCGGCGAATTCCATCAGGCGATGGTCGAGCAGCGGGGCGCGCGACTCGAGCGCGTGCGCCATGGTCATCCGGTCCACCTTGACGAGGATATCGTCCGCCATCCACGTCTTAATATCGGCATATATGGCCTGGTCGAGATAGTGGCAGCCCCGCATCTCGGCGAAGTGCCGGCGGCAAGCCTCGAACGGGTCGGGGCCCAGGACCGCCGCGTGATGCTCGGGCCGCACCAGCGCCAGGCGCTCCTCCGGCGTGAAGATGGTGCGCCACCCGCAGTGCGCGCGCTCGAACGGCAGCGCCTGACCCCGCAGAAAGCGCCGCAGCTTCTCGGGGGTGCCGACTTTGTCGAAGCGGACGGGTAGCAGCCGATCGGCCAGCGCCGCGGCGATGCGGCTCGCCGCGCGCGGGACCAATCGCGTCGCGTGCAGGAGCCGGTCCGCCAGATACGTGTCGTAGCCGCCCAGGTTCTCGTCTCCCCCATCGCCCGACAGGCAGACCGTCACGCGCTCCCGCGCGAACTTCGCCAGGTAGTACGTCGGGATGATCGACGTGTCCGCCATCGGCTCGTCGGCGGCGCGCGCGATCAGCGGCAGCGCGTCGGCCATGTCCGGCGACACCGTCTGCGCATGATGGCGCGTGATGCCGACGGCGTCCGCCGCGACGCGCGCCCACGGCAGCTCGTCGAACGTGTCTTCGCCGAAGCCCATGCTGAACGTCTCGTTCTGCGCGGGCGGCCGCAGGTGGCACATCGACGCCACGATGGACGACGAATCGATGCCGCCGCTCAGAAACGCGCCGAGCGGCACGTCGCTGACAAGGCGGAGCCTGACGGCCTCGTCGACCTCGGCGCGCAACGCCTCCGCGGCCTCGTCGTCGCTCTGAAAGCGGCGCTTGGTCCGGAAGTGCTCCGCCAGATTCCAGTACCGCACGGGCGTCGATGCCCGCCCGCGCTCGACGACGACGTAGTGCGCGGGCTCGAGCTTGCGGACGCCGTCGATGAGCGAGTCGGGCGCGAGGACGTAGTTGAGCGTCAGGAACTGGCCCAGCGCGGCCGGATCGATCTTTCGCGAGACCGACGGATGGCGGCGCAGCGCGTTCAACTCCGACGCGAAGACGACGCCGTCTGCCAGGCGCCGATAGAAGAGCGGCTTCTCGCCCGCGCGGTCGCGCGCCAGGAGAAGACGCTGGCGTGCTTCGTCCCAGAGCGCGAACGCAAACATGCCGTTAAGACGCTCGAGGCACGCCGTGTCCCACCGTTTGTACGCCTCGAGGATGACCTCGGTGTCGCTCGCCGTGCGAAAACGCGCGCCGTGCGCTTCGAGCTCCCGGCGGATCTCGCGGAAATTGTAGAGCTCGCCGTTATAGCTGATCCAGAAACGGCCGGACCCATCCGCCATCGGCTGGTTCGCGGCTTCGGAGAGATCGATCACGGCAAGGCGCCGGTGACCGAGCACGATAGCGGGCCGCGTCAGCACATGGCCCGCGTCGGGGCCGCGGTGCGCCAGGGCGTCAGTCATCGCGGCCGCGACGCGCGCGTCCGGCGGCGAGGTCCAGTCGAGAATGCCGGCGATGCCGCACATCAGCGTAACGTCGCTAGAATCCGACCGCCTTCAGGCTGCCGTCGGGACGGATGACGCGCACTTCGAACGCGGGCAGCGCCCGCGGCGCCTGTGCCGGGGCGCCGCCGGGCCCGCGAAGGATCGCCTCCCGCTCGGGCAGACCTACCCGCTGCCATCCTGGCACGTTCACGGTCCGCCGACTGAGGTTCGCCAGATCTATCTCGAGACGGCCCGCGCGCCGCAACGCGGCGGCCGCCTCCGGGCCGCCGGCGATTCGCCAGAAGACTGCCTTGCGATCGAGGGCCAGCGCCGTATCGCCGGCCGTCGCTGTGACGCGGACGTCCTCCCACGCGTGCCCCCTGAGATCCACCGAATTCCAATCGTTCGGCAGGAGCTTGAGCACGACTTCGTCTGATGCCTCGGTCAGGCGGACGAGTTCCTCGCCGAAGCGCGGCGACAGCGCGACGCGGTAGCTGAGACGCGCGCCCGGCGCCAGTTCAATCGCGGTCGCAACTTCGAATGACTGCGGGAGCGATCTGAACGTTGCGGCGGACACGGCCGCCGAACCAATCGCAACGGCCGCCACGGCCGCCACGGCGAGGATGCGCGCGCGCGCCGTCTTCATCACCATCGCGCCCAGCACGGCGACCGCCAGCAGAATCGCGCCGCGCGCGGCGAGCGCCCGCACGAACGACACCACGTCCGGGCCGACCGATGTGTACGCGCTGGTGACCAGCGCGCCCGCGGAAACGAGCGACGCATCGCCGCCGAAAAGAACCGCCGACGGTTCGCGGCCGGTCATGCTGATGACGGCCGGCCGCGCGTGGAAAAGATACGTCCTGGCCTGGTCCCAGCCGA
This sequence comes from Acidobacteriota bacterium, assembly GCA_016195265.1. Lineage (GTDB taxonomy): Bacteria > Acidobacteriota > Vicinamibacteria > Vicinamibacterales > CAVVIG01 > SRVP-36. Next base: position 77,014 of record JACPZW010000086.1, on the reverse strand, counting down.
GGAAGTAGCCCTTGACCGGGCCGAGCCAGCCCCAGAGATGCGCTGTGGACCACGCGACGTGCGTGGCGGCAACGACGACGAGCGCCAGCGCGGCAGCCGGGCGGAGCCGCGGCGCGCGGAGGCCGCGCGCGAGCGCGACGCCGATCCAGCAATACAGCCAGATGCTGGCGCCGTACACCACGTAGCCGCGGGCGGTCGCGTACATCGCAAACGGCAAGACGGCGACGATCGGGATGGCGAGGACGACCGCGCCGAACCAGCGCTGCGGCGCGCCGCGCGACAGCAGCGCGAACGCGAGGATGCCGCCAACGACGACCAGCGGCGAGTCGAAGAGAAAGAACTCGGTCAGGAGGCGCGGCGTCTGGAGGACGGCAGGGACGACGCCGAGCGACAGCACATGCAGCCACTCACGGAGCGACGTCCTCAACACGAGGCGCTCGGCGTCGGCCACGTGGACGCCCATCAGGCGCAGCCAGATTTGCCATGCCGGCCGCGCGGCCAACGCGAACGCGGCGCCAGCCGCCACCTTCGTCCACGCGTTGTGGCGAAGACTCGACAGCACGTAGACCGCGACGAGCATCACGCCGGTGTTGTACACGAGCACGGCGACCGCGAAGAAGGCGGCCAGGCTCAGGTGCGTGGACCACGGCCGCGGCTCGACGAGGACGCGGCTCTCCCACAGCAGACAGACGCCGGCGAAGTACACCGCAAAGGAAAGCAGATGCGCGCTGTAGTCGCCGATGTGCACGACCATCCCAATGCCGGCGATCGCGAGTGCGGCGGCGATCGCGGCGGCCAGCGGATCACCGGACAGCCGGATCGTCAGCCGCCACGCCATCCAGACGCAGCAGGCCCACGCGAGCCAGTTGACGAGAAGGAGCGCGGGGAGCACGCCGGTCAGCGGCGCGGCGAGCGTGGCGAGCAGCGAGTAGACGGGCCGGAGCAGAAAGTAGTCCTGCCCGCGGCGGGCCGACTCCAGGCCGCTGAAGAAGGCGACCTGCTGCACGCTCGACCAGTTTTCGTACATGACGGGCCGGCCGTCGTGCAGCACGGCGCTGCCGAGGATCACCTGCTCGTCGTCGGTGCGATCGCCGGGAGCGGTCAGGAGGAGCCAGCCGGCGCGCTCGTACCGGCCGTATGCGGTAAGGGGCAGCGAGATGCCGAGGAACAGCAGCGCCAGGAGCCAGGCGCCCCGGCCGCGAGCCACTACGGTTTGACCGTGACCTTCACGTGCGCGTTGGTCCAGCAGCACTGGAATCCGCCGCCACCCTCACCCGTCGAATCGTTCGCCTGCAGGCGCAGGATGTAGTCGCCCGCGGCTAGGAACGTCACGGTCGTCGAGATCTCGCCGGCGGCGGCGGCGATCTTCGGGCTCACGGGATCGAACTTGACCGTGCTTGCCGCGCTCGCCGCGCTGACAGTGCTCCCAGCGGCCGGCCCGCGAAACACACTCCACTTCACCGCCGGCTGCGGCGGCGTAAAGCCGGGGAACGTCTGCACGTTCAGCTTCGCGGGCTCGTCCGTCACCCACGCCTCGAGCGTCAGCGGCGCGTTGACGCCCGCGGTGTAGGTCGCGGCGATGCCGGACGGCGGTCCGGTGAACGTCTTCCCGTTCGCCTCGAACTTGATTACCGGCGGCGTGTTCTTGCTGGCGGCGTCCTCGTACGGCTCGATGATGTACTCAGGTTTGGTGTGGAGCGTGATCGAGTTCGTGAAGCCGTTGGCGGTCAACGTCCACGTCAGTTTCTTGTCGCCGAAATCCTTCGGCAGCTTGACGGAAAACACACCCCACTGCCGGCCGGGCTGGAAGTGCGTCGGCTGCCCCTGATCGGGACCGCCCGGTTCGAGACGGTTGTTCGGACCGACCGGAATGTCGAACTCCTGCTTCGTGTTGCGATTCAGGTACCCCACGAGCACGCTGACGCTGCCGTCCTTGTTGTGGTACCAGCCCTCAAAGGCGGGCGTGAGGCTGCTGCCCTTTTCGCGTAATCCCAGCGACAGAGGCAACCCGCTGGGCGTCGTCTGACCCTGACCCTGCGCTTGCGCGCCGGCGTGTTCGAACACGCCGGCCGCGAGCGCAAGAGTGATTGCGACGACCGCGACTGAATGTCTCATGCCCGCGGGCTACCGATCCTGCTGCGCGCCCGCGGTCGTCGTGGTCTTCGCGGCCGAGCGCTTGGCCTGCTCGGCCTTGAAGTCCGCATCGTTGTAGTACGTGATGTTCAGCCACGCGTGGCCCATCTCGTCCACCGTGCGATCGCCCCAGCCGACCCACTGATCGGGGTCCGGGTTCGACTTGTTGTTGCGCGTGTTGTCGTACCACGCGATGAAGTGGAGCATCGTGCCTTTCGGCAGGAGCGGCGCCACGTCGTCCGCGTAGATGTACATGTTGTGCCAGTTAAAGTTGAAATCCGTCACCTGGCTCAGCGTTTCACGCTTGCCGTCCGGATAGATCGCTTCCATCGACATGCCCTTGCCGCGCAGGTGCATGTGCGCCTGGAAGTTCTCGATGCGGGCGTTCTCCTTCAGCGTCACGAAGCTCTCGGTGGTCGTCACGCTGTTCGGCGCGATGTCGAGCGGCTGCGCGTTGGGCAGCGACACGCCCGGAGGCGCCGAGAACGTATTGAACAGCCCCAGCACCTCGCGGTGCTTCGGCTCCTGGCCCTTCGGATAGAACCAGAGCGCGAGCTCGGTGTGCGCCGAGATCTCCTCGCCGACCGCGTGGTAGTGCATCTCCCACGTGATGCTCGAGCCGGGCAGCATCAGGCGCCCCGAGTCCGGACGCATCTCGTCGCCGTTCTTGCCCACGGCCCATTCCATGAACAGGCCCTCGCCCGCGACGTTCGGGTCGTTGCTGAGCAATTCCTTGGGCATGTCCTTCTCGACCTGCCGGAGAAACGCCAGCGCGTGGTGCGTGATCTTGCGGGCGTTCTTGCCGACCGGACGGATTTCGATCGCGCGGACCCAGCGCGGCTCGCTCAGATTCGTCGGCACGTTCGGCCGCCACCAGGCATCCTGCGCCACGGCCGGCATCGTGTACTCGGGCGACTTCACGAGGAGGTCGGGCTGGCCGTACTTGGCCTGCAGCGACCATTCCTTCGTATCGTCGGTCCACTTCACCGGCGGCGGCATGTCCTTCGGGTCGCCCTTCGGCGCGCCCGCGTTGACCCACCGGATGATCGTGTCGACCTGATCGTCGGTCAGCGACCGATCGTTCTTGAACTTCTGGATGCCGACGGTCTTGTCGATGTGCCACGGCGGCATCTGACGCGCGCCGACGCGCTGCGCGATCGACTTCGCCCACGGACGCGCCTCGTCGTACGTCTGCAGCGACATGGGCGCCATGTTGTCCGGGCGGTGGCAGGCTTCGCACTTCGCCTGGAAGATCGGGGCAACGTCCTTGGCGAACGTCGGCGCCGGCGAATCGGCGGCCAGGGCCGGCCGCGGCAGGACGCAAAGGGCGACGAGCGCGAGACCAGTTTTCAGAATCTTCGAGTCCGACATGATCGCTCCTTACTGAATGGGCAGGCCGGAAGGCGCCTTGGCACGCCGAAGCGCCGGCGGCGCGAAGGCGGCTTATAGAGTCAATATCATACCGCGAACGTCCAGTTTATCGTCTCGATCCCGGGTCCGGCGCGACGTACGGCCGGCCCTGACGGTAGAGGTCCCGCCGCTGGCGGATCTCTGTCGCCAGCGGCTCCGCCGGCAGCAGGCGGAGCGCGGCGGCCGCCGCGCCCTGCGCGCGATCGAACCGCCCCGCCGACGCGTACGCGGCCCCGAGCACGTCCAGGGCGCGCGCGTCCCGCCGGCCGGTGAGGTCGACGACGCGCTCGGCGAGATCGACGGCCTGTCCCGCATCGCGCTCGGCCGGCCTTGGCGCCGTCGCCAGCACCCACGCGAGGTTCGCCAGGCCCGACGCCGACTGCGGCTGCAGCCGGACCACCTCACGGAATTCGCGCGCGGCCTCGGCCGTCTTGCCCTGCGCCAGCAGCACGCCGCCGAGATTGTTGTGGGCGTTGGCGTACGCGGAATCGATCTGAATCGCCTGGCGGTACTCGTACACCGCTTCGTCGAGGCGCCCGGCCACCGACAGCGCGGTCCCGAGGTTGTAGTGCGCGGGCGCCGAGCGGCCCTTGAGCGCGAGCGACCGCTGGAAGTGCGCGACGGCGCCATCGGGCCGCCCCACCTCGAGGTACAGCAGCGCGGCACTGTCGTGAAGCCCGGTGTCGGTCGGGTGCTTCTCGATCTCCACTTCGTAGCCGTTGACGTCCTCAGCGGCAACCTTCGCGCGGAACTCGCGCGTCAGCGTCACGAGATCCGGCTCGTTGCGCGTCAGCACCTGGATCCACAGATCGCCCATCTCGTCCGACGAGCGTTGTCCCCATTTCGCGCGTTTCGGCGGGTGCTCGGGATTGCGCAGGTTCGCGGCGGAGTTGTCGTACACCCACCGCATCGAGAGCGTCGTGCCCTTCGGCAGGCGCAGCGGCGATTCGTACTGGAAGACGTGCTGCCAGCGGAAATCCCAGTCGCCGATGTGAATCAGCGACATCTGCGTTCCGTCCGGCAGCGTTGCGTCGCCCCGCACGTCGCGCGCGCGGTAGTGCGCGTGCGGCTGCAGCGCTTCGATCTCGACGTCCACCGGCAGCACGTACGAATCGGTGACGATGTACTGCGGCTCGCCGGCGGGAATGTCGATCGTCTGGCGGCCGAGCCGCAGCATCGCCGGCGTCCGCGTCGGCGGCGTGTCGCTGAAGTACAGGCCGATCGACGGCTGAACGATCTCCTTCTTGCCGCTCGGCTGCATGTGCGTTTCGACGACGAGGTCGGTCTTCGTGTCGAGCCGCCAGCTGAACTCCTTCGGCAGCAGGGGCGCGACCTGCCCCGGCGTCCAGCCGAGGAAGTGCCCCTCCGGATAGTCGGCCGACCGCAGGATCAGTCCGCTGTAGCCCGGTCCGGCGTCCGCCTCGTCCAGCGCGCGTGACGCGGCGGTCCTGTCCACGCGGATGTTCGCGTGGTGCACGACCTTCGGGTTGCCCGGCCGGAACTCGAGCCCGCGCACGAACCGCGTTTTCGTCACCGGCAGCGGGATCACGAAGATGCGGAACAAGTCGGTCCCGTCGGCCTGCAGCGTGTACGGCTGCGGCAGCGTGACGATCAGATCGGGCGGGCCGAGCCGCCAGCCGTCGGCCCAGTGGCGCGGCGGGGGCAAGTCGCGTGGATCGCCTTCGACGACGCCGCCGTCCACCCATCGGCGAATCAGATCGATCTCGGCGTCGTTGAGCGGACGCTGGCCGACGAACGGACCGTTGTCGGGGTCCGCCTTCCACGGCGGCATGTAGCGACTGCGCGTGACGGCGGCGACTTGCGCCGCATGCCGCTTCACGTCGGCGTACGTCAGCAGGCCGAACGGCGCGACGCCGCCGGCGTCGTGGCACATGCCGCAGCGGTCCGCGAGCAGCGGCGCGATGTCTTTGGTGTACGTAGGAGTTGTGACTTGTAGGGCGGGTCCTTCTGGACCCGCCACCGCGCCGGGTCCGAAAGGACCCGGCCTACTCATCAGGCGGAAAGGACCCGGCCTGCTGGTCAACGCCAGCAGCGCGAGCGCGACGGTTGCAATCTTCATCGCGCGAAGTCGGCGATGTAACAGCCGACGGCCTGCGTCGTCGGATGCCGCACGGGCTGGCCGGTCAGGATCGCCTCGATCGCGTCACCGAGATCGTGCGTGGTGGCCGCAGGCCGCTCGAGCCCGAGGTCCACGTAGCGGTCGTCGATGCGGCCGCGATAGACGACCCTGCCGGCCGCGACGACCGCCGCCTCGGGCGTAATCGTGGCGCCGGCAAATTTGACCAGATCGAGCGTGGGATCGCGGAATGCCTGCGCCACGCCCGCGTACGCGAACGCGGTCATGTGCTCGCGGATGGCGGCTGCCGTCTCCGCCGGATTGGGATACACGAGCCGGAACGTGACGCCTTTCGGTCCGAACGTCGTCGCGAGCCGGCGCACTTCCGGCGCGTAGCGATTGGAGATCGGACAGTCGGTGCTGGTGAAGAGGAAGACGATTGCCTTGATGCCGGCCGGCGCGGCAAGCGGATCCACCTTCTGCCCGCCGTTGACCGCGAGGACACGCACCTGCGGCGCCGCGTGTGCGGAAGGTCCGAGCGCCAGCATCCCGACGAGAAACGCGGCGAGCAGCCGGGGCATCGGGTACACGATAACAAAAAAGGGCTGAGGCAGAGGGCTAAGGGCTGAAACGCCCTCGAACCCCAGCCCCCAGCCCTTTTAACTTTTAACTTCTTAACTTCTTAACTTTTAACTTTCTTTCATCTTACCAGTTAATCACCGCGGCGAGGCGAATCAGGCGCCCCTGCAGGATGCTGCCCGGATACATGTAGGTTCCGCTCGACACCCCCGCCGTCGCGGTCGGCGCGAAGGTCGTCGTCCGGACGTTGAAGTAATCAGCGGAGTTGAACGCGTTGAAGATGTCAATCTTGGGATCGAATTTCAGGTGCCCCACGGTGATCCGCTTGGCAAACGAGAAGTCGAACTGGTTCAGCCGCGGCGTCAGTTCGACGCCCGGCGCAACCAGCGGCACCGACAGCGATGAGCTGACCAGCCCGAACGACGCCGGCACGACGCGCGCGCCGACGACGCAGCCCTGCGAGGCCGAATTGCCAGGGCAGACGGCGTAGTTGGTCGTGGCGGTCACGCTCCAGATCGAGCCCAGGCCGCTCATGCTGGTGAAGTTGGGCGCGCCGGCGCCGCCGGCCGTCAACGCCGACGTGCCGAGCAGGTAACCCGGCAGCCCCTGATACGAACCGCTGACCGTGATGCCGTACCACGGCAACGGATACGTGGCCGCCAACTTGAACTGCGTGCGCCAGGGGATGTTGCTCAAAGACTGGTCGCAGTAGTTGGTGCCGCCGATCGTGATCAGGAAGTTCGGATTGTTCGCGGCGGCGCTGCAGGTGTTCGCGATGGTCCGGTCCGTCGCCGACCCGCCGAAGAGTCGCGCGCCACCGGGCAGCCGCGCGTTGAAGTTGAACTCGAACGCGTCGTACTTCTGGGTCAGGCTCGTGTCGTTGCTGTCCACCTGCACGACGTCTCTCGCGACCGTCGAGTTGACATAGTCGTACATCGTGATCGGCGAGCCGTCAATCGGGCTGAAGACCGTCAGCGGCCGGTAGCTGGCGCTGGTCCAGCGCGTGTTGTTCCGCTCCCAGATGTTCTTGCTGTTGTTGTGGAACCAGTCGAACGCCACCGACACGCCGCGCAGGACCTCGCGCGTCGCCCCGACGTTGTACTGCTCGACGTAGGGCCGCTCGGTACCCGGATCTGGATTGGCCAGCGAAACGACACCGAAGTTGTTCGGCACGGCCGAGAAGTTGATTTCGCATCCGGGAGTCAGATACACGCAGCCCTTCGTGCCCTGCGCGATATCGTCGCGGTTGAGGTCGGTCCACGCGCCCGACGCGGTCGTCTCCGCCGACGGGTTGTAGAGCGAGGCGAACGTCGTCGTCGCCGCGGCCTGGTATCGGTTGTAGCCGACGCGGACGGCGGTCTTGCCGTCGCCGAAGACGTCGAACACCGCCGCCACGCGCGGCGAGAACGTCTTCCAGGTCGGCACGTCGATGTCGCCGAACGCGGGAATGTTCGCCCACCGGCCCTGCTGCAGCGGCTGGCCGACGACCGACTCGCTGACGTATTCCCACCGGCCACCGAGCGTCAGCGTCACGCGATTGACCGTCCAGGTGTCTTGACCGTAGATGCCGAGGTTGCCGTTGAGCCGCTCGGCCGACCACACGGACGTGTCCAGCAGCGTGACGGTCGCCGGCACGCCGCTCAGATAGTTCTGGTACAGGTCGGCGTTGGCGCGATACGTGTGGTTGAACACGCCCCAGGAATCCTGGAAGCCGACCTTCACACTGTGCGTGCCGGTGACGTAGGACATCGACGCCTGCGCGTTGTAGCGATCCGGATACTGACCGGTTTCGCGCGCCGGCGCGCCCCACTGTCGGGCCAGCTGGGTGTCGTTGTGACGCACCTTCGCCACCCACGGGCTGCCGGTCAGGTTCACGTTGATCGCGCCCGGCGTGAACGGCGTGGGTTCCGCGATGCCCTCGGGATACAGGTTGTTGTAGCGCTCGATGTTCTGGGAGTAGCCGGCCTCGAGGAGCATCTTGCTGCTGACGGTCGAGGCCCATTTCACCGCAGCCGTGGAGTAGTTCGGCGAGTTCCACCGCACGGATGACGTCGTCTGCTCGTCGCCAGGCCCCATCGCCGCGCCGCGTACCTTGTGAATGCGATCCATGTACCCCGAGAACTTGTTGCGCGGGCTCGCCTGCCACGTGAGGCGCAGCAGTCCGCTGTACTGGTGCTGCGGGTCCACGCCCTGATCGCAACTCTTCGCGCCCGTGTAGCACGCCAGCGCCCCGGCGTTGCTGCCGTCGCCAACGAACGTGCTCGCGATCGGCTTGTTCACGGTGAACAGCCGCAACGACCCGAAGAACCACACTTTGTCCTTCGCGATCGGCCCGCCCTGCGTCAGGTCCGTGTCGCTGTAGGTGCCGATCTTGTCGAGCGAGGTGACGCCGTGCGTCGAGAGGAAGTCGGTCATGTTGCTCGACTGGAGCTTGTCGCTCTCGTACCCCTCGAACAGCGAGCCGGAGAACCGATTGCCACCTTCCTTGGGGACCAGATTGATCTTGACGCCGCCGGTGGGTGAGTCCACGTTGCCGCCGCCGGTCTGGTAGACCATTTCCTGGTTGGTGCCTTCATTGAAGTAGGTCTGGATGGCGCCATCGCCCTGCAGCCCGTTGATGATCATCCCGTCGTTCAATATCGACGTCTGGGCCGCGCCCAGGCCGTGGACCGTGAAGTAGGTCTGCTGCATCGCCTGCGAGCCGCCGACGTCCGGCGCCGTCAGCGTCACGCCAACGACGAGCTGGCCGACCGACTGAAACGTGTGCGAACTCGGCACCGCGTCAAGGACTTCGCGCGAGAGTACCTGCGCCTTGCTGTTGCTCTGCGTGTCGACGACAGGCGACTGGCCCGACACCGTCACGGTCTCTTCCACGGCTCCGACCTTCAATTCGGCGTTGATCGTGGACGTGAAGTTCGAGGGCAGCTCCACGCCATCACGTTTGACGGTCGCAAAACCCGGGAGGGTGAACGTGAGGACGTACGTGCCCGGCCGCAAGTTCTCAATGCGGTAGGCGCCGTTCGCGTCGGTCGATACGGAGCGGATTTTCTCGATCAGCACGGGGCTCGCCGCTTCGACGGTGACCCCCGGGAGAACGGCGCCTGTCGCGTCTTTCACTACGCCCGCAAACACGCTCTGCGCGCGAGCGGTCGTCGGCAGCGCCAGCAGACATGCGAGCGCACACGCCGACAACAGAATCCTCTTCACCATGCCTATCCCTCCTACGGAGTTGAGTAAACGGGTCGGGTTAGTCGTTAGCCGGAGTTCCGGCGAGGTTACGCGGGACACGGACTACGAGTCAACGGGAAGTGTCGCAACTCTGAGGATTCTCTGGCGAGTGAACCGAAAACTTGGATCGAGGCCCTCGAATACACTCGAATACACATGATCAATGTGCATTGCCGGCTGACATCGCTCGCGTGCATGTGTTCGATTGAGCGTCAGGGGACGCGGTACGGTTGTCCCTGTTGATACAACTCGAGCCGCTGTCGCAACTGCGTGATCGCCGCCGGCTGACCGGCCGCCACTGCCAGATCGATCCCGGCACGCACCGCCGCGACGGCGGCGTCGAATCTTCCCGCGGCGGCATACGCGGCGGCCAGCGCATCGAGCACCGAAAGATCCCTGCGCGACGTCAGCGCGGCCGCGCGTTCCGCCATCCGGACGGCGTCCGCCGGATTGCGAAGCCGCTCGTCGCCGGCCGTCGCGCGAATCCACGCGAGCCCGGCCAGCGCCTGCGCGTGATCGGCGCGAACGTCCAGCACCTGCTGAAATTCCCGCGCGGCCTCGGCCGCGAAGCGCTGCCCCGACAGCAACTGCGCGAGATTCGCGCGCGCGTCGATGTTGTCGGGCCGCAGCGCGATCGCGCGGCGATAGTGCGCGAGGGCGTCGTCTGTCCGCCCGAGCAGCTGCAGCACGGCGCCGAGATTGTTGTGCGCCTGCGCGTAGTCGGGATCCAGACGCAGGGCCTCGGTGAATTCGGCCGCGGCCTCTTCCTGCCGGCCGCGCACGGACAGCGCGAACCCGAGGTTGTAGTGCGTCGACGCCGACGCCGGATTCAGCGCGAGCGACCGGCGCAAATGCGTCACGGCCTGATCGAACTGGCCGTCGTCGAGGTACAGGGCGGCGACCGCGTCGTGCCGCAGCGGGTTGTCCGGCTCGCCCTCGAGCAGGCGCGTGTACGCCGCCAGATCCTCCGCGCGCGCCTTGCGCCGAAAGTCCTGCATCAACTGCGTCAGCGTCGCCGCGTCGCGCGGCACGACCTGGATCCATAGGTCGCCCATCTCGTCGGTCGTGTTCTGGCCCCAGACCACACGCGCCGGCGGCCGCCGCGGATTGCGGACGTTGTCGCTGGAGTTGTCGTACGTATAGCGCATCGACAGGCGCGTGCCTTTGGGGAGCGCGAGCGGCACGGCGTAGCGGTACACGTCCTGCCAGCGAAAGTCCCAGTCATCGATCGCGATGAGCGACCGCGTCGTCCCGTCCGGGAGCGTGGCCGTCGCGTCCATGCGACGCGCGAGATTGTGCGCGTGCGGCTGCACGGCCAGAACGTTCACGTCCACGGGCACGACGTAGCTGTCGCTGACGATGTAGTCGCGCTGGCCGGCGGGAATGTCGATGGTCTCGCTGCCGAGACGCAGGCCGAGCGGACTTTGCGCCGGCGGCTCGTCGGTGAAATAGAGGCCGACGCTGATCTGCAGCGGCTCCGGCTTGCCGGTCGGCTGCAGGTGCAGCTGCGCGACGAGGTCGCTGCCGGGATCGAGGCGCCACGCCATGCCCGCCGGCGAGGGATGCGGCGCCTGTCCGGGCGTCCAGCCGAGCATCTGCCCTTCCGGATATCGCGCGTCGGGCACCATGCCGCCGACGTAGCCGGGCGCCGGGTCCTTCAGGTCGAGCTGGCGCGACGACTGCGTGCGATCGACGCCGAAGTTGGCGTGATGCACGGCGCGGGCGTTGCCCGGGTGAAACTCCAGCGCGCGCACGTACCGCGGCCGCTCCGTTGGAATCGGGATCACGAACGTGCGGAAGTCGTCCGGGCCGCTTGCGCGGACCGTGTACGGCTCGGGCATGCGCACGACGAGATCTGGTGGGCCGAGCTGCCAGCCGCTGGTCCACGTTGGAGCGGGCGGTAGATCGGACGCCACGCCTTCGGGCGCACCGTCCGCGATCCACTGCTGGATCAACTGCAGCTCGCGATCGGTGAGGCGGCGCGAATCCAGGAAGTCGCTCTCCCCGGCCGCCGGCGGCCTGGGCTTCCACGGCGGCATGAGGCGCCGGCTCGTCGCCGCCGCTACCAGCGTCGCCCGCCGCGTGACGTCGTCGTAGGTCAGCAGCGGGAACGGCCCGATTTCGCCGGGACGATGACAGGGCGCGCAGCGCGCCCAGACGATCGGCGCGATGTCCTTATTAAAGGTGGGACGCGGCTGCGGCGCGGCGGCTGACGCCAACGGCCGCGACGCCGCTACGACGGCGGCCGCACTCGCCAGGACGATCGCCACGCGTCGCATGCGTTCGCGCTCCTGCGCTTAGCATACCTGCGGAAAAGCAAAAGGGCTGAAGGCTTCTCAGCCCTCAGTCCTTTGCCCTTTGCCCTCAGCCTTTGTCAGGATGGGCGCCTCTCACCACTTCATCTGCATCCCGATCCGGATGATGCGGCCCTGCATCACACTCGATGGCTGCAAGTTCGACGGGGTTCCGAAGTTCAACGTGCGCACCGACAGCACCGCGTTGCTGTTGAACAGGTTGAAGAAATCCAACTGACCCTGGACGCGCGTTCTGCCCACCTGGAACCACTTGGCCAGACTCAGATCGAACTGGTTCACCCGGTCACCGAAATCGGTGCCGGGCGGGACCAGCGGGACGTTCAGCGTAGCCGCGCTCATGTTTGGAATCACCAGCGCACCGGGCGTGCAGGGGCCCTTGCAATCTGCCGCGTACCGCTTTGTCGGGTCGATCGACCAGACGGTGCCGAGGCCAGCCGGCGTCGTCACGCTTGGCAGGGCGGTCGGCGACGGAATACTCGTGCCCAACTGGTAGCCCGGGATGCTCTGGAATACGCTGCTGACCACGATGCCGTACGGCAGGGAGTAGCTGCCCGCCAGCTTGAGCTGCGTGCGGAACGGGATGTCGCTGTTCGACGCGTCGCAGTACAGCAGGTTGTTCGGATTGGACTGCTCGTTGCACAGCGTCCAGAGCATCCGTTCCGACGTCGTGCCGCCGAAGAGCGTCGCCCCATGGGGAAGCCTCGCGTTGAAGGAGACTTCGTACCCGTTATACCACTCCTTCTGGTCGGCATCGGTGCTGACGACATTGTTGACGCGCGTCAGGGCGGCGCGGCTGACGTTGTACATCGGGATGACGCTGCCATCCAGCGGGCTCACGACGTTGACACGCGTGTAGTCGCTGAATGTTTGCGACGTATTGGTTTGCCGCGGCAGGTTGTGGAACGTCCGGTGGAACCAGCCCGCGTTCACCTGAACCCCCGACATCAACTCGTGCTGCACGCCCAGCGTCGTTTCGACGTTGTAGACGCGCAGGATGTCCGGATTCGGTGTGACGAGCGCGCGCACGCCGAAGTTCTGCGGCAGCTGCGCGAAATTGATCTCGCAGCCGGGCGTCAGGTACACGCACCCGAGCTCCCCTTGCGCCACGTCGTCACGGTTGAGATCGGTCCAGTTCAAGGCAGCGCTCGTGAGCACCAGCGGGTTGAACTGGTCGGCGAAGTTGATCGTCTGCGCCTGCTCGTACCTGTTGATGCCGGCCTTGAGGGCCGTCTTCGCGTTGCCGAACAGGTCGTAGACAACTCCGAACCGCGGCGCGAGATCCTTCCACACGGGCATCGGAATTCTGTCGAACGTCCGTGCCGGTACGAACCGCCCCGCCGGCGCCGTCGACGCCGACACTTCGGAATTGAAATATTCCCAACGCACACCGGCGTTGACGGTCAGGCGCTTGAGCGTCCACGCGTCCTGCACGAACACCCCCAGATCGGCATTCAAGCGATCCGTCCAATCGATCGGCGTGTTGTACGCCAACACGGAGTCCGGCACGCCGTTTCTGTACCGCTGGACCAGGTCGGCATTTCCGATCCGCGTCCGCTGGTACGGGCCCCACGTCCACTGCGCGCCCGTCTTGACGTTGTGCGAGCCGGTCACATAGGACACGGATCCCTGGAGGTTGTACCGGTCGGGATACTGGCCCAGGTCCTGGTCGAGCGAGGCATAGTGCGTGCCGAGATTGATATCTCGCCGGCTGGCGCGCGAATACCACGCAGCCGTGCCCCGCTCCTGCGTGATCCCCGGCTGGTTCTCGATGGTGTACCGTTCGATGTTGAACGAGTACCCGCCTTCGACCAGCAGTCTGCTGCTGGCTGTGGACGTCCACTTCACCGAGCCCGTGCTGTAGTTCGGCGAGTTCCAGATCTGTGACGCTGTCGCCGGATCGTCGCCGGCGTTCATCCCGTGCCCGCGATCCTTACCGACCCGGTCGTAGTACATCCCCAACTTGTTCTTCGGCGAGACCTGCCAGGTCAGGCGGGCCATCGCGCTCTTGATGTGCTGATCGTCGATACCCTGCTCGCACTGAATCGCCCCCGACTTGCATTGCTGATAGGTCGTCGAGTAATTCGAATTGGCAGGCGTGTAGTACGTGTCGGCGATCGGCGCGTCCACGCCCCACCGTCGCTCCGACGTGAAAAACCACAGCTTGTCCTTCTTGAGCGGCCCGCCGAAGGAGAAGTTGAAGTCGTAGATCTTCGTGATTTTGTCGGGCACGCTCAGGCCGCGATCCTGCAGCGACTGCGTCAGGTTGTCGCTCTGCCATTTGCCGTCGCTCCACGCGCCGAAGAACGCGCCGCTGTACCGGTTGCCGCCCTCCTTCGGGATCATGTTCATGCGCACGCCGCCGCCCGACACGTCGGTGCCGGCGCCCGCGGTCTGGTAGGCCATCTCCTGACTCATCATGTTGTTGAAGTAGTTCTGCACGGCGCCGTCGCCATCCAGACCGTTCACGATCATGCCATCCACCTGCGCCACGACTTGCGACGCGCTCAGGCCATGAACGGACATGTAGGTCTGCTGCATGGCCCGCGAGCCGCCGACGTCGGGCACGTTGAGCGTCACGCCGACGACGAGCTGACCCAGGCCCTGAATGGTGCGTCCCGTCGGAATGGCGTCGATCGTTTCCCGCGAGAGCACCGTCGTGCGAGCCGCGCTCTGCGTGTCGACGACGGGCGATTGGCCTGACACGGTCACCGACTCTTCGAGTGCACCGACCTTCATCTCGGCGTTGATCGTCGCCGTGAAGTTGGTGGGCAGCTCAATCCCGTCCCGCTTGAACACACTGAACCCGGGCAGCGTGAACGACAGGCTGTAGACGCCGGGTCGTAAGTCGACGATGGTGTACTGCCCCTGGCCGTTGGTGACCACCGCGCGTGTCTTCTCGATGAGCGCGTCGCTCGACGCTTCCACGGTGACACCGGGCAAGACGGCGCCGGACGGATCTTTGACGACTCCCGCGATCGCGCTCTGCCCGCGAGCGGCCGTTGGAAACACCAGAAAGCACGCCACTGCGCACGCCGACAACAGGAAACGTCTCGTCATGCCCACCTCCCGCATTCGCGTGTGAACGACCAATAATCCGATCGCGGTCTGGTTTGCAGGAGGTTACGAATAGCAACAAACGAAGTCAATTGGAAACAACCCAGCCCAAGCCCGGGTTGACGTTCTACGGGCGCGAGGACCGAGAACTTGGATCCGGCCTCGGCAATCGTATAAAAGAATGGAGGTTTACGGCCTTTCGGCAATCCGCGATCTGCAATCAGACGACGTCAAACAACCCTGCGGCGCCCATGCCGCCGCCAATGCACATCGTCACGACGACCTTCTTCGCGCCGCGGCGCTTGCCTTCGATCAGCGCGTGGCCCACGAGCCGCGCGCCGGACATGCCGTACGGATGGCCGACCGCGATCGCGCCGCCGTTGACGTTCAGCCGGTCGTCCGGAATGCCGAGCCGGTCGCGGCAGTAGATCACCTGCACGGCGAAAGCTTCATTCAGCTCCCAGAGATCGACATCGCTCATCTTGACGCCGGTCTGCTTGAGCAGCTTCGGCACGGCGAACACGGGGCCGATGCCCATCTCTCTCGGTTCGCAGCCGGCGACGGCGAATCCGCGGAAGACGCCGAGCGGCTTCAGCCCGCGCTTGGCGGCCATCTTGTCGCTCATGACGATCGCGACCGATGCGCCGTCTGAGAACTGACTCGCGTTCCCCGCCGCGATCACGCCGCCTTCGATCGCCGGCTTGATCTTCGACACGCCCTCGTACGTCGTGTCGGGCCGGATGCCTTCATCCTGCGACGCCGTGTGGTCCTTGATGGACTCGACACCGGTCGCCTTGTCGACGACCTTCATCTTCACGGCCATCGGGACGATCTCGTCGTTGAACCTGCCGGCGATGCGCGCCGCCGACGCGCGCTCCTGGCTGCGGACGCCGTACTGGTCCTGCGCTTCGCGCCCGATGTTGTACGTCTTCGCGACGTATTCGGCCGTGAGCAGCATCGGCCAGTAGAGCTCGGGCTTGTTCGCGACGATCCAGTCCTCGGTGATCATGTGCGTGTTGGCTTCGTTCTGCACGCACGAGATGGACTCGACGCCGCCGGCCGCGTAGATGTCGCCCTCGCCGGTCATCACGCGCTGCGAGGCGAGCGCGATCGTCTGCAGGCCCGACGAGCAGAAGCGATTGACCGTCATGCCCGACGTGGTGACGGGACAGCCGGCGCGGATCGCGATCTGCCGCGCGATGTTGCGCCCGGTGGCGCCCTCCGGATTCGCGCAGCCCATGATGACGTCCTCGACATCGCCGGGATCGAGCTTCGCGCGTTCGATCGCGTGGCGCAGGGCGTGACCGCCGAGCGACGCGCCGTGGGTCATGTTGAACGCGCCGCGCCAGCTCTTGCAGAGTGGCGTGCGCGCGGTGGAGACGATGACGGCCTCATGCATGCCGGCATTTTACAAGCAGTCCACGTTTCCCGCAGAATGTCCGCCCCATGCCGCTCGCCCTCGACGATGTCACCATTCTGGATCTGTCGCACGCCCTGGCCGGACCGTTCGCCTCGACGCTGCTCGCCGATTACGGCGCCGAGGTCATCAAGATCGAGCCGCTCGACGGCGAGATCGCGCGCGGATGGGGCCCACCCTTCTACGGGACCGAGACCTCGTACTTCGTCAACCTGAACCGGAACAAGAAGAGCGTCGCGGTCGATCTGAAGCATCCCGACGGCAAGGATATCTTCTTCCGGCTGCTCGACCGCGCGGACGTCGTGCTGGAGAACCTGCGCATCGGCGCCGTCGCGAAGCTCGGCATCGATTACGAGCGGGCCCGGGAGCGGCGGCCGGACATTATCTATTGTTCCGTGTCCGGCTTCGGGCAGGACGGGCCGTACCGCGATCGCGCCGCGCTCGATCTCGTCGCGCAGGCCGAGAGCGGCATGATGAGCATCACGGGCGAGCCCGGCGGACGCGGCGTTCGCTGCGGCGTGTCGATCGCCGACATCACGGCGGGCATGTACTCCGCGTTCGGCATCCTGACCGCGCTGCACGCGCGCCGGCGGACCGGGCGCGGACAGTTCATCGACGTCTCGATGTTCGACGGCCAGCTCGGCCTGCTGTCCGGCATGATCGGCAACTACCTCGCCGATCGCAACGTGCCGAAGCCGATGGGCACGGCCTACGGCGCGGTGCTGCCCTACCAGACGTTTCGGACGAAGACGCGCGACATCGCCGTCGGTGTCGGCAGCGACAAGGTGTGGCGCGCGCTCTGCCCGCTGCTCGGTCTCGCGGATATGGCGGCCGACGCGCGCTACGTCACCAACGCCGCGCGCCATGCGAATCGCCCGTCGCTCATCGAACGGCTCCAGACGGCATTGCTGACGAAGTCGTACGAAGAGTGGGAGGCAATCCTGCTGCCGGCGGGCATACCCATCGGCGCGATCAACACGATCGATCAGGTCGTCGCGCATCCGCAGGTGGCCGCGCGCGGATCGCTCGTCGAAAGCACGCATCCGATCGCCGGCACGATCAAGGTCGTCGCCCCGCCGGTCCGGATGTCGGACACGCCCGGATCGGTGCGCGCGCCGGCGCCGCTGCTCGGTCAGCACACGGAAGACGTGCTGCGCGATCGGCTCGGCATGAGCGCGAAGAAGATCGCGCGACTGAAAGATGCGAACGTGATTCGAGCCGGGCAACCCTGAAGGGTTGCGCTACCGGCCGGTCATAGCGCAGGCCTTCAGGCCTGCCGACCTGCGGAGGACTGAATGGGACTACTCACTGATCGCGTCGCGATCGTCACCGGCGCGAGCAAGGGCATCGGCCGCATCATGAGCCAGCGGTTCGCGAAAGAGGGCGCGCAGGTCGTGTGCGCGGCCCGGTCGGAAGGGCTGGTGGCGGAGACCGTCACCTTAATAAAGGATGCGGGCGGCGAGGCCGTCGCGGTCGCCGCCGACGCCGCGACCGAATTTGGCGCACGCGCGATTGTCGACGCCGGCGTGAAGGCGTTCGGCCATGTGGACACCCTGGTGAATAACGCGGGCGACGGCGGGCCGACCAAACCGATCCAGGACTACACGCTCGACGACTGGTTCTACACCGTCAACTCGTGCCTGACGAGCGCGTATCTGTGCTCGCGCTTCGCCGTGCCGGCGATGATCGCGGCTGGACGCGGATCGATCGTGAACATCGCGTCGATGGCGGGCCGCCGCGGCCTCGCGTATCGCGTCGGGTACTGCTCCGCGAAGGCGGGACAGATCGGGATGACTTACGGCCTCGCGCTCGAGCTCGGCCGCCACAACATCACCGTGAACGCGATCGCGCCGGGCGCCGTGGCCGGCGACCGCATCGACCGCGTGATCCAGGGCCAGGCCGACGTCCGCGGCGTCGACGTCGAGAAGATGCGGCAGTCGTTCGTCGAACGGTCGCCGCTGCGCCGGATGTCGACCGCGGAAGACATCGCGTCGCTCGCGGCGTTCCTGTGCAGCGACCACGCGCGCAACATTTCAGGACAGTGCATCCCGGTGACCGCCGGCGAGCCCGCATCGTAGATCCGAGCGGCGTGGCCTGTTCGAGGCGCTCGCGGGCCACGTAAGGTACGAAGACACGAAGGCTTGAGCGGACGGATATATTCTCAGGGGGAAACACGATCGTGAGCGACGCCACAGCCTGCAGCTGCGCCTGCCACAGCGCCGACCCCGGGTCGCCGGGGTGCCCGGACTGCTTCGAACACCACGAGACCGATCGAGCAACAGACCCGGCGCAGGTGCCGGAACACGATCAGGCGATCGAAGACGCTCCCTCCGAACGTGAGCGGCTCGCGCCGATCGACGAGCTGCGTGCGATGCCGCGGCCGCAGAAGCTGATTCTCGCCGGGAAGGCGGATCGCGCGACGCGCGTCCTGCTGATGCGGGACGTGGACCCGCAAGTGTTGTACTACCTGTGCAAGAACCCGAGGATTACGCTGGATGAAATTCTAGAGATCACCAAGCTCGCGACCCTGAATGGATCGGTCGCGGACCTGATCGCCACAACGTCGCAATGGATCGCCAGCGAGCAAGTGCGGCTCAACCTCGTGCAAAACCCCAAGACGCCCACGCCAACAGCCCTGAAGCTGCTTGGCGGACTGAACATCAAGCATCTCCAGGTCATGGCCAAGAGCTGGCAGATCAAGCCGCAGATCAAACAGGCGGCACTGAAGCTGGTCCTCGAGCGCGGCAAATGATCCGATAACCAGATGACTCAATGACCAGATTCATGAAGGCCGTTCTCTGCAAGTCGTACGGTCCGCCCGAGTCGCTCGTCTTCGAGGACGTCGTGTCGCCGGCGCCGGGTCCGGGCGAAGTCGTGGTCTCGGTGAAAGCTGCGAGCGTCAATTTCCCTGACGTTCTCATCATCCAGAACAAGTACCAGGTGAAGCCGCCGCTCCCCTTCTCGCCGGGGAGCGAACTCTCCGGCATCGTCAAGTCGATCGGCGATGGCGTGGTCAACGTGAACGTCGGTGACGCGGTGATGGGCTGCACCGGCTACGGCGCGTTCGCCGAAGAGATCAAGGCGACCGCCGATCGCTTCTTTCCGATCCCGCACGGGATGGACTTCCCGACCGCCGCATCGTTCGTGCTGACCTACGGAACGTCCGATCACGCGCTCCGCGATCGCGGACAGCTGCAGAGCGGGGAAACGCTGCTGGTGCTCGGCGCGGCCGGCGGCGTCGGCATCGCGGCGATCGAGATCGGCAAGATCCTCGGCGCTCGCGTCGTCGCGTGCGCCTCGAGCGACGACAAGCTCGCGGTGTGCCGCGCGCACGGCGCCGACGAGACGATCAACTACGCGACGGACGATCTGCGGGGGCGCATCACACAGTTGACCGCCGGTCAGGGGGTGGATGTCGTCTACGATCCCGTCGGCGGCGCGTACGCGGAGCCGGCGCTGCGCGCGGTCAGGTGGCGCGGCCGCTTTCTGGTGATTGGCTTCGCCGCCGGCGAGATCCCGAAGATGCCGCTGAACCTGCCTCTGATCAAGGGATCGTCGATCGTCGGTGTGTATTGGGGCGACTTCTCGCGGCGGGAGCCGGCGCGCGTCGCCGAGTCGATGCGGCAGCTCGCGCAGTGGTGGGCCGGCGGCCGCCTGAAGCCGCACATCTCGGCGACGTTCCCGCTCGCGCGTGCAGCCGACGCACTGACGTTGATGGCCAACCGCCAGGTCAAGGGCAAGGTCGTGCTGACCGTGTAGGGGTGGAGCTTGCCCCGCCCTGAGTTTGGTCTCCGGTGCCTGTCACCTGCCTGTCACCTGCCTGTCACCTGCCTGTCACCTGCCTGTCACCGTGCGCCCTACATCGTCGGCGTGACTTTGTGGGCGGCAATGAAGTCGTGCACGGCCGTCCGGAACTCCGGCCGCGCCGGCGCGCCGCGGGCGCCGCTGTGCGTGGCGCCGTCGATCACCACCACGTTGAGATCGGGCCGCAGCTTCTTGAACGCGTCGACACCGACTTTAATCGGATCGGCGCTGCCGATCACCGCGAGCAGCGGCATCTTCAGCGCGCGCACCTCCCCGAGCGTCACCACCTGCTGCTTGCCGCCGCGCTGCGCGGCCGCGAGCGCCAGCGGATCGTTGCGGCCCACGCTCGCCTGCGACTGCCGATCGATGACGTCATCCGCCGGCTTCGGCTCGCCGGGCGGGAGCAGCCGCAGAATCAGCGGCCGCATGCCGTGGCCCTGCTCGAGCGACGTCGCGAGTTCTTCGCTGTCGCGCTCGTTCTGCACGGTCCACCCCAATCGCGGCGACGATCCCCCAAACACGGCCGTGATGACGCGGTCAGGATGCGCGACGATGAACTTGCCCGTAATCGCGCCGCCCATCGAGTAGCCGACAATGTGCGCGCGGCGAATGCTGATATGGTCCATGAGGCGCGCAACGTCCTCGACCATCTCGTAGCCGTAGGCGGAGGCGTCGTGCGGCTTGTCGCTCTTGCCGTGCCCGCGGCAGTCGAGCGCGACCACACGGAAGTCGTGCTCGAGCGCGGCGATGACGCCCGGCGCGCCCCAGTTGCCCTCGATGCTCGACGAGAAGCCATGAATCAGCACGACGACCGGTTCGCCCTGTCCGACGTCGACGTAGCGAATCTTGACGCCGTTCGAGTCGAAGAACTTGTCGTCGAGCGCGGTTTGCACCGTCGCGACTGACGCCAGGAGCCCGAAACACGCCGCCAGCACGAATAGTCGACGTCGCATACCCGCCTCCTTGAACGCCGGATTGTAACCGGTGTCTGTCACCTACCTGTCACCTACCTGTCACCAAGTGCGTATAATCACGCCGAACGGAGGGCTCCCCCATGACCCGTCGACTGCTTGCCGGTCTTGCCGTCGCGCTGCTCCCGCTCGGCGCCGAGGTCGCGACCCCAGCCGCGGCCGGCGGCACCGCGTGCGCGAATCTCGCCGCGCTGACGATTCCCACGGTCACCATCAAGTCGGCGGCCGCCGTGGGCGCCGGCCCCTTCACGCCGCCGGGCGGCACCGGCACTACGACGATGACGCTGCCCGCGTTCTGCCGCGTCGAGGCGACCGCGCGGCCGACGAGCGATTCCGACATCAAGTTCGAAGTCTGGATTCCGCCGGCCGAGGCGTGGAACGGCAAGCTCGAAGGCGTCGGCAACGGCGGCTACTCGGGCGCGATCGGCTACGCCGCCATGGCCGTGGGCCTGCGGCGCGGCTACGCCGTCGCGAGCACGGACACGGGCCACGCCGGCGACGACATGAAGTTCGGGCAGGGCCATCCGGAAAAGATCGTGGACTGGGCGTACCGCGCGATTCACGTGACGGCGGACGCGGCGAAACTCATCGTGCACAACAACGCCGGCCGGTTTCCCGAGCACGCGTACTTCAACGGCTGCTCGAGCGGCGGGCATCAGGCGCTCTCGGAAGCCCAACGTTTCCCGGACGACTACGACGGCATCATCGCCGGCGATCCGGCGCACAATCGCATCCGCCAGACGTTCGGCTTCCTCTGGTCGTGGAACGCGTCGCATGCGAAGGACGGCTCGCCGATCCTGACGCAGAGCAAGCTGTCACTGGTGACGAAGGCCGTCGTCGACTCGTGCGACGGTCTCGATGGACTGAAAGACGGCGTTATCGACGATCCGCGCCGCTGCCATTTCGATCCGGGCAAGCTGCTGTGCAGGAACGGTGGCGATGACGCCACCTGCCTGTCGGCGCCGCAGGTCGACACCGTGCGCAAGATTTACGAGGGCGCGAAGAATCCGCGGACCGGCGAACAGATCTTCACCGGCTGGCCGCGCGGCAGCGAAGGCTTTGGCGACAACGCGATCCAGAGCTGGCGGCAGTACATCATGGACCCACAGGAGCCGATGCGCGTCGGCTTCTTCAAGTACTTCCTGTTCCACGATCCGAACTGGGATCCGCGGACGATCGACTACGACCGCGACCTGGCGTACGCCGAGCAGAAGATGCCGTGGATGAGCGCCGTCGAGAAAGACCTGACGCCGTTCAAGAAGCACGGCGGCAAGCTGCTGATGTACACCGGCTGGGCCGATCCGGTCGTGCCGCCGCAGGACACCGTCGCTTACTACGACGCCGTCGTCAAGACGATGGGCGGGCTGGAGAAGACGCGCGAGTTCTACCGCTTCTTCATTGCGCCGGGCATGGGCCATTGCAGCGGCGGGCCGGGACCGAATCAGTTCGACACGCTGACGGCCCTCGAACAGTGGGTCGAAAAAGGCGTCGCGCCCGACAAGCTGATCGCCTCGCATTCCACCGGCGGCAAGGTCGATCGCACGCGGCCGCTGTGCCTCTATCCGCAGGTCGCGCGCTGGAAGGGGACGGGCAGCACGGACGACGCCGCGAACTTCATGTGCGTCACCGAAGCGCCCGCGACGCCGGTGCGCAAGACGACCGGCGCCTCGCGCTGACAATCAGCGCGAACGACGCTGCTGCGCCATCTCGAGAAAGTCGAGCTGCGCTTTGAGCAGATGGCCCTTCATCCGCGCCGGATCGCCGATCTCGAGGTACGGTTCGGTGTCGGCGTCGTACGCCGTCCACGCCGGCAGACCCTTGCCGTTCGGACCGCCCGTCTTCGCGAAGTTCACCCAGTAACTTGACATCGCGTCCGAGAGTTTCCGATCCGCGTCGGTCCACGTGAACGCCGGACCCGCCCGCGGTCACCATCCGCGCCCACGTCCGCATCTCGAGAGTGAACGTCGTGTCCCGGCCGAGGCCCAGCATCGCGTCCGCGATGTCGGCCTCGCTCTTCACGGGATACACCTCGTCGAATTCCTTCGCGAGCCCGGGGAACCGCGCCTCGATGCGCTGGCGGAAAGCGTCCATCGTCTTCGGAAACGTCGCCGGATTGCTGAGGGTCGTCCACTCGTTCGCGTTCGATCCGACGAGGATCGGCACCTCGCTGTGTTTCTTCTGCGCGAAGAGACTGCGCACGTCGTCCGGCAGCACCCAGCCGTCGACATTAATATGAGGTCCGGAACGACTGGACGGCGGCGAGCTTCTCGGCCGGAACCGCGCGCAGTGCTTTGAGCGAATCGGCGCCGACCGGACCGCCGTAGCCTTGGCGGAGGCGGTCGGACCCGGCACCTAGGGCGGATCCCGAAGGACCCGCCCCACGCGTGACTACCACCGTATGACTCCCCGCGCACCGTCGCTCGCCGCCAGCGCCGACAGCGCGTCGTTCACCTTGTCGAGCGCGTACGTCCGCGACACGAGCTCGTTCAGTTTCAATCGGCCGTCCTGATACAGCGAGACGAGCCGCGGGATGTCTTTCAGCGGCTGCCCCGATCCGTACACCGATCCGATGAGCCGCTTCTCCTGCATGACGAACGGGAACATCGGGATCGATCCCTGCGCGTCCTGCCGCGACAAGCCGGTCAGCACGACCGCGCCGCCCTTGCGCGTGCACGCGATGGCCGTTGTCAGCGTCGCGGGACTGCCGACCGTGTCGAACACGAAATCCGCGCCGCGGCCACCCGTGAGCTCGCGAACCGCCTCCTGTACACCGACTCCCGTCCCCACGTGTACTGTGTGCGTGGCGCCGAACTGTGTCGCGAGCGCGAGCGGCGCCGGCCGCAGATCGATGGCGATAATCAGATCGCATTTGTCGATCGCGGCGCCTTGAATGACGTTGAGGCCGATCCCGCCCGCGCCGATCACGACGACCCGCGATCCGGCCGTGACACGGGCCGCGTTGGTCACCGCGCCGACGCCGGTCAGCACGGCGCAGCCGAGCGTCGCGAGCGCGTCGAACCGCAGATCCTGCGCCACGGGCACCGCCGCTTCTTCGGACACGATGACGAAATCCGAGAAGCACGCGGTCCCGAGAAACGGCGCGACGTCCTTCCCGCGCGCGTGGAGGCGCGCCGCGCCCGACGGCAGCTTGTTGCGATACGTGACCTTCTCGAGCCGGTCGCACAGGACTGCCCGACCTTCCTTGCACGGCGGGCAGACGCCGCACGCGGGCGCCCAGCACAGCACAACGTGATCGCCCTCACGGACGCGCGTAACCGATGGTCCAACCTCGCGCACGATTCCCGCGCCCTCGTGACCGAGGACGACGGGGACTTTCATGGCCCAGTCGCCGCGCGCGGCATGGAGATCGCTGTGGCAGACGCCGGCGGCCTTGATTTCGACGAGCAGTTCGCCCGGGCCGGGGCCGTCGAGCTCCGCGGGCTCGACCGACAGCGGCTGGCCTTGTTCCCAGAGAATCGCGGCGTGAATGTGCATGGGGTCCGCGGCGCGCCCGCATTATACTTACCGACGACGCGCATGCCTGATCGCGCACATTACCCGACTCGACGCACGACGCTGGCCGCTGAACAGCGGTCTTCCCTGCGCCGCGCGACGACCGCGGAGGAACGTGTGGCCGCGGTCTGGTCTCTCTCGCTCGATGCCTGGCAGTTCAAGGAGCCGCTGATCGATGAACCGCGACTTCGTCGAGATGTTGTCCGAACTGTCCGCGGCCGGCGCTGAGTTTCTCGTCGTGGGCGCGCACGCGCTCGCGGCGCACGGAGTTCCAAGGGCCACAGGCGATCTCGATGTCTGGGTGCGGCCGACATTACAGAACGCCGAGCGTGTGCTCACGGCGTTGAAGAAGTTTGGCGCGCCGCTGTCCGACTTGCGGGCCGAGGACCTGACGCAGGCCGACACCGTGTTCCAGATCGGGCTGCCGCCGGCCCGCATTGATCTCCTCTCCGGCATCACGGGTGTTCGCTTCGACGACGCGTGGGCGCGACGCGTGACGGTTCCCGTGGCCGGCCTCAGCGTGTCCGTGCTTTCACGCGAGGATTTCGTCGCCAACAAGCGCGCATCCGGCCGTCCGAAGGACCTTGCCGACCTCGCGCTCCTGGATGAGCACGGATGATGCTCCAGCTTCGCCCGAACTGTGAGTGCTGTAACGTCGACCTGCCGCCGGATTCGGCGGACGCGATGATCTGTTCGTTCGAGTGCACGTTCTGCGCGGCGTGCGCTCGGACGAAGTTGAAGGGTCGTTGTCCCAACTGCGGCGGCGACCTGGTCCGCCGTCCGGCGCGCGTCGGCGCGGCGCTCGCGAAGAATCCTGCGTTGACGGAGCGCGTGTTCAAACCGACTGGATGTGGAGCCGAGCCGCGATGACGGTTCTGAGAGTCTGCCACAAGCACGGCGTTCGGTTCAACGAAGCCTATTACGTAGCGAAGCAGCTGCGGCTCGCGGGCGCCATCTTCGGTCCGCACGGCGTGACCGGAACGGAGATGGTCAAGATCACCGCCACGCCGAACGGCGCGGCGCCGTCCTACCAGGTGATCTTCTCGGAGTATTTCGAATCCGGACCCGCGCTGTAGAAAGCGATGCAGAGCCCGCGGAGCGGAGAACTGGTGGGCGACATTAAGAACTTCCTCGACGGGATGCCTGACATGCTGATCGGCGAGGTGGTGAAAGTGTAAAGGCTGGGGACTGAAGACGCGCGACGGTCGTGTCCATCTGCGAATGCCGGCGGATCCGATTGCGTATCTGCAGGCGCCGAGATTCGCCGAGCACCCGTATCTTCCGTTTGCCGGCCGCCCCGGATATACCGGACAGATTACGTGGCGTCCACCTCTCCAGAAGGCGTCGGTCTCGTTCACCATCCGCCATAACGAGTATGGCTTTCGCGGACGCTCCTTCACAGCGGAAAAACCCCCGGGCATGTTTCGAATCGTCGTCTTCGGCGCGTCGACGACCTACGGCCAATGTGATGAGGACGAGACCTGGCCGGCTCAGCTCGAAAAGATGTTGCAGAAGGGAGCAGCCGGCAAACGTCTCGAGGTGATCAATCTCGCCATCGACGGGGCCAACAGCGCCACCTCGCTCGTCGAGTATGAGCTATTCGGCGTGGACCTTGGTCCAGATCTGGTGATTCATTACGAGGGGATCAACGATCGATGGGCGTGGCGCGGAAACGTGCGCGGCGATTACTCGCACATCATGCGGCACTATGATCCCTCGCATGTTCCTCTCGCGTGGCGCCTGCCTCGTGCGCTCTTCTACAGTCGGGCGGTGGGAGCCCTCGTCGGTCTGGTGGACGCCAGCCTCCAGCGTCCGGAGACCGGCAACATCCTCGACTATGTCTATCTCCCCACGTCGGATCCGATCATTCACGTGCGTGCCGGACTACCTGTTCTGTTTCGCAATATCGATTCCCTATACACGCTCGCCACCTCACACAAGAACCGGTTTCTGGCCTCGACATTTCATTTTTTCGACGAAGACGAGCGGGAGGGAATTGAAGACGGCGTTTCCTATCGGGCGCAGCTCGAGAGGACCCGCAGGCATTACGAAGAAAGGCAGATTCCGTATGTGGACGTGGCTCGATCAATCCCTCATTTCGACAGGAGGTATCACACCGACGCCGTTCACTTCACGGTGGAAGGAAACGCGGCAGTGGCGCGTGTGTTCGCTGACTACATCGTCGAGCACCGCTTGATTGAATAAGCTGCGTGATCTTAGCCGTCTGGCCTTGGGCATGGGCACAAGCCAGGCGAAGACGCGGGTACTTAGAGCTGCGCAAGGCGACCGCGATCAGACTTCAACCTTTCTAAGAAGCTTTGGTGGCAGGCTGGCGCATCCACGACCGCAGCCGCTCGACGTCCTTCGTCACCGTGCGCGACGCCGCGAACAGCACGAGCGCGAGCATCGCCGCGAGGATCGGGACGATGTACATCGCCGTATGCAGACCTTGCGCACGGAACGGCTCGAGCGCGCGCAGGTTGAAGCCTTTCGATTCGCCCACCAGGCTGCGCAGCTCCGCTGCCATCAGCGCGCCGAACCGCAGCGGCTCGACCGCCCCGGCGGCGCTGGCGGCCTGGAACGTGAAGTAGTCGCTCACCAGACCCGTGCCGACCGGACCGAGCGACGCGCCGAGCAGGTACATCGCGCAGAAGTAGAGCGCCATCGCCGTCCCGCGCAGCGCCGGTTCGACGACGTCGTGAATCGTCGAGTAGACGGTCGAATAGTACGCGTACATGACGCCGCAGCCGGTCCCCATCAGCAGCGCGAACGACCAGACGTCGCCGCCGGCCTGCAAGAGCCCGAGGAACATGAACGGCGCGCAGATCGCGATTGCCGTCGTGCCGACAATCAGCCGGCCGTCGACGCGAGCTTTGTACAGGCGATCGGCGAGCGCGCCGCCGGCGACGAGGCCGACGATGCCGGAGAAGCCGTACACGGCGGCGGCCGTCCAGCCGGCGCTGGACAGACTCATGTGATGGAAGCGAATAAGGAACGGCGAGACGAACGCGCCGAGCGCGTACATATTGAAGTTGTGCAGCGCGCCCGACGCGATGATCCACCACATCGTGGGGATCGACATCACGAGGAGAAACGGATTACCGTCGCGCCGCCGCTCGCCCACCGGATGCTCTTCGACGGTGCCGCGCTTCGGCTCCTTGATTCGCAGCGCCGCGATCGCGCACAGGATGCCGGGCGCGGCGGCGATGTAGAACGCGTTGCGCCAGCCCCAGTGCTGCGCAATCCAGCCGCCGGCGCCGTTCGCAAGCCCAAGCCCGAGCGGCAGCCCAAGCATCCAGATCGCCATCGCCCGCGCGCGCAACGTCGTTGGAAACATGTCGCCGATGAGCGACGTCGTCGCCGGCGAGCAGGTCGCCTCTCCGACGCCAACCCCGAGCCGCGCGACGATCAACTGCGAGAAATTGCGCGCGACACCGGACGCCGCCGTCAGCACGCTCCAGAAGAAGACGCCGCCCGCGAGAATCTTGCGGCGCTCGTTGCGGTCTGACAGCCGGCCGAGCGGCAGCCCGACGACGGCGTACAACAAGGTGAAGACGGTGCCGAGCAGACCGAGCGCCGTGTCGCTGAGCCCCCACTCGCGCCGGATGCCCTCCCCGACGCCGCCGATCATCTGGCGGTCGAAGAAGTTCATCAGGTTGATCGCGAAGAGCACGACGATCGCGTAGAGCGCGGACGGGGACATGAGTGCTCCTGAAATTAGGAATGAAGAATGAAGAATGAAGAATGCGACTCAGGCTTCTTCATTCCTAATTCCGAATTCCTAATTCCTAATGTGACAGCATCAGAACGGATGCTTCCCCGCCTCTATGACAGCATCCGCAATCCGTCTCCGCGCGGCAATCACGTCGACGCCGACGTAGGACGTCAGGCGACGGACGCCCGCGGCGAGCGACGCGTCGGCTCTGCGCGCAGCGAGCGCCGCGACGACCTGCCGTGCCGCGCGCGCGACACGGTCCGCCGCGTCGCCCGTATAGACCTGGGCGGCGTCGGCCGCGAGACTCGCGCGGCCGTCATTGCGTTTCGCGAGCTTCTCCGAGCGGGCAAGCGCGCTCTCGATCGCGTACGCCTCGATGATGATGTCGGCGATCTGCGCGAGAACTTCCTGCTCGCCCTTCAGCGCCTCGCCGTAGGTGGCCGATGCCGACCCCAGCAGGCCGATCGCCAGAGATTTCACGGCCGCCAGGAACGCACGATCGGTGGCTGGTGGCTGGGGGCTGGTGGCTGAAGACTGGTGGCTGGTGGCTGGTGGCTGGGAAAGAGCCGCACGCGCAGTTGTTGCCGTGAATAGTTCGGGCGATTGTTTCAGCAACCGGGTCGGCACGAGCATCCGGTTGATCTCGTTCGTGCCCTCGTAGATGCGCGTGATGCGCGCGTCGCGGTACATCCGCTCGAGCGGGAACTCGCGCGAGTAGCCGTTGCCGCCGAACACCTGCAGGCCCTCGTCCACGGCCCACGCGAGCGCCTCGCTGGTCCAGACCTTGTTGATCGAGCACTCGACCGAGAACGACTCGATCGTCTTCATCACGCGGGCGCCGTCGGCGCGGCCGCCGGCGTCGATCTGGCGATCGACGTCGCCGAGCGTCCGGTACGACATGGCGTCACCCACAAAGCCGAGCACGGCCATGCCGGCGAGCTTCTGCTTGATGAGGCCGAACTCCGAGATCGCCTTGCCGAACTGCCGGCGCTCTTTGGCGTACTTCACCGCGTGACCGAGCGCGAGCTTGACACCTGACATATTGCGCGAGCCCAGCTTCACGCGGCCGAAGTTCAGCACGTTGAAGGCGACCTTGTGCCCCTGCCCGATCTGGCCGAGCACGTTCTCGACGGGCACCTTCACGTTGTCGAGCATCAGCGCCGTCGTCGACGATCCGTCGAGGCCCAGCTTGATCTCGTCGCGGCCGCTCGCGACGCCCATCGCGCGCTCGACGAGGAAGGCGGTGAACTTGTCGCCGTCCACCTTCGCGAAGATCGTGAACAGGTCGGCGAAGCCGCCGTTGGTGATCCACATCTTCGTGCCGTTGAGCACGTAGTGCCTCCCGTCCGGTGTCAGCGTCGCCGTCGTCTTCGCCGCGAGCGCGTCGGATCCCGACTGCGGCTCCGTCAGCGCGTAGGCCGCGATCAGCTCGCCGCTCGAGAGTCGCGGGAGGTAGCGCACCTTCTGTTCGTCGGTGCCGAAATAGACGAGCGGCAGCGTGCCGATCGACGTGTGCGCGCCGAGCGAGCCGCCGAACGAGGGATTGGCGGCGATCTGCTCGCCGACGAACGACGCGCTGATCAAGTCGAGACCGAGGCCGCCGTACTGTTCCGGGATCTCCAGGCGCAGCAGGTCGAGCGTGCTCGCCTTCTTCAACAACTGCCGCGTCAGCTCCCAGTCGTGCTGGTAGAGCCGATCGACGACCGGCAGCACTTCCTTCCGCATGAACTCGGCGGCCGTCCGTCCGAAGAGGCGCTGCTCCTCGGTCAGCTCTTCGCGCACGTACACCTCATCGGGTCCGACCGACGAGATGAGAAATTGTCCGCCCATCGTGAGTGCGTGTGTCTGTGCCATGATGCTCCGTCGTCGAACAATGGCTCGCCTTACCGGATCGCGCCACGTCTTCATAGTCGCGCGTTCATAGTCGCGCGCGGAAGACGCGCGACGTGTCGGGCGGTTGACAGCCCAACGGGTGCGAAAGTATAAGCCTGAACAACGTGCCCACCATCAGCGAATTGTTCAGTCTGGCCAGACGCGTCGCGATCGTCACCGGCGGCTCGCGCGGCCTGGGCGAGGAAATCGCCGAGGGCCTGGCCGAAGCCGGCGCCGCGTTGATGTTGTGCGCGCGGCGCGACGAATGGCTGACGCCGACCGTGACCGCGATGCGCACGCGCGGGTTCACGGTCGAGGGCGCACTGTGCGACGTCGCGAAGGCGGCCGACGTCCAGCGCGTCGTCGATCGGACGATCGCCACGTACGGCAGAGTCGACATCCTGATCAACAACGCGGGCGTCACGTGGGCGGCCGAACCGCAGGACATGCCGCTCGACAAGTGGCAGAAGGTCGTGGACGTCAACCTCACCGGCGCGTTTCTCTTCTCGCAGGCGGCCGGCCGCGACATGCTGACGCGCCAGTGGGGACGGATCATCAACGTCGCGTCGATCTCGGGCCTGCACGCATCCGTGAACGGTCCGCACTACGCGCCGTACGCCGCGACCAAGGCCGGACTGATGGGCCTGACGCGCGAGCTCGCCGCGTCGTGGGGCCGCCAGGGCATCCGCGTGAACGCGATCGCGCCCGGCTTCTTTCACTCGCGCCTCGCGGACGCGGCGATCGAAATGACCGAGCCGGCCATCCGTGCGTCGAATCCGATTCCGCGCGTCGGCGCGGCCGGCGAGCTGAAGGGCGTCGCGGTATTTCTCGCCGCCGACGCATCCAACTACATCACCGGCCAGACGATTGTCGTCGACGGTGGGCGCACGATCGCCTAGTCCCTTGCAGACCACACAAGACGGGACCACGGAGTTCACGGTTCGTATCCGTGTCCTCCGTGGTAGAGCCTTTCGGTAAACAGATGCGTGAATCTCCCTACGCGGCGCGGCCCTGGTTGCGGCATTACGACTACTGGGTCCGGCCGAACCTGACGTATCCCGAACGGCCGCTGTCCGACATCCTGAGCATCAGCGCGGTCGAGCAGCCGGATCGGCCGGCGACGTCGTTCCTCGGCGCGGAGCTCACGTTCGCCGACATCAAGCGCCGGTCGGCCGCGCTGGCGGCCGCGCTGGCGGAACTCGGCATCACCAAGGGCGATCGCGTCGGCATCATGCTGCCGAACTGCCCGCAGTACATCATCTCGGCGTTCGCCATCCTGCGGCTCGGCGCGGTCGTCGTGAACATCAACCCGAGCTACACGGCGCGCGAAGTGTTGACGGTGGTGAGCGACTCAACGCCGCGCATCGTGATCACACTCGACGCGCTCGCGCCGCTCGTGCTGGGCGTGGGCGGAGCAAGCTCCGCCCCTACAACAGGCGTGCGGGGCGACCGGGGTCGGCCCGGGCAGGGCGGAGCAAGCGCCGCCCCTACGGCGATTGAACACGTCATCGTCACGTCTCTGGCCGAATACTCGGCGGCCGCAGCCGCGCCGCCGCGCGTGGACGGCACGCTGACGCTGGTGGATCTGATCGCCGCGCCGCACACGCCGCTGCCGACGGTCGACATCGCGCCGGACGATCTCGCGGTCCTGCAGTATACGGGCGGCACAACCGGCACGCCCAAGGGCGCGATGCTGACGCACGGCAACATCTTCGCGAACGTGGTGCAGACGGAAGTCTGGACGAACCCGGCGTACGTGTACGGCCGGACCGAACGCTACCTCGTCGTCATCCCGTACTTCCACATCTACGCGTTCACCGTCTGCATGATGATGGGCATCCGCGTCGGCGCGCTGCAGATCATCCACCCCAAGTACGATCCCGAGCAGGTGCTCGCGTCGATTCGCGATCTCCGTCCGACCTACTTCCCCGCCGTGCCCACCGTATTCGTCTCGCTGCTGAATCATCCGCGCGTGCTGGATCACGGCCTCGATCGCGTGCGCCTCTTCAACAGCGGCGGCGCACCGTGCCCGGTCGACGTGATCGAGGAGTTCGAGCGCCGCATCGGGCGGCCGCTGAACGAAGGCTACGGGCTCTCGGAGACGTCGCCGGTCACGCACTCGACGCCGCAGCTGGCGCTCCGCAAGCCGGGCACGATCGGCCTGCCCGTGCCGGACACGGATCAGAAGATCGTCGACGTCGAGACCGGCACGCGCGACATGCCGATCGGCGAGGCCGGCGAGATCTGCATCTGCGGTCCGCAGGTGATGAAGGGCTACTGGAACAAGGCCGACGAAAGCGCGCGCGTGCTGCGGCGCGACGCCGGCGGCCGCCTCTGGTTCCACACCGGCGACATCGCGACGATGGACGCGGACGGCTACACGTCGATCGTGCAGCGCAAGAAGGACATGATCATCGTCGACGGCTTCAACGTCTATCCGTCGGAGGTGGAGTCGGTCCTCTACGCGCATCCCGCCGTGCGGCTCGCCGCCGTCATCGGCATTCCCGACGCGTATCATGGCGAAGTCGTCAAGGCCTGCGTCGCGCTGAAGCCGGGATCGTCGGCGACCGCGGACGAGATCGTCGCCTACTGCCGCGGAAGCCTGACGGACTACAAAATCCCGCGCCACGTCGAGATCCGCGACACGTTGCCGATGAGCGCCGTCGGCAAGATTCTCTATCGCGTGTTGCGCGATGAGCACACGGCGCAGCTCCAATCGTAATCATGAGCGCGCACATTCGCGGCGGCCTCAGCGGTCTCGACTACTTCAAGAAGATGATCGCGGGCCAGGCCGAGCCGCCGCCGATGCTGGCGCTGCTGGGCATCCGCCTCGTCGAGGCCGAGGAAGGCCGTGTCGTCTTCGCGGCCACGATCGAAGACAAGCACTACAACGGCCTGGGCGTCGCGCACGGCGGCTTCGCCGCGACGATGCTCGACTCGTCGCTTGGGTGCTGCATCAACACGCTGATGCCTCCGGGCAGACGCTTCACCACGCTCGAACTGAAAGTGAACCTGACGCGGCCGCTCACGAAAGACGTCGGTCTCGTGCGGTGCGAGGCGAAAGTCATCCACGTCGGGGGCCGTGTCGCAACGTCTGAAGGCACGATCGTCGACAGCAAGGGCAAGCTCTACGCGCACGGAACCACGACAATGATTGTCGTCGAGGAACGACGGGGGCGCCTCGAGCCATAAAGTTAGAAGTGAGAACTGAAAACTTAGAACCCTGAACCCTGAACCCATTTATGCCTGATCTCGTTCGCTACGAAGTCAAGGACCGCGTCGCGGTCATCACCATCGACAATCCCCCGGTCAACGCGCTGGCGCCGGCGGTCTGGGAACAGATCGATCAGGCGGTCGCGCGCGGCGTGGCCGACGCGGGCGCCGACGCGATGGTCCTCGTCGGCGCGGGCACGACGTTCATCGCCGGCGCGGACATCAAAGTGTTCGACGTGCTCAAGACGCCGCAGGACTCGATGACGCGGTCCGCGGGCACGCACGCGCTTCTCAGGCGTGTCGAGGACGCGAGCAAACCGCTCGTCGCCGCGATTCACGGCAACGCGCTCGGCGGCGGCATGGAAGTCGCGATGTCCTGCCATTTCCGCGTGGCGGCGAAGGACGCGAAGGTCGGCCAGCCTGAGGTGCTGCTCGGCATCATTCCCGGCGCTGGCGGCACGCAGCGTCTGCCGCGGCTCGCGGGCGCCGAGCTCGCGCTGCAGATGTGCACCGACGGCAAGCCTGTGGCGGCGCCGAAAGCCAAAGCGGCCGGCATGGTCGACGAGATCCTGGAGGGCGATCTGCTGGCCGGCGCCATCGCATTCGCGAAGAAGAAGGCGGCCGCGCGCGAGATCCGAAAAGTGCGCGAGATTGCTATCAGTGCGGACGCAGCGAAAGCCGGACTCGACGCGTGCGCGAAGATGCGCGAGTCGCTCGCAAAGACCGCGCGCGGTGTGAAGGCGCCGTTCGCCGTCGTCGACGCCGTCGAAGCCGGCCTCAAGGACGGCTTCGACGCCGGGTCGATTCGCGAGCGCGAGCTCTTCGCGAATTGCGTCGTCTCGATTGAGTCGAAGGCGCTGCGGCACATGTTCTTCGCCGAGCGCGAGGCCGCGAAGGTCCCGGACATCCCCAAGGACACGCCCACGCGCGAGATCAAGCGCGCCGCCGTTGTCGGCGCCGGCACGATGGGCGGCGGCATCGCGATGAATTACGCGAACGCGGGCATCCCGGTGCTGCTGAAGGAAGTCGACGAGGCGGCGCTGAAGAAGGGCCTGGCGACGATCCGCAAGAACTACGAAATCACGATGTCGAAAGGCAAGATGACGGCCGAGCAGGTCGAAAAAACGATGGCGCTCATCACGCCGACGACGACCTACGACGGCTTCGATCAGGTGGACATCGTCACCGAGGCCGTCTTCGAGAACATGGACCTGAAGAAGGCGACGTTCAAGGAGCTCGGCGCGGTGACGCGGCCCGACTGCATCCTCGCGAGCAATTCGTCGACGCTCGACATCGATCAGTTCGCGCAATCGAGCGGGCGGCCGGCGCAGGTGCTGGGTCACCACTACTTCAGCCCCGCCAACGTCATGAAGCTGCTCGAAATAGTCCGTGGCCGCGAGACGAGCAGGGACGTCATCGCGACATCGCTCAAGCTGTCGAAGAAGCTGAACAAGACCGGCGTCGTCGTCGGCAACTGCTTCGGCTTCGTCGCCAACCGCATGCTCGCCTACTACATGCGCGAGGCGTACCTGCTGCTCGAGGAAGGCGCGAGCGTCCCGCAGATCGACAAGGTGCTGACGGATTTCGGGCTGCCGGTCGGTCCGTACGGCATGCAGGACATCGCGGGCATCGACGTCGGCGCGCGTATCCGGCAGTACCTGGCGTCCATCGGCAAGACGCGCGCGGAAGGCCCGCAGTCGGCGATTCCCGATCGCCTGTTCGAGATGGGCCGCTACGGCCAGAAGACCGGCGCGGGGTGGTACAAGTACGACGCACCCTTCAGCCGCAATCGCACGCCGGATCCGCTGATCGAGCAGATGGCCGAGGAAGAAGCCGCAAAGCGCGGCCTCAAGCGGCGACCGATTGCCGACGAGGAGATTCTCGCGCGCATCATGATCGCGCTCGCCAACGAAGGCGCGCGCGTGCTCGAGGAACATTACGCGACGCGCGCCGGCGACATCGACGTCATCTACTGCTACGGCTTCGGGTACCCGCGGCATCGCGGCGGCCCGATGTTCTACGCGGAGACCGTCGGCCTGGCGACCGTGCTGTCGCGCGTGCACGAGTACCGCGCGCGGTTCGGCGACTACTGGGAGCCGGCGCCGCTGTTGGAGAAGCTGGTGACGGCCGGCAAGAGCTCGTTCGAGCAGTAGGCCGGGTCCTTTCGGACCCGGCTGACCGGCGGGTCCAAAGGACCCGCCCTACATGGCCATCATCGACATCGACGTCACGACCATCCGCGACCGCATCGGCCAGGAACTCGCCGTCAGCGACTGGCTCGAAATCGCGCAGCAGCGCATCGACGAATTCGCGAACGCGACCGGCGATCGCCAGTGGATTCACGTGGACCCTGCGCGCGCCGCCGCGGAGTCGCCGTTCAAGACAACGATCGCGCACGGATTCCTGACGCTGTCGCTCGTCAGCGAGCTGATGCGCGGGGCCATCCGGTTCACCGGGCTGCGGATGGCGATCAACTACGGCGTCAACCGCGTGCGCTTCGTCTCGCCCGTGCCCTCGGGCTCGAAGGTGCGAGGACGGTTCACGCCCGCGACCGTCGAGGACGTCACCGGCGGCATCCAGGTGACCTGGCAGGTCACGGTGGAACGGGAGGGCGGGGATAAACCGAGTTGCGTTGCGGAGTGGATTGTCAGGTACTACAGGTCGTAGGGCTGCGGGCATTCAGCCCTCAGCCCTTCGCCCTCAGCCCTTTGTGCGATAGAATGTCCCTGCCAGCCTCGCCGCCTGAGTGTTCGGGTCGGGTTATGAAACTCTGCAAGCGCATTCCAGTTCTGCTCGCGGTGCCCGTGTGCCTCCTGTGTCTGGCGGCGTCCGTCGTGGAGGCGGACGCGCAGTCGCGCGGACGCGCCGGCGGTCGTGCCCCCGGCGGAACGGTCGGCCGCGCGGTGCCGCGTCCCGGCGGCGTCCGGCCGACCGTGATCTACCCGCGCGTCGTCGGCCGCGTGCCGTACCGGCCGTACTACTTTCCGTACTTCCGGCCGGGCATTTCGATCGGCATCTACGGCGGCTACGGTTTCTACCCGTACGGCTATCCTTATTACGATGGGTACCCGTACGGCTATCCCTATTACTCTGCGTATCCGTACGGCTACCGCGGCTACGGCTACGGCTACGGCTACGGCTACGGTTATCCAGGCTACGCGTATCCCCCGCCCCCGGCTCCCGGGTACAACGTCAGCGCCGGCCCGGCTGCGGCGGCGTACGGCGGCCTGAAGATTCAGGGCGCGCCCCGCGAGGCGCAGGTCTTCGTCGACGGGTACTACGCGGGCATCGTCGACGACTTCGACGGCGCGCTCCAGCACTTGAATCTCCAGGCCGGGCCGCACAAGGTCGAAATCCACGCGCAGGGCCGGCCGCCGGTCCAGTTCGACGTGGACATCCAGCCGGGCCAGACGATCACCTATCACGCCGAGATTCAGTAACACATCAATTGGGTAAGTGAGGAGTTGGGTAATTGGGTAAGGGCGCCGAAGCCATTACCCCTTTACCCAATTACTCAACTACCCAATTCGATTCACTCTTCCCGTCCGATATCTTCGTTCCACAGCTCCGGATGGGCCGCGACGAACTCGCGCATCAGGCGGATGCAGCGGGCATCCTGCAGCACGTCGACGCGGACGCCGCGGCTGCGCAACAGATCTTCCTCGCCCATGAACGTCCGGTTCTCGCCGACGATGACGTGCGGGATTCCGTACAGCAGGATCGCGCCGCTGCACATCGCGCAGGGCGACAATGTGGTGTACACCACGCTCTCGCGATAGACCGAGGCGGGCTGCCGCCCGGCGCGCTCGAGCGCGTCCATCTCGGCGTGCAGGATCGCACTACCCTGCTGGGCGCGACGGTTGTGGCCGCGGCCGATGATGGCGCCGCGGTGCGCGAGCACCGATCCGATCGGGATGCCGCCCTCGGCCAGCCCGCGCTCGGCTTCGTCGATGGCCGCCTGAAGGAACGCGTCCACGTCGTCCACGGCGGCGATTGTGCCTCAGGCACGAGGCCTTTCGATACAATGGGGCATCCCGTTCATCTCCCGACGCCCGCTCGCTGGTCTCATCGTCGCGTTGCTGGTCGCGCTTGCGGCTGTTCTGTCGAGCCAGACCCAACCCGCTTCCCAGGCGTCGCAAGCACCGGCGCTGACGCTGCTCGCGCGCGACGGCCGGCGCGCGCTGCCGCTCAGCGTCACCGGCGATCAGGAATTCGTCGCGCTCGACGATCTCGCGACCGCGTTCCAGCTCGCCGTGCGCGAAGAATCGCTCGGCGCGATCACGGTCTCGTACAAGGGCAAGACGATCGTCGTCCAGCCGGCGCAGGCGCTGGCGTCCGTGTCCGGCCGATTGATCTCCCTGCCGGCCCCGCTCACGCGCAACGGACGCCGATGGCTGGTGCCGGTCGAGTTCATCAGCCGCGCGCTGGCCACCGTCTACGACGTCAAGCTCGATCTGCGGAAGCCGTCGCGGCTGCTCATCGTCGGCGATCTCCGTGTGCCACGGATCGTCGTGCGGTACGAGGCGCTCGGGCCGTCCGGCCGGCTGACGATCGACGCGACGCCGCGCGCGACGAGCACGATCGCCCAGGACAACGACCGGCTCTCGATCAGGTTCGACGCGGACGCGCTCGACGCGCCCGGTCCGCTGTTGCCGGCGCCGGCCGGGTCCGCGCTCGTCACGGCCGTGCGGGTCGTCGACCCGGCGACGATCGCCGTGGACCTCGCGCCGCGGTTCGCCGGCTTCAAGGCCAGCACCCAGACGCTCGAGTCCACGATGCGGGTCGTGATCGATCTGGCCGCACAGATCGAGACCGCGCCGGCGCCCGCGGCGCCGCCGCCCGGTCGCGCGCCGGAACTGCCCGCGCTGAATCAGGCCCCGCCGCCGTTCCGCACGCTCGTGATCGATCCGGGGCACGGCGGCAGCGAGGATGACGGCGCCACGGGCACGAGCGGCGCGAAGGAAAAAGATCTCGTGCTCGCGATCGCCCGGCGCGCCAAGGCCGCCATCGAAGGGCGCCTCGGCATCCGCGTCTTGCTGACGCGAGACGACGACCGCCACGTCGCGATCGACGAACGCACGGCGATGGCGAACAACAACAAGGCCGATCTGTTCATCAGCCTGCACGCCGGCGCGTCGCCACGGCCGTCGGCGGCGGGCGCCACGATTTTCGCCGCGGCATTCGACACCGACTCCCCGCCGGCGGTGAGCGCCGGCCGCGTGCCGGCGTTCAACGGCGCCGTTCGCGAGATCGAGCTCGTGCCGTGGGAGCTCGCGCAGAGCCGGCATCTCGATCAATCGACGGCGTTCGCCGAGCTGCTCCAGGCGCAGTTGCAGGACCGGATTCCACTGGCCGGCCGGCCGATCGCGAGCGCGCCGCTGCGCGTCCTCGAATCGGCGAACATGCCCGCCGTGCTGATCGAACTCGGCTACCTGACCAACGGCGATCAGGACAAGCTGCTCACCGGCGACGCGTTCGCGAACGCGTTCGTGCAGGCGCTCGCCGACGCGGTGGTGAAGTACCGCGACACGACCGCCGCGGGAGGCGCGCGCTGATGACGCAGCGCTCGATCGCCGTCGCGACCGTCCTGCTGGCCGCGGTTGTTCTGGGCCTTGTGCTCTTCGTCGGCCTGCCGGGGCTGAGGCGTCGCACGCCGGTCAATGTCGGCCCGCCGCCGGCGGCCGCCGCGCAGGCGCCGCAGGGACGGAAGATCAAGGCGCACCTGTTTTATATCGCCGACGATGGTGCGCATCTGACAAGCGTCGAGCGCGACATCGCGTACGGCGAGTCGGCTGCGGATCAGGCGCGCGAGATCATCAGCGCGCAGATTGCGCCGGTGCCCGCGCCCATCGTCTCGCCGGTGCCGACGGGCACGACACTGCGCGCGGTGTTCATCGCCGAGGGCGGCAACGCCTACGTGGACTTGAGCCGCGAAGTCACGGCCGCGCATTCCGGCGGCACCGTCGGCGAACTGCTGACGGTCTACGCGATCGTCGATGCGCTGACCGTGAATCTGCCCGCCGTCACCGCCGTGCAGGTGCTCGTCGACGGCAAGGAAGTGGATACGCTCGCGGGCCACGTCGATCTGCGGCGTCCGCTGACGAGGAATCTGGCGTGGGTGCAATAAACTTGAAAGTGAAAAATGAAAGTGCACACTCGGCATTCACAACATTCGCAATCTGAAATAATCTGAAATCTGAGCTCTGAAATCTGAATTCCGACAAGGACTCCATGCGATCCGATCAACGACCGGCGAACCAACTGCGCGAGACGACCCTGACGCCGCACTACCTGATGCACGCCGAAGGCTCCGTGTTGATCGATGCGGGGCGCACGCGCGTTATCTGCTCGGCCAGCGTCGAAGAACGCGTGCCGCCGTTCCTGCGCAACACGGGCAAGGGCTGGGTGACGGCCGAGTACGGCATGCTGCCGCGCGCCACGAGTACGCGCACGCAGCGGGAAGCGTCGGCGGGAAAAGTGGGCGGGCGCACGCAGGAAATCCAGCGGCTCATCGGGCGCTCGCTGCGCTCGGTCACCAACCTGCCGGCGCTCGGCGAGCGGACGATCTGGATCGACTGCGACGTCCTGCAGGCCGACGGCGGCACGCGGACGGCGTCCATCACGGGCGCGTTCGTCGCGCTCGCGCTCGCACTCGAGAAGCTGCGCGCGCGCGACGCCATCAAGAGCATTCCGCTCAACGACTACGTCGCGGCGACGAGCGTCGGCATCGTGGACGGCGAGCCGCTGCTCGACCTCGCCTACGACGACGACAGCCGCGCGGATGTGGACATGAACGTCGTGAAGACCGGCGACGGCCGGTTCATCGAAGTCCAAGGCACGGCCGAGGCGGAGCCGTTCGGCCGCGACGCGCTGCTGACGCTGCTGGATCTGGCGGACCTCGGGATCAGGCAGCTCGTCGAAAAGCAGCGCGCCATCGTCGGACATCTCGTGAAGATACCGTAACGACGATCAGTCGCCTTATGAAACTCTCCCGGGCCATCATCAAGACGCCGCTCGACGACATGCTCGCGCTGTCGTCGGACTCGGGGCTCTGCGCGCTGGAATTTACCGGGCCCCGCAAACGCCTGCCGCGCCTTGACGCGCGCCTCCGCCGCTGGTTTCCGCCGCACGACGTCGTGGACGAAGACACGCCCGTCATCAGGAAGACCCGCGCGTGGCTCCGCGCGTACTTCGACGGCGAGAGCGCCGACATCAGCGGCATCCCGCTCGACATGCGCGGCGCGCCGTTCGAGCTGCGCGTCTGGGACGCGCTGCGCGCCATTCCGCCCGGCGAGACGACGAGCTACGGCGCGATCGCGAAGGCCGTCGGATCGCCCGACGCCGCGCGCGCCGTCGGCGCGGCCAACGGCGCGAATCCGATCGCGATCATCGTCCCCTGCCACCGCGTCATCGGCGCGTCAGGGTCGCTCACCGGCTACGGCGGGGGCCTCGACAAGAAGACGTGGCTCATCGAGCACGAGCGCCGCTGGCGCACCGGTCAACTCTTCTAGGCGAGTACCCTGGGTTCAACGCAGCGCCTGTGGCCACGAAGACACGAAACCACTCAAGCCCTCGGCGAGAAACGCCCGCAGCTGGCGGAACGCGTTCGCGCGGTGGCTGACGTCCCCTTTGCGGTCCCCGGCCTCGGCGAGCGTCATCCCGAACGGCGGATAGAAGAAGATCGGGTCGTAGCCGAAACCGCCCTCGCCTTCCGGCGCCGTGGCGATTCGTCCCTCGACCGTGCCGCGCGCCTCGAACAGGACGCTCTCGCCCCTGGCGAGCGCCAGCGCGCAGACGAACCGCGCCGGGCTGTCGAGCGCGCCTCGCTCGCGCAGCGCGGCGTAAATCAGAGCGAACTTCTCCGGATAGGTCGCATCGACGCCGCCGTAGCGCGCCGATCCGACGCCGGGCGCGCCGCCGAGCGCGTCGATCTCGAGCCCCGAGTCCTCCGCCACCGTCAGTTCGCCCGTGCGCGCAGCGTAGTAGAGCGCTTTGTCGCGCGCGTTCGCTTCGAACGTTCGTCCGGTCTCCTCCGGCGCCTCCAACTGGGGCCACGCCGCGAGCGTCCTAAGCTCGATGGGCGCGCCGGCCAGCAGTTCCCGAACCTCGCGCACTTTGTTGGGATTGCTTGTCGCGACGACGAGCGTGGTCACGGCCCGTAGTCTAACGTATGAAAAAAATGGGCCGGGTACGGGCCGGACCCCTTCCCTATAGAATGAGCGCCTGGTGCTCGAGAGCCTCTTCCGCTTCCTCTTCAAGTACCCGCCCCTCATGTTCCAGCAGGGCGATTTCACCTGGGGCCTGTCGCGCCCGGTGCTGCTGGCCGTCGCGGCGGGTCTCGCGGTCGGCGTCGGCGCGCTGCTGACGTATCGCGGCGTCCCGTCGATCGAGCGGCTGCGCGATCGCGCGGTCCTCATCGGCCTGCGCCTCGGCGCGCTCGCGATTCTGCTGATCTGCCTGTTCCGCCCGACGCTGATTCTCAAGGCCGCGGTGCCGCAGCAGAATTTCCTCGGCGTCCTCGTCGACGATTCGCGCAGCATGATGATCGCGGATCTGGACGGCAAGCCGCGCAGCGCGTTCATCCAGGAGCAGCTCGGCGCGAAGGACGCGAAGCTGCTGGCCGCGCTCTCTCAGCGCTTCGTCCTCCGCTTCTTCAGCTTCGCCTCCTCGTCCGGCCGCGTCGCGACGGCGGCCGGCGCGAAGTACGACGGCACGGCCACGCGGCTGGCGCCCGCGCTCGAACGCGCGCGCGACGAACTGTCGGGCCTGCCGCTCGCCGGGCTCGTCATGGTGACCGACGGCGCGGACACGTCCGACGCGGCGATCGACGAGACGCTCGCGAGCCTCAAGGCGCGATCGATTCCCGTCTTTACCGTCGGCGTCGGCGCCGAGAAATTCCAGAAAGACATCCAGGTCACGAGAGTTGAAACGCCGCGGTCCGTCCTGAAGGGCTCGGCGATGGTCGTGGACGTCGTGCTGTCGCAGACCGGGTACGGCGGCCAGAAGGTCCCGATCACCGTCGAAGACGATGGCCGGTTGATCAGCACGCAGGAAGTGGCGCTGCCGCCCGACGGCGAATCCGCCACGGTCAAGGTCCGCTTTACGGCGTCCGAAGCCGGCGCGCGCCTCTTCCGCTTCAAGGTGCCCGTGCAGACCGGCGAGCAGGTCACCCAGAACAACGCGCGCGACGCGCTGATGCAGGTCAACGATCGCGTCGAGAAGGTCCTCTACTACGAAGGCGAGCCGCGGTCCGAGATGAAGTTCGTCAGCCGCGCCCTCGAACAGGACGCGAACCTGAAGCTCGCCGACGACAAGAACCTGCAGGTCGTCACGCTGGTGCGCACGGCCGAGAACAAGTACTACCGGCAGCACGTCAGCAGCCCGGACGAAGTCGTGGGCGGCTTTCCGCGGACGCGCGAAGAGCTGTTCGGTTACCGCGCGCTCATTCTCGGCAGCGTCGAAGCCGCGTCGTTCACGCCGGAGCAGCTGCGGATGATCGCGGACTTCGTCAACAAGCGGGGCGGCGCGCTGCTGATGCTCGGCGGCCGGCGCTCGTTCGCCGAGGGCGGATGGGGTGGAACGCCGGTCGGCGACGTCCTCCCGGTGGTCATCACCGGCGCGCCCAACACGAAGTACTTCACGCCGCTGACGGCGCGGCCGACGCGGGCGGGCGCGACGTTCCCGGTCACGCAGCTGATGGCGACTGAAGAGGCGTCGGCGAAGAAATGGGACGAGATGCCCGACCTGTCCGCCGTCAACCCCGTGAGAGAGGTCAAGCCGGGCGCGACGATCCTCCTGACCGGCAGCGACAAGACCCGCCAGGACCACATCGTCCTCGCGTATCAGCGGTACGGCCGCGGCAAGGCGATCGCGATGCCCGTGCAGGACGTCTGGACGTGGCGCATGGACGCGAAGATGGCGGTCAGCGACACGACGCACTCGATGTTCTGGCGCCGCATGGTGCGATGGATGGTGGACGGCGTGCCGGAGCAGGTGAACGTGTCCACCACCGCCGATCGCGTCGAGCCGGGCGAGCCGGTGAAGCTGTCGGTCGAGGTGCTCGACGGCGCCTACGTCGAAGTGAACGACAGCCGGGTTGTTGCGCACGTCACGTCGCCGTCCGGCAAGACGACCGATCTGCCGGTGGACTGGACGGTGTCGCGCGACGGCGAATACCGCACGAGCTTCGTGCCCGACGAAGCCGGCGTGTACGACATCAAGGTGAACGCCGAGCGTGCGTCGGCAGGCGCGGCACAGGGCCCGCCGGGCTCGGGAGCCTCTCAGGGAGGCGCAAGCCAGACGAACAGACAGCCGGGCAGCGCCAGCATGAAAGTGCGCGTGTCGGCGGGTGACGCGGAGTACTTCGACGCCGCGATGCGCGCGCCGCTGTTGAAGCGCGTGGCGGAGGAAACCGGCGGACGGTTCTTCACGCCGGCGACGGCCGCGTCGCTGCCGGAGGCGATCAGCTACAGCGGCCGCGGCGTGACGGTCGTCGAGGAGCGCGAGCTGTGGGACATGCCGGCGCTGTTCCTCGCGCTGGTCGGTCTGGTGTTCGCCGAGTGGGGCTATCGACGCATGAAGGGGTTGGCGTGAGGACGCCGTCAATGCGGATTGCGGATTGCGGGTTGCGGATTTCTGCCGCGCTGGCGGTCCTGATGTGCGCGCCAGTCCGCAACGCTGCAGCGCAGCAGACGCACGTCCTGGTCGTCGTCGGCGTGCCGGGCGACGAGGAGCACGCGGCGACCTTTCAGAAGTGGGCGGCGAGCTTCATCGACGCGGCGAAGAAGAAGGAGAACGTCCCCGACGCCAACATCACGCTGCTCGCGGATCGCAAGGCCACGCGCGAGGGCGTGACGCAGGCGTTCGCCGATCTCGCCAGGCGCGCCAGGCCGAGCGACACCGTCTTCATCCTGCTCATCGGGCACGGCAGCTTCGACGGCGCGTCGGCGGCCTTCAACCTGCCCGGCCCCGATCTCACCGC
This sequence comes from Acidobacteriota bacterium, assembly GCA_016195265.1. Taxonomy (GTDB): domain Bacteria; phylum Acidobacteriota; class Vicinamibacteria; order Vicinamibacterales; family CAVVIG01; genus SRVP-36. The sequence continues at coordinate 32,732 of JACPZW010000086.1, read as the reverse complement.
CGCCGATTATTCGAAGCTGCTGGGCTCGCTGACGTCCACGCACGTCGTCTTCGTGAACACGAGCAGCTCGAGCGGCGCCTTTCTGCCCACGGTGTCCTCGCCGGGGCGCGTCGTCGTGACCGCGACCAAGACCGGCGGCGAGCGCAACGAAACGATGTTCCCGGAGTTCTTCATCGCCGCGTTCAGCGACGATGCCGCGGACCGGGATCGGAACGGGCACGTTTCGGTGGCGGAAGCGTTCGAGTACGCCAAGGCCAAGGTGGCGCAGGCGTTCCAGCAGAAAGGGTACCTGTTGACCGAGCACGCGACGCTCGACGAAGGCGGTTTGCCGAGTCTGGCGGCGCAGGCGTTTCTCGGCACCGGCCGCAGCGACGTGGCGGCGAAGGTGGACATGAGCGATCCCGCGATGCGCGCGCTCGTCGAGGAGCGCGACAGGATCGAGCAGGAGATCGCGGCGCTCCGGCTGCTCAAGGCGTCGATGGATCCGGCGCAGTACGACACGCAGATGGAGAAGCTGCTGACCGACATGGCGCTGAAGACCAAGGCGATTCGCGATCTGCAGGCGAAGAAAGATAAGCCGTGAGACGGTCGGACGTCCTCATCGCGGCCGCGGCGACGGTCTTCGTGGGGGTCGTCTTCATGGGCGGCGTCTCGACGCTCGTCGCCCAGCGCGGCGGCGGCTTCGGCGGCGGACGCCGGGGCGGCGGAGGCTATCGCAGCCAGATTCCGATCAGCCCGAACACCCCGTACGACGGACGCTTCACGTTCGTCCGTGTGCGCTACGGCCCGGACTACGGCTTCGCGTCGCAGCGATTGCCGTGGTCGCACGACTACCCCGCCGGCGAGCAGCACTTCATGAAGATCGTGAACGAGCTGAGCAACCTCAATCCGCACACGGAGGAGACGAACATCCTGACGTTCGACGACCCCGCGCTCTTGAAGTATCCGATCGCGTACTTGTGCGAACCCGGCGCGTGGGAGATGACCGAGGCGGAGGCGGCGGGCCTGCGCGCGTACATTCAGAAGGGCGGCTTCGTCATGGTCGACGACTTCCGCTACGGACACTGGGGCAATTTTCAGGCGCAGATGAGCCGGGTGCTGCCGAGCGCGCGGTATTACGACCTCGAGCTCTCGAATCCGATCTTCCATTCGTTCTTCGAGATCAAGTCGCTCGACGTGCCCCAGTACTACGATCCGCCGCCGGCGATCTTCCGCGCGGTGTTCGAGGACAATGACACGGCGAAGCGGATCGTGATGATGATCAACTACAACACGGACATTTCCGAATACTGGGAATGGTCGGACACGGGGCTCAAGCCGATCGACGAATCGAACGAGGCGTACAAGCTGGGCGTCAATCAGGTGATTTACGGCATGACACACTAGTCGGCAGGCCTGAAGGCCTGCGCTACGGCTGTTAGTGGCACCTGTAGCGCAGCCCTTCAGGGCTGCCTGACCGAAAGGACTCAATCGTGGAACTCACGAAGGACAACACCGCGGACTTCCAGTCCGCCGACGACATCGCCCTCGCCGGCAAGATGAAATTCGGCCGGCAGCAGATCATCGACGAGCTCGCCAAACGCATCGTCGGCCAGTCCGACGTCATCGAGCTCGTGCTGCTGTCGCTGTTCGTCGGCGGCAACAGCCTCATCGTCGGCGTGCCCGGACTGGCGAAAACGCTGCTCATCGCCACCCTCGCCAGGGTGCTCGATCTGAAGTTCAACCGCATCCAGTTCACGCCCGACCTGATGCCGTCGGACATCACCGGCACCGACATCATCAACGAGGACGTGTCGACGGGACGCCGGCAGATGGTGTTCGCGCCGGGGCCGATCTTCGCGAACATCGTCCTGGCCGACGAAATCAACCGCACGCCGCCCAAGACGCAGTCGGCGCTGCTCGAGGCGATGCAGGAGCACCGCGTCACGATCCAGGGGCGCACCTACGAGCTTACAGAGCCGTTCTTCGTCTTCGCGACGCAGAACCCGATCGAGCTCGAGGGCACGTATCCCCTGCCCGAGGCGCAGCTGGACCGCTTCATGTTTCACATCGTGATCGAGCATCCGCCCGAAGATGAAGAGTTCGACGTCGTCAGGACGACGACGGCGATCATCGACCCGCATTTCCAGCGGCCGGTGAACGGCGACGACCTCGTCGCCTTTCAGCGCCTCGTGCGGCGCGTGCCGGTCGCGGAAGCCGTCATCCGCTACGCGCTGACGATCGTGCGGACGAGCCGGCCGAAGTCGAACCTGGCGCCCGAGTCGGTGAAAAAATTCGTGGCGTTCGGCGCGAGCGTCCGCGCGGCGCAGTATCTCGTGCTGGGCGCGAAAGCGCGCGCGCTGACGCAGGGCCGCTATCACGTCAGCTTCGAGGACATCCGCGCGCTGGCGCACCCGGTGCTGCGGCACCGCGTGCTGACCAACTTCCGCGCCGAGTCGGAGGGTATCACGTCGGATGCGCTGATCGACGATCTGCTCCAGGCGGTGCCTGTACCAAGGAGTGGCATGTAGATATGTAGGGCGGGTCCTTTTGGACCCGCCGGGCAGCCGGGTCCGAAAGGACCCGGCCTACACATCATGGAACAGCACACCAACATGCCCGGCGCGCGGTTCGTCGATCCGAAAGTCCTCGGGCGGATCGGCAATCTCGAGCTGCTCGCGCGGACGGTCGTGGAGGGCTTCATCAACGGCCTCCACCGCGCGCCGTTCTTCGGCGCGTCGATCGACTTCGCCGAGCACCGGGGCTACGTGGCGGGCGACGACATCCGCCGCGTGGACTGGCGGCTGTACGCCCGCACCGATCGCTACTACGTCAAGCAGTACGAAGCCGACACCAACACGAACCTCTCGATCCTGCTCGACATCTCGCGGTCGATGCAGTTCGCGAGCCGCGGCGTGTCGAAGCTGGACTACGCGTCCTACGTCGGCGCGTGCCTGGCCTACCTCGCGCAGCGGCAGCGCGACCGCGTCGGCATGATCTCGTTCGACCAAGACATCGTCTCGCACGTGCCGCCGTCGGCGAAGCACTTCAACGTCGTGCTGCACACGCTGGACCGCGCGCGCGCGGAGCGATCCGGCAATCTCGCCGTGCCGCTCAACAAGATGGCGGAGCACTTCAAGCGCCGGGGCATCCTTGTGCTCATCTCGGATTTCTACGAGGAGCCCGAGTCCATCCTCGAAGCCATCAATCCGCTCAAGTTCCTCGGCAACGACTTGATCGTGTTCCACGTGCTGGACGAGGCGGAACTGAACTTCGGCTACGAGGACGCCTCGAGCTTCGAAGATCTGGAAAGCGGCGAGCAGGTGCCGGTCGTGCCCGAATCGCTCGTGAAGGAATACCGCGCGATGATCACCGCGCATATCGAGGCGCTGACGACGAAGTTTTCCGAGCATCGCATCGACTACACCGTCTTGAACACGTCCGAGCCGCTCGACCGCGCGCTGTTCAGTTATCTGTCCAGTCGCGAAAGACTAATGAGGGTCAGGTGACTGGTGGCTGGTGGCTGGTGACTGGTGGCTGGTGAACTCAGAACTTAGAACTTAGAACTCAGAACCCTGAACCCCGATGTCGTTTCTCACGCCGCTCTTCTTCGTAGCTCTTGGATCACTCGCCATTCCAGTACTGATCCATCTGATCCAGCGCGAGAAGAAGCACGTCGTGCAGTTCCCATCGCTGATGTTCGTGCGGCGGATTCCTTATCAGTCCGTGCGGCGGCGGCGGATCCGCCACTGGTTCCTCCTGTTGCTGCGGGCGGCCGCGATTGCGCTCATCGTCGCGGCGTTCGCGCGGCCGTTCATGCGCCAGAACGCGATCGCCGCCGTCGTCAGCGGCGGCGCGCGTGAAGTGGTCATCCTTCTCGATCAGTCCGCCAGCATGGGCTACGGCGACCACTGGACCCGCGCGCAGAACGCCGCGCGGGCGGCCGTGGACGGTCTCGGCGCCGACGACAAGGCGACGCTCGTCCTGTTCGCCAAGAACGCCGAAGAGAACATGCGCGCGACGTCCGACCGCCTGCGCCTCGCCGGCGCCGTCAATGCGGCGAAGGTCACGTCCGGCGCGACGCGCTACGGTCCGGCGCTGAAGCTCGCCGACAGCATCCTGAGCCGGTCCGCGCTCAAGCGGCGCGAGGTCGTCCTCGTCAGTGACTTCCAGAAGACCGGATGGAGCGGGTCCGAAGAGGTCCGCTTCCCCGACGGCGTCACGGTCAAGACCGTGTCGGTGGCACAGCCGGACACGGCGAACCTCGCGGTGCCGTCCGTCTCGTTCGCGCGCGCCAACTTCTCCGGCCAGGAGCGCATCACCGTCACCGCCGGCCTGAGCAACAAGGGCGACGCGCCGCTCAAGGACATCCCGGTCACGCTGACCGTTGACGGCCACGAGATCGAGACCGTCAAAGCCGCCGTGCAGCCGCACGCCGCTGGATCGGTGACGTTCGCGCAGTTCACGCTGGTCGGCCCCAACGTCCGCGGCTCGGTGCGCGCCGGCACGGACCCGCTCCCGGCCGACAACGTGTTCCACTTCGTGCTGTCGCCGGCCGTTCCGGTGTCGCTCGAAGTCGTCAACGGCGCTGAAGGCGACCGCGATGCCAGCCTCTACTTGACGAAGGCGCTGTCGATCGGCACCAATCCGATCTTTCAGATCGACGTGACGACCGCGTCGCGCGCGACGCCCGCGTCATTCGACAAGCGCGCGGTCGTCATCCTCAACGACACGATGTTCCCGCCGGCCGGCGCGAGCGGCGTCCTGAAGAAGTACGTCGAGCGCGGGGGCGGGCTGCTGATCGTCAGCGGCGATCGCACGTCGTGGCCCCAGGGGACAACGTCCGAGGCGGATCTCTTCCCCGGCAAGCTCGGCCCCGCGGTCGATCGCACGTCGGGCCGCGGCGGATCGCTCGGCTTCCTCGATTACAGCCACCAGGTCTTCGAAGTCTTCAAAGCGCCGCGCAGCGGCGACTTCTCCGCCGCGCACGTCTTCAAGTACCGCGGACTGCAGCCGGGACCCGGCGATCGCGTGCTCGCGCGGTTCGACGACGGCGCGGCCGCGGCTGTGGAGCGCAAGATCGGCGCGGGCCGTGTGATCGTCTGGACGACGACGCTCGACGACTCGTGGACCGACATCGCGGTCAAGCCCGTCTACCTGCCGCTCGTGCAGCAGTTCGCGCGCTACCTCGCCAACTACGAGACGCCGACGTCGTGGATGACCGTCGGCCAGGTGCTCGACCTCGCCGCCCGCGCCAGGACGAAGGCGGATCGGATCGTGGTCACGCCGTCGGGCCAGCGGTCCACCCAGAAAGGCACGAGCGAGTCGGGCGCGGAAGGCCTGCTGGAGCTGAACGAGCACGGCGTCTACGAGATTCGTCCCGCTGGCGCGACGACCGGGCGTCCGGAGTCGATCGCCGTCAACCTCGACCCGCCGGAGTCGGACCTCGCGCCGCTCGATCCGGGCGAACTGGTGGCCGCGGTGACCGGACACGCGACACCGGCCGTTTCCGAACCCGTCGCGGCGCAGGAGATGACCCGCGAGGAAGCCGAACGCCGGCAGAGCCTGTGGTGGTATCTGCTGCTTGGAGGCCTGTTACTCCTCGCCGTCGAGACCGTAATTTCGAATCACCTGTCCCGCAAAGAGAAGTTCTTGTAGGGCGGGTCCTTTGGGACCCGCCATCCTTTTTTCTTCGTAGGGCGGGTCCTTTTGGACCCGCCAGATGCTACTCTTTCGTCCAAAGGGAGACCGGCGACATGGACCATCGCGCTGAGCTCGTAGACGTCATACGCGGCGTGCGCAATCGCTGGCGGCAGCGGCTCGCCTTGCGGGGCGCGGTCATCGTCGTCGCCGGCACGATCGCGGCGCTCTTGCTCTCGGCGCAGGGCCTCGAGTCCTTCCGCTTCAGCCCGGTTTCCATCATCGCGTTCCGGGTGATCGCGCTCCTCGTCTTCCTCGCGCTCGTCTACGTCGGTCTGGTGGTTCCGCTGCGCCGGCGCGTGTCGGACGGCCAGGTCGCGATGTATCTCGAAGAAGGCGACCCGACGCTCGAAGCCGCGCTCATCAGCGCGGTCGAGGCGAGCGGCCTGCACGGCACGCCGTCGGATTCACACTCGCCGCACCTGGTCGAAAAACTCGTCGAGCAGGCGGTCGAACAGGCCCGCGCGTACGAGCACGGCCATCATGTGGACCGCGCGGCGTTCAAGCGTCACGCGTTCACGCTCGCGGGCGTCGCCGCCGTGTTCGCGCTCGTGCTCGCGCTCGGTCCGGCGTTCCTGCGCCACGGCATCTCGGCGCTGCTCGTGATCTCACGCAGCATCGAAGCCTCGAGCCCGTACAAGATTGAAGTCCATCCGGGCAACACCAAAGTCCCGCGCGGCGCGGATCAGGCGGTTCGCGTCAAGCTCGTCGGCTTCACCTCGAAAGACGTGACGGTGATGATGCGCACGTCGGCCGCCGTGCCGTACGAGCGCGTGTCGCTGATCGCGGGCGCGCAGCCCGGCACGTTCGAGGGCATGCTGTTCCACCTCGAGAAGCCGACCGAGTACTTCGTCGAGTCCAACGGCGTCCACTCGCCGTCGTTCAAGCTGGACGTGGTCGATCTGCCGACGGTGGCGCAGATGGATCTCGAGTACCGCTTCCCCGCCTATACGAATCTGCCGCCGCGCAAGCAGGACGGCGGCGGCGACGTCGCGGCGATCCGCGGCACCGACGTGCTGCTGCACATCACCGCGACGATGGCGACGCCGAACGGGCGGATTCTGCTGAACGACGGCGGCGCGGAGCCGCTGACGAAGCAGGCCGACGGCACGCTGACGGGCAGCTTCAAGATCAAGGGTCAGGGCTTCTACCGCATCGAGCTGACCGGCCCGCACGGCGAGAAGGTGGACGCGTCGCAGCAGTACACGATCGACGTCATCGACGATCAGGTGCCGGCGGTGCACTTCACCAAGCCGGGCCGCGATTCGCAGGCGACGCCGGTCGAAGATCTGTTCCTCGAAGCGCGCGCCGACGACGACTACGGCATCAAGCAGCTGCAGCTCTTCTACTCGGTGAACGGCGGCCCGCCGAAGTCCGTGAATCTCTTCAGCGGGCCGAAGCCGCTGACCGAGGTGAGCGCCGGCCATACGATTTACCTGGAAGAACTCGGGCTGAAGCCGGGCGACTTCGTCTCCTACTACGCGAAGGCGACCGACACCGACATCGTTCAGGGCCCCAAGGTCGCGACGAGCGACATCTACTTCGTGCAGATTCGCCCGTTCAAGAAGGACTACAAGCCGTCGCAGTCGCAGGCGGGCGGCGGCGGGGGCGGCGGCGGACAGGGCCAGCAGGTTGGCCAGCTGTCGCAGCAGCAGCGCGAGATCGTCGCGGCGACGTTCAATCAGGTGCGCGACAAGGCGAAGACCAAGCCCGACAAGTACCGCGAGAACGTCGTCTTCCTGAATCTCGCGCAGGCGAAGCTGCGCGAGCAGGTGGAAGAGCTCGTCGGCAAGCTGAAGTCGCGGCTCGGGTCCGTCGATCCGTCCTACAACAAGATCGCCGAGATCCTGCCGAAGGCCGTCGAGGAGATGAAGTCCGCCGAGACGGATCTGCGCGGGCTGAAAGCCGAGGACGCACTCTCGCCAGAGCAGAAGGCGCTCAAGATTCTGCAGGAAGCCGAGCAGCAGTATGAGCTGCAGGTCCAGATGCAGAACGGCGGCGGGGGGGGCGGCGGCGGCCAGCAGAATCAGCTCGCCGAGGATCTCGCGGATTTGTTCGAGCTGGAGCTCGACAAGCTCGCGAATCAGTACGAGATGCAGCAGCGCGCCGAGCAGCAGCAGAACGACCGGCAGATCGACGATCTCGCGGACAAGCTGAAGGAGCTCGCGCGGCGGCAGCAGCAGGAAATCGAGCGGCAGCGCCGGATGGCGCAGGCCGGCCAGCAGTCGCAGGGCGGCGGCAGCGCCAGCCAGCGCGCGCTCGCGGACGAGCTCGAGAAAGCCGCGCGGCAGCTGCAACAGCTCTCACGCGATCAGCCGCAGCAGCGGCAGGATCTGCAGGACGCCGCGAAGCGGATGCAGGACGCGGCGGACGCGATGCGGCGCGCGGCCGCGAGCGGCGCCAAAGACGGCGGCGCGCAGGCGACCGAAGCGCTGAACCGGCTGAAGGAAGCGCAGGACAAGCTGCAGCGCAATCAGGGCGGGCGCGGCGAGCGCGACCTGCAGAACGCGCAGCGCCAGGCGCAGGAGCTCGCCAACGAGCAGAAGGAAGTCGCCAGCGACGTGAACGCGCTCGAGTCAGCCGGCGCCGGGCGCGACGCCAAGGCGCAGGCGCTCGGCCAGCGCAAGGATCAGATGGATCAAAAGGTCGCGGATCTGCAGAACCAGCTCGAGAAGCTGGCGAACCAGATCCGTCCGAGCGAACGCGAAGCCGCGCGCAAGCTCGACGATGCCGCCGGCAGCATCCGCGACAAGCGCGTGCGCGAGAAGATCCGGTACTCGAAGGGCGCGCTGCAGGGCTCGCCGTCGCAGTACGCGCGCGCGATGGAAGAAGACATCGGCGCCAACCTGTCCGCGTTGGAAAAGAAGATCGGCGAAGCCGCGTCGGCCATGGGCAAGTCCGCGAAGCAGGACGCCCAGGCGCGCGCGGCTGATAAGGCGCGCGACCTCGTGCGCGGCATGGAGTCGATGGATCAGCGCATGCGCGATCGGTCGAATCAGCAGGGTCACCAGGGTCAGCAGAATTCACAGAACCAGCAGGGTCACCAGGGTCAACAGGGTCAACAGGGTCAACAGGGTCAACAAGGCCAGCAGGGATCGCAGGGTCAGCAGGGTGCGCAGGGCCAGCAGGCGCAGGGCGGCCAGCAGAGCGGCGGCGGCGGCAATCGCGGCGACGTCAATCAGGGCCCGCGCGGCGGCGCGTACGGCGGCGACGCGCGCAATTGGGGCGGCGGCTACTGGAACGGCGGCGTCTGGAATCCGGACGACATCCGGCAGTGGCGCGGCCAGTACCGCGAGTGGCTGAACGACGCGCAGGCGCTGCGGCAGCAGCTGCAGGCGACCGGCGTCGACCCGCGGCCGCTCGACGACGTGATCCGTGATCTGCAACGGTTCGACAACGACAAGGTGTACGCGGATCCGCGCGGGCTCGAGCAGCTCCAGGCGCAGGCGCTCGAGAAGATGAAGAAGTTCGAGTTCAACCTGCGGCGCAGCGTCGAGCAGAGCAACGAGTCGCTGTCGCTGTCCGGATCCGATCAGGTGCCGGAAGGCTTCCGGCAGGCGATCGAGGAGTACTACCGCTCGCTGGCGAAAAAACCGCAGCGATGAAGAATTTCAGATTTCAGAGTTCAGATTGATTGAAGATTGGGGATCCGGTTCTTCAATCAATCCTGAAATCCAATCTGAAATCCAATCTGAAATCTGAATTCTGCAATCTGAAATTCCCCCCCGTCAGATCAGCGTCGCGTCCAGCGTGATCGTTGCGTTCAGCAGCTTCGAGATCGGGCAGCCGGTCTTGGCCGTCTCGACCGCCTTGTCGAAGGCCGCCTTGTCGGCATTCGGAATCCTGACCAGCGTCTGCAGGTGTGACGCGGTGACCGCGAATCCGCCGTCGACTTGATCCAGGCTGACCGTCGCCCGCGTCTCGATGCTGTCCGCCGTCATGCCCGCCTGACCCAGGAAGAGCGACAGCGCCATCGAAAAGCACGCGGTGTGCGCCGCCGCGACAAGCTCCTCGGGGTTCGTGCCTTTCTCGTTCTCGAACCGCATCTTGAAGTTGTACGGCGTTCCCGCGAGCACGCCGCTGTCGGTCGAGACCGTTCCCTTGCCGTCCTGAAGACCGCCCTTCCAGACGGCACTCGCGCTGCGCTTCATGTGTCGCTCCTTGACGTCGTCTACGACGCGGCCGCCCGCGCGACGGGCGCGGCATGCGCCTTCGACGTCGTTCGGAGGCGTTCCTTCAGCATCAACTCGGCGTGCGCGAGAAAGTCTTCCCTCGAGATCCGGCCGGCGTCGACTTCGGCGAGCAGCGCGCGCTGCGCCTGATACTCCCGGTTCTCGATACCGGCCTTGCTCTGCAGCAGACGCCACGCCTTCCGGCGCTCGACGCAGAACAGCACGAGCTGTCGGGAAATCGCGCGATACTCGACGGACCCGTTCGTCCCCTGGATCTTGATGAACACGCCGAAGTCCGGCACGAACGCGCGGTGCGCCGCGTCCAGGTACCGCCGGTACACGACGTCCTGCTGCGTGAGGCGGACCAGCATGTTCTCGAGCGGAATGAGCTTCGCGGCGTCCTCGGCCTTGATCTTCTTCAGGTGGTTGCGGAACCGCGCCTCGCTGGCGCACCAATGCGCCACCGTGTAGCGATAGGGCTCGTTGACGCTCTTGAACCTGGTCTCGTACCAGTCCATGTCGATCGATGGATTCCCCTTGAGGTCGAGCGCGTCCGCGTAGGCCTCGCCGAGCCGCGGGTCGAACACGAACTCCGGCGCGCCGCGCGAGTCGCGCACGCGCTGGGCCTCGATGAGCGCCATGTCGTCACCCACGCCGTGCTCGGGCTGACAGGTCGTAAAGCACTGCAGGAAGGCCGTGCCCCGGTACTCGAGGCCGTCGAGAATGGCCCGGAACAGCTTCGGGGCGTTCGCGATCGAGACCTGGGCGACGAACGGCGACCCGTGTCCCGCCAGAAACGTCTCGGCCACGGTTTTCTTCTCGACGCTCTTGCCCTGCGTAGCCGCCCCGAACACGTTCATGTCGTTCCCGCCGAGCATCGGCGTCGAGTCGGAGTTCTGGCCGCCCGTGTTCGAATAGACCTGCGTGTCGAGCATGAGCGCCTTGACGTTCGGCCGGTTCTGCAGGACGACCTTCGAGGTGTTCTGGTACCCGATGTCGCCCATGCCGCCGTCGCCGCCGACGACCCAGATCTTCGGCAGCTCCAGGATCTCCTGGTCGGTCATCAGCGCGTCGGTGAAGTGCGTGAGCTCGTAGTACTCGCGCGGCGTGATGACCGTCCCCGCGCGATCCAGCAGCGCTCGCGCGAGGCGCTCGGGGACCACGGACCGCCTGGCGTGATCGACGATAAAGCTCTCGCCCATGAGCCACCCGACGGTGACGCCGTCCTGAAAGAGCGAGTTCATCCACGGGTACGGATGCGGGTTGTTCGGCGGCGTCGATCCGTACACGGTGTTGCATCCCGTGTGCGCCGCCATCGCCATCACCGACATGCCGTTGGCGAGCCGGCCGTCGACGGCCTGGAGGTTCTTGTGGTTGAAGGCCTCCTGCCGCAGCACCGCACCGATCGCCCCGACGATCTGCGCGTCCGACATCGAGGGGGCCCGAGCCAGGCGCGCCCGCGTGTCCGTGTCGTCCTCGCCGCCCAGACCCAGGATGAGGTGGCTCACGGCCTGGCGGAACAGCTCGTGCTCCTGTGGAGCCCTGTCGTGGATCGCGGTGAGCTTCTGGACGCCGGAGCGATCGAGCGCGTCGGCCGCCGCGCGGAGGCGATCCGCCTTCGCGTGGTACAGCGGACGCATGTAGGCCTCGGTGACCGACGCGATCGCGCGCAGGACGCTCTTCTCCCCGCAGCCGGCGCACGCGCCGTCGCCGGAGACCAGCGCGTCGTAGTTGCGGCGCACCATCAGCATGTTCCTGAGCGTGGCGGTCTTCGAGTCCTGCGGGCGCGCGTCGTTGTAGAGGCCCAGATATTTCTGCGCCGTGTCGGGCAGCAGGTTCAGAAACGCCGTGCCGGTCTCGTGCTCGGCGTTCACCTTCTCGGTCTCCTGCACCATCTTGAGAGCTTGGTGCTCGCCGCAGGCGGTCACGCACGCCGCGCAGCCCTTGCAGAGGTCGGAGACGAAGATCGAGAAGACGCCCCCGCCGCCCGGGGCGCGCTTCTCGGGCGTCGCGAAGATCGCGTTCGTCTTCTGGTACGCCATCGGAATCTTGTCGATGACGCTCAGAAACTGCCGCGTCGCCTCCGGCGAGAAGCCGTCGACCTCGCCGGTCACGTGGCGGAGGATCTCGGGCAGCGGCGTCGCGGTGTTCTTCGCGACGGCCTCGCGCATCCTCTCGCGCGTGCGCCGCTCGATCTCCGGCAGCGACCGCATCATCTTGTCGCGCTGACCTGCCTCGCTCACGTAGTGCGACACCGCGGTCCGCAGGATCGTCTCGAGATCCTGCGAGCAGTTCGGCAGCGCGGTGTCGGGGCAGACCGCAATGCACTCCATGCACTGCGTGCAGTTCTCGGGAATGTAGAGCGGCGTCTCGCGGCGGGCCACGTACTTGGACGCCGTGTCGCCGCTCGCCGCGGCCATCACGCCCACCGACGACAGCGTGGACGCCGGCTGGTGGTAGCCGAGCCCGGCGCGGAATTCGGCGTCGAAGGTCGCGATGCGCGTCGCCGGCGTGCGGGCGGCCTGTTCGACCGGCACCGCGACCGAGCGGCAGCCGGCGCACCCCCCGGCGTCAGCGCCGGCCGCGATCGGCAGCAACGCCTCCCCCCGGAGCGTTGACCGATCGGGGGCGTGCAGTTCGCCGATCCGGATCTCCCGGACCCGCTCGAGCCCCTGGGTCATGACTTCCATGTTCGACTGCACGACCGCGTCGCCCAGCCGCCCGAATTTCTTCACGTACTGCGACCGCACGACTTCACGGAACTGCTCGCCCGTGATGCCAAACTCGTCGAGCAGGGGCGACACGGCGAAGAACGCGCCCAGGAAGGCGTTGCCCTGCATGCGGAGTTGCAGGTCGGCGCGATCGGTGGCGCGCCGCGCGATGTCGAACCCCGGCAACGTGAACACGCGGATCTTCTTCTCGATGATCTGACGCCGCGCCCGGAGCGGCAGGCGCTCCCAGGCCTGGTCCGCCTCTTCGTCCGACTCCCAGACGAGGCAGCCGCCTGCCGCCATGCCGTCGAGCGGGTTGGTGTGGGTAAACGCTTTCGGATCGCAGCACAGCACGACGTCCACGTGGCGCAGGTCGCAGTTGACGCGGATTCGCTCCGGTGCCGCCACCATGAAATACGCCGTCGGCGCGCCCTTCTTCTCGGACCCGTACTTGGGATTCGCGCTGACGTGGATGATCTCCTTCGGGTTGCCGTGGTCGTCGACGATCTTGTCGCGCGCGTAGAGCAGATCGTTGAGGTCGCCGATGATCGCACCCAGGTTCTTCCCGGTCGTGATCGCGCCCCAGCCGCCGATCGAGTGGAACCGCACCGCGATCGCGCCCTCGGGCAGCAGCGACGGTTGCTCCTCCGAGACGACCGCGTAGGGATGATCGACGCCGAGCACGAAGAACGACGTGCCATCGGCGGCCCGCTTGCCGTCTTTGCGCGCGCGCGAGTGGGTCGCGAACTCGTACGCGCCCAGCACGTGCTCGGGACGAAAGTCCCGCGACCCGAGGCCGTACACCCCCGACAGAAGCCGCGGCATTTGCTCCGGCGCGATGGCCGGCAGTCCCTCGACGGCCGGACGCCCGGCGGTCGCCAGCGCTTTATTGAGCGCCGTGCGGATATCCCGGCCCATCGGGTTGTCGCCCGCCATGGGCTCGTCGGTGCGCTCGAGGATGATGACGTTCGTCTTGCCGGCCAGCGCCGTGATGACGGCCGCCTCGGGGAAGGGACGGATCACGTTGAGGTGAATAGAGCCGACCGGCGCGCCGCGGCGCTCGCGCAGGTAGTCGACCGCCGCTTCGATGTTCTCGGCGGCGGACCCGAGCGACACGAAGACCGTATCGGCGTCGGCGGTCCGATATCGGGTGATCAACCCGTAGTGCCGGCCCGTGAGCCGGCCGAACTCGGCATACGACGCCTCGAGAAACTGGAGGATTGGCGCAGTGAAGTTGTTCCGACGCGCCACCACGCCGTTCATGTAGTGTTCCTGGTTCTGCACCGGCCCCAGGAGCACGGGATTCGTGAGATCGATCATGCGCGGCACGCGCCGGCGCGTCGGGCCGAAGAGAATCCGCTGGCTCTCGGTGGGACACTCGATGATGTCGTCGGGCGCGCCGAGAAACTCCCGGATGAGATCGGACTCGTGTTTGTAGAACGTTCGCTCCAGGTGCGACGTCAGGAATCCGTCCTGGATGTTCATGCCCGGCGTGAGACTCAGCTCGGTCACGCGGCGCAGGATGAGCGCCTGGTCCGCGGTCTGCTGCGCGTCCTTGCCGAACACCATGATCCAGCCGGTGTCGAGCGCCCCGTAGATGTCGTCGTGCCCGCAATGCACGTTCAGCGCGTGCTTGGTCAGCGCGCGCGCCACCACCTCCAGCACCATCGTCGAGCACTTGCCCGGCGCGTGATAGTACTGCTCGAGGCCGTAGACAACACCCTGACCGGACGTGAAGTTGACCACCCGCCGGCCGCACACCGAGAAGGCGATCGCCCCGCCCTGCGCGGCGTGCTCGCCTTCCGCCTCCACGGCGAGCGTGTTGCGGCCGAAGGCGTTCAACCGGCCTTCGGCAAAGGCCTGCTGGTACAGCTCTCCACCCTCCGTGGATGGCGTGATGGGATAGAAGATCCCGGCGTCGGCAATGCGGGTTTCGGTGTGGTAAGACACCAACTGGTTGCCGTTGGCGGTGACGCGGATTCCGGGATAACGGGGTCGCTCTGGCGTACTCACGGCGCACTCCCTGCCGGGGACGTTCAGGAAACCGGCATATCTAGGTGCCCATTGTCCGAGGCCGGCATTGTAGCTGACGCGTTCTGACCCGGCAACGGAGAGCGGCGGCGGCGCCGGGCCATTTTCAGGGGCTGAACCGCGGTTTGTGGCACACTATGGGCCAACTGCAGGGAGGGCTTGTGAAACTCCTGCCGCTTCACCAGACCGTTCAGAGCTGCCACTGGTCGGTGCCCACGCTCTTCATGCCTCGGCCCTACTGGTTGTCGGCGTGGGACAGCGCGTGGTGCTGTTGGAACGATCGAGAGGTGCGCTTGCTCCCTTCGAGCACGTATTGCCACAGCTGCCCGCTGTGGCACCCACGGCAAGTTGCCCACGGCGAGCAGGCCAGGATAGCTCCGGAAGGTTCTGTGCCGCTCCCCGAATCTGAAATCTGAATTCTGCAATCTGAAATCTCCCAGGCATCCCTGCCGGAATTCCGGCAGCCGCCGCCGCGCAACCGGCGGTGGCCGATCCCGGCGCGCCGCCGGCCGCGCCTCCCCGCCTGCAATTGAACGCCCGTTCAAAGCAGTCGTCGCCGCGCGCGTGGTACGCGCATTGCCTCAAGCCGTTCCATGCAGACACGCGGGCTGGTCCTGACGGCGCCGCGCGAGCTGGCGCTCCGCGCCTTCGAGCTGCCGCCCCTCGGGCCGGATGACGCGCGCATCCGCGTCGCCGGCTGCGGCCTCTGTCACACCGACATCAGCTTCTACACCGGACAGGTCCGCACCCGCCATCCCCTGCCTCTGGTCCTCGGCCACGAGATCGCCGGCACGGTGGTTGACGCCGCCCCCGCCTTCCGCCCCCTCATCGGACGCGACGTCATCGTGCCGGCCGTCCTGCCCTGCGGCGACTGCGACCTCTGCCGCTTGGGGCACGACAACGCGTGCCTCAATCAGATCATGCCGGGCAACCACGTCCACGGCGGCTTCGCCGGCGAGATCGTCGTGCCGGCGCGCCATCTCGTGACGCTCGGCGCCGACCGCGGCGGCTACGCGCTCGCCGAACTCGCGGTGGTCGCCGACGCGGTGACGACGCCCTATCAGGCGATTCTGCGGGCGGGCGTCAGCCGCGGCGACCTCGTGGTGGTCGTTGGCGCCGGCGGCATCGGGACGTACGCCGTGCAGATCGCGCGCGCGCGCGGCGCGCGCGTCGCCGTCGTGGACATCGACGCGGCGAAGCTCGAACGGCTCGCGGCGTTCGGCGTCGAGTGGCGGTTCAACGCGCGCGAGACCGACGGCGCCGCCGTCAAGAAGCGCCTCGCGGCCGACAGCGGTATCGCCACAAGCTGGAAGATCTTCGAGATGAGCGGGACGCTGGCCGGACAGGAGCTGGCCTGGAGCCTGCTCGTGCCCGCCGCGACGCTGGGCATCATCGGCTTCACGATGGACAAGCCGCAGGTGCGGCTGTCCAACCTGATGGCGCTCGACGCGCGGGCGTTCGGCAGCTGGGGCTGCAGTCCCGCGCTCTACGCCGATGCGATCGCGCTCGTCACGTCTGGACAGGTGACGCTGCGGCCGTTCATCGAACGGCGGCCGATCGCCGACGGCCTGGAGCTGTTCGCGCACCTGGCGGACTCGCATGGCGGCGCGGATCGCCGCGCGATCCTCATCCCGGACGAAACGGAGGCACCGTGACGACGCCGACACTCAAGGATCACCGGCTGGTTGCCGACCATCGATTCGAGCACATCCTGTACGAACGCCGGCCGGCGCGCGATCTGGGCGGCCGTCTCGTGCCGGATCTCCACGACATCTGGATCTGGCTCAACAACCCGTCGCAGCTGAACAGCTACACGACGGCGGCACTGCGCGAGCTGATCCTCGCGTTTCGCGAAGCCTCGACGGACCGCAGCGCGGTGAGCGTCGTGCTGACGGCGGTCGGCGATCGCGCGTTCTGCGCGGGCGGCAACACGAAGGAGTACGCCGAGTACTACGGCGGCCGGCCGGGCGAGTACAAGCAGTACATGCGGCTCTTCAACGACACCGTCACCGGCATCCTCACGTGCGACAAGCCGGTCATCAACCGCGTGAACGGCCTGCGCGTCGGCGGCGGACAGGAGATCGGCACGGCGTGCGATTTCTCGATCGCCTCCGACCTCGCGCGCTTCGGCCAGGCCGGCCCGCGCCACGGATCGGCGCCCGACGGCGGATCGACTGACTTCCTGCACCTCTACGTCGGCTTCGCGCACGCGATTGAGAGCTGCACGCTCTGCGAGCCGTGGTCCGCGCACAAGGCCCTGCGCCTCGGGCTGCTCAACCAGATCGTCCCGGCGCTCGTGCACGACGGGGCGTTCATCCCCAACCCGCTGGTGACGACCGACCGCTGGATCGACGAGCAGGGCGCGATCGTGTACGGCGAGCCGGTGCCGGCCGAGCGCGCGGCGGCCGCGAAGGCGCTGATGACGACGTCGACGATCGATCTGAGCCGGCTCGACGCCGCGGTCGCGACGTGGTCGGCCAAACTGCTGCACACCTTCCCCGACTGCCTGCAGAAGACGATCGAGAGCCTGCGCAAGAAGAAGCTCGAGCACTGGCAGCAGAACTGCGAGACCAATCGCAGCTGGCTCGCGCTGAACATGATGACCGAGGGCCGCGCGGGATTCCGCGCGTTCAACGACGGCCCGCCCGGACGCCGCGAGGTGGATTTCGCCCAGCTGCGGCGGCGGCTGGCTCGTGGCGACGGATGGACCGACGAGCTGTGCGACGCGATTCAACCGAAGGCGGAGGCCCTGCATGGTGAACACTGAAATCCGCCATGGCGGCGGTCACCTGCGGCTCGTCATCGACGCGCCGAAGGCGAACCTCGTGTCGATCGCGGTCATGCGCGAGCTGCGGCGCGCGCTCGCGGGCGTGCTCTGTGCGCCTGCGATCAAACTCGTGACCATCGAGGGAGCCGGCGACCACTTCAGCTTCGGCGCGAGCGTCGAAGATCACCGGCCCGGCGTCATTCACGCCGCGCTGACCGAGCTCCACGGCCTGATTCTCGAACTGCTGTCCGTGCCCGCGCCGACAGCGGCGGTCGTCCGCGGCCGCTGCCTCGGCGGCGGTTTCGAGCTGGCGCTGGCGTGCGACCTCGTGTTCGCCGGCTCCACCGCGATGCTCGGCGTGCCGGAGATCACGCTCGGCGTTTTTCCGCCCGCCGCGGCGGCGCTGCTGCCGCTGCGTGTCGGCGCGTCCCGTGCCGCAAGCAGTGTGCTGACCGGCCGCACGTCGCCGGTCGACACGTGGGCGGCCGCCGGCCTCATCGAGGTGACGGTGCCGCCGCAGGAGCTCGGCGCCGCCGTCGATCACTGGTTCGAGGCGCACCTGGCGCCCCGCTCGGCCGCCGCGCTGCGGTGCGCAGCGCTGGCCAGCCGGGCGACGCTGCGGCACCAGGTCGATCTGGTGCTGCCCGAGCTCGAGCGCCTGTATCTCGACACGCTGATGCGGACGCACGACGCGATCGAGGGCATCGAGGCGTTCCTCGGCAAGCGCGCACCTGTGTGGAGCAACGCATGAGCACGCTCGGCGACTTGACGCCCGTCGCGCCCAGCAACGTCCCGCTGGATGCGGCCCTCGCCGCGCTGCGCGACGTGCTCGAGGACGTGGACTACCCGACCGTGAGGCGCTGGCGCGCCGGCGGCGGCAGGGTCGTCGGGCATTTCCAGGTGTACTTCCCAGAGGAGATCGCGCACGCCGCCGGGCTCCTGCCGCTCAAGATTCACGGCGCGCCGATCGAGCCGCGCCAAGCCGAGGCGCGATTCGGGTCGTACCTCTGCTCGATCGTCAAGACGTCGCTCGAGCTCGCGCTGAGCGGGCACGTCGAGCTCGACCTGTTCGTCACGCATCCGATCTGCGACGCGGCGCGCAACCTCGCGGCCGTCTGGGGACGCAACGTCGCCTATCCCTGCGAGATCCTGTACCTGCCGCAGAACGCCAATTCCGCGCAGGCCGTGGACTACCTGCGCCACGAGTACGACCGGCTCCGGCGCCTGATCGAACAGATCGCCGGGCGTGCGGTCACCGACGACGACCTGCGCGCCTCGATCGGCGTCTTCAACGAGAACCGCCGCCTGCTGCGCGAGCTGTACGCGATCAGGCGCGATCGGCCGTGGCTGCTCGCGGCGGACGAGGCCTGGGTCCTCATGGCGATCGGCGGCGCGATCCCGCGCGAAGAGCACAACGCGCTGCTCGGCGCGCTGCTGCCGCAGATCGAGGAACGCCCGGCGCGGCCGCAGGATCGCCTGCGCGTCGTGTTCGAAGGCGGCTTCTGCGAGCAGCCGCCGCTCGACCTGCTGCGCACGATCGCGCAATCGTGCTACGTCGTCGACGATGATCTGCTGATCGGCCTGCGGTGGATCACGGCCGACGTCAGCGCGAAAGGCGACCCGCTACGCGACCTGGCGCACGCCTATCTGGAGCACTCCGCGTACAGCCCGGTCCAGCACGACCTGCGCAAGCCCAAGGAGCGGATGCTGCTCGAGCGGATTAGGTCATCCGGCGCCGGCGCCGCGATTGTCACGGCGGCCAAGATGTGCGAGCCCGGCCTCGAGGAACAGGTGGCCTACTCGAGAGCCCTCGATGACGCGGGCGTGCCGTACTTCGTCAGCGAGTTCGAAGAGAACATGACGAGCTTCGAGCACCTGCAGATTCAGCTGGAGACGTTCGTCGAGAACGTGTTGTTCGCATGACGCCCCAGCCCGCGCACGCCATCGTGGGACGCGGCGTCACCGCGGGCGCGGCGCTGTTCCGCGACTGGTTCGACCGCCTGACCGCCGCGGCACATTCGGGTCATCCCACGGCCTACGTGTTCGTCATGGGCAGCCTCGCGGAGCTCCTGCGCGTGTTCGACTTCGAGCTCAGCTTTCCGGAAATCAACTCGCTGCAGACGGCGGTGCGCCGCGTGGCGCACGAGTATCTGAATCAGGCCGAGGACTACGGCTACTCCCCAGACATCTGCGGCTACGTCAAGGCGGACGTCGCCGTGCAGCTGCGCAAGGGCGCGCATCCGATGGGCACGCTGCCGCCGCCGTCGCTCGCCGTCGCCACCAACGCGTGCAACACGTACGTGAAGTGGGCGGAGATCTGGGAGCGGCTCTATCACGTCCCCGTTTTCACGCTCGACGTGCCGGGCACACGGCGCGCGGGCGGCCAGACGTGGCCGGGCGACCCGGACTTCGCGGCCGACTGCGCGTACGTGGCCGCGCAGCTTCAGGAGCTGATCGCGCTGTGCGAGCACGTGACCGACACGCGCTTCGACATCGATCGGCTGCGCGAGGTGCTCGGGCACGCCAACGCGATGACGGCCGCCTGGCGCCGCGTGATCGCGCTCAACCGGCACGAGCCGGCGGTCTTCGGCGCGCTCACCGACGGCACGGTATATCTCGGCGTGGCCAACGGATTGCGCGGCACGCCGGAGGGCCGGCGCTACTTCGAGGACCTCGTCGAGGAGATGGCGCACAAGGTCGCGCACGGGCTCGGCACGATTGACGCCGAGCGGCACCGGCTGATCTTCGTCGGCGTGCCCTGCTATCCCATCTTCCGGCGGTTCAACGAGATGTTCTCCGAGTGGGGCGGGGTGTTCGTCAACTCGACGTACTTGTGGTTCGCCTCAGGCGGCGCGGATCTCGGCTTCGAGTACGACCTCGCGCGCCCGCTCGAGAGTCTCGCCGAAGGCGTCTTGATTTCGGTGCGTCACGCGATGGACAGCATGTTCCACCAGGATCGCGCCATCGCCGAGATCCTCGAGCCGTTCCACGTCGACGGCGTCGTGTACCACCCGATCAAGAGCTGCCGTACGGTCTCGACGGGGCTGGCCGACAGCCGGCGCGCGCTGATGGCTCGCACCGACATCCCGAGTCTGTTCATCGAGTCCGACATGATGGACAAGCGCGTCGTGTCGGAAGCGCAACTCAAGAACCGGATCGACGCGTTCTTCGAGGGACTGGCAGGAAGGAAATTAAGAATTAAGAATTAAGAATTAAGAACTAAGAATTCTTAGTTCCTAATTCCTAATTCCTAATTTGAAAGCTCATCATGGCATACGCTGCAGGCGTGGACGTGGGATCGACGCAAACGAAAGCCGTCATCGTCGACGAGCGTGGCGTCGTCACCGGCCGCGCCCTCATCGACACGGGCGCGAACGTCGTCGTCGCGGCGGAGAACGCCTACGTGCGGGCGCTGACCGACGCGCGCATCCAGGAAGAGGAAGTCGGCTACGTCGTCGGCACCGGCTACGGACGGTATCGCGTGACGTTCGGCAACACGCAGGTGACCGAAATCAGCTGTCACGGACGCGGTGCCGTCCATCTGTTCCCGGGCACGCGCACGGTCCTGGACATGGGCGGTCAGGACACGAAGGCGATCCGCGTCGGGCCGACGGGCGAGATCGTGGACTTCTGCATGAATGACAAGTGCGCCGCGGGCACCGGCCGCTTCCTCGGCGCGGTGGCGTCGGCGCTCGACATCCCGCTGCAGGATCTCGGCGCGATCGCGCTGCAGTCCGACAAGCCCGTGAAGATCACCACGACGTGCACCGTGTTCGCCGAGTCGGAAGTGCTGTCGTGGCTCGGACGCGGCAAGAAGGTCGAGGACATCCTGCTCGGCATTCACCGATCGATGGTGTCGCGATCGGTCGGCCTCCTGCGCCGCGTCGGCATCGAGCGCGAGGTCACGTTCACGGGCGGCGTGACGAAGAACGTCGGCATGGTGCGCGGCTTGAACGAGGCGCTCGGGTTCGACGTGAACGTCAGTGACGAGGCGCACTTCATGGGTGCGATCGGCGCCGCCCTGTTCGCGCGGGATCACATTGTGGGAAACCGGGAGAATTCAGAATTCAGAATTCAGAATTCAGATTCGGGAGTCCGGAACGTATGACGTTCACGGCCGGTATCGACGTCGGCTCGACGTACACGAAGGCCGCGATTCTCGGCGACGACGCGCGCATCGCCGGCCGCGCGATGCTGAAGACGGGATTCAAGCTGGCGGACGCGGCGCGCCGCGCCTACGACGCCGCGCTCGCCGGCGCAGGAATCCGCGAGGCGGACGTCGCGTATCTCATCGCCACCGGCTACGGCCGCCATCAGGTGACGTTCGCCGACGTGTACGTCACCGATCTGACGGCGGCGGCGCGCGGGGCCACGCTGCTCTACCCCGGCACGCGCACGATCCTCGACGTCGGCGGCCAGACGATGAAGGCGACGCGCGTGGACGCGCTGTCGAAGGTGCGGTCGTTCCGGCTGAACGACAAGTGCGCGGCCGGCACCGGCGCCTTTCTGGAAAAAACGGCGCGCTACATGGGCTACGGCACCGAAGAGATCGGACCGCTCGCGGCGATGTCGAAAACACCGGCGACGATCTCCGGCGTCTGCGCGGTGTTCGCGGAATCGGAGGTCATCAATCATCTGTCGCAGGGCACGTCGCCCTCCGACATCATGCAGGGGGCGATTGAGTCGCTCGTGGATCGCTCCATTCAGCTGATGCGGCGCGTGCAGCTCGAGCCCGAGTACACGCTCGTCGGTGGAATTCTGCGCTTCGAATCGATGGGGCGCCTGCTGTCTGCGCGTCTCGGCGCCGCGGTCAATCTGCCGGCGCCCGATCTCGTGCAGTTCGTGGGCGCGCTGGGCGCCGCGCGGCTCGGCCGGCAGCGCGCCGCACAGATGAAGAGGGCGGGAACGCTCGCCTAGAAGACGGAGGTACGCCATGGCAGAGATGATTCGACAGGTCGACTACTTCCACCTCCTGGTACCCGACAAGCCCGGAGAAGCCGCGAAAGCGCTGGGGGTCTTGAGGGACGCCGGCGTCAACCTGCTTGCCTTCTCCGGTTTTCCCGAAGGCCGGCGAGGGCAATTGGATTTCATCCCCGCCGACCCGGCCGTGTTCAAGAGTGTCGCGAAAGCCAACAAGTGGAAGGCGGTCGGCCCCAAGAAGGGGTTTCTCATCCAGGGCGACGATCGTGCCGGCGTCATCGCCAACCTGATGGGCAGGCTGGCCGACGCGAAGATCAACGTCACCGCGCTCGACGCGATTGCCGTCGACGGCCGATACGGCGCGCTGTGCTGGGTCGCGCCGCGCGACGTGAAAAGGGCCGCCGCGGCGCTCGGCGCTTCGTAAGCCGCCGGTGAGGAGAATGCGAATTCGCTGTTCGGCGCGAACGGCGTTCCATCGAAGCTGGTCACGCCGTACCCCCCGTACGCGATGTCGACGGTGGCGAGCGACAGCGTGTAGTCGGCAACCAGCGTCACGCGGTTTGGCACGAGCTCCAGCGTGGCGCCCGCGCCGCCGCTCCAGGTCCGATCGTCGAAGTCCGCCGCCCACTGACTGCTCGCGCGAGTCCACGGCCACAGCACCGCGGTCGCGATCGTGCCCGGGTTCTGCTTGTTGTTCTCGTTGAACTCGATCGATCGCTCGAAACTCGTGCCCTTGTCGAAGTTGAGGAATGCGTTCAATGAGCTACGCGGCGTGGGTTGAACGAAGGCGTCGAGCTCGAGTCCCTGCGCGCGCACGTTGTCCGCGTTCTGCTTCTGCCGCGTGACCAGCGTCGGCGTCGTGCCGATGGTGATGTTCGTGATCGCCTGCGTGAGATCGTTCCAGAACCACGTCGCGCGCATGGAGGTCCGCGTGTGCAGCAGGGTGACGCCGGCTTCGAGGCCGGTCAGGCGCTCGGGATCGAGCAGCGGGTTGCCCAGCTGAAGCGAGTTGCCGATGCGCGAGCTGCGATGCAGCTCGTCGAGCGTCGGCGTGCGCGATGCGCGCGTGGCTGACGCGCGTACGGCGATGGACTTGCTCGCCTGCCAGGCCGCTGACACGCGTGGACTGAAGAAATTCACCGCGTGCGCCGGCGCTCCAGCTTCTGCAGGCGTCGACGTCCAGAAGTCGGCGCGCGCACCCGCGATCACCGTCAGCCGAGGCGCCGCAAGCAGCGCCGCGCGTCCGTACGCCGATTCCACATGCTCCACCCCGCCGGCAACGACTGTGGGACCGCGAACGCCAGCAACGGAAAACGGCGTGTCGGGCAGCACCGCGTCCGCGAAGCCGTCGCCGTCACTCGGAGGACGAGGACGCCGGCCGGCGGATCTTGAATGCTGAAGCGGCCGTCGACCGACGTGCGCACGGTCACCGTGCGTCCGCCGTCGCCCTCGACGACGACCGTCGCAGCGACGACAACCGCGGCCATTGGATCGACCACAACGCCGGCAATCGGACCGCGGCGCTCCTGGCCCGCGACGGGAACGGCGCAGGCAGCGATCAGGAGCAAGAGTGCGGCTCGGCGGACCATGGTCGTCCTGTCGGGAAGGCGACAAGAATCGCGAGATCATGACGACGGGGGCAATTCGGATGCCGTGTCGGAAGGGCGGCCCGGGACGCGTCGTTACTTCAGGTGGATGCGCTCGACGACGATCTGCGCGACGCGGTCGCGGAACATCGCTCCGGCCGCTCCCGCGCCGGCCAGGAATCCGAGGGCGGCGACAAGCGCGACCACCGCCCGCGGCACACGAGCCGACCGCGCGTGCGCGTGATGGTGGTGCTGCTGCTGCTCGTGGAATTCGGGCTCGAGCGCGCGTTCCAGCGCGGCGTGAGCACGGCGTTGCGCCTGTTCGTCGAACGCGGACGGGGAATTTCCAGACCGGCGCGGAACGATTTCAGCAATCGCGTCCAGCTGGGCGTCGGTGATCGGCCGCTCTTCAATGGCGAGGGTCGAGCGTTCGAACCGCTCGAGCTCCGCCTGGAAGCCCGCATCGTCGAGCAGCGACGGAAGATCGGAGGCCTGCATTCTACTTTCCACGTAAGCGAGTTCCATGCCGTCGTCACCCTGGGCTGAACCTTCGCACTGCTGCACGTGTTTCGCACGCCGCGAACCCGACGGACGCCGGCGCGCACATCGTGGCGCGCGCAACGGTGGGCGCACCCGCACATCACCTGCCCCGCGCGGATGTATCCGGTCCGATTAGCTGTGCGGTCCGGTCCAGGCGGCGACGATCTGCGCGGCGCGATCGTAGAAGACGATGGCGGCGGCGCTCGCGCCGGCGGCCAGCCCCATCACGAAAACGAGGGCCACGGCGAGCGTGGGCGCATCGCTACGTCGAGACGTCCGGCCTGACTCGGACATCCCGGCGCGCGCATCGCTCGCCAACATGGCGGACTCGGCGTCCGTCCCCTGATACGGAGGCAGATCGGCGAACGCGGGATACGGTTCCGAAGCCGCCGCGCCGTGCCCGGCGAACGGGAACGTCCTGTTGAGTGGGTCCCCGCGATCGGGGATCGCCTGCGTCTCGGCGGCGCTGGCTGTCGGCGAACCGTCGAAGTTTTCGAGCGCGACAAGGAACGCCGCGTCGTCGATCGTGTCGTGCGGGCAGCTGGGCATGGCATGCCTGCCTTTTGCCGATTCCGTGCCGCCAGCGCCGGGCGCGAATTGGCACGAATCTGCGGGCATTTCCAGCGGCAGGGATTTACCGGTCCGTTTCCAGTCCGCGCGCGTGCGGCTCATTTCTGAACACCCGCGAACAGTTCTGTCGCGGGTCGCACCGTCGAGCCGGGGTATGATCGAGTTCAGTCGGGGCGTAGCGCAGCCTGGTAGCGCACCTGCCTTGGGCGCAGGGGGTCGCTGGTTCGAATCCAGTCGCCCCGACCAATTAAATCAATACTTTACGGCCGCCACTCGGCGGCCGTTTTTCCGACTGTAGCTGTTTTTGTAGCTGTTGAGTTCCTCCAACGAATCGCTAATCGATCGCCACGGCGAAATGCTCGTCGGACGGAATCCGTCGACCGTTCTGATCTCGATCCTCAAGGTTCCTAAGCAGCTTGCGGTCGCAGGGTCGAGTCCTGCCGCACGCGCCAATGTTTTCAGCGACGACGACGGCCACCACCTCTAGCCTGCCGAGCGCCACGACTTCCGTTGGAGATCATTGGCAGGGCACATGCGGTTGATCGCCTGGATGGCCGGTGACGGACGGTCAGCGCACCCGACGTGAACGCGTCTGTAATGCCGCGTTTCGGTCTCTGACCAACAACGCGATCGTCAGCAGCCGCCGTGCTCGTCCTGTTTCGGCGGGCACGGCGTGTTCGCGTACGAGCAGAGCACGCAACAGTCGCCCGGCTTCGGCTTCAGAAGCATCCCGCAGCCCTTGCACTCGTAGAAGAACTGGCAGGCGTTGCTGGCATCGTCACTTCGGCCTGATGGCCGCAGAGCGGGCACGTCACGATCGCGGTCCGCGTCGGCTCCGTCATTGTCACACTGCACTAGCCGTTATCGTTGCCGAACGAGCCGCACGTAGAGGAACGACTGCACGGTGCCGGCTGGCGTCCGATGCGCGTCCGTCAGGGTCTCTTCCAGGGTGAATCCGTCGCCGAGTTCGGCGCAAAGCCCCTCAGCATCGTAGCGGCGGACCGGCAGACCGCTACACCGCTCAGGGCCGTCGAGCGCAAAGGTCCCGATGATGACGGAGCCCCCCAGCATGACCGCCTGACGCACGCGGGCGGCGTATTGCGCGCGGTCGTCGGCCTCGATCAGAAAATGGAACACGGCCCGGTCGTGCCAGATGTCGACCGGCGGCACGGGCCAGGTGTCAGCCGTCACGTCCGCCTCGATCCACGACACGTGGTGTGCCAGCGGCGCAACCCGGGCACGCGCACGGGCGAGCGCGGTGTGGGAGACGTCCAACACCGTGAGACAGCGCAGCCCGCGCGCGAGGAGATGATCCACGAGGCGGGAATCCCCGCCCCCAATGTCGATCACTCACGTCGCTGGCGTCATGCCTGCCGCGTCGAGCAAGCGGAGGGACACCGACGGCTCTGGCTGGAACCAACTGACCGCGTCCGACGCCGTCGTGGCGTAGATTTCGTCCCAGTGCGCTTTGCGATCCATCGACGTCACGGTCGCGTGTCGCGCGCCCCTCCCAGCGATCATCGCGCGGCACCCGACGCCCCGACCGCGCGCAATTCCGAGCGATGAAGATGACCGGGCTGTGTCACCGGCAGTGTAACCCATGGCCGACGCTTCAGCACGCTTCAGCAGGTTCGTCATCAGCGGCAGGGCCAGCACCCGCGTGGACATCGTCCGTCACCGCTGACAAAGGGTCCGCGGGAACGAGCGGCGGCACGGTGAATGCTGTTCCGAATCTTGTACTCTTTAATGGATGCATCCTCGCCTGCTGACGACGCCACTCTTCACTGTGCACACGTTTGGGCTGCTGCTCGCCTCGGCGTACGTCGCCGCCTTCGGGTGGCTGATGCGCGAGGGACGCCGCACAGGGGTGGATGTCGACGCGCTCTCGTCCCTCGGATTCTGGGCGATCGGCGGCGCATTCATCGGCGCGAAGGCGTTGATGATTGTGCGAGACTTCCCGGAGTACGCGGCGGCGCCGTCCGAAGTGTTCTCGCGGTCGGTGCTCGCGAGCGCCGGCGATTTCTACGGCGGGTTCATAGGCGCGCTGATGGCGTCCGCGATCTTCTTCCGGCGCGATCTTCGGCTACCGGTGTGGCGCACGGCCGATCTGTGCGGCCCGGCCATCGCACTCGGCCAGGCGATCGGCCGCATGGGGTGCTTCATGGCGGGTGACGACTATGGACGGCCGACGCAGTTGCCCTGGGCTGTCACGTTCACGGACCCAGACGCCGCGCGCATCGGCGGCGCGCCGCTTGGCGTCCCCTTACATCCCGTGCAGCTGTACGAGTCGATCGTCTGCCTTGCGTTATTCGCCGTCCTCGTGCGACTCAGTCGGCGCACGCGGTTCGACGGCGAGGTCATTCTGGCCTACACGGCGCTCTACGCGATGGCGCGGTTCGTCCTCGAGTTCTTCCGAGGTGACGCGGACCGCGGCTTCGTCTTTGGCGGGTTACTTTCGACATCGCAGTTCATTGGCTTAATTTTGGGCCCGGCGGCGATCGCGCTATGGTTCGTCCGGCGACAGAGCGCGCCAGCGCGCTGAACCGTCAGAATTTCCGGAACCCGCAAACCGGGAAGAACGTCCGGTCCGGAATGGGATGCACACGACAAAGTCGCAACCCGTTACAGGGCGCCACCACTCGAAATGTCACTCGCACGCGGGTTCCTCCCGAGGGTTCTCGGTCACATGCTCTTGCGCGGGCGCTAACGCGCCCCGGCCTATGACGCTAGCCGACCGCACGGTCGCGAGGCCAAGGGGCAGCTAGTCATTTTCTGGTCGACCCGCGAAGATCCTCTCGCTAAGTGGTCGTGAACTGATCGCGAGTCGCCGACGGCGGCGGACTAACGAAGTGTGAGCCGTCGCTGTTTGCCGCGCCGTTCAGTCATCAAGCAGCGCGCGTGACGAGACCTGTCCACACTGTTCGCAGCGATAGTGAATGAGTGGCGGCGTGCCGGACTGACCCACGATGCGCGTGCGAGCACTCCCGCACAGGGCACACGTCACCGGCACAAGATGAATGCAGAAGACGCGAGAGCAGGACTGGCACATGAACCACCGGGCGTCGCTACCACCTGCCCCCGTGATCTCTATGACACCCGTGTGGTTACACCACGGACACGGCGGCGGCTTCTCGGCGTCGTCGCGATCGTGATCCGCCACAGTCACTCGCCAACGAGAGCGCAGGAAAAGACGTGCGCACAATCTTCGCAACGGCGGTGATCCAGCGGCGGGTTGCCAGACTGTTCGACAATCCGCGTGCGGCGACTGCCGCACTTTGGACACGCAGGGGTCACTCGCTGCACCGAGGCGGAGGTTACAAGAATCATTCCATCGTGGCAGGAATAATCCCTTAGTGTCTGCTATCTTTACGCTTTCTAATGTCCCACGTCGGAGCATTCCTTCAACGGAAACCGTCATGCGCTGCGGTCGGCCGTCTCCAGCGAGACAGGTTTCAGGGTGCTGAGTCACGCCGTTCGTGCGGTCCTGACGCCGAAGCTGTCGCGACCGCTGATGCAAGTGTCACTGGGGGGCGCAGCATCGACGGCGTGCTCGAGTCCCTCCTCGAGATCAAACCGGGCGCGACGCCTGCACGGAGCCGACTGCACCGGAACTATTCGTGCGGACAAGACAGGGACGGGCAAGTATGTCTGCAGGAGCGTGGGCGTGGGCGCCTCTGTAACACGACATTCTCGAGACATGTCAGCTCTGCGAATCGAGCACCTCCCGAACCTTCCGGGTCAGCTCCACAACGGTGAACGGTTTGCTGAGGAAGGGCATCCGCGCGTCCAACGCCCCGTGCCGCACGATGATGTCGTCGGTGTAGCCTGACATGTAGAGCACCTTCGTCCCCGGGGCCGTCCGACCAAGCCGCTTCGCCAGATTCGGCCCGCTCATCCCGGGCATCACGATATCGGTCACCATGAGGTGCACCGGCTCTTTGTCACGCTCCAGTAAGCGCAGCGCCTCCTCGCCGTTCGCGGCGGTGAACACCGTGTAGCCCGCCGATTCGAGCATGCGCTTCGCGAGTTTGCAAAGCCCTTCCACGTCCTCCACGACGAGGATGGTCTCCGTGCCGTGCGCCGGCGCAACGGTTGAACTGGGCCGCTTACTCCCCACCCGTTCGGCAATCTGTGGCAAGTAAATCTTGAAGCTGGTCCCCTGGCCGACCTCGCTATAAGCCCAGATAAATCCGTCGCTTTGCTTGACGATGCCGTACACGGTCGAGAGCCCGAGCCCCGTTCCCTTGCCTGGACCCTTCGTGGTGAAAAATGGCTCGAAGATTCGCGCGCGCGTGACCTCGTCCATACCCACGCCGGTGTCGCTGATCGCCAGCATCACGTGGGGTCCTGGCTGCACGGCCACGCCGTGCTGGCGGGCGTACTGCTCGTCGATCTCGACGTTCCGTGTCTCGATGGTCAGTTGGCCGCCTTGGGGCATGGCGTCTCGAGCATTGATTACCAGGTTGGCGATCACCTGCTCGATCTGCCCGAGGTCCGCCTTGACGTTGCCCAGGCCCGGTGTCGGCATGACCACCAGGTCGATGTCCTCGCCGATCAAACGCCGAAGCAGGCTCTCCATCTCCGCGACCACCGTGTTGAGGTTCATCACCTGGGCCTGCAGGATCTGCTTGCGACTGAAGGCCAGCAGTTGCCGGGTCAGCGCGGCGGCCCTCGCCCCGGCGCGGTAGATTTCCTGCAAATCCTCATGTAACTGATCGCCTTCTCTCACCTGCGCCAGGCCGAGTTCAGCCATCCCGTTGATGACAGTGAGCAGGTTGTTGAAGTCGTGGGCGATGCCCCCCGCGAGCTGCCCGACGGCGTCCATTTTCTGTGACTGCCGCAATTGCGCCTCGCTGGTGAGGAGGGCCTGCGCCGTCTCCTTTTGCTGGGTGATGTCGAAGACCGTCGCCAGTCCAGACCACTCGCCGTCAAACACCGTTCTCGCCGCCGTAATATCGACCCATCGTTCTTCCCCGGCCTTGGTGGAGATCTTGAGTTCGTACCGTGACGGGACGTCGTCGCCGTGTTGTCGCGCCAGCCCGCGATCTCTCGCGAGGTCTCGGAAATCGGGATGGACGATCTGCCAGAAGGACATGGCGAGCAGCTCGTCTCGCGTGTAGCCCGTCAAGCGTTCCGCGGCCATGTTGGCGTACACGAACCTGTTGCCGCTATGGATGAAGACCGCTGACGGCGTGTTCTCCATCACCAGGCGAAACTTCGCCTCACTCGCCTTCAGCGCGGCTGAGGCGCGTTGACGTTCGGTGATGTCTTTGCCCGTGGACACGAAATGCGTGATTGTCCCGTGCACGTCTCTGACGGGAGCGATGGTCTTCTCTTCGTAGTACAAATCGCCGTTCTTCTTCTGGTTCAGCAACACGTCCTCGAACACCCCGCCGCCGAGAATCGTCTGCCACAGCCTCTCGTAGAAGTCCTGTTTGTATTTACCGACGGCCTTCAGGATGCGCGGGGTCTGACCGATCGCCTCCGCTCTGGCGTAGCCCGTGAGCGTCTCAAACGCGGCATTGACATACTCGATCCGGCCGTCCCTGTCGGTCACGATGACATTCTCAGGGGCCTGTTCGAGGGCGGTCGAGAGGGTACGGAGCACCGCATCGGCGTGATCCCGCTCGCGCTGGCGCGCTTCGAGCGCGATGGCCATCGCATTGACGGCGCTGCCCAGCTCACTCAGTCCCGGCGCGCCAGCGGCCAGTACCGCGCGTACGCTGAGGTCTCCCGCGGCGAGCCGATCCAATGACGACCGTAAGGTCCCGATCGGCCGGAGCACAAAGACTTGGCCGCCAATCAAGGCGACCCCCAACGCCGCCAGCAAGACGAACCCCAGCAGCCACAGTTGCTGCCGCAGTATTTGATCGGCCTTGGCGAATGCCGCGGCGGGCTCGATGCCCAGCCTGACAGAGAGGCCCGTGTCGAATCCCGCATCGACGGACACCCGCCTGTACAACCGCCGGACGCCATCGACACCAGCGGCCTCGCTGGTGCCCGCTCGCGCACCAGCGAACCGTGACTCGACAGACGGCCACTCGGGCAACGGCCTGCCGACCCATCGCCCGGGATCGGGATAGCGCGCCAGAATCACTCCGTTTCGATCAAACAGCGTCAGCGTTGCGCCCTGCGGCAGCGTCGCCGGGGAAACCATCCACTTCAACTGATCGAGATCGATCAAGACGACGATGAGGCGTTCGACGGCACCGGATGAATCGAGGAGCGGCTGGGCCAGCACGATCGCCGGTGTTCCGCCTGTGGCGTTGATGTCGTCGTCACCGAGCGCCGTGGTCCGCGTCTGCAGCGCGCGCTGAAACCACGCGCGACCGGGCCCCGAGAGCCTCGAATCGGGCGGCGCGGCGGCGCAGAAGGGCGAGCCGTCCGCGTTGATGACCGCCAGGTTGAGGTAACCAGGGTGCTCACGCAGGATGTTCGGCAGCAGGGCGTTGCAGGGACGCGGATCTCGCTCGCGCAACACCGGGAGCTGAGCAAGCGTGAGGAGCAGTCGATGCACGCCCGCGAAGACGCCGGCCTGCTGGCTCGCGGCGAGACGCGTCAGCCGGAGGGTGTCTTCGAGCATCCGTGCGCGGGCATGGCTGCGCTCGATCGATGCGGTGTACCCGATGACGACGACTGCCGGGAAGACCGCGACCAGCGCCAACAGCATGAGCCGCGTCCGGAGGCGTGCGTGTGAGAACAGGTTCATCAACCGTCGTCCTATGCGTCCGGTCGACCCGCCTGGATGGAGACCGACGCGGGGCGTGCCACGCGGGACGTCGCCAAGGACGGGACCGCGGGCAGGCAGGGCGAGACGGGGAGAAGCAGATTCAGGACGAGGGGATAGGTGGAGCGCATCAGTCCCTTTTGGTCCTCCGACTGTCCGACGAGTCGTGTGCGGCGCCTGTCGGACATGCGGGCGGCGGGTCCAGGGCGGGCGCAACAGCGAGCGTTCGCTGACCGCCGCACTTCGGACACGCATCTGTCACTCGCAGCGAGTGGCTGAGAGAGCAAGAATCATTCCCATCGTGGCATGATAAATCCCCTAGTGTTCGCTATCCTGACGGTTTTCTGTGTCGCATGTCGGCGCATTCGTTCCACGAAAACCGTCAGGTGCTGCGGTCAGCTGTCTCCAGCGGGACAGGTTGCAGGCGGAGTCGCGCCGTTCGTCGTGCGGCCGTGACGTCGAGGTGTTGCAACCGCTGATGAGGGAGGTGGAATGAGTATCTCTGGGGCAGGCTCTAACAGGTAATCACTTCGCGTTTGCCACACGCTCCGTGCAAGGGAATGCACGGCTAGCGCCCGGGGTGGTCGGGCAACGTAGCAGCCAAGCAAGCGGTCAAGAATTATGTCGCTGGACGCCGCTTCGAGGTAACCGTGCTGGAGAGTCGCTGACGCGCTGCGCAATCCGCGCGGCAGAGAATCGTCAACAGGCTCGGGGCAACCGGCCACCTGCCCCGATCGCAGAGGGCTCCTGCGCACTACGTGAGCTTCAGCGGGCCAGACATCGTCGGACCACGTCCATCGGTCGCTCGTACCCGAGTGGACTGACTGGCGTGTCGGCCAACTCCAGACTCAACATATGGAGCGTCACGTCAGCACGGTCGTGGAAGGCCCATTCGATGTGGTTGACGTAGTCGTTCATCGTGCCCAGGACGCTGCGACTGGCGGTGGTGCCGAACGCCACGTATCGCATCTCACGCACTTCCCCAGCAATGACCTCCTCCGGGATCTGGAGACGTGTCAACAAGGACTT
>JACPZW010000011.1 GCA_016195265.1 Acidobacteriota bacterium | reverse complement strand
TCGACCGCTTGAGCGCATCGAGCGTGCGGGACGCCCCTCGAGTCTGAGACCGGGAATGTTTCGTCATTCCCAGCGTAAGTACCGATTTCTCGCGAGAAGTACAAGAGGATTCTCAACTCAACGAATTTCCGAAAGGCATTAGATCTAAACCCGTCATGGCTAAGGGCTGATGGCTGATGGTTGACGGGCGTCACGCCCTCGGCTATTACCATCAGCCCTCTGCCATCAGCCATTTCAGTCGTCGACACCTTTCAGTCCCCGCGCCGTAAAACTCACCTTGCCGTCCTTCACCGCGACGCGGAACGCTACCTCGGGCGTCCCCGCCTCGCGCAGCTTCTCCACCTGATTCTTCACGAGCTCGGCGAACTTGTGGAACGGCGGCGCATCGCCGCCCACTTCGCGCCGGGCTTCGGCGAGCGACTCGTAGAGATCGGTCAGCTTGTCGATTTCGCGCACGGGATCGCGGAACGCCGCCACGTGGACGATGCGATCTTCCGGCCGCTTCTGCCGCTCCGGCTCCTTCGAGCGTATGTGCGTCAGCGGGCCGGGCCGTCCTTCCTCTTTCGCGCGCAGGCCCTTGTCCCACAGGTCGATGAAGGTCGCGAAGCGGTGCTGCAGCGTCGAGAAGCGGAATCGGTCGCCGGTGTTGGTGATGTAGGCGCGGTCGTACTGCTTGACGAGATTCTCGACGCGCGTGCGCGTCTCCCACGGCGGACGCGGCAGCCGGCCCGAGAAGTACATGTTGTACTCGGCCTCGAGTTGCTTCAGCTCGCCTTCGAGCCGCGTCAGATCCTTGTCGATGGTGATGCGGGACACGGTTACTCGCGGATCAAACACCAGATGAGCGGGAGCCACAATTCGCGCGCGTACGGCACGGGCCGGTCGTCGATGAGGACCTCGGTGGCGCCGGTGCCGCCGACGATCTCGTACAGCTGGTGAAGGGCGCGGGCGTCGCTCGACCGGAACCGCGCGTGATACCGCAGCGACGGCCCCTCGCCCGTCGTCCGGAACCCAGCCGACGTTTGCGCCAGCTCCAGCGCGCGCGGAAAGCCCGGGACGTCGAGCCGGGGAAACACCAGCGTCACCGAGAACGGGCTCGGCTGTGCGCCGAAGAGCGCGTCGTGCAGCTCGGGATCAAGCGCCGCGAGCTCGTCGTCGCTCGGCTGCTCGGACAGATCGGCATAGGGCCAGAACCGTTCGAGCGGCCGGTATTTCGGGGCATCGGAGGTCATGGGGCGTGTAATAGTATTTCAGATTTCAGACGTAAGATTTCAGATTGATCGAGATCTCGACGGGAACGGCGTCCGGGTCTGCAATCTGAAATCTGAATTCTGAAATCTGAATTCTGAAATCTCACGGTGGCCCTTTGCCCGACTTTTCCGTGATTCCGTCGATCGAGGCGCTGCGGCAGCGGCCCGCCGTGCGCGCGCTCGAATCGCGGTTCGGCGCCGAAGCGACGGTCGACGCGCTGCGCGCCGAGGCGGCCGGGGTGCGGCAGGCGATCGCCGCCGGCAGCGCCTCGTTCGCGAGCGAGGCGCAGGCCGGGGCGGCCATCGAAGGCGGCGTGGCCGCGGCGCTCGACCGGGCGTTCCGGCCGTCGCTGGCGCCGGTCATCAACGCGAGCGGCGTGATCCTGCACACGAACCTCGGGCGCGCGCCGCTGGCGGCGGCGGCGGTCGATCGCGTCGCCGAGGTCGCGCGCGGCTACGCGACGCTCGAGTACGACCTCGCGCGCGGCGAACGCGGGCGGCGCGACGTGCACGCCGAGGCACTGCTCTGCCGGCTCACGGGCGCCGAAGCGGCCGTCGTCGTCAACAACAACGCCGCGGCGACGATGATCGTGCTGGCGGCGCTGGCGGCGGGCCGCGAAGTCCTCGTGTCGCGCGGCGAGCTGGTCGAGATCGGCGGCGGCTTCCGCGTGCCGGATGTCATGGCGCAGTCAGGCGCCGTCCTGCGCGAGGTGGGCACGACGAACAAGACGCGCGTCGCCGATTACGCGGCGGCGATCTCCGAGCGGACCGCACTGATCCTGCGCGTCCATCCGTCCAATTTCCGCATTGAAGGCTTCACCGAACGGCCCGCGCTGACAGATCTTGCCGCTCTGGGCAGAAAGTTCAACATCCCCGTCGCCGAAGATTTCGGCAGCGGGTATCTAAATGTCACCGGTGCCTGTCACCTGCCTGTCACCTACCTGTCACGTGACAGGCACCTGGACGAACCGACGGTGCCGGAGACGATCGCCGCTGGCGTCGACATGTGCTGCTTCAGCGGCGACAAGCTCCTGGGCGGACCGCAGGCCGGGATCATCGTCGGACGGACGCCTTTCGTGGACCGCGTCCGCAAGCATCCGCTGATGCGCGCCCTTCGCGTGGACAAGCTGACCTACGCCGCGCTCGAAGCGACGCTCGTCGAGTACGCGGCGGGCCGCGCCGCCACGACGATTCCGGTCCAGCGCATGCTGACGATGACGATCGATGAGGTACGGGGCCGCGCCGAGACGCTCGCGGCGGCGGTGAATCAGATCGACGGCTGGCGCGCGACGCTGGTGGCCGGCGCGTCCGCGGTCGGCGGCGGTAGCGCGCCGGGCCTCGATCTGCCGACCTGCCTCGTCGCGATCGAGAAACGTGGCCTGACACCGGATGCGCTCGCGACCCGGCTGCGCGGGCTGACTCCGCCAGTGATCGCACGGATTGAGAAGGACCAGGTTCTGCTCGATCTGAGGACGGTGCTTCCCGAGCAGGACGCGACCCTGACTGCGCTGGTCCGAGATCTGTAGGCCGGGTCCTTTCGGATCCGGCTGATCTGGCGGGTCCAAAGGACCCGCCCTACACGTCATCTCCCCGATCAAGATGGACCGCTGGCGGCGCTCCGCGCGCGCGCCTGACGTCAGCCGTTCATTGCCGCAAACAATCCACGCAGCAGATCGATTCGGTCGCTCAACACGTCGAACAGCGCGTCGCGGTCGATCCTGAGCGCGGATCCCGGCGCGACGCCGCGGGCGCGCGCTTCGGCCAGTCCGCCGCCTAGCGTCTCGACGATGCCAATCGTGTCGCCGGGGCCGGCGGTCACGGCGGATCCGTCGTTCGCCTGCACCTGCACCGACCCGTCCAGCACGATGTGAATCGCGGCGGGCTCGCCCTGCGTGAGCAGGTCCGCGCCGTCGGTGACCGGCACTTCGCGCGCAATCGCGGCGAGGGCGATCAGTTCCTCGGCGCTCGCCCGCGCGAACACCGGGACCGCTTCCAACGCGAGCACCTTGTCCACGGCCCGCAGTCTGCCAGGCGCGGCGATCGGCGGACCTGCCGCGGCGCGCGCGTGCACGACCGGCGACGCCGGCGCGCGCGCGATCAGCATGCGGAACAGGCCGGCGGCGAGCTGCGTGTTGGCCGACAGCAGCGTCAGAAATTCCTCGGTCGGCAATGCGAGGACGATCGTCGTGTCTGTGGCGACCAGCGAATCGCCGGATGCCGCGGCCGCCACCAGGGTCTCGAAGCCGAAGACGGCTGGCGCGGCGACCTCCGTCGCGGACGTGCGGTCGGCCGTCCGCGGCACGACGCGGCCATCGATCAGGAAGCGCAGCATCGCGCCGCCGCCCGGCTCGTCGATGCGGCGTCCCGACTCGTAGCGCACCTGGTGCCCGGCGGCGACGATCCGGTAGAGCTCGTCGATCGACACGAACGCGAAGAGCGGCACGTGACGCAGGCGATCGACGACCTCCACGGCGGGCAGCGGCTCCATCCACCGCGCGCGGCGCTCCTCCGCCGACATCCGCTGCGACGCGAGCGCCCAGGACGCGGCCTCGAAGACGTACCAGTCGCGGATGTCGCGATGTTCGAGCGTGTGCTCGAGATCGCCGGCGAGCGCGCCGATCTTCCGCGCCTCGACGAAATGAATCGCCGCCGCCGCCACCACCTGATCGTCGTCGTGCACGAGCTGCGTGACCGTGTCCTCGAGATCGCGCGGCCGCGATTTGATCAGGACGTTCGCCTTGCGCACACGCTCGTCGACCGGCAGATCCTCGAGCAGCGGCATCACGCGCTTGCGCACGTCGCCCTTCAGCAGGTTGTCCAGGAACTCCGCGGCGCTCGACTTCGCGCGACGCTCGCCCCGCTCGAGCGCCCACCGCGCCGCGGCCATGTCTTTCGCGCCGTAGCCCAGGCCGAGCAGCCGGTAGATGCGATCCTTCGACCGGTCGAGCTTGTCCTGCAGCGCGCGCGCCAGCTGCCGCGAGGCGATGTCGGAGTCCGCACGGCGAAGATTCGCCAGCAGACTGAGATACATGCACGACCGCAGCGCCTCCTGGACGGCGAGCGCCTCGACTGGCCCGCGCGCGCATTTCAGATCCGGGCGCGCCCGCAGCAGCGTCTCGAGCGCCGCGATCACTTTGTAGCGGAGGAAGCCGTCGGAATCGGCGAGGCGCTCGACGAGCAGGTCCACGGACGCCTGCGACGGGATGCGCGCCAGCGTCGCCGGAATGTGACGCCGGACCCAGAGGTCCTCCTCCGCGTCGCGCAGGAAGTGGGCGAGCACCTCGAGGATCGGCTCGCCGTACGCCACGAGCACCTCGCGCGCGGCGGCCTTGAGCGCGCGGTTGCGCAGCAGGGAGACCAGCGGCGGAACGAAGATCACAGGGGGAACGTCGGCGGCCTGTGCAGAGCCCAACGCACCCGCGCTGCGAATCGCGGCCAGGGCCACGTCAACGTTCGCGTCATAAATCAGCGGAACGAGCAGATTGCGGAATTGCGGATTGCGGATTGCGGATAGCGACCGCGCGACTTCGCGACGAATCTCCGAAGACGATCCGCGCGGATCCTCGGCGAGCGTCTCGATCGCGCGCTGCGCGGCCGACTGATCAGCCGCGTCGGCGCTGTCGGCCAGCGCCACGGCGGCCGTGATCACGAGGCGCGGATCGCGATCGGTGAGATACGGCCGCATGAACTCCGCGGCGCCCTCGCGGCGCAGCGTCGCCAGCGTGCGCACGGCCGCCGTGCGCACTTCCGGATCCTCGTCGGTCAGCAGCCGCTCGATCGACGGCAGCCAGCGCTGGGCGAGATCCGGCCGGGCATCGTTCATCGCGGCCATCGCGTTGAGCGCGCGGACGCGCACCCGCAGCGACTCGTGGTGCAGCAGCAGCGGCGTCACGAGGTTGCGCTTATCGAGCGAGTCGAGCAGATCGATCGCGTACAGGACACGCCGGTCGTCGGGGCTCGCGAGCTCCTCGATCAGGGTCTCGACGGTCGTGGAATCCGCGACCGTGACGCCGACGGCGTCTGCATCGATGTCGTGCCGCTCGATGCTCTG
This sequence comes from Acidobacteriota bacterium, assembly GCA_016195265.1. Lineage (GTDB taxonomy): Bacteria > Acidobacteriota > Vicinamibacteria > Vicinamibacterales > CAVVIG01 > SRVP-36. The sequence continues at coordinate 58,452 of JACPZW010000011.1, read as the reverse complement.
GCGGAACGTCTTCTGATACTCGTGCTTCGCTTTGATCGCGAGCACGACCCAGAGGGCCGAAATGGGCAGGCTGAGATAGCTCAGCTGCCACCACGTCAGGTGGAACACCTTGATCGCAATCAGCAGCGCCAGCGCGGCGCCCGCCCCCTTCGCGAACCGGTCGACGGCGACGTCCACGAACGGCTTCGCCTTGTACTTCAGCTCCGTCGGCAGCGGCATGAACAGGATTTCGCGGGTCGTCTTGTCGGCGGTGTACCGCAGCGCCGTGTCGGAGACGCGCGCCACCGTCGTCGCCCAGAGCACGGGATTGAGCAGCATGACGATGGCGGTCGTGCCGAGGCTGAACGGCAGGATCAGCAGCGCGAACCCGATGCCGAGCACGCGGTGCATCCGCGCCGTCAGCGTCATCTGGATGACGAGGCCGACGATCGACGAATAGAAAATGACGTCGGCGATGAACGCCGTCCGCGCGTCCTTGAGCGGGATCAACTGGCCCGCGGCCATGTTGAGCTGCTGTTCGATGATGCCCGCGCCGACCGCGGCGAAGCTGATGACGAGCGCGATGATCTGCAGGTGACGCGAGTGCAGCAGCAGCCGCAGGCCCTCGGCCGCGCTCACGGCTTCCCGCTTCTTGTCTGTGTTGTCTTTGCTTTCAGGGGCGCCGGACCTGTCCGGCGGCTGCTCGCGTGAGACCACCGCCCAGACGACGAAGAAGCAGATCAAGAGGAAGGCCGCGCCGATCAGGAGCAGGTTCTCGGTGCCGACAGGCTTGGCGAGGCGGCCCGCCAGGCCGGCGCCGACGATGCCGCCCAGGCTCGCGCCGCCGCCGATGAAGCCGAACGTCCGTTTCGCCTGGCGCGGCTCATAAATGTCGTTGGCGAGCGTCCAGAACTGGCTGATCAAGAGGCTGCCGGCCAGCAGTCCCCAGAAGTAGTACGCGACCGAGACCCAGCTCTGCCCCGTCTTGAACAGCGTCCAGAATCCCACGAGGAACGCCGCCATCGTCAGCTGCGTGACCGGGAACACCCAGCGGCGCGGCAGCACGCGCATCACCTTGGTGTAGCCCTGTATCACGAAGCCCATCAGGAGTCCGGCAGCGAGCTGTACATACGGCAGGTTGTTCGCGCCAAGGTCGTCGATAAATTTCGACCGTGTGGTGGGTTTGAGGACGTTGTACCCGCTCATCGCGAGGAACGAGTACGCGAACATCAGGAGCGCGGTGACGCACTCTTCGTCGCGCAGCTCGACGACGGGGGCAAGGAGGCGGCGCAGGCGCGACGGGCTCATGGGTTACTTCGTGGGCACTCTCGCCTTGAGCTCTTCGAACCAGTTCAGCACGACTTGGATTTGAGGCGTGACGAGCGCGCCGGACTGGGTCAGGCCTGAATCGAGCACGCCCACGATCCTGCCGTCTGGGGCGACGTCGTAATTCCGCGGTGCGCCGGTGGCCGACACCGAGAATCCTCTCGGCACGAGGACAGGATTGCTGAAGGTGAGCGTTGGCTGCGTCGCGACGGTCACTGACGCCAAGTTGCCCACGGTGGGGATGTAGAGGAGTTCCTTGCCGTCAGGCGCCCAGACCGGATGATGGGCGCCCGGTTCTTTCGAGATCTGGTACTTGGCGCCCGTCGCCGGGAACGGCTGGACGTACACCATGATCGGTCCGGAGTCGTTGCTGTAGTACGCGACCCAGCGGCTGTCCGGCGAGAACGCGGCCGTTGTGGGACCCGCGGTGGAATGCACGGCGCCAAAGGGCGTGGCCTTCTTGTCCTTCAGCGTCAACGCCCACAAGGTCACGTCAGCGCCCGCGGTGACGCTGAACAGAAGGCTCTCACCCTTCGGAGACCAGGCCTCCGGCGTGTGCGCCGTCTTCGGCTCAGGCTTCGTGAGGCGCTCGGCCGCTCCCGTGCCGTCGGCGCGCTGCCAGAAGACGCCAAGGTCGCCTTCACGATCCGACTGAAACGCGACGTGCTGGCCGTCCGCGGACCATATCGGAAACCGGTTGTTGCCCCCGAAGGTCAGCCTGCGCATCGCGCTCGCGCCCGCCAGGTCGTAGATCCACACGATCGCCTCTTTGCCGTCGCTGGTCCCGAACGCGATTCGTTTGCCGTCGGGCGAGACGCGTGGGTACTCGTACGACCCCGGGGAGAGTTTCAGCGACTCCGCGGCGCCTTTCCGATCGAACAGCGCCACGTCCTGTTGGCCGGCCGAGTTCGAGGCGGGGCCCGGTACATAGATGAGGGAGCCGGTATTGGAGACGCTGAACTGCGCGGTGCCGGCGACGCTGTTGACAGACCGCCTCACCCCTTCGACGATCGGCGCCGGTCCACCCGACACCTCCAGTCGCGCCGGATCGAACGGAATGGCGAACACGGTGCCGACAAGCGCATACACGATGTGACCAGTTGACAGATACCTGGCGTCGCTTCCGCCGTCGACGAGCGTCTTTCTTTCGCCCGATCGGATCGACTGCACAACCACTTGCGCCTTGTCCCACCGATCCGTGCCGCCACCCCTCGAGTTCGCCAGCGTAAACAGCACGCTCGTCCCGCCGGGCAGCATCTGCGGACCGTAGGCCAGCTCATCGGCTTTCGTGCTGACGACAAGCTCCGGCTTGCCCCCATTTGGAGAGACCCGCATGATTCCTTTGCCACCTTGCGCGAACAGGATTCCGTCCGTGCCCCAGCTCATACCCCACGGACTCTCGGCCTGGCAGATAGTGACGGCCGCGCCGCCGCTGACGGCAATCCGCTTGACGGTCGCATCCGATGCCCAGTAGGCGATCGATCGGCCATCCGGCGAAAAGACCGGAGTGGGAGTGGCACCCATACTCTCGGTCCCAGGGATCGGTCTCGCCTCGGGATCCGACATTGCCCTGAGGAACAAACGATTGTTCGCCACGTACACGATCTGCGCGCCGTCGGGCGAGATAGTGATCAACTGAGTTCGCGTGCCGGAAAACACCTGGCCCTCGCTGAGCGCGAACGTGAACCGCGTGACGGGCACCGGACCGGCGCCTGGCGGTCTCAGGTTCCACACCGCCGCGCCAGTGATCGCGGAGGCGACGATGGCGGTCGCCGCAGGAAGAAGCGCGCGCCTCCACATCGGCCGCGCCGCGGCCGGCGGCGCGGGCGACGCGGGCGCCGCGTGCGGATTCGCCGCGATCGTCTCGAGCTCGGCGCGCACGTCGCCGATCGCCTGCCAGCGACGCTTCGGCGTTTTCTCCAGACAGCGGCGGACCAGATCGAGCAGCCGCGGATGCAAATTCGCCGGAAGCACGTTCAACTCCGGGTCGCGCGCGAGCACCGACGCGAGGATGTCCGGCGCGGTCTCTCCGCGGAAGGGCTGGCGGCCCGTGAGCATTTCGTACAGCACGACGCCGAACGAAAACACGTCGCTGCGGTGATCGGCCGGAAGCCCCTTCGCCTGCTCCGGCGACATGTACGCGGCGGTCCCGAGAATCATGCCGGCCTGCGTCGCCATCAGGCTCAGCGTGGGCGAATGCGTGAGGTTCGAGGGACTCCGCTCGGCCTCCATGGCTTTCGCGAGGCCGAAGTCGAGGACCTTCACCTTTTCGTCCGGCGTGATCTTCACGTTCGCCGGCTTGAGATCGCGATGGACGATGCCCTTCTCGTGCGCGGCTTCGAGGCCTTCGGCGATCTGCAGCGCGATCGCGAGCGCTTCATTGATCGGTAGGCCGGGTCCTTTTGGACCCGGCATGGCCGGCGGGTCCGAAAGGACCCGCCCTACGGATCTGTCGATCCTCTCCGCCAGCGTCTCCCCTTCGACCAGTTCCATGACGATGAACGCCGTCGACGCACCGTCCCGCCCTTCCTGCCCCTCCTGCCTCTCCAGCCCGTAAATCTGCGCGACATTCGGATGGTTGAGCGACGCCAGGACCTTCGCTTCGCGCTCGAATCGCGCGATGCGTTCGGGATCGGCCGCGAGGGTGTCCGGCAAAACTTTCACCGCGACGTCACGGCCGAGTTTCGTATCGCGCGCGCGATACACCTCGCCCATCCCGCCCGCGCCGAGCGGGGCCACGACTTCATACGATCCGAGGCGGGTGCCCTCGGGGAGAGCCATAGGCTGGGCAGTCTACCCGAACCGTGGGCGGATTTACGTCCAGATCACGCGGATGGGATACGGCTCGAGGGCCCGATCGTGCGAGACGATCGTCAGATGGTCCACCTGCGCCTGCGCGACGAGCATCCGATCGAACGGGTCGCCGTGGTGAAGCGGAAGGGTTTGGAACCGCTCGGCATGCTCGAATGTGATCGGCAGTTGGTGAAATCCGCTGCGTTCGACCAGTGTCGCGAACGGATCCTTGAGATGGAGCCGGCCCAGGCCCACCTTTATGGCGATTTCCCACGCTGACGCCGCGCTGACCGCCACGCGGTCGGCGGATTCAATCGCACGCCTGGCGTCCGCCTGAAGACGATGGCTGTCGAGCCGCCACCACAGGACCACGTGCGTGTCGAGGAGGAGGTTCACCGCTTGCCGCCGCCCGAGAAGGCGGCGAGCATGTCTGCGGGAAGCGGGGCATCGAAGTCGGCGCTGATGCGGATTCGCCCTTTCGATCCGCCCGGCCGGCGAGGACGCTTTTTCGTTGTGAACGGCACCAGGCGTGCACGGGGCACACCGGCCTTGGCGATCACGATTTCTTCGCCCGCCGCCGCTTCATCGACCAGCCGCGACAGGTGCGTCTTGGCTTCGTACAGATTGAGCGTCTTAGCCATCTTCGCGTCACTGTACTCGCAGCGACGGCGTTGGTCAAGTTAGTCAAGTGACGCGCTTCGCCTGCGATGCCGTGCGAATCGGCGACAAGGCTCCTATAATCCGGAGGTTCTCCAAGGCATCTGGTGTCCGGCTCGATGGAGGTGGTTCCGTGACGCGACAGTGTTCGGCGCTCCTGATTGTTGGCCTCGTGTTGGCGCTGCCGCTCGACGCTACGGCGCAAGCGCGCGGCGCGCGGCCGCCGGTGTCGGCATCGAGCGATCCCGCCGCCGGCAAGAAAGTCTTCGACGCGCAGTGCGCGTGGTGTCACGGCAACGACGGCGACGGCGGCACCGGCCCCAACCTGCACGGCCGGCTGCGCCACGCGACCGATCTCAAATCCATCGTCGACATCATCGCCGCCGGCATCCCCGGCACGGACATGCCGTCGTTCCGATCGCCGCTGACCGAGCGCAGCACGCGGCAGACGGCGGCGTACGTGCAGTCGCTCTCGCGCGCGGCGGCGCGCCCCGTGCCCGGCAACGCGCAGCGCGGCGCGGACCTCTACCAATCGACCGGCTGCGGCTCCTGTCACACGATCGACGGCCGCGGCGGCATCGTCGGACCGGAACTGACGGGCATCGCGGCGCGACGCGGCCCCGCGTACCTGCGCGAGTCGATCGTCAAGCCGGCCGCCACGCATCCACCCGGATATCTCGTCGTGCGCGCCGTGCCGAAGTCCGGCCCCGAGGTGCGCGGCACGCGCGTGAACGAGGACGTCTTCTGGATTTCGATTCGCGACGCGGGCGGGACCGTGCACACGCTCGACAAATCTGAACTGACCCGCGTGGATCGGGAGATCGACGCGTCGCTGATGCCGTCGTACGAGTCGCGCCTCTCGGCGCCGCAGCTCGACGACATGGTGGCGTACCTCTCGACGCTGCGAGGTGCGCGATGAAGACGAACTGCCGCTCGGCTGAAAGCCTCGCGCTACGAAGGCTCGCGCTACAGAGGCTTGCGCCACGAGTCTTTGCCCTCCTCGTGGTGGCGGTCACGCCGCTGCTCGCACAGCAGGACGGTCAGTGGCCGATGTACTCCGGGCAGTATTCGGCGCACCGGTTCTCGCCGCTCACGCAGATCACGCCGTCCAACGTCAGCACGCTGCGGCCGGCCTGGGTCTATCAGCCGCCGGGCACGGGCTCGATCGAGGCGACGCCCGTCGTCGTCAACGGCGTGATGTACGTGACCGCGGGACCGACGATGGTCGCCGCGCTCGATCTCAAGAGCGGCAAGCCGCTCTGGGAATGGACGCGGCCGATCGCGCCGAGCGTCCTCAATCTCGGCTTCCCGCGCGTAAACCGCGGCGTCGCGTACCTGGACAACATGGTGTATGTCGGCACCCTCGACGGGTATCTGTTCGCGCTCGACGCGCGCGCGGGCACCGAGCGCTGGTCCGTCCACGTCGGCGAGAATCCGACCGGCCACGCGATCACCGCCGCGCCGCTTGTCGTGGACAACAAGGTGATCGTCGGCATCAGCGGCGGCGAAGCCGGCATCCGCGGTTTCCTCGACGCGTACGACGCGAAGACGGGCAAGCAGCTGTGGCGGTACTGGACCATTCCGTCGCCGGGCGAGCCCGGCAGCGACACGTGGCCGGGCGACAGCTGGGTGCACGGCGGCGGCGCGACGTGGCTCACCGGATCGTACGACCCGCAGTTGAAGCTGCTCTACTGGGGCACGGGCAATCCCGGTCCCGACTGGAACGGCGACTCGCGCCTGGGCGACAACTTCGGCACGTCGTCGCTGGTGGCGCTCGACATCGAAACCGGCAAGCTGCGCTGGTCGTTCCAGTTCACGCCGCACGACGTGCACGACTGGGACGCCAATCAGATTCCAGTGCTCGTCGACACCGAGATCAACGGCCGCGTGCGCCAGGTCGTGGTCGCCGCGAATCGCAACGCGTTCTTCTACGTCCTCGATCGCAGGACGGGCGAGTACCTGCTCGGCCAGCAGTACGCCAAGCAGACGTGGGCAAAGGGGCTCGACGAGAAAGGCCGCCCGATTCTGATTCCGGACATGGAGCCGACGGAGAAGGGCACGCTCGTGTATCCGAGCCTGCAGGGATCGACCAACTGGGCCAGCCCGTCGTACAGCCCGCAGACGAACATGCTCTACGTTCCTGTGCGCGAAATGGGATCGATCTACTTCAAGACCGGTGTCGAGTACAAACCCGGCACGTACTACACCGGCGGCAGCGAGAAGCGGCTCGACGAGGAATCCTGGGGCGCGGTGCGCGCGATCGACGTGCGGACGGGCAAGGCGGCGTGGGACTTTCCGCTGCCGACGCCGACGTGGGCCGGCGTAATGGCGACCGCGGGCGGACTCGTGTTCAGCGGATCGAACGAAGGAAACTTCTACGCGCTCGATGCGAAGACCGGGAAGCCGCTCTGGCAGTTCCAGACGGGCGGCGCGATTCGATCGGGACCGATGTCGTACTCAGCCAACGGCAAGCAGTACGTCGCGGTTGCCGGTGGCCACGCATTGTTTGTCTTTGCGCTGGAGTAGGCCCCGCGGCGAGATGGCTGATGGCTGAGGGCTAGCTAATGGCTGAAAGATCAGCCATCAGCCCTCAGCCATCAGCCATTTCGATTAGAAGCCCAATCTCACTCCCACCTGCGCCTGCCTCGGCTGGCCGCCGCCGTAGAGCGTCGTCAGCAGCAGGAAGTTCGTGCTGCGGCGATCGGCGGTCGGATTGACGAAGTTCGCGCGGTTGGTGACGTTGATCACATCCGCCGTGAGATCGACCGTGCGGCCCTTCGCCGCCTTGATCCGCCAGCCGATGCGCGAATCGAGCTGCGCGTACCCGGGACCGTAGGCGCCGTTGCGCCCGCCAGCGTTGTCGACCGTGATCGCGTTCACGCCGTTGCCGCTGTAGCTGCCGGCGGGCAGCGGGTCGGTCAGGAGGCCGTTGCGATCGGGGTCGCTGCTGGTGTCGATCAGCGTGAACGCCGTGCCGCTGAGCAGCCGCAGCGTGGCGCTCAACGTCATGCCGTGCGTGTGCGGCACTTCGACGACGCGGCCGCTGAGGACCAGGTTGTGGCGGCGGTCGTAATCGGTCGGCCCCTGTCCCGCCGAGAGATTCGGATCGTTGAGCTGCTGGTAATTGTTCGTCGCGGTCTCGGCCCCGGGATTATTCCCGCGCGAGTAGGCCAGGGTGTACGAGGCGCGTGCGCTCCAGTTGTGGGAGTCACGTTTCTCCAGGACCAGGTTGAGCGCGTCATACGTGTACTCGCCGATGTTCTGCCGCTGCCACACGTCGGTGACGAAGGTCGGGTCGACGCGGGCGATCGCGCCCGATGCCGTCGTGTTGACGCGCAGGCCCGGGTTGAGATTCTCCAGCAGCCATTGTTCGCGCGCCATCGTGTGCACGTAGTCGGCGCTGGCCGACACCGACGCGGCGAGCTGCCGCTGGAAGCCGGCGCTGATCTGCTGCGTATATGGCTGGACCCGGTTGGGATTGTCGAGGAACACAGCGCCGGTGTTTCTCACGAGCGAACCCGACGGGTACAGCTGGTTGAGCAGCGCGTAGTTGACGACCGGGCCGTTTTTCAGCATCGGATCGGTCGGGAAGCGGCCGGCGCGCGGACCCGGGTCGATGGCGTCAGCCGGAAACTGCGCCGTCACCGAGGCGGCGTTGACGCCGGCCACGACGTAGCTATTCAAGAGCCCGAAGTTCGTCTTGTCGTAGAACAGTCCCCAGCCGGTCCGGATGAGCGACTTGCCCTGGTCCATCGTGTACGTGAAGCCGACCCGCGGCGAGATGTTGTTCTTGTCGACCGGGTAGTTCTTGGGATCGCTGAAGTACTTGTTGCCCGTCTCGTCGAGCGGCGTGAAGTCGATGTCGTAGCGCACGCCCAGGTTGAACGTCGCGCGGTTCGAGATGTGCCACTTGTCCTGCAGGAAGCCCGTGTAGGCCCACTGCGTCATCGAGATGTACTGATCCGTTGGCGCCTGGATCGTCAGACGCTCAGGATACGTTCGCGGGTCGGCGGCGTTGAACGAATTGTTCGACGGGATCACGAACGTCCCGTTGAGCTGCGCGTGGTTCTGGTAATGCCACCCCGCGTAGTACATCTGGAACCCGAACTTCAGGTCGTGATCGCCGGTTTTCGTACCCGGAACGAACCAGCTGAACGTGTCCGAGAGTTCAGGCGAGTCGGTGATCCAATGCGTTCCGGCGTTCCGGACGCCGTCCTGGAAGGTGAGATAGGTCAGGTTCGGCCCCTGCGTCCGCATGTTCGTCTCGTTGAGCGCGACGCAGTCGTCAAAGTTCGCCGTCCACATCAGGACGAATCCGGTCACGTTCTGCCTGCATCCCGGGAAGCCGTTGGGGGCGAAGCGGTCGTCTTCGCGCGTCAGCGACAGACGGACGGTGTTGACACGGTTGGTTCCGAGCACGGAGTTGAAGTGGATGGAGCCCGTGTCGTCGCGATCCCACTCCTGCTGCGCCGCCGTCAACGTGACCGCGGCGTTGTTGGTCTGGTTATTCTGCGGCGACCACTCGGTGATCCAGCGCCCGCCCCAGCTGTTGTTCGCGTTGATCTGGTGATCGAGGCGAAAGACGGTGTCCCAGACGCGGGTTTCTGTGACGGTCGAGTAATTCAGGTCCGGCCGCGCGGGAATCTGGATGGTCCGCCCCTCATTCAACTGCACCCGCTCGACGTCGACGAAGAAGTGAACCTTGTCCTGTTTGATCGGACCGCCGACCGAGGCGCCGAACTCGTTCTTCCTCGCGTCGGGCTTGTCCAGATTGTTCTGTTCCTGGAAGAAGTCTTTGGCCCTTGTCGTCGGGTTGTAGTAGAACTCGAAGGCCGAGCCGTGAAACATGTTCGTGCCGGACTTGATCACGGCGTTGACGATCGCGCCCGACGTCCGGCCGAACTCCGCGTCGAACTGTCCGGTCAGGACCTGGAACTCCTGCGCGGCGTCGAGCGGCACGCGCGCCTGGGCGCCGTTGTTCTGACCCAGGTAGTCGTCGTTGTCCCACGCGCCGTCCACGAGGTAGCTGTTGTTCCGCGAGTCCACGCCGTTGGCCGTCAGCGTGTCCGATCCCCAGGACGCGAGATTCGCCGTCGGCACGATGCCGGGCAGCATGCCGGCGAAATAGGTGAAGTTGCGGGCGATGGTCGGGATCTCGGCGAGCTCTTTCGTGCTGATGTTGCCGCCGATTTCCTTGGAGGTGACGTCGATGAGCGGCGCTTCCGAGCTGACGGTGATGGTTTCTTCCAGGCCGCCGATCTCGAGTTGAATATCCACCGCCACCTGGACGCCGACGGCCGCCGTGACGTCGCGGCGCACGAACTTCTTGAAGCCGGCGAGCTCCGCCGCCACCTGATAGCGGCCCGGCGGCAGCGCCGCAATGAACCACGCGCCGTCAGCGCTGGTCACCGCCTCGCGAAAATTTCCAGAGTCCTGATTGGTGACAACCACCGTCACGCCGGGCAGCGCGCCGGCCTGCTGGTCGGTCACGCGTCCGCGCATTTGTGCAGTGCCTTCTTGTCCTACGGCGGGCCACGCCGCCAGTAATACCCCGACCACAACCGCCGCGACGCGAATGCGAATCCGATTCATGTCAGCACTCCTCACAAATGGGCGGACACCTCGACGGACACCACGCTGAACGCCATCAGTTCGAAAGCCGGTTGAAAAGGTCACGAATATGAAGCAAGCGATTATTGACGGACAGAGCCCTGTCGGAGCGCGTCGATACGTAAAATGATGTAATCCGAGCTGGGAGGTCCAGAAGTTTGGTACGAAAAGGCGGATCTGGGGGGAATCGGATGGGACGTCCGACGTTCGTGAGAGAAATGTGAGGGCTGAAGTCTGGGGTCTGAGTACTCTCAGACCCCAGACTTCAGCCGCTGTGAGTTCTCTAGAACCCGAACCGCACGGTGAACTCGGCCCCGCGCGGCTGGCCGTTGCCGCCGCGCAACGTCGTGAGGACCAGGAAGTCCGACAACCGCTGATCAGAGGTTGGCGGGTCGAAGTTCGCCGTGTTGGCGAGGTTGAACACCTCGAAGTTCACGTCGAGGGTCGTGCCCTTGTTCGGGCGCAGCCGGTAGGTGAACTTCATGTCGGCTTGCTGATACGAAGGTCCGCGGGCTCCGTTGCGGCCACCATCGTTGTCGGTGCAGAAGGCGTTCACCCCCGTCCCGCAGTACGAACCCGCCGGGATGAGATCGAACAGCCGCCCATTCCGGTCCGCATCCACCGCCGAGTTGTACAGGGTCATCGGCACGCCGGTCATATAGCGGTAGACTCCGCTGACCGTCAGGCCGTGCGTCCGCGGAATCTCGTACCGGCCGCTGACGACGAAGTTCTGCCGCCGGTCGCCGTTGAGCGGCCCGAAGTTGCGGTCGAGCTGCGCATCGCCGAGCACCTGGTAGTTGTTGTCGGACGTCTGGTTGGCCTCGGCGTTGCCGCGCGCATACCCGATGGCATAGGACACGCGGGCGGCCCAGTTGTGGCTGAACCGCTTGTCGAGCATGACGTTCACGCCGTCAAACTGCGAGGAGCCGGTGTTTTGACGGGTGACCACGGGGTTGTTGAACGCCGAGATCCCCAACTGCTGGGCGAGACCGTTCAGGTCCGTGTAGTTGAGGCGGCCGGTCCGGTTCGTATCCACGCGCAGCGCCGGGTTCAGATCGAAGTTGATCAGCTGGTCGCGGTTCCAACTGTGCACGTAGTCAATGTTGAGCCCCATCTGCGCGGCGAGCTCCCGCTGGAAGCCTAACGTGACCTGGTGCACATTGGGCACCACGCGGTCGGGGTTGTCGACGAAGACCGTGCCGGTGTTGCGACCGACCGACCCCAGCGGATAGATCGAGTTGAGCAGCGCGCGGTTGACGACAAGGCCATTGGTCTGCACATAGGTCAGCATCGGGTCGGTCGGCAACAGGCCGCGGCTCGGACCCGGGTCCGCCGCGCTGTTCGGAAACGACGCCGTGAAGGACGAGCTGTAGACGGCCTGCGAGGCAAACGGCGTGAGCGTCTGCAGGGTGATCTTGTCGTAGAAGATCCCGTAGCCACCCCGAATGAGCGACGTGGCGCTGCCACGCGGTTGCCACGCGAAGCCAAACCGCGGCGAGATGTTGTTCTTGTCGACCGCATACGTTCCCTTGCTGAAGAGGGGGTTGCTCGTGTTATCGATTGGAGTCACCTCTATGTCGTAACGCGCGCCCAGGTTCAGGGTCAGGTTCTTCCGTTGCCACTTGTCCTGCACGAACCCCACCGCGACATGCGTCGGCATCTGGATGTCGCTCGGGGCCGGCACCCTGATGAAGAGACGCTCCGGGTAGGTGGCCGGAACTCTCGAGTCGAACACCCTGTCCGTGGAGAACGTGAACCTCCCGTTCATGTCCGTCTCGTCGGGGAGTCCGATGTTGGAGTGGATGTACATTACGCCGAATTTCAGATCGTGATCCCCTCCGATCCATTGCGGCATGAACTTCGAGTACGTCTCGGCCACCTCGTACGCGTCATCGATGCGGAACAGCGCGCCGTTGTTCGGCCCATCGAAGAACGTCAGCATGTTGAGCGTGGGCGCCACGTTGACCATCGCTGTGCCGTTCTGGACCTCGGGCGCGGTGAACCCGTTCTTCTCGTGCGTGTAGCCGAACCGAACCTGATTGAACTTGTTGTTGCCGAAGATCATGTTCCAGGAGGCGCCGGTTGTCCGGTCGATGTCGAACTCCTGATCTCGTCCCGCGGGCGTCTCCGTCCTGGCGAGGCGGTTGAACGTCGGCGAGTACTCGACCAGATAGCGCGCGCTCCACGTGTTGCCGGCGTTGATCTGGTGGTCGAACCGCATCGTGTGGTTCCAGAGGTACATGCTCTGCGTGTTCGTGTAGTTCAGCTCCGGCCGGTTGACAAAGACGGCGCTGCGCCCTTCGTCAAAGACGATGCGGTCCAGGCCGTAGAAGAAGTGCGCCCTGTCCTTCTTGATGGGCCCGCCGAGCGTACCGCCCCAGTCCTTCTGCGCCGATTGGGGCTTGGTCAGGTTGTTCTGCGCGACGAAGAAGTCCGGCGCCGTCAGCGCATCGCTGGTGTAACTGTCGAACAGCGCGCCGTGGAACGTGTTCGTCCCCTGCTTCGTGATGACGTTGACGACCGCGCCGGCCGTGCGGCCGAACTCGGCGTCGTACTGGTTCGTCAGCACCTGGAACTCCTGCACCGTCTCGAGCGCCGGGCGCACCTGGCTGCCGCACGAGGAGCCGAGGTAGTCGTCGTTGTTCCCGCCGCCGTCGATCGAGAAGTTGCCGCTCCGGTTGCTTCCGCCGCCGACAATCAGCGACTCGCACGAGAACGAGGCGGTCGACGACTGAATCTGGATGCCGGGCAGCACGGCGACCGCGAACATCCAGTCCTTGTTCGCGATGGGCACCGCCTCCAGTTCGGCCCGGGCGATATTGCCGCCGATCTGCTTGGACGTCACGTCGACGACCGGCGACTCCCCTGTCACCGTGATGCTCTCCTCGACCCCGCCGACCTTGAGCGTGATGTCGAGCGTCGACGTGTTGCCGATCAGGAGCACCAAATCCGAGTGTTCGTACTTCTTGAACCCGCTGAGATCGGCGGTGACGCGATACGGGCCGGGCACGAGGCCGGGCACCTGGTAGGAACCATCAGCGTTGCTGACGACCTGCCGGAAGACGCCAGTCTCCTGGTGTGTCGCAAGGACCGTGACTCCGGGAAGCGCGGCGCCCGACTCGTCGCTGACACGGCCCTGGACCGCGGAGAACTGGGACTGCTGCGCGAAGGCGGGGCCGACCGCCAGGGTCAGCAACGCCACCGCCATGAGTACCGGGATGCGACGCATGTTCCGACCTCCTCCCGACAGCCCTTCTACATCCTTCGTCGTGTCGGGCTCGGCGAAGCTGTGCTGTTTCCGGAAGAAACCCTGCGACCAGAAATGGATGGAGCCTTACGAGCGGACGCGCGTGACGCGCGAAGGGAGGCGAGCACGGACTCGCGGCCGAACGACCGGGGCATCTGTTCACGTCGGGGTGTCCTCCGCGTTGAACGATGGTCGATTCGGGGGTAACCGGTTGTGGGGGGACTATAGCACCGCGTGAATAGACAGTAAGAAAATTGTCAGGATTTCGTTCGTAACGAAGTCGTGTATGCGGAAGATTGGATTTCCATTTATTTGGAACTCGCGCGGTGTTTCGAGGGCATGCTTAAGCCCTGACCACGAAGGGCCCGAAGGCCCTTCGTGGTCAGTCCGAACTGCATCCGAACCTTAGAAATCGAATTGCGCGCCGAATTTGATCAGCCGCGCATCGAAGGTCGAGGTTGGCGTCTGCCAGTTCGGCCCGTAGGTGTTGTTGGTCCAGAGCGAGTAGGTGCCGTTCAGCGCATTGTAGATGTCGAAGTTCACCTGGAACTTGCCGCGCGGCGACCGGAAGATCTTGCTGAGCCGCAGGTCCAACTGGTTGATCCGGTAGTCGAAGTACTGCGACAACGGCTGAACCAGATTGACGGTCACCGTCTGGACGCCGCCAGACAGATTACGGTGGAGGGAGGGCGCGATCTGCGCGTTGGTCGCCGTGTAAAACGCGTCGTAGTTGGGCCCGGGAGTGCTCTGAAACACCGCGGCGACCTGAAGCTTCCACGGCAGCGGCACCGACCCATTCACCTTTACCAGATTCTGATAGGGGTTGCCCGTCTCGCAACCGGTGGCGACGCCGCTCAGAACCTGATAGTTCAATTCTTGCGGTGAATTGACGAGGACGCAGTTATTGGCCTTCGAGGTGGTCACGCCGGGCCACGTCGAGAGCAGGCTGATCGAGTTGCCGATGTTCCAGCCGCCCGAGATGTTTATGCCGTGCGGGAGCCGGGCGACGAGGTTGACGTCTCCGCCGTTGTAGTACTCGGTCGCCTTGCCAAACTTCGACGCGAGCGTCACGACATTGTTGACCTGGCCGAACTTGTCCGGATTAATGTCGTACAATCCGCAGACCTGCTGGCCGCTCACGCCGGCCGGCAGGCGCGGATCGCCCGGCGCGGTAATGCAGTACGGGCTGAAGTCGGCCGGCGAGACTGCGGTGTTGCGGGTGACGGTCTGATTGCCGAACGTGGTGCGATAGTAGCCGGCCGTCAGCGCGACGCCGGGTGCCAGCTGGCGGTCCACGCTCACCGAGCCGGCCCAGGAATACGGACGGTTGCCCCAGCCCTGAATCCAGTCGGGATCTGGAGTGGTGTTGATCAATTGCTGCCCGAAGCTTTTGTTCGCCATCGTGCCGCACGTGTCGCCGCCGAAGCCGTTGGCGTTCGGATTCCGCAGATCGCAATTGGGCACCATATCGCCGGTGAAGGGTCGGGTCGTGGTCCAGGACCGGCTGGTGCTCTGCACGATCGCGTTCTGGGGATTGAAGGTCTTACTCATCACCCACGACACCAGGCCCACGTAGCGACCCAAGCTCGCCTTGACGGCCGTTTTGCCGTCGCCGAACACGTCCCACACGATGCCAAGCCGCGGATCGAGATCGTGCCAGCAGGGAATGCAATCCATTCCCGGCAGATCGTGCGAGTCGACGAGCGGGCCCGCCAGCGTCGTGATCGGGTCGGCCTTCGTGCGGTGGTACTCGTAGCGCAGGCCAAGATTGAACGTCAGCCGCCGGACAGTCCATTGATCCTGTGCGAAGACGCCGAGGTCGGGCCTGATCTTGACTTCGCCGGTCAGGCTCGGCGACGCGTATTCGGTGAGCGAGATCGGTACGCCGGCGCGGAACGAGTACGTGAACGGCGTCGGACCACGATCGGTGTAGGTGTCGTACGGCAGACTCTCGTCGGCGGCCATCCCAACTTTGAGGCGGTGCGGGCCGGCGAGGTACGTCATCGAGAAGCGCTGCTTGAACGGCCGCTGCCCGCTTATGCTTTGGACCGGACCGTTGCCATTGAACGGAAAGGGCAGCGTGGTATCTCGGTAGAGCCGCTTGGTCGGAATGCCGGCACACGAATAGGCGAAGGTATCCTGCCACGAGTTGAACAGCAGTACTCCTCCCTCGAAGAGCAGGTTGCTGCTCGTGGTGTTGTTCCACGTGCCCATGAACAGCTGGGGCCGGTTACAGTACGGGTTGCCCGACTCCATCGACGCGACGCCTGCGTTCAGATAGGCGAAGTTGTTGGGTTGGTTGTTCCATTGCCACTCGTAGAACCCGTTGACCTTGTTCTTCGAGTTAATCTGCCACGTCACGCGAGCGTCGTCCGACCTGAGATCCTCGGCCGCATCGGCCGGCTGGTTGTAGTCGGGCGTGTAGTACTGATCGTTGAGCACGGAATCGTGGAACAGATTGGCGATGCGCTCTTTGCGACCCCAGCGCCGATGCGCCGTCATGAACCACACCTTGTCCTCGACGATCGGGCCCGCCACCACCGCGTTGACGTCGTAGACCGATCGGGTGCCGCTCGTCGTGCGCGCGCCCTGGGCCTTGAGCGCGTCGGTCAGGTTGTCGCCCTGCAGGTTGTGGTTGGTGCCGCTCGCGAACACCGTTCCGCTGAAGCGGTTGCCGCCGTCCTTCGGAATCACGTTGATCACCACACCGTTGCTCGTGTACTCGGCCGACGTGCTGCCGGTGGGCGTGTCGACGACGACCTCCTGCGCAGTCAGCGCGTTGACGAAGAAGGTGCGGCCGCTGCCCTCACCCTCGAACCAGTTGAACGACATGCCGTCCAGCATCATCTTCGTGTCGCCCTGTTTCGACCCATGGAGCGAGGCGCGAGAGCTCGTCTCCCCTTTACTGCCGCCAACGTCCTGCGCATTGGACGGCGACTGAAGGGCTGGCGTGAGCGCGTAAAAGCTCAACAAGGTCTTCGCGCTGGGTACCGCATCGAGCAGCGCCTTGGGTAGCACCGTCTGGCGGGTGACCGTCCGCGTGTCGACGAGGGGCGACGCCCCGGAGACCGTCACGCTTTCCTCGATGGCACCGAGTCTCAGCTGCGCGTTCACCGTGGCGTTGAAACTTGGCGGCAGCTCGAGGCCTTCGCGCCTGAACGTCGCGAAGCCGACAAGGGTGAACGTCACCGTGTAGGTTCCGGGAAGCAGCTCGACGATGCGGTACTCGCCGCGTTCGTCGGTGACCACGGTCCGGGCCTTCTCGATGAGGACGGGGCTGGCGGCCTCGACGGTCACGCCCGGCAGCACCCCACCCGAGGCATCGGTCACGACGCCTGAGACGCTGGCGGCGCTAGTGCCCTGCGCTGACACGCTCGCGCACATGACGACCGACAACACCGCTGACAACAGGACAATGCAGCCGCTGCGATACATGGAAGACTCCTTTTCGCAGGAAATGGCCGGCCGAGACGTGGTAAGTCGACTGCGTTTACGGAGAGAGCCGAGAGGCGCGATGCGAACGCGAATCCAGTTCATGCCAGCCCTCATTCGGGAATGAGCGGACACCAGGGACCCGACGCCGACGCTCTGCAGAGCCGATGGAAGTCGATCGGAAATCGTAACGAAAATGAACGAGTGGATTATGGGCGGAAGAGCCCCCCTTCGCAAGCGCCGCGATGGGTACGTAACGCGATAGGTAAGTAAAATGATGTAACCCGACCATCGATCTCCAGAAGTTTGGTGCGAACAGGCGAATCCAAGCCCGAATTCCTGGAGGATCACCCGCGAGGATCATGCCTCGTGGGCGCGGCCTCGCATGACTCAAGGTGGCAGCCGCTCCCACGGGTGCGCTTGACACGTGGCCGGCTCTCTGTGCTATGTACGTGGGCGTTCGATGCTGATTCATCTCACCTGTCGTTGTCGCCCCGCCGCGTCGAGCATCTGTCGATGCATGTGTATCGGGCCGGCGATCCGCTGGTGAGAGGCCTCCGCTAATCTTTCTTCACATTCCGCTTCTCCCCTGACCGATCGCTCGGCTGGCCAAGCCTTGTGAGTCGGCTGACGAGCGCGCGTACGAACGCGCGCGGCGAGAGGAGCGTAGATGCAATTCATCAGATTTCTCGGATTCGGACGGGCGGCGCGACTGATCGCCGCCCTGGCGCCACGCACCGCTGTGGCGCAGAGTGGGGCCGGCGCGATCGCCGGTATCATGAGCGGCGCGACCGGGGCCGTCGTGCGGACGCTCGATCGGTTGAGCGTCTGATGTCCTCTCAGGCAGTCGCCCTCGGCGCGATCACGCTGGCCGCGGCCGTCGTCAACGGCGCGCTCGGATACGGGTTCTCGTCGATCACCGTTCCGCTTGCGCTGCTGTTACTGACCAACCGGACGCTGAATCCGGCGCTCGTCCTGATGGAGGTCGCGCTCAACGCCTACGTCCTGTGGGTGAACCGGGCGGCGCTGCCGGCCGTGTGGCGCCGCGTGCTGCCGATCGTCGTTGGGCTGGCGCCCGGCATCGTCGTCGGCACGCTGGTCGTCTCGAAGCTCAGTCCGGGCTGGCTGAAGCTCGGAACGTTCGCCGTGCTGCTGCCGCTGATCCTCGTGCAGGCCGCCGGGTACCGACGCCCGATCCGCTCGGAGCGATCGGCCGGCGTCGTGTTCGGCGGCGGCGTGGGCGTGCTGTACGCGGTCACGACCATCTCGGGCCCGCCGCTCGCGGTCGCGTTGAATAATCAGGGATTCTCGAAGCAGGAGTTTCGCGCCGCCCTGGGCTTCGCCCGGCTCGCGGAATCGTCGCTCGCCGCCGTGGCGTACGCCACGGCTGGTCTCTTTGTCCCCAGCAGCCTCGCCCTCGTTCCGTATATGGTGCCGAGCGTGGCGATCGGCGTCCCGGTCGGCGCGCTGCTGATCCGCCACATTCAACCCGAGACGTTCCGTCGCGTCTGTCTTAGCTTCGACGCATGGGTCGTGTCGTTCGGCCTGTCGGCCCTGCTGAAGGATCTGCGCCTGGTCGAAAGCGGCGCCGCATACCTCGTGATGGTCGTCGTCATTCTCATCGACGCGTGGCTGCTTGCGCGGTTCTTCTCCGGAGCCGGTTCGAGGAGCAGGATCCACTATGCCGCTTGATCACCTGCGCGCGCTCGAAGCCGAGAGCCTCCACATCCTCCGCGAGGTCGTCGCGGAATTCGAGCGGCCCGTGATGCTCTATTCGATCGGGAAGGACTCGTCGGTGATGTTGCGCCTCGCGCAGAAGGCATTCTTTCCCGGGCCGATTCCATTTCCGCTGCTGCACGTCGACACGACCTACAAGTTCCGCGAGATGATCGAGTTCCGCGATCGCTGCACGGCAGGCGCCGGCGTCCGGCTGATCGTGCACGCCAACGAGGAGGCGATTGCGGACGGGACGCAGCCGTTTCTGGTCGGAACACAGCGGTGCTGCGGTCTCCTCAAAACGCGGGCGCTGCTCGATGCGCTTCAGGCCGGGGGCTTCGATGCGGCGTTTGGCGGCGCACGACGCGACGAAGAGCGATCGCGCGCCAAGGAACGGATCTTCTCGCTGCGCGACTCGAAGGGACAATGGGACCCGAAGCGCCAGCGGCCCGAGTTGTGGAACCTCCTGAACGGCCGCGTGGGTCCGGGCGAGAGCATTCGCGTCTTTCCGCTCTCGAACTGGACGGAGATCGACGTCTGGCGCTACATCGACGCGGAACACATCCCGATCGTCCCGCTGTACTTCGCCAAAGAGCGCGAGGTCATCGTCCGCGGCGACGCGCTGCTCATCCCCGAGCAGGGGTTCGTGCCGTGCTTGCCGGGCGAGCGCCCGCAACGCGTGAGGTGTCGCATGCGTTCGCTCGGCTGTTCGCCGTGCACCGGCGCGGTCCGCTCCACCGCCGACACGGTCCCCAAGATCATCGAGGAGCTGATCGCGAGCCGCCACTCCGAGCGCCAGCTCCGCGTCATCGATCACGATCAGGATGGATCGATGGAGCTGAAGAAACGGGAAGGGTATTTCTGATGTCGGGGCTCCTGCGTATCTGCACCGCCGGCAGCGTCGACGATGGGAAGAGCACGTTGATTGGGCGGCTGCTGTACGACTCGCGGGCGGTGTACGAGGATCAGGTGACGTCGGTCGAGAAGGCGTCGCGCAACCGCACCGCGGGCCCGATCGACTTCTCGCTGTTCACCGATGGCTTGAAGGCTGAACGCGAGCAGGGCATCACGATCGACGTGGCGTACCGCTATTTCGCCACCTCCGCCCGCACGTTCATCCTCGCCGACACGCCCGGGCACGAGCAGTACACGCGCAACATGGCGACCGGCGCGTCGACAGCGGACGTCGCAGTCCTCCTGGTGGACGCGCGGCACGGCGTGCGCGTGCAGTCGCGGCGTCACGCGCGCATCGCGCGGCTCCTCGGCATCCGCCATTTCGTCGTCGCCGTGAACAAGATGGATCTGGTCGACTTCGATCGCGGTGTGTTCGAAACGATCAGCGACGATTTCACCGAGCTGCTCCACGGCACCACCATCCATCCCATTCCGCTCAGCGCGCTGCACGGCGACAACGTCATCACGCGAAGCGAACGGACCCCGTGGTTCGACGAGCGCTGCCTGCTGCAGTTTCTGGAGACCGTCGACGTCGATCGCGCGCCCGCGGACAAGCCGTTTCGCTTTCCAGTCCAGCTCGTGATCCGGCCCAACGACGGCTTCCGCGGCTATGCCGGACAGATCGTGTCGGGCACGGTTCGCCCCGGCGATGTCGTGACCGCGTGGCCGTCGGGACGATCGGCGCACGTCACACGCCTTGTCACCTGGGACGGCGATCTGGACGTGGCGCACGCGCCGATGTCGATGACGTTGACCCTGGACGCCGACGTCGACATCAGCCGCGGCGACGTGCTGGCGGCCGGCCCCGCGCACATCGGACGGCGATTCGCGGCGGAGGTCGTGTGGATGGACGAGCGTCCACTGGACCCGTCGCGTGTCTACCTGCTGAAATTCGGCGCGCGAACCGTGACGGCGGAGGTCGATCGTGGGCTCTTCCTGAATCAGATCGCGGCCGTCACTGTCACGACCGCGCAGCCGGTCGTCTTCGATCGCTACGCGGACAATCGCAGCACCGGCAGTTTCATTCTGATTGACCCGGCGACGAACTTCACCGCTGGTGCCGGCATGATCGCCGACCCGCTCGGAGAAGCGCCGGTCCATGTCGAGTACCCGAGCGCGGCTGAACGTCTGGCGCGGCTCGCGCGAGCGGCCCCTTCTGACGGCGACGCGGTCGAGGCCGTTCGCCGCGCACTCGAGGAGATTCTGATATGACGTTCGCAAAAAGCATCGTCGCCGACGCGATTCACGCCTGCAAGGCGCCGTGCATCACGTGCAGCTTTCAGGCCGAGGACGTCGTCGTCCTGCACATGCTCCGGGAGATCCACGCCGACATTCCGGTCCTGTTTCTCGACACCGTCCACCATTTCGCCGAGACATACGTCTACCGCGACGAGCTCACGCGACGCTGGGGGCTTCGTCTGGTGAACCTGCGCGCCGAGGAGCCGTCGCCAGGTCTATGGCACACAAGCACCGACGATTGCTGCGCGCGCCACAAGGTCGGCCCGATCTTCGCGGCGCTCGCGGAGTACGACACGTGGTTCACGGGATTGCGGCGCGAGCAGTCGCCGTCGCGCGCGTCACTCGAGGAAGTTGAACCGTTTACGTTGCCGGGAGGCAACACCATCCGGAAAGTCAGCCCGCTGGCACGATGGTCGACACAAGAGGTGTGGCACTACGCGAAGGCTCGGGGCATTCCGATGTTGCCGCTTTACGATCGGGGATACACGAGCATCGGCTGCGAGCCGTGTACGTCGTTGCCGCTCGATCCGTCGAATCCGCGGTCGGGGCGCTGGGGGGGACAAAAGCTCGAATGCGGAATCCATATCCAGGAGTCATCGGTCACGACCCAGAACCTCAAGGTATTCGGCAATGACTTGTAGCTGTCCCCCGTCCGGGTCGTTCAGTTCAATCGGCGTGAACTTCGGGTTGTTCGGCTTGAGCGTGATCCTCGAGTGGCGCCACGATCCGCCGACTTGAATTTTCTCGCTGCTATAGCGTTTGACAGTGTAGCGCTCGCCCGTTTCAGCATCGGCCGTGTCACGCAATTGGACGAGCACGGTCTTCCCTTGTCGTGTTCCGACGACGGGCGCGGCGAACAAGCAGAACGAGCCGTCGGGAATTCCCGGCTCCATGGATTTGCCGACGACTTGAGCCACGAACATTCCTGGGCGTAAGCGTCGTTTCGAGTTGAGCTCAACCCATTCCCATTTGTCATCTTCGACGTGTTGTGGATCGCTGAACGCTCCTGCCGCAGCTTTGAGCGAGACCAGCGGTACGCACGTGACGTAGCGATCCGCGCGGCGAGGCAGCACAATCCTCAGCGCCGGCGCGCGAGAGTCCCCGAGGGCGGTGACGCTGACCGGCAAGGCTTCGATGCCGCGGGCACGGGCGGCCGACAGTCTGCGGCGCCTCGTTTTGTCGGAGTGCCGCGGGTTTACGCGCTGGCGCGCCTCACCGACGCCGGCAAACAGCTCGGAAAGCGGGAGGCCGAACCCCTTAGCCAGGCGGTTGAGCGTGGTGAGGCTGATGTTGTATTGGCCACGTTCAATCCCGCTGATGTGCGTCCAGTGCAGATCGGACCGTTCAGCGAGCTGCTCCTGCGAGATCTTCAACCCGGTCCGCAGTTCCCGCACACGTCGCCCAAGAGCCCATCGCAGATTGTCCACGACTGAAAATCGTGAACGGAATGCCCGACGGCGACCATAGAAGCTGTTCTATACTGCCGGCATCGTCGCTCACGCGGGGTCAAATATCAAGAGGTCTGAAAGTCCCGATGTATCACCGCCAAGTCGGCCGCCGACGCGGGAAGGAACCACGGTGTCGGGGAACCATCGACGCCTCCAAGGACGGTTCTTACCTGATCGCGATCGACCACGTGAGGCACAAGCCGTTTTCAGAAGCGCAATTCAATCAGTTCGCGCAGCAGGTGCTCAACGTGTTGCAGCGGGCGACGGCGAGCCGTCGCCGACCCCATGATCGATCGATTGCCGCGTTGTTGCTGGAGGAGATCCCCGACGATCTCTGGGAAAAGCTCGAGAATCGCGCCGAACACGACGCGGTTGTCCATGGGCGCGGCGCCGCTCGGGTTCACGACGTGGTACTGCGTCTGCTGCAGGCGTACGCGCACGTTGGCCTGCAGCCGATCGAAACGCTCAGCACTCATCCCCTTCCGCCGGCCGAGTAGCATCGCGTGCCCTGCCTCCCGATCAATGCAGTGGTTCAGAAAATCGTGCCGATGGACTGCGCGGCCCAGTCGAGGACGCGCGCGGGAAGGATGCCGAGATAGAAGATCACGATCGCCGAGACGACGAGCGCGAGGCCGGCCATCCTCGGCACCGCCGGGAACGCCGCGGGCCGCTCGCCTTCCGTCATGTACATCATCACGACGACCCGCAGGTAGAAGAAGACCGAGACGACGCTCGTCAGCACGCCGATGATCGCGAGGCCGCTATAGCCCGCCTTCATCGCGGCAGTGAAGACGTACCACTTGGCGATGAAGCCGGCCATCGGCGGGAAGCCGCTGAGCGAGAGCAGGAAGACCGTCATCAGGCCGGCCAGCATCGGATGCGTATGCCACAGCCCGGCGTAGTCTCGCACTTGATCATTCGGTGGCTGGTGGCCGGTGGCTGGAATGAATGGCTGATGGCTGATGGCTGATGGCTGGGTTCCAGCGCTCTCCAGCAGGCCGATGACGCCGAAGGCGCCGAGATTCGTGACGGCGTAGGTCAGCAGGTAGAACAGCACGGCGCCCTTGCCGAGGTCGTTCCCCGAGAGCAGCGCGACGAGCAGGTAGCCGCCGTGCGCGATGCTCGAGTACGCGAGCATGCGCTTGATGTTCGGCTGCACGACCCCGACCACCGTGCCCAGGATCATCGTCGCGGCCGCCACGACCCAGAGGACGGCACCCCAGTCCGCGCGCATCGGCTCGAACGCCGAGAGGAACACGCGCACGAACGCCGCGAACGCCGCGGCTTTGACGCCTGTGGACATGAAGCCGGTGACCGAGGACGGCGCGCCTTCGTAGGCGTCCGGCGTCCACATGTGGAACGGCACCGCCGACACCTTGAACGCGAAGCCGACGAGGAGCAGCCCGAGCGCGAGCCGCTGCATCAACGTCTCCTGCGCCGCCCCGGCAGCAATGACGCTGCCGATGCGATCGAGGTGCGTGCTCCCGGTCACGCCGTAGGTGAACGCGATGCCGTAAAGGAAGAACGCGCTCGAGAACGCCCCGAGCAGAAAGTACTTGAACGCGGCTTCGCTCGCGACGGGCGAATCGCGGCGCAGGCCGGTGAGCACGTAGACGGCCAGCGACAACACTTCGAGCGCGAGGAAGATGACGAGCAGATCCGTCGCTGTCGCCATGAGCATCATGCCCGCGAGCGCGAACAGCGTGAGGGCGTAGTGCTCGCCGGCCGGCAGCCGCTCGCGCTCGATCGTCGGGCCGGAGATGGCGAGCGTCAGCACGCCGACGCAGACGAGGATCAGCGTGACGAAGAGACCGAAGTTGTCGGCTGATACCAGCCCGAAGCTCGACGTGTTGTGATTCCAGAGCAAGACGGCGGAGATCGCCGCGCCGATGAGCCCGACGAGGCCGAGTCCTGCGATCGGCATGTGTTCGCCCGGCTCGCGAAACGACTCGGCGACCATCGCGGCGATGCCCGCCGCGGTGACGCACGCCATGGGAACAATCGCGTTCAGCGCGCCCGGAGTCATCGCGCGCTCTCCACGTAGGGCGGGTCCTTTCGGACCCGCCGGTCAGCCGGGTCCGAAAGGACCCGGCCTACAGCGCCGGCCTTCGCTTCGATGCGCGTCGTCGTGCTCTGGTGGAATTGATTCAGCAGTTTTTCCACCGACGGCGCGATCGGCGCGAGGAACAGGTTCGGCAGCACGCCCATCAGAATCGCGACGGCGATGATTGGCACGATCACGAACCACTCGCGCGGACGCAGGTCGGGCAGATGCGCGTTCTTCTCATTGGTCACCGTTCCGTAGTTCACGCGCTGGAACATCCACAGCATGTAGGTCGCCGACAGAATCACGCCGGTGGCGGCGAACGCCGCGAGCGTCGGATCCCAGCGGAACGCGCCGAGGAGAATCAGGAACTCGCCGACGAACCCGTTCAGCCCCGGCAGCCCAATCGACGACAGCGTGACAATGAGAAACACCGCAACCAGATGGGGCATCACCTTCTTGAGCCCGCCGAACTCGGCGATGAGCCGCGTGTGACGGCGGTCCGACAGCATGCCGACGATCAGGAACAGCCCGCCGGTGCTGACGCCGTGGTTGAGCATCTGGTACACGGCGCCCTGCACGCCCTGCGTGTTCATCGCGGTGAGGCCGAGCACGACGAAGCCCAGATGGCTCACGCTCGAATACGCGACGAGCTTCTTCATGTCCGGCTGGACCATGGCGACGAGCGCGCCGTAGATGATGCCGACCACCGCGAGGACGGCGAGTGCGGGCGCGAAGAACTCCGCAGCCTGCGGGAACAGCGGGAACGCGAACCGCAGCAGGCCGTAGGTGCCCATCTTCAGCAGGACGCCGGCGAGGATCACGGAGCCGGCGGTTGGCGCCTCGACGTGCGCGTCGGGCAGCCAGGTATGGAACGGGAACAGCGGGACTTTGATCGCGAACGCGAGCCCGAACGCGAGGAAGAACCAGAACTGCACCGGCCGCGGCACGTTCAGCGCGTACATCTTCAGCAGGTCGAAGCTGTAGCTGCCGGTCGCGTTGTAGTGCAACACCGCCAGGCCGAGAATCGCCAGCAGCATCAGCACGCTGCCCGCCATCGTGTAGAGCATGAACTTGATGGCGGCGTAGATGCGGCGGTCGTAGCCCCAGATGCCGATCAGGAAGTACATCGGGACGAGCATCGCGTCCCAGAAGACGTAGAACAGGAACAGGTCCAGCGAGACAAACACGCCCATCATCGCGCTCTCGAGGAGGAGCACGAACATGCAAAAGGCTTTCGTCTGCGTGTGCACGGATTCCCACGAGCTCAGGAGCGCGATCGGCGTCAGGAATCCGGTCAAGACGAGCAGAAACAGGCTGATGCCATCCACGCCGACGGCGTAGCTGATGCCGAACGAGGGAATCCACGCGTGACGCTCGACGAACTGGAAGTCCGCCGACGCCGGGTTGAAGCGCGCCCAGAGCAGCAGCGTCTCAACGAAGACCAGCGCCGACACGACCAGCGCGATCCGCCGCGTCATCCGCGCGGTCTGCTCGCCGTCGTCGCCGGGGCGCGCGCGGACGAACAGCAGCAGCACGGCGCCGACGATCGGCAGCGCGACGAGCGAGGTGAGGATCGGAAAGGACATCAGTTGAATCAAACTTGAAAGTGAAAAGAGAAAACTGAAAAGTGAAGATGCGATGTTTGACTTTCCCCTTTACTTTTCACTTTTCTGTTTTCCCTTTTCAGTTTCTTCCTATCTCCACAAGTAGTACCCAAGAATCATCACCGCCCCGAAGAACACCGACCCCGCGTACGCGCGGACCGAGCCGGTCTGCACGCGTCGCAGGGCTTCGCTCAGGCCGCCCACGGTCTCGCCCGCGCCGTTGACGGCGCCGTCGAGGATGCGCGCGTCGACGATCTTCCACAGCGCGTCCTTCGACACGATATGGATCGGCTGAACGATGGTCGCGTCGTACGCCTCGTCGACGTAGTACTTGTTCAGCAGCACGCGGTGGAGTGCGGCGAATGTGTTCGCGATCCCGTCGGCCGCCGTGCGCGAGCGGAGGAAATAGAAGACCGCGATCAGAATGCCCGCAGTCGCGGTGACCGAGGCGATCACCATCAGCGTCGTTTCCATCCCGCCGTCCACCGCGTGCTCCAGCGTCTGAGGCGCGAAGCTCGGCTCGAGGAAATGATCGAGCCACCCGCCGCGGCTGACGTAGCCAGCGAAGACAGATCCGATCGCAAGAACAATCAGCGCGAATGCCATTGCCGGGGGCGCATCGTGTAAATGGTGGCTGGTGGCTGGTGGCTGGGGGCTGTCGGAAGAGTGGCTGGTGGCTGGTGGCTGGTGGCTGGACGCGTCTGCCGCGACGTTCTCTGAACGCTCGCCATGGAATGCGAGAAACACCAGACGGAACATGTAGATCGCCGTCAGCAGCGCGGTCAGCAGGCCGACGGCCCACAGAATCTGGTGGCCGCCGAAGTACACGCTCGACAGGATCTCGTCCTTGCTGAAAAACCCGGCGAGGCCGGGCACGCCGGCGATCGCCATCGCACCGATCACGAAGGTCCAATACGTGATTGGCAGATCCTTCCGCAGCCCGCCCATGTGCCGCAGGTCCTGCTCGCCGTGCAGCGCGTGAATCACCGCGCCGGATCCGAGGAACAGCAGCGCTTTGAAGAACGCGTGCGTGTAGAGATGGAAGATGCCGGCGCCATACGCGCCGACGCCCATCGCGAGGAACATGTAGCCGAGCTGCGAGACGGTCGAGTACGCGAGCACGCGCTTGATGTCGTTCTGCACGAGGCCGATGGTGCCGGCCATCAGCGCCGTCGCTGCGCCGATGATGGCGACGATCGTCAGCGTCTGCGGTGCGTGGCTGAAGAGCACGGCGTTGCGCCCGATCATGTAGACGCCCGCGGTGACCATCGTCGCCGCGTGGATGAGCGCGGACACGGGGGTCGGGCCTTCCATCGCGTCCGGCAGCCAGACGAACAGCGGAATCTGGGCGGACTTGCCCGTCGCGCCGACGAACAGCAGCAATGTGATCAAGGACACGGTCCCGAACGTCGTCTCCGGGCTCAGCGTGGCGGCCGACCGCGCAATCTCCTGGAAGTCCAGCGACCCGAACCGCACGAACGCGAGCAGGACGCCGAGGACAAACCCGAAGTCGCCGATGCGATTGACGATGAATGCTTTCTTGCCGGCATCCGACGCGGACTGTTTCTGGTACCAGAAGCCGATCAGCAGGTACGAACAGAGGCCGACACCCTCCCAGCCCACGAACATCACGAGGAAGTTCGCGCCGAGGACGAGCAGGAGCATGAACGCGGCGAAGAGGTTCAGGTACGAGAAGTAGCGCGCGTACTCGCAGTCCGTCTCCTCGTGCATATAGGCCGTCGAGTAGACGTGGATGAGCGAGCCGATGCCGGAGACGACGAGGATCATGACCGCCGAGAGCGGATCGAGGCGGAGCGTGAGGCCGACGTTCAGCGTGCCGGAGGTGATCCACGTGAAGGCATGACTGACGAGCGCGCGAGAGTCTTCCGGCAGCGCGACAAGTTGCGACACCGCAAGCACCGACACGGCGAACGACGCGAGAATCGCCGCGCACGCGACCGCGCCGGACGCACCCTTGCTGATCCGCCGGCCGAAGCTGGCATTGATCAGAAAGCCGACGAGCGGGAGAAGCGGGATCAGTAACAGCATCGGCTACGCGACGAAAACACCGAGACACGGAGGCCACCCTTTTCTCAGTGTCTCCGAGTCTCCGTGGCCAACTTTCTCTGCGCGCTCCGTCATCTCTGTGTCCTCGTTCACCATTTGAGCAACGTAAACGAATCTGGATTCAATGACTCTTTGTGTCTGAACAAAGTGATGACGATCGCGAGGCCGACCGCGGCTTCGGCGGCAGCGACGGTCATCACGAAGAACACGATGATCTGGCCGTCGGCAGACCCGAGCGCGCGGCCGAACGCGACGAACGTCAGGTTCACGGCGTTCAGCATGATTTCGATCGACAGCAGAATCGTGATCAGATTCCGCCGGACGAAGACCCCGGCCGTGCCGATCGCGAACAGAATCGCCGAGAGAACCAGGTAATGGTTGAGGGCGACCATGATCAGTCGCGCCTCGCCAGGACGACCGCGCCCATCATCGCGACCAGGATCAGAATCGACGTCACTTCGAACGGGAACGCGTAGTCGGTGAACAGTGCGTGGCCGATCTGCGCGACCGAGCTGACGGCGCCGCCGGCGAACGCGCCGGACTGCCCCGCTCTCGTCAGCGCCCACACCAGCTCGACGCCGAACGCGAGCGCGAGCGCAGCGCCGAACCGCATCGGTCCGGGCCGCAGCAGCGGATGGACGTGCGAGTCGTAATCGGTGTCCTCGTGCGGCGCGTTGAGCAGCATGACGACGAACAGGAAGAGCACCATGATGGCGCCGGCGTAGACGATGATCTGGATGACCGCGACGAACGGCGCGTCGAGCAGGACGTACAGGCCGGACAGCGCGCCGAACGATCCAATCAGCAGCAGCACGCTGTAGACCGGATTGCGCTGCGCGATGACGAGGAGCGAGGCGCCGACGGCGACAGCCGCAAAAAGGTAAAACAGCATCGGACTACCCGTCATCTCCGCGTCTCACAGTCCAAAGTACAGCACTCCCGCCGCCGTCACGAGCAGGTTCACCACCGAGAGCGGCAACAGCACCTTCCAGCCGAAGCGCATCAGCTGGTCGTAGCGGTACCGCGGCAGCGTCCACCGCATCCAGACATAGAAGAACAGCAGCGCGCCGACCTTGACGAGGAACCAGATCCAGCCGAGCGACTCGGGGAGGAACGGCCCGTGCCAGCCGCCGAGGAACAGGTCGGTCGCGACCGCCGACACGGTGACCATGTTGATGTACTCCGCGAGGAAGAACATGGCGAAGCTCATGCTGCTGTATTCGGTGTGATAGCCGGCGACCAGCTCCTGCTCCGCTTCCGGAAAATCGAAGGGCGCGCGGTTGGTCTCCGCGATGCCGGCCGTCATATAAATGAGGAAGCCGACCGGCTGCAGAAACACGGACCAGCGAGGGATCACGTGCCACCAGGATCCCGCCTGGCTGTTGACGATCTCGGTGACCGAGAGCGAATTCGACACGAGCAGGACCGCCGCCAGCGCGAGCCCGTACGACAGCTCGTAGCTGATCATCTGCGCCGACGAGCGCAGGCCGCCGAGCAGCGAGTACTTGCTGTTCGAGCTCCAGCCGGCGAGCACGATGCCGTACACGCTCATCGAGGCGATGGCGAAGATGACAAGAATCGCGACGTTGACGTCGGCCACTTGCAGACGCAGCGGGATCTTGAGAAGCCCGAAGAACGTCGTCGACGCGCCGAACGGCACGACGGCAAAGGCGGCGAACGCGCAGGTCGCGGAGATGATCGGCGCCAACGCGAAGAGCAGCGCGTCGGCGGCCCGCGGCCGCAGCTCCTCCTTGAACATGAGTTTGATGACATCGGCGAGCGGCTGCAGCAGTCCCTTCGGGCCGACGAGGTACGGCCCGAGCCGCTGCTGCAGCAGCGCCGCCACCTTGCGCTCGACGTACACCATGACGGCCGCCGAGCTCAGCAGCATCACGAAGACGAAGAGCGTCAGCCCTATCTGGGCGATCAGCAATGGGGACATCCGTACACTTCTTCTTCGTGTCCTTCGTGTTTTCGTGGCATACCGTCAGCCCTTCAGCCTGTCAGTGCGTCGTTCCAACTGGTTGACGCGCACGCCAGGTCGCGGGCAGCGTGCACCGTCCTTCGTTCACGTGCGCTTCGTACTCGTGCCGGAAATGCTTCAGCGTCGTCAGGACCGGCGTCGCCGCCGCGTCGCCGAACGCACAGAGCGTCTTGCCGGCGATGTTGTCCGCCACGCTCTGCAGCAGATCGAGGTCCTTCATCTGCCCTTCGCCGCGCTCGATGCGGCGGAGGATCTGATGCAGCCAGTCGGTCCCTTCGCGGCACGGCGTGCACTTGCCGCACGACTCGTGCCGGTAGAAGTGCAGCAGGTTCTCGGCGAGCCACACCATGCAGGTCGTCTCGTCGAGCACGACGATGGCGGCCGAGCCGAGCAGCGAGCCGGCTTTCTGAATCCCGTCGAAGCTCGCCTGCGTGTCGAGCTGATCGGGGAGCAGAATCGGCACCGACGATCCGCCCGGAATGACGGCCTTGAGCGTGTGGCCGTCGCGCACACCGCCCGCGTGACCCTCGATCAGCTCGCGCAGCGTGATGTGCATCGACGCTTCGTAGACGCCCGGTCGCTTCACGTGCCCGCTGATGCAGTACAGCTTCGGCCCGCCGTTCTTTTCCGGACCGAGCGCGGAGTACCACGCCGGCCCCTTCGCGACGATCAGCGGGACGTTGCAGAGCGTCTCGACGTTGTTGACGGCGGTCGGCTTGTCGTAGAGCCCGACGACGGCCGGGAACGGGGGCTTGTTGCGCGGCTGTGCCCGCTTGCCTTCGAGCGATTCGAGGAGCGCGGTTTCCTCGCCCGCTTCGTACGCGCCCGCGCCGCGGTGGATGTAGACGTCGCAATCGAACCCCGAGCCCTGGATGTTCTTCCCGAGGAAGCCGCGCGCGTACGCCTCGTCGATCGCTTTCTCGAGGATCTGCTGCACGTGGAAGAACTCGCCCCGGATATAGATGTAGGCGACCTTCGCGCCGATGGCGTAGCAGCCGATCGCGCATCCCTCTATCAGAAGGTGCGGATTGCGCTCCATCAGCAGGTGGTCCTTGAACGTGCCGGGCTCGCTCTCATCCGCGTTGCAGGCGATGTAGCGCGGGGATGATTTCTTATCGACGAACTGCCACTTCATGCCCGTGGGAAATCCCGCGCCGCCGCGGCCACGGAGACCGGACGCCTTGACCATCTCGATGATCTCGTCGGGCTTTTTCGTCAGCGCGAGCTTCAGCGCGTCGTAGCCCTCGTGCTGGAGATAGAAGTCCAGCGTGAAGGAATTCGGCTCGCGAACATACTTAGTGAGGATCGGTTCCATGGCTAGTCAGGAATGCAGGAATGCAGGAATGCAGGAATGCAGGAATGCAGGAATGCAAGAATGCAGGAATGGACGAGCGTGGCGGTTTGCATTGGTGCATTCTTGCATCTCCGCATTTATCGCTTCCCCTCGACCACATGGTAACAACCCGACAGCGCGCCCTCGCCCCGCGCTTTCAAGTCATCCACGAGCGTGGACACATCTTCGGGTCTCTGGCACTCGTGCCACGCGTCGTTCACCATCACGACCGGCGCGCGGTCGCACGCGCCGAGGCACTCGACCTCGAGCAGCGTGAACGTGCCGGTCGGATCGGTCTCGCCGGGCTTGATGCCGATCTTGTCCACGAGCGCCTCGGTGACGCATTCCGCGCCGTTGACGGCGCACGACAGCGTCCGGCACACCTGCAAGACGAACTTTCCCACCGGCCGCGTGTAGAACATCGTGTAGAACGACACGACGTCCTCGACGTCCGCGCGCGTGATGCCGAGCAGTTCGGCGACGTGGCGGATCGCGTTTGCCGTGATGTAGCCCTGCTGGTACTGCGCCAGGTACAGCGCCGGCAGCACGGCCGAGCGCCGGCGATCCGGCGGATAGCGCAGGACGAGCGCGTCGAACCGGGCGCGGTTCTCCGGTGTGTACGCGAACGAGGGTCCCTCGTCTTCGAGCTGGCGCGACGATTTGTGGAAGGTGGCGCCGTACGCCATCTTCGGATGAAAACTCACCGGTCCACGTCTCCCATCACGACGTCAATCGAACCGATCACGGCGATGACGTCGGCAATCAGCCCGCCGACGATCATTCGCTCGAGCGCCTGGCACGCCAGCAGCGACGGCGCGCGCGACTTCACGCGCCACGGCCGGTTCGTGCCGTCCGAGACGATCGAGAAGCCCTGCTCGCCGCGCGGGCCCTCGACCGGGACGTACGCCTCGCCGGCGGGCACCGTGAACCCCTGCGAATAGATCAGGAAGTGCTGAATCAGCGCTTCCATCTCCGTGTAGACCCGATCCTTGGGCGGCGGCGTGATGCGCGGATCGTCGATCGCGAACGCGCCCACCGGCGGAATCCGATCGAGCGCCTGGCGGCAGATCTTGACGCTCTCCTTCATCTCGGCGATGCGCACGAGATATCGCGCGTAGACGTCGCTTGCCGTCTGCGTCGGGACGACAAAGTCGTATGTGTCGTAGCCGAGGTACGGGAAGTACTTCCGCACGTCGTAGTCCACGCCGGCCGCGCGCGCGATCGGCCCGACCAGGCTGTAGCCGACGGCGTCCTCTTTCGAGATGACACCGACGCCCTGCGTCCGCTCGACGTAGATCTCGTTCTTGGTCAGCAGATCCTCGTACTCGTCGAGCTTCGGCAGGAAGCGATCCAGAAATGCCGTGACCGCGTCGTGGAAGCCGCGGGGCAGGTCCTCGCGCAGACCGCCGACGCGCATGTAGCTCGGGAACATGCGGAAGCCCGCCAGCATCTCGTTGAGATTCAGCAGCAGCTCGCGCTCGCGGAAGCAGTACATCAACACAGACACGGCGCCGAGTTCCATCCCGTGCGTCCCCAGCCAGACCAGATGGCTGTTGATGCGCTGCAGCTCGGCGATGAGGACGCGGATGTTCTTCACGCGCTCGGGAATCTCGATCCCGAGGAGCTGCTCGACCGACAGGCAGTACGCCATCGAGTTCGACTGCGCGCTCAGGTAGTCCATGCGCTCGACGAGCGGGATCACCTGCTGCCACTTCTTCTGCTCGGTCGTCTTCTCGATGCCGGTGTGGAGGTAGCCGATCGTCGGCGCGGCGGACAGCACCGTCTCGCCATCGAGCTCCAGCACGATCCGCAGCACGCCGTGCGTGCTGGGGTGCTGAGGCCCCATGTTGACGGTCATCACTTCTGTCTTGATTTCAGGCATCGTAAGAAACGCGTAACCACAGAGGGCACGGAGGACACGGAGGTGAAAACCTACCTACATGAGCGACGTTCTCTTCTCCGTGTCCTCAGTGTCCTCCGTGGTTGATATCTTCAGTCCGCAAGGCTTCTCTCCACGAGGTCGCACATCACGTGCAACAGCGTCCGGTGCACTTCCTGAATCCTGGCGGTCGACGCCGACGGGACGTTTATATGGATGCTCGCCGCGCGGCCGACCGCGCCGCCGTCCTTCCCCGTCAGCGCGATTGTCTGCAAGCCGCGCAGCTTCGCTTCTTCGAGGGCGGCGACGACGTTCGGCGAGCCGCCGCTGGTACTGATCCCCAGCGCGACGTCGCCCGGCCGGGCCAGCGCCTGGATCTGCCGCACGAACACGCGGTCGAACGCGTAGTCGTTGCCGATCGCCGTGAGGATGCTGGTGTCCGTCGTCAGCGCGATCGCCGACAGCGCCCTGCGCTCCCGCTGAAAGCGGCCGACGAATTCCGCGGCGACGTGCTGCGCGTCCGACGCGCTGCCACCGTTGCCGAACAGCAGCAGCGTGCCGCCGTGCTTGAACGCCTCGATCACCGCCGCGGCGGCGGCGAGCACCGGCGCCGGATCCTGCCGCGCCTGCTCGTGGAGCGCGATCGTCTTGGCCAGCGTCGCGTCGAAGAGCGCGCGAGGGTCAGCGTCCATGGGGCCCACGGGTCAACCGATCCTTCATGACGTTGGCGCGGAACTCCTCGGCCGTCACCTGCAGCGCTTCGTCGGACCGCGGCGTCATGCGGATCTGCACCGGGTAGTCCTTGCGCAGCGGAAAGCCGTCCCAGTCCTCGGGCATCAGCAGCCGGCGCGGATCGGGATGGCCGTCGAACGCGATCCCGAACAGATCCCAGACTTCGCGCTCGAGCCAGTTCGCCGCGGGCCAGATGCCGCACGCCGTCGCGATGTGGGGATCGGTGCCGTGCAGCCGGACCTTGATCCGCAGTCTGGCGCGGTGCGCGAACGACACGAGCACGTAGATCACCTCGAAGCGCGGCTCGTTCGGCCAGATGTCGACCGCGGTCAGCTCCGCGAGGAACGTGAACGCCAGGTCCGGCCGCTCGCGCAGCGCGCGCAGGATCGCCGGCGCCTCGTCGCGCGACACGTAGATCGTCGTCTGGCGATCGACGCTGGCCGCGCGCTCGATTTGCGCGCCGGGAGCGGCGACTTGAAGCGATGCGACGAGCGCCTCGGGATCCATCTATTTATGCGAGCTTCTGCAAAGCGATCTTCCGCTGGAGCTGGACGATGCCGTAGATGAGGGATTCGGGACGGGGCGGACAGCCGGGCACATAGACGTCGACCGGCACGATCTGATCGACGCCCTGCACGAGCGCGTAGTTGTCGAAGACGCCGCCGATCGAGGCGCAGGCGCCCATCGAAATGACCCACTTCGGCTCCGGCATCTGGTCGTAGATGCGGCGCAGCGCCGGCGCCATCTTCCGCGACAGGCGGCCGGCGACGATCATCAGGTCCGACTGGCGCGGGCTGCCCCGGAAGACTTCGGCGCCGAAGCGCGCGATGTCGTAGCGCGAGCAGCTCATCGCCATCATCTCGATGGCGCAGCACGCCAGGCCGAACGTCACGGGCCAGATGGACGAGCGGCGCGCCCACTGGACCATCTTTTCGACGCTCGTCGTCAGGACGGGAATTTCGAATTCGGATTCAAGACCCATAACGAAGCTCTCGGCAGCTCGCAGTTTTCAGTTTTCAGTTTTCACTTCTAAGTTCTCAGTTTTCTCGCTCTCTCGGTTTTTTCATTGCCCCAGTCCAGCGCGCCCTTGCGCCAGACGTAGACGTAACCGGCCAGCAGCAGCGCCATGAACAACACGACCTGGGCGAAGCCGTTCCACCCGAGCCCGCGCAGCGCCATCGCCCACGGATACAGGAAAGCCACTTCGATGTCGAAGAGCAGGAAGATCATCGCCACCAGGTAGAACTTCACCGACTGGCGTTCGCGCGCGTCCCCGACCGGCGGCATGCCGCACTCGTAGGGGGCCGACTTCTCGGCCGAGGGCTTGCTCGGGCCGAGCACGCCGGACAGCAGGACCGAAATCAGCGCGAAGCCCGCGCCGAGCGCGATCATGATGAGGATGGAAAGCCAACCTTGCATGGGTGGTGAGTCTCGACTCGCAGGGCTTGTGAACGATTTCCCAAGCCGAACCTCATGCTAGCACAGGGATGGTCGATACTAGCGACTATGCGCCTCGCCTGGTTCGCTCCCCTGCCGCCGATCCGCTCCGGCATCGCGACGGACAACGCTGATCTCCTGGCGATCCTGGACCGCGACTACGCCATCGATCGGTTCGTCGACGTGGGCACGGGCGTCCGCAGGGGGCATCAGGCGACTCCCGTCCCCAGGACGTTCAGCGCGCACGACTTCGTCTGGAAACACCGCCGCGAGCCGTACGACCTGGTCGTCTACCAGCTCGGCAACTCGCCCGCTCACGACTACCTCTGGGCGTACCTCGCGCCGTATCCCGGGTTCGTCGTCGTCCACGACCCGACGCTGCATCACGCGCGGGCACGGCAGCTCCTGAGCACCGGACGGGCGGATGACTACCGGCGCGAGTTTCAGTACGACCATCCGGACGCGCCGCCCGCGTTCGCCGACTACGTCGTGCAGGGCCTCGGCGGGCCGATCTATTACTTCTACTCGATGCTGCGCGTCCCGCTGCAGACCGCGCGGCTGGTCGCCGTCCACAACCCGCGCGTCGCCGTCGACTTGCGCGACGCGTTCCCGGGCGTGGCCATCGAGGCCATTCACCTCGGCAAGCCGCCGCTCGAGACGAGCCCCGCGCTGCGCGCGCGCGTGCGCGCGACGATGCGCGTGCCCGACGCGGGCACGCTGTTCGCGGCGTTCGGCAAGATCACCGAGGCGAAGCGGATCGCCGCGATCCTCCGCGCGTTCTCGTCGCTCGTGCGCGGCGGCCCTGGGGACCGTGACGCGCGCCTGCTGCTCGCGGGCGACGCGTCGGACTATCCGTCGCTTGCTCAGGAGGTCGAAGCGACCGGGGTCGCCGATCGGATCTTCGTCACCGGCTATGTCGAGGATGACGACGTCGGCGGGTATCTGGCGGCGGCCGACGCGTGTCTCTGTCTGCGCTGGCCGACGGCGCTCGAAACCTCGGGATCGTGGCTGCAGTGCCTCGCCGCAGGACGGCCTACGGTCATCACCGACCTCGCGCACCTGGTGGACATCCCGTCGACCGTCGCGCTGCGCGTCGATCTGCTCGACGAGGACGGGTCGCTGCTGCGCGCCATGCGGCAGCTCGCGACCGACACGAATCTGCGGACGAGCCTCGGCCGCGCGGGCCACGAGTACTGGGCCGAGTACCACACGCTCGACGTGATGGCCGGGGATTATCGCCGCATCATCACAGCCGCCGCCACGCGACCGGCACCGGCCGTGACCACCCTGCCGAAACATTTCCTCGAGGATTTCTCTGGACTCGCAACAGAGATCGCCGGCAGATGTGGGGTCGAGGTCGACATTCTACGGCGCTAGCCGGCAGTTCGAACCCCTGTCATCGCATGGCACTGGCCGAGGTTACTGGAACCCTTGGCGAACGCGTACAGGCAACCAGAAACCGAGTCGGTTCCGGTAAAGCTGAATGTGAAGGTCAAGTCTTGCGGGTTGCCTACGTTGCCTGAATCCCGGATGACGAAGTTCCCTGCACTGTTATCGTAATAGCCGAAGGCTCCGAAGTGCCCATTGATCGTGAGGTCCATCGCCGCGTCAACTCCCGAGACTTGCTGGATCACCGTGAAGTGGTAGACGTTGGTCTGCGCACCGGCAAGGGCGGAGATGGTAAACGTCAGACTCCACGTTCCCAGCAGTTTCGCCGATGGTGACGTGCTCGAGGGGACCGTCGTGGAGGTGGGAGAAGTGGACGTGGCACCGCCGCAGCTCCAGCCTGTCAGGGCGAGCGCGCACACCAACCCGATCGACGCGACAACCTGCTGTGCCCTTCCTTGGTACCTCACACATCCTCCTCACGCGGCGTCCTACCGCGCCAACGCGACCCGGGGCGTATTGAAGTTCAGCGTTCGACCGGCATCGTCTATCGCCGTGAACGAAAACTGCACGGCACCGCTGCGGAGCCCGTCAAGACCGATGCACAGAGCCGCGCAGGCGTCCGTCTGGGCTTGAATCCTGCTGCTCCCCGGCCCGCACTGATTGAAAAGCGACCCGAAGGCCGCGCTGCTCTCCGGGATCGAGAGCAAGCGCGAGCCCACCGCATCGAAGAGGTCGATTTGCCACAGGCTGATCGAAAGGTTCGAGCTACCGGCCGAAACGGTCCCGAATGCCCCCCAGCTGGGTTGCGACACGCCCGGACAGTCTGTCGCCGTCGTCGGAACCGTCGTGACTGCGGCCGTCGGCACGGTCCGCGGCTGCACGCCGACCGCGTCCCACGCCTGGGTCACCGCGCGCTCGACGGTCCCACCGGCTCCATAGAGATCGCGAGCGGCCTGAAGCGTCGCCGCTCGCGCGAGCGCGAAGTTCGCATTCGAGGGCAGCAGGACCGTGAGCGCACGAAAGAAGACCTTTTCGATCTGATCGCGATTGCCGGCGCCGACACCTTGCACCGACAGTCTTGACGTGCGGTTCGTGCCTCCTTCTATCGCAAGATAGAAGGCGTGGCTCAGAATGGTGGCGTTGAAATGGCGTTCCGTCCCCCGCAGTGAATAATGGTCGGGATTACCAGTCTGCGACGGGTCGCTGAGTGACCGGGCGATATAGCCAGGCGCGCCCAGTTGTACGGCGGCAGGCAGAAATGCACCTCCGGGAACGGTGACATCTCTCCCCAGTAGGTAGCTGGCTGGAAGCGGACTCGTTCGCACCGGTTCAAAGAAGAAGGCGGTCGACACGCCGAAGATGTCCGAGAACCCTTCGTCCAACCCGCCGGCCTCGCTGAAGGGAAAAAAATTCAGTCCGGCGGTCGCCCCCGTGATTCCATGTGTCAATTCGTGCGCGACGACGTCGAACGCCGCTGAAAACGGTTTTATCTGAACGCCCGGCCCAGCGAATCCGGTCGGCGCACCCTCGCCGAACACCACGACGCCGTTTCCACCCGCACACGCGAGACAGTTGAACGCGTTGACGTAATACGTGCCGAGGATGCTCAACGAAGCCGTCGAGATGCTGGAAAGCGATGCCGGATGGGTGATGAGGGACATCCTCCGGTCGCGACCATCAATGCCGCGCCGGCCGAAGCGCTTGAAAATGTAGTCGTAGTACCACCCCGCATACACATGGGCGTCGACGACTGTGGGGTCCGACCAGTTGTCGTTATTCGTGCTGCTGGCCATGTCAGCGGCGGCCAGGGATTGCGTTCCCGCGACAATGGCCTGAGTGCGCGACAGATTCCCTTTCATGTCATAGGTCGTAATCTCAGCAGGCCGCAGCCGGTCATCGGCGAGGAAGGTGCCAGACACTGATGTCGTGCTGAGTTTCTTGCTGTCGCCGAACGTTCCTTTCCCGAGGCCGACTTCGTAGATGAACTCGCTATGGGTCTGAAGCAGGGCGCCAGTATTGGCATCGACATAGACAATCACCGGCTCGAGATCGCGCCGCACCCGCCCGCGGTAGGCCAAGTGGTACCCATCGGAGAGAGGCAGCACGCCGAGTTCAGGCGCTACGTCCAAAGCTTGCCCGGACACGGCGCTTACGATCGATTGACGTGCCGCCTCGGCCGCGATCCTCGGCGAGGCATCCAGATCTATTCCAGCGTGCACGAGCCCGAAGATTGAGACCGTGCCGTCAATCGATATCTGCCGTGTCAGATCGCCTCCGAAGATCCGCACACCGCGATAGTACTGATCGAGCCGCTCATGCTGGCGTGCCGCCACGAATGCGTCCGGCTGCACCTCACGCACCCGCAGGTCCCGATCGCGAATCATCTGGTCCAGTTGCTGGTCCCACGCTCGCAAGTCGTTTCCGTCGGCGCGCGTGACGGCAACGGCCATTGCCCGCCCCTGCGCCGTGGCCTCGTTTACCAGGAGCAGGCACAGAAGGACCGTTGACGCTGTCCGAATCGCGAATCGGAATGCAGGTCGCACAGCTCACCCTCCTTGTGACCCGGCTGGCCGCCGGACGTGCCGTTACCGGCTGCCGCTCCCCTTCAGCTTGGCAGCCGACGGCATGAACGGCTGTGGCGCCCGGAACACCGGCGCGGCAGTTTCATTGATGGTGGACTGCGAGCGGAAGTGGATGAAGGACGTAATCAACGTGCCGCTTCCCAGCCCGCCCTTGTCTCCGTCGCCGGTGAAGAATCCCGAAAAGGTCTGTGGGGCGTTCGGGCGGTTGCTCACCGTCACGACGTAGTTCGTCCGCGCCACGCCGCAACTCCGGTAGTAGTCCACACGAACCTTATAGGTGCCGGTCGGCGCGCTGCCCGCCCAACGAATGCTCTCAATCTGCCGGCCGTCGATGACGCAGTCTCCATTCGAGTCCACCTCGAGTTGGCCGCCGCTTCGCGAAGACTGGTTGCCCCAATAGATTTCCTCGTCGTATAGCGGCTCCACGACGTGAAGGTCGAGATCGCTCGCTGCATCCCAGGCCACGCTCACCTGGACGTCACCGGTGACGCCGACGACGAACACCAGGACCTCGTTGGACGCGGCGCTCAAACCGCAGCCGCTCCCCTTCGCGTAGACGCGCACGTAATACGAGCCGGCGGGCACATTGCCGACGTCGAGACTGGTGGCCGTGCTTCCGGTATCGAAGTTGGCGAGGTTCGACAAACCGGGCGCCGACCCGGCGACAATGACGTACGACGTCGGCGTGCCGGAAGACGGCGCCAGCCACGTGAGCTTGATGGTCCCGGCGCTCTGCGACACGACATTCAGCGAGCGCGGCGCGGTCGGACATCCTCCCGTCGACCCGACGGTGACGATCACTTCGTTGGACGGGGGGCTCGTCCCGCCGAGTGTGAACGGTCCGCCGCTCACGGCGCGCACGCGAACGTAGTACACGCCGTTGGTGACGCCGGGGGCGGTGAGGCTCGTCTGGGTGTTTCCCGTATTGAAATTCGCCAGGTCGACCAAACCTGAAGCGCTGCCTGCTTCGAGGACGTAAGACGTCACGGGATCGCCGGAGCTGGGCTTGGTCCATGACAGCGTCACCGTGTTCCCGTTCACCGATGACTGCAGATTAGACGGCGGGCCCGGCGCGGTCGCGGCGGTCACACTCGCCGTGGGACCCGCCAGCGCCGAGGCCGCGCTGAAACAGGCCGCGCCCCCGGCACCTTGAAGGCATCGAGCCAAATCAGCCGTCGAAGACGGTCCCGCGAGCGTGACAGTCGATGCACTCGCCGCGGCTGACAATGACGAGGCGGCAGCACTTGGAGCGGTCGGTGCGCTCTGGTTCCTTCCGCAGGCCACGACAGCGGCGACGGCGGCGATGATGAACGTCAGCGGAAGACGGCCGCGAAACGATGCAGAGCTTCTCATGTTCGGGCACCATCCTGATCAAAAGCGCAGCCGCAGCCCAGCGCCAGCCTGGACGCCGCCCACATCGGATGCAATTGCCGTCCCGTCGGGCGCGTCGAAGTTCACCGTCGCGCGGCTGAACCGAAGTGTTGCGCCGACGCCGACGGACTTCGACAAGAGGTACGTCCCGTCGACGCCGACGTTGAACCCCATCTTGTTCTTCGACTGATCGGCCGTGTCAGCGGTGGTGAAGGAGACCGAGTCGTACGGATAGCTCTCGGAATAGCTGACGGTATTCACGATTCCCTGCTTGACCATGAAGTAGGTCGGCCCGCCAAACACGCCGACCTGAACGTTCTCCCTGACAGGAATCATCCACAGTGCGAGGACGTGAATGCCGGTCTCCTGACGGTTGAGTGCCGCACTCTGGCCGCTGAGCGAGCGGGGTTGATTGAAGAAGAACGGATGGGGAACGTTCCCGCTGATGCCCGCTGCATCCGACTGCGTCATGAACGACACCGCGACGCCGACCCCAAGGTTGCGCCAGACGCGGGCGCCCCCGCCGAAATCGAGTTGGGTCGCGCGTGTCACCGGGTACGAGACGTTGAGGGCGCCGGCTTCGGCGTTGATGCGGAACGTCGAGGCGGCGGAGAACGAGCTCGCCGAGGGCTGAAAGCCGCCGTCGATGGTCACCCACGCCTTGTCGAGCCACGGCGACTGCGCGTGGGCGAGCGACGGCAGAAAGGCCGCAGCCACTAGCGCGAACGCGATGCGAAATCTTTTCATGGCATGTCCTCCAGGCGTCAGTTGACGCCGACGGCCGTCCACGCCTGCGTCACCGCGGTCACCACCTGGCTGCCGGCCCCGTACAGATCCTGCGCGGCCTGGATCGTGGCTCGACGCGCGACCGCGAAGGTCGCGTTGGAGGGCATCAACTGGGCGAAAGCGCGATAGAAGGTCTTTTCGATCTGCTCGCGATTCGCAGACCCGACGCCGGTCACGGCCAGTCCCGACGTCCGGTTGCGGCCGCCTTCGATGGCGAGGTAGAACGCGTTGTTGCCGATCCCGGAATTCGTGTGCACGCCGCCGTGGTCCTGCGTGCCCGTGTACCGGATGGCGAAGTGATCTGGGTCGCCGTACGCCCGGGGATCGGCCATCGATCGCAACCCGCCGGGCGTGACGACATCTTCGCCGATCAGGTAATTGCCCGTTTTGCCTCGGACCGACGCGTAGAAAAACTCACAGCTCGTCCCCATCATGTCGGAGAACGCTTCGTTCAAGGCGCCCGATTCGTTCTGATAGATCAAATTGGACGTGTAGGCAGTCACGCCGTGCGACAGCTCGTGGCAAATGACGTCGAGGCCGCCGGCGAGGTAGGTCCAGTGTTGACCGCTCACGGTCAAGTTGCTTGGTA
The DNA here is from genome assembly GCA_016195265.1 of Acidobacteriota bacterium. GTDB lineage: Bacteria > Acidobacteriota > Vicinamibacteria > Vicinamibacterales > CAVVIG01 > SRVP-36. The sequence goes on along the minus strand of JACPZW010000011.1, from coordinate 16,251 downwards.
GCCCTTCGCCGTACACCATGACCCCGGGGTGTACGTAGAACGCGTTCAGCCAGAATGTGTCCTGATCGCTGGAGCTGGCCTGCAGGACGGCCGACTGCAGGGCGGGGTGCACGATGCCGAGGACCCGGGAGTTGTTGTTGTCCAGCCCCCGCCGGCCGAATCGCTTGAAGTAGTAGTCGTAGACCCAGCCCTGATACACCTGTGCATCGACCGCTGCGCCATCGGTCCACGGTTCGGCGGACGAGGCGGCAACGTCCGACGAACCGAGCGTGATTACGTTGTTCAGAAACTGCTTCGTCCGTGTAAGGTTTCCGTTCAAGTTGAACGTGCGCAGTGTGGGCGGACGGAGCTGATCGTCGGCGAGGTAGGTGCCGGCGGTCGCGAGCATGCTGACCTTCTTGTCGTCGGCCAGCACGCCCTTGCCACTACGGACCGCCGACTGCGTCTGCAGGTTGTTGTAGTGCCAGACCTCGGCGCCGGTCGTGGCGTCCACGAAGTACACGACCGGGCCCGTGTCGGTCCAGATCTGCTCGGTGTAGGTCAGCGCATATGTGCCTGACGGCGTGGGCAGGATCACGAGTTCGGGCGCGACACCGGGTCGGGCGGCGCCCGAAAGGCGCTCGATGGCCGCCTGCGCGGCCACGGCGTCGAGACCCGGCGTGGTATCGAGATTCAGATCCGCATACAGCACGCCGAAGATCGACACGGTCTGGCCACGATCCACCTGCCGGGTCAGATCGCCACCGAAAATCCGGACACCGTGGGAGAACTGATCGAGCCGCTCGTGAACGCGGCCCGCTATCAGCGTGTCCTGTTCAGCGCGACGCAGTCGCAGCTCACCGCCGCGGACCATCGAATCGACCGTGCTGTCCCATTGGCGCAGATCCTCCACGGTGCGAGGCATGACGGTCGCGGACCGGGCTGACACCTGACCGGCCGCCCGCGTCTGCAGCGCGATCCACGCACTGAGTACTGTCAGCACGACCACTACCGGGCCGTTGACCAATCTGCGCATCGAGCCTCCACACTCACCAACGCGGAAAACCCGGCCAGAATCTGCCACGACAGGCATCCTGCCGACTCGGCCTCCGGACTGGCAGCTTTCTCGCTCGATCGGCGCGTTACAGGAATGGAGGGTGTGGCGAGGCAGCGTGAGATCGCGCTCAAGCATTCACGGAGATAAACCGCCCGGCGCACAGCGGTTCGAAACGAAATCGCGGCTCGTGTGTTGTGTCGTGGCCACGATGGCGGCGGCCGTCATGGTCGGTCGCGCGGCGCCGCCTGCGATCAACATTGTGAGCGGACTGATCGGACTCTGTCTGAACGTGGACAGCCCGCCGGGTGTCGCGTCGGACCGGCCCGAGGGGACGGTCGTCGGCACTATGTTCTGCACGTCGAACGCGAACCAGAAGTTTCGGTTGACGACAAGCGGCGAGATTCGCGTCTTCACGAACAAATGTCTGGACGATCCGGGAGGCAGAGGCGGCAACGGTGATCGCATCGTCATTCGGCGGTGCACGGGCCAACGGAGCCAGCAGTGGACGCCTTCGACGTCGGGCGAAGTCAAGAGTTTCAACGGCAGATGCCTCGACATCCAGGACAAGTGGGTGTTGCCCGGCGGGGCGGCAATCCTCTGGGACTGCAACGGCGGCGACAGCCAGAAATGGGGCGCCCTGTTACCCGGCGGGGCCTCCGCGAGCCGTTTCTCGCTACAGGGCAATCTGCCTGACAGAATCAGCCGGATTGTGAGTTCCCAGGGCGGTCCGGCGTCACCGCTGAACGGCGCTCAGCCCTTTCTGAACGTCACGCCCTTCACGATGGCGATTGGCAACAACTTGAGCGCTCAGATCTACGCGCTGGCGTCGCTCGTCAAATAGGCCGCCGCCCGGCTTGCTTTCAGCGGGCGTTGGTGTACGCTTCGGCCCTGCAACCCGCACACAGGGACCGGACGATGGCCGAATCGCCAGGCGACGTCACGCGGCTGCTTCAGGCATGGGGCAACGGCGATCAAGAAGCCTTGAACAAGCTTCTGCCGCACATTTACGACGAGTTGCGGCGTCTCGCAGGGTCTCAGTTGCGGCGGGAAGGATCGCCGCACACGCTGCAGCCGACGGCATTGGTACACGAGGCCTACCTGCGGCTGGCCGGGCAAGATCGCACGCGTTGGCAAAACCGCGCGCACTTTCTGGGGGTGGCGGCGCAAGCCATGCGCCGTATCCTCATCGACCACGCCCGCGCCGGACACGCGGCCAAGCGCGGCGGCGACGTGGTGAAGGTCGCCCTGGACGACGTCGAGGCCGGTCAGTCGTCGGGTGAGACCGACCTCGATCTCGTCGCACTCGATGCGGCGCTCACCCGCCTCGCGGCGATCGATCCGCAGAAAAGCCGCATCGTCGAGCTACGGTTCTTTGGCGGATTGTCGGTCGACGAGGTGGCTGAAGTCCTCAACCTGTCGCCGCGCACTGTCGCCCGCCAGTGGCAGATGGCCAGAGCGTGGCTATACGGCGAGATCGCGCCGGGGCCCTGACGCCAATCGCGATGCCGGATCAGGATCGCTGGCGGGCACTCGAGCAGCTGTTTGACGAAGCCGTCGAGCTCGACGTCGCGTCGCGCGCGGCGCTGCTCGATCGCGTCTGCGCGGCCGATCCGTCGCTGCGCGCCGGGGTCGAACGGCTCCTCGCGTGGCACGGTCGGGCTGCCGGATTCCTCGAGCGGCCACCGCTCGCGGTCGCCGGCGAAGCGGCGAGCGGCGAACGCGCCGGGGCCCGCATCGGGCCCTACCGTCTCGTGCGCGAGCTGGGCCGGGGCGGGATGGGCGCCGTGTACCTCGCCGAACGCGACGATGAACAGTACCGCCACCAGGTCGCGATCAAACTGGTGAAAGGCGGCCTCGACACCGAGGCCATCGTCCGCAGGTTCCGGTCCGAGCGCCAGATGCTCGCCACGCTCAACCATCCCAACATCACGAAGCTGCTCGACGGGGGCACGAGCGACGATGGCCTGCCGTACTTCGTGCTGGAGTACGTGGACGGCGTTCCGATCGATCAGTACTGCGAGGCCGGCGCCCTCGACGTCGCGCAGCGGCTCGCGCTGTTCGGCCAGGTGTGCGCCGCCGTCGATCACGCCCATCGGCACCTCATCGTCCATCGCGACATCAAGGCTGGCAACATCCTGGTGGGTGCGGACGGCGTGCCGAAGCTTCTGGACTTCGGCATCGCGAAATGGCTGGACCCCGAGATGCGCGTGGACGCGACGATCCCGGCGCCGTTCCGGCCGATGACGCCGGAGTACGCGAGCCCGGAACAAGTGTCCGGCGGCGCGATTACCACCGCGACCGACGTGTACTCGCTCGGAGTCCTGCTCTACCGCTTGACGACGGGTCGCCTGCCGCTCGAGTTCGCTTCACACCAGCCGCACGCCATCGCGAACGTCATCCTCGAGCAGGATCCTCGCCCTCCAAGTGAGGCGGAAGGCCTGAACGAGGCGCGGCGCCGGCGCCTTCGCGGCGATCTCGACAGCATCGTGTTGAAAACGCTGCGGAAGGATCCAGCCGACCGATATGGATCGGTGGAACAACTGTCGCAGGACGTGCACCGATATCTCACCGGTCTGCCGGTACTCGCGCGAAAGGGCTCGCTGCAGTACCGAGTCGTCAAGTTCGTGCGGCGGCACAAGACCGCCGCGGCCGCGGGGGTCGGAGTGCTGTTGACCCTCGCCGCGGGCGTCTCCGCGACCACGTGGGAGGCGCACGTCGCGCAGGTGGAGCGCGGACGCGCCGAACGGCGACTGCGCGACGTGCGCCAAATCACGAACTCGCTGATCGTGGAGTTCAACGACGCGTTGGCCACGCTGCCGGGCTCCACGGCAACGCGCGCGCTGCTCGCCAGGCGCGCGCTCGAGTACCTGGACGAACTCGCGAAGGAAGTCACCACCGACGCGTCGCTGCAGCGCGAGCTCGCGGTCACGTACCAGAAGGTCGGGGACCTGCAGGGTCTCCCCTACCAGGCCAACCTCGGCGACACGGCCGGCGCGCGCGCGAGCTACCAAAAATCCGTCGCGATTCTCGAGCGTTTGTCCGCCGGGCCATCCCCTGACACCTCGGACACGGTGGCGCTCGGCACAGCGTATCAACGCATCGGCAGCGTGCTCACTCGCATGAACGAGCCGAGCGGCGCCCTGGCGAATCTTCGCAAAGCGCTGCAGATCCGCGAACGCCTGGTGAAGCCGCATCCCGACGACCGGGAGCTGCGCCAGCAGCTGGCCGAGAGCTCCGTCTCCACCGGCGACGCGCTGCTGTCAAGTCAGGGCGACACGCTGGAAGCGATGAGCCTGTACGATCGCGCGCGCGCGATCCGGCAGGCGCTCCTCGCGACGACACCCGATGACCCGCGCCTGCTGAACGGGCTCGCCGAAAGTCATCATCGGCTGGGAGCCATCTTCGAAACCTTCGGCGACTTGCTGGCCGATACGCTGGGACCGGCCAACGCCACCAAGAGCTTTCGACAGTCACTCGCCCATCACCGCGAAGCCATGGTCATCGCCACGCGGCTGCTCACCAACGATGCGAACAACATGGGTTTTCGCCGGCTGGTTGCCGACGCCACGGGCGAAACCGCGCGACTCGTGGCGAAGTCGGGCAGTCCGGGAGAAGCGGTCGATCTCTATCGCCCTGTGCTGACGAGCTTCGAAAGCCTCGCGGCGGCCGACCCCGCCAATCAGGAAGCCGGCTTCGATTTGTCCGTCAGTCACCGCGATTTCGGCGTCCTCTTGGAACGCCACGGCGATCGCGCCGACGCCGAGCGCCACTACCGGCAGAGCATCGCCATCAGCGAGCGGACGCTCGCGACCGATCCAACCAACGGTGAGCGCAATCTCATCCTGGCGGGGACCTACGCCATGCTCGGCGACATGCTGGCGAAATCGGGAAACACGGCCGCCGCGGAGGCCACGTACCGAAAGATCGTCGCGCTCGGTGACCGCCTGCGCGCCGGCTCGCCGCCGAGTCCGAGCTGGCGGATCGTCTACGGCACCGGTGTGTGGCGGCTGACGAATCTGCTTGACCGGCACGGGCGGGCTGCGGAAGCGGCCGTTCCAGCAGACGCAGAGATGGCGCTCGAACGAGCCTCAGCCGATCGAACGACGGCGAGCGTACAAGAGCTGTTCAACGCCGCGCAGCTTCTCCTGACGTGCCGGCCCGTCGGGCTCAGGGACCCGCGCGCCGCCGTGGCGTACGCCGAGCGCGCCGTTGCCCTCACCGGTGGCAAGCAGGCGCTGCCGGCGTTCCTGCTGGTGCGCGCGTACTATGAAAGCGGCGATGTCGACAAGGCGGTCAAGGCTGCGCACGCGGCGCTCGCGCTCCTGCCCACGTCCTTCGGCGGACTGGACGACGCCGGAATCCGGCGGCAGCTGGCGGCGACGCTTGGATCGCAGGAGGGACACGCTTCGGCCGTTCGTCGTTAGTTCGTTCGTGCTTCCCACGCGTATCCAGGCTCGCTGGTCAGCCGCGTGTCCTCGACCGGCATCCCGATCGTGAAGTGATACAGACTCTGGAACGCGTGGCCGGTCAGGCCGAGCACGTCGTGCACCGGATCGTCGAAAAAGCAGCCGATGCCGGTCCCGCGCGCGCCGGCGGCCTCGGCTTCGAGATACAGCACCTGCCCGACCACGCCTGACTCCCAGAACAGGTGCCGGTAGAACGATGGCCCGAACTGGTCGAGGCTCGCGTCGAAATCAGCGATCATGCCAAGGCTGAAGAACCCGTCCGCCGCAATCTCCTGACCGCAGCTCAGCCGCTCAGCCAGCGCGCGGCAGTCGCCCTGCGCCAGCCCCACGAGCGGCAGCGTGTCGACGATCGGCGTCCAGTCGAACACGCGGCCAACCGCCGCCTTCAGCCGATCGACCGCCGCGGGATTGCGCGGCAGGCAATACACACCGGGCTCGAGACCGTCGACGCGGTGGACGAACAGCAGCAGATGAATGCACGCCTCCCACCACAGCGCATCCCAGGGCGGCGCCGCGGACGGCAGCGTCGCCGCGAGCATCGCGAAGAAACGCGAAACGTCAATGGACGAACGGCCGTCGAGGGCGACGGCGCTTCTTCGCTGGAGGACAAGCGATGAATTGGGTAAGTGGGTAATTGGGTAAGTGGGTAATTGGGCCGGAGTCACCGACCGCCCGGGATCTTCGGTCGCGCGCGCGATCTCGTCGATGAACGACCACGTGACGTGGTTCTCGCTCAGTTGATTCGCGCGGCCGGTCCAGAGACCCTGACGCACAGCATCGACAAGAAGTCGGTGGCTCGTGGCTGGTGACTGGTGACTGGGGGACTCACGACCAGCGACTAACGACTCACGACGCACGACCATCAGGCAGCCGGGCTCTTCACGCTCGGCGTCGACATAGTCCTCATCCCGATCGGTGCCGGTCAGCGCACTGATGTCGCGCTGCGACCAGTCGGGCACCAGCGTCGCGCGGCAGCCGGCAAGCGCGGCGGAATACGCGATCGCCGCGATCGCGTGGCCGAGATCGTGCTGGCAGTACCTGAACGCGCGCTCGCCGTACTTCCAGGATTCGCGCCAGTGGATCGACGTCAGCGCGACGAGCGCGACGATATCCGCGTCGGCTGAAACACCGGCCCAGGCTTCGGCATCGAACGCGCATCGCTGCTCGAGCTCGTGGCGTTCGGCCGCGTAGTGATACACGGCCCCGCCTTCGCTTCCGCCTTCGCTCGGCTCAATCCCGCTCGAGCTTCGGCGAGGCAAGTCGCCGCAGACGACGTACGCTTCGGTCGGGTGGAGATTGCCGCTCGAGGGATTGACGCGCAGGGACCATCGAGAATCGCGAAACTGCTTCCAGGCCGAGAGGCCGAGCGAGTACCGCAGGATCGCGCCGATCGTGACAACGGTCGTGTCGGCGCCCGTCGCGGGCGCGTCGGGGCGCGGCGGCAGGACGACCGCCGGCGCGCCGTCGAACGAACGGAAAGGATTGGGTTGCGACGCCCAGTCGAGATAGCCGAGCGACCGGGAAAACTGGTGGAAGGAGTGCTTCGTTCCGTCGTGGTAACGATGGATCACGGAGATTTCAGATTTCGGAGTTCAGATTTCAGATTGAGTGCGGCATTTCAAATCTGAATTCTGAAATCTAAAATCTGAATTTGCTCAGGCGCCAGCCGCCGCCGTGCGCCGATCGATCTCCGCCACGGCCTGCGCGATCTGCGCGCGCCGCCGCTCGTTGGTCGTCAGCGCCGCCTGGCTCTGGAGCTCGAGACGCGCAAGCCGCAGCGACTCGAGCGTGCGTTCCTTCTCGGGATCCTTTGCGACTTTCGGTTGCGTCCGCTGCCGCTCGCGCTCCAGTTCTTCCATCCGCTCCTGGATGCGCGCCTCGGCGTCGATTAACCCTTCTCCGGAATCACCCATCGATCAGCTCCTGTCTGGACGTGCTTCATCAGATTACCATCCTTCGCGTCCCGGTACAGGATTCATCGCAGCGCATTTCTCACGATTAGTAAGATGATGCGATGCCGGCTCGACCGTCCGCCGATCCGCTGGCGCCCTTCCCTCCGGCCGTGCGCGCCTGGTTCACCGGCGCGTTCGAGGCGCCGACGCGCCCGCAGGCACTCGGCTGGCCCGCCATCGCGCGCGGCGACTCGACACTCATCCTCGCGCCGACTGGCAGCGGCAAGACGCTGACGGCGTTTCTCTGGTGCCTCGGCCGGCTGATGTTCACGCCCGAGCCGCCGACAGCCGCGCGGTGCCGCGTGCTCTACGTCTCGCCGCTCAAGGCGCTGGCCGTGGACGTCGAGCGCAATCTCCGGGCGCCGCTCGCCGGGATCGCGGAGGTCGCCCGCGCGCGCGGCGACGCCTTCGTCACGCCGTCCATCGCGGTGCGCACCGGCGACACGCCGCAGACCGAGCGCGCGAAGTTCCGGCGCGAGCCGGCCGACATCCTGATCACGACGCCCGAGTCGCTCTACCTGCTGCTGACGTCGAACGCCCGCGACGCCCTGCGGTCGGTGGACACGGTCGTCATCGATGAGATCCACGCGCTCGTCCCGACCAAACGCGGCGCGCACCTCGCGCTGTCGCTCGAGCGGATCGAGGCGATTTGTCACCAGCCGCCGCAGCGGATAGGGCTGTCGGCGACGCAGCGGCCGCTCGACGAAGTCGCGCGATTGCTCGGCGGCGCCGCGCCCAGCCACCAGTCACCAGCCACCCGGCCTCCCCTCGCCGGCAATGCCAGCGAGCTACGGCCAGGCTCGCCGAAGCGCCGGAGGCGCGAAGGCGGCAGCCACCGCTCATCAGCCACCAGCCACCAGCCACCAGCCACTGCTCTTCAGTCAGCCACCAGCGTCGAGCGCGAGTTCTCTGCGACGCGCTCGGTCCACTACCGCCCCGTCACCATCGTCGACGCGGGTCAGAAGAAAGCGCTGAAGCTGACGATCGACGTTCCCGTCGAGGACATGGCGAAGCTGGCGCCACCCTCGGAGACAACCGCCCGGCCGGGCGTGGCGGCGGGCGCGCGCGACACGCGGCCGTCCATCTGGGCGGCCATCCATCCGCGGCTGCTGGAACTGATTCGCGCGCACCGCTCGACGCTGATCTTCGTCAACGGCCGCCGCCTCGCCGAGCGTCTCGCCGCCGCGGTGAACGAACTGGCCGGCGAGACGCTCGTCAGATCGCACCATGGATCGATCGCGCGGCCGCAGCGCGTCGAGGTCGAGGAGTTACTCAAGGCCGGCGCGCTGCGCGGGCTCGTCGCGACCTCGACGCTCGAGCTCGGCATCGACATGGGCGCGATCGATCTTGTCGTCCAGATCGAAGCGCCGCCGTCGGTGGCGAGCGGCCTGCAGCGCATCGGGCGCGGCGGCCATCGGGCCAACGCCGTCAGCGAAGGCGTCATCTTTCCGAAGTTCCGCGGCGATCTCGTCGCGTGCGCGGCCGTGTCGAAGGCGATGCACGACGGCGCGGTCGAGGCGACGAGATACCCGCGCAACCCGCTGGACATCGTCGCGCAGCACGTCGTCGCCATGGCGTCGATGGACGACTGGCGCGCGGACGATCTCTTCGCGACAATTCGTCGCGCCGCGCCGTTCGCCGAGCTGAGCCGCGCGGTCTTCGACGGCGTGCTGGACATGCTGTCCGGCCGCTATCCGTCCGACGAGTTCGCCGAACTGCGGCCGCGCATCACGTGGGATCGCGTGCGCGGCACGATCACGTCGCGCGAAGGCGCGAAACGCGTGGCGATCGCCAACGGCGGCACGATTCCCGATCGCGGGCTCTTCGGCGTGTTCCTGATCGGCGCGCCCGCTGGCGCGGCGCGCGTCGGCGAGCTCGACGAGGAAATGGTCTTCGAGACCAAGCCCGGCGAGACGTTCGTCCTCGGCGCCTCGTCGTGGCGCGTCGAGGACATCACGCACGACCGCGTGCTGGTCTCCCCTGCGCCGGGCCAGCCGGGCAAGATGCCGTTCTGGAAAGGCGATCGCGCCGGCCGTCCGCTCGAATTCGGCCTCGCCATCGGACGGCTGACGCGCGACATGCTGCGGCTGCCGCCGGCCGCGGCCGTCGAGCGGCTCACGCGCGAGCACGATCTCGACGCCCGCGCCGCGGAGAACCTGTTGCAGTACCTCCGCGATCAGAGGGCCGCCACGCAGGACGTCCCGGACGCCGAGACGATCGTCATCGAGCGCGTGCGCGACGAGCTCGGCGACTGGCGCGTGTGCGTGCTGTCGCCGCGCGGCGGGCGCATCCACGCGCCATGGGCGATGGCGGCGGCCGCGAAGATTCGCGAAGAGACCGGTGCCGACGTCGAAACGATCTGGGGCGACGATGGGTTCGTCGTCAGGTTTCCGGACGTGGATCAGCCGCCGGACCCGCGGCTGCTGCTGCCGGACCCGGACGAGGTGCAGGCGCTCGTCATCCGGCAGCTGGGATCGACCGCGCTCTTCGCGGCCAAGTTCCGCGAGAACGCCGCGCGATCGCTGCTGCTGCCGCGGCGCCGGCCCGGCATGCGCGTGCCGCTCTGGCAGCAGCGCAAGAAGGCCCACGACCTGCTGCAGGTCGCGTCGCGCTTCGGATCGTTTCCCGTGCTGCTCGAAACGTACCGCGAGTGCCTGCGCGACTTCTTCGACATGCCGGCGCTCGTCGCGACGCTGGCCGGCGTCCGCAGCCGCGCGATTCGGGTCTCGACCGTGAATTCGGAGACGCCGTCGCCGTTTGCCGCGGCGCTGCTCTTCAACTACGTCGCGAGTTTTCTTTATGACGGCGACGCGCCGCTGGCGGAGCGCCGCGCGCAGGCGCTCGCCGTCGATCCGGGGCAGCTTCGCGAGCTGCTCGGCGACGCGGAGCTGCGCGCGCTCCTCGACGCCGGCTCGATGGACGCCGTCGAGCGGCAGCTGCAGCGGCTCGACCCGCGCTATCAGGCGAAGAGCGCGGACGGCGTACACGACCTGCTGCTCGCGATCGGTGACCTGACGCGCGAGGCGCTGCTCGAGCGCGCGCTGACCGTGGACGCCGCAGCGGGCATCGACGCGCTCGTCGCCGCGGGACGCGCGGTCGAGCTTCCCATCGCGGGCGAGGCGCGCTTCGTCGCCGTCGAAGACGCGGCGCGTGTGCGCGATGCGCTGGACGTGCGGCTGCCGGACACCGTGCCTGCGCCGCTGCTGGCGCCGGTCCGCGACGCGATCGGCGACATCGCGCTGCGGTACGCGCGCACGCACGCGCCGTTTGCCGCGGCGGACTTCGCGCTGCGGTACGGGCTCCCCACCCACGCCGCCGAAGCGGTGCTGATGCGGCTCATCGCCGAGGGCCGCCTCATCGAAGGCGAGTTCCGGCCCGGCGGCGTCGCGCGTGAGTGGACGGAGTCCGGCGCGCTGCGGCGGATCCGGCGGTTGTCGCTCGCGAAGCTGCGCCACGAAATCGAGCCGGTCGAGCCGTCCGTCCTCGGACGGTTCGCCTCAACCTGGCAGGGCGTCGCGAGAAAACGTCAAGGCGCCGATGCGTTACTCGACGCCATCGAGCAGTTGCAGGGCGCGCCGCTGCCCGCCTCGATCCTCGAGACCGAGATCCTGCCCGCGCGCATCGACGGGTACGATCCGGCCGACCTCGACGCCGTCACGGCGGCCGGCGAAGTCGTGTGGGCCGGCGTCGAATCGCTCGGTGAGCGCGACGGTCGCGTCGCGCTGTATCTCGCCGATCAGGCGCCGCAGCTGTTGCCGCCGGCGGCGGTACGTAGGGCGGGTCCTTCGGACCCGCCTCAATCAGGCGGGCCTGAAAAGGCCCGCCCTACTGATCGGGAATCCGCCATCCTCGACTTGCTGGGCACGAGCGGCGCGTCCTTCTTCGGTCCGCTCCACGACGCGGCCGGCGGCGGCTATCCCGCGGAAACCGTCGATGCGCTGTGGCAGCTCGTCTGGCAGGGACTCGTCACCAACGACACGTTCCACGCGCTGCGCGCGTTCACGCGCGCGCGTGCGCCGAGGCGCAGGACGAAGCCGCGCCGGTCCGACGGCGTGTTCCGCTCGCGCCGCCTCGTCCCGCCGTCCGCCGAGGGGCGATGGGGACTCGTGGCGCGTGCCGCCAACCCCACCCGCTGGGCCGCCGCCATCGCGCAGCAACTGCTCGTTCGGCACGGCGTGCTGACCCGTGAGGCCGTGCTGAGCGAAGCCGTGCCGGGAGGATTCGGCACCGTGTATCCGGTGCTGAAAGGACTCGAGGAGAACGGGCGGATTCGCCGCGGCTACTTTGTCGCCGGACTTGGCGCTACGCAGTTCGCCCAGCCGGGCGCGCTCGACCTGCTCCGCTCGCTGCGCGACACGTCCGACGAGGTCAAGCTGTCCGTGCTTGCCGCGACGGATCCCGCGAATCCATACGGCGCGACTCTCAAATGGCCCGCCTCCGCCGCTTCCGCCGCTTCGGCGGGGCAAGCCTCGTCATACGATCCGAGCCGGCGTAGCCACGCTGAAGCGGCGTCAGCCGCGAAGGCGGGGCGCGCGCCGACTCGTTCGGTTGGCGCGACCGTGATTCTCGTCAACGGCGCGCTGACCGCCTATCTCGCGCGCGGCGACCGGGAGCTCGCGACGTTTCTTCCCTCCGACGAACCCGAGCGCTCGAAAGCCGCTCGCGCCGTCGCACACGCGCTCATTGCGCGCGCGCGCGCCAGGACGCCCGGCGAGCCGGAGAGCGAAGGACCGCGCGGCATGCTGATCGAAGAGATCGACGGCGTGCCGCCGGCAGCGCACGCGCTGTCGCCGCATCTGGTCGAAGCGGGGTTCGTGGGCGGAGCGATGGGGATGACGCCGAATCTAAGGATGTGAGGATGTGAGAATCTGAGGAAGTGCAAGGCACCGCCCGGCGTCTTCACATCCTCACATCCTCACATCCTCACATCCTCACATCCTCACATCTATTTTGCGGCTTTCGTCGTCACTCTCACTTCCGACGCGTGGTTCATCTCGCCCATCTTGTGGTACGAGACGTTCACCTTGTCGCCGGTGGTGACCATGTCAGTGATGGCCGCGCGACCGCCCATGGCCGCCGACGTGGTTCCGGCGCCCTTGGCGATGACCTTGGTGTCCGCGTCGACGGCGAAGGTGCGCGAGAACTTCGCGCCGCCGCCGGCGCCACCGCCGATGGTGATCGACGTCAGCGAGACCGAGGTGACCGTGCCGCTGGCGTGCTGCACCTTGTCGTCCGCGCCGGCCGCGCCCGCCGACGTGGGCTGCAGTGCCCCAAGGGTGAATGCGGTGAGAACCGCGAGGGCGAGCGTGAAGCGCGTCCGTCTCATATCAGCCTCCTTATGGTGATGCCGGGGTGATGCCCAGGAAGCCCGAAATATTTCGACGAGAACCGCAACCGGATGAGACGTGACTATGCGCTTCGCCGTTCCGCCCGTCAAGCGTGGACGCCGGGCGCCTCGTGGCCTGTACGCTGAACGTACTCGACGTAGGACCCGGGATACGCGTGCGGCTGGGCGTCCCGCCCGCTCTCGCCGCCCAGTTCGAGGACCCGGTTGCTCAGGCCCCGCAGGAACGCCCGGTCGTGCGAGACAAACAGCATCGTGCCGTCGAAGTCCTTCAGGGCGTCGAGCAGCATCTCCTTGGTCGCGAGATCGAGGTGGTTGGTCGGCTCGTCCAGCACCAGGAAGTTCGGCGGGTTGAGCAGCATCCGCGCCAGCACCAGCCGCGTCTTCTCGCCGCCCGACAGCGCGCGGATCTTCTTGTCGGTGTCGTCGCCTGAAAACTGAAAGGCCCCGGCCAGGTTGCGCAGCGACCCGATGGACTCTTCGGGAAAGTCTTTCGTCAGCTGCTCCTCAATGGTCAGGTCGGGGTCCAGCAGATCCAGCGACTGCTGGGCAAAGTACCCCATCTGCAGACTCGCGCCCAGCTTGACGATCCCCGAGTCCGGCGCGACCTGCCCGACGATCATCTTCAGCAGCGTGGACTTGCCTGCGCCGTTCTTCCCCATCACGCACCAGCGCTCGCCGCGCCGGATCGTCAGGTTCACGCCGTCGTGGACGACGCGGCGGCCGTATGCCTTCCTCAGACCTTCGATCACGACGACCTGATCGCCGGACCGCGGCGGCGCGCGGAAATCGAACTTCACGACCTTGCGCTTCTTGGGCAGCTCGATCTTCTCGATCTTCTCGAGCGCCTTCACGCGGCTCTGCACCTGCGCGGCCTTGGCCGCGTGCGCCGCGAAGCGATCGATGAACCGCTGCTCCTTGGCCAGCATGGCCTGCTGGCGGGCATACGCGGCCTCGCGGTTCGCCTCGCGAATCGCGCGCTCGCGCTCGTAGAAATCGTAGTTGCCCGAGTACGACGTGATTTCACCGTCGTCAATCTCGGCGATCTTCGTCACGAGGCGGTTCATGAACTCGCGGTCGTGCGACGTCATCAGCAGCGCGGCAGGCGACGACTTCAGAAAACTCTCGAGCCAGATGATCGATTCGATGTCGAGATGGTTCGTCGGCTCGTCCATCAGCAGGACGTCGGGGCGTCCGAGCAGGACGCGCGCCATGGCGACGCGCATCTTCCAGCCGCCGGAGAGTGCACCGACGTCGCCGTCAATCTGATCGTCCTCGAAGCCGAGGCCGTGCAGCACTTCGCGCGCCTGCGCCTCGAGCGCGTAGCCGCCGAGGTGGTCGTACTCATCCTGCACCTCGCCGAAGCGCGCGAGGATCGTTTCCATCTCGCCTTCGCGCGCCGGATCCGACATCGCGTGCTGCAGCGATTCCAGCTCGTGATGCAGACCGCCGACGCGCCCGCTGCCCAGAATCGCTTCATCGATCACCGAGCGGCCCGACATCTCCTCGACGTCCTGCCGGAAGTAGCCGATCGTCAGTTTCTTCGGCACGGACACGTCGCCCTCGTCCGGCACTTCCTCGCCGACGATCATGCGGAAGAGCGTCGTCTTGCCGGATCCGTTCGGCCCGACGAGGCCGACTTTGTCGCCAGGATTGAGCTGGAAGGAGGCGTCGACGAAGAGGATCTGTTTGCCGTACTGCTTGCTGACGCGCGAGAACGAGATCATGAAGGCCGAACAAGCGTAGCACGCGGATTATTTGATTGACGCCGTCCAGTTGAGGAACACGGTGATCTGTGGCGTGGCCGTCGCAGGGACGGCGCAGACCAGAAGGAAACGCGCGCCATCCGCCGCGACGTCGTACGTGGCGGCCGGCTTCACGATCACCTGCGTGCCGGGCGAGACGTCCGCGCACGCCGAGAAGAGTCTCGTTGGCGCGCCGAGCGTGGTCTTCTCGCCTCGCGCAAAAGGAACCGACATGACGTCGCCGGCCGGCGTGAGGTAATACAGTTCGCGTTCATCGCGACGCCACCGCGCCTGAACGCCGCCGGCGCTAGACACGCGGACCTTGCCGGGTCGCGCGAAGGGTTTCACGTAGATCTCCACGGTACCGGCTTCGTTCGATTCGTAGGCGATCCACTCGCCGTCGGGTGACAGCATGGCCTGGTTCGACACGGCTGTCTCCTGAACCAGCGGAAACAGCTTGCGATCGCCGAACAGCGGCAACGCCCAAATCCTGGATCGCCCGGTCGCATCGTCCACGCCGAGGCTGAGGTAGCGGCCGTCGGCGGACCAGTCCCTCGGAAAGGCGCCAGAGTCGGGCAGCCGCAGCACGATCTGCTCCTCGCCGCCGGCGACGGCTTTCCGATACACGCTCGACTTCCCGTTGCGATCCGACGCGAACGCGATCTCCCGGCTGTCAGGTGACCAGGCCATCTGCCAGTCGTTGGCGGGATGCGACGTCAGGCGCGTGAGCGCGCCGCCGACAAGGTCAATCAGCCAGATGTCGCGATTGCCGCTGTCGGAATCAGGAATGACGACGGCCGCTTGGACGCCGTTGGGTGCGAGGCGGAGGTCCGTGTATTCCCGTTCCGGGCCGATGGTGCTCAGTCTTTTTCCGGCGCGATCGAACCACGTAATAGTCGACTGCCGCGTGCTCGCGGGCTGATAGGCCAACACCTTGCCGTCGGCGGACGCTCCAAATATCGCGGACGAGCTCGGCGTGGTGTGGGACACATGCTCGGCGACCGGAAACGGGTCACCGGCGAGCGACAGCGCGCGCAGATCGAAACGCTGCGCCATGAGCGTGCCCTCCTGCGCGAACAGCAGGTATCCGGGGGACACGTACACGGCGTTCGATTGCGCGGCTCTCAGCGGGCGGAAATCCTTGGAGTCGAGCGAGCCGACGTAGATCAGGTTGTTCTCTTTGACGTCGCTGCGTGCCGTGAACAGGAAGTGGCGGCCGTCAGGCAGAAAGTGCGGCCAGCGATGCGAGTTTTCCCGGCGATCGGCGTTCAGCGTCGTGATCGGCTCCGGCGTGCCACCCGCCGCGGGAACGCGATGCAGCACCGTCCGGTTGACGGGCGCAAAGACGATGACGTTGTCTTGGCTCCACGTCGCACCGAGGTTGGTTTGCATGGCGCAGATGTTCAACACCGGGCCGCCGGAAGCGTCCGCCTTCTTCAACTTCCCGTCCGCGAAGAAACCGACCAACCGGCCGTCCGGCGACCAGAACGGAGTGCCCGTCGCGCCGTCGCTCGCGAGAATTCGATGGGGCGTCGTCGAGTCCAGCGAACGAATCCACAGTGCACGCTGGCCCCGCGCGTTACTAGCCCAAGTTCGTCACGGAAACGGCGACACCGCGAGAAAGTCTAAGAAATCGGCTCACGCAGTCACAAAGTCTGCACTACATTCGGCATTCCATTCGAGGTGGGTGGGGATGGTGATGTCGAGC